>NZ_CP106736.1:668000-1336000 GCF_030035605.1 Silvimonas soli | reverse complement strand
AGCCAGTGTGCGCACGGCCGTGGCATTGAGCTTGGGGCGGCGCCCACGTTGTTTGCCCAATGGCTTGCTGCGGGCAGGGCGCTCTGAGCGCAGTTGCTGAATCAGCAGGCTCAGCAGAATGCGCTGACCGTCCGGCGTATTGGAGCTCAGACCCAGCGAGGTGATCTCCAGCGCCGAACCACGGCGATCCAGTTGTTCCAGCAAACACAGCAATTGATAAGCGCCCAGTCCCGCGCCATCCATGTTCTGGATCACCAGGGTGTCGTGGCTGACCATGCTGGCCAGCGCCATCGAGAGTTGCCGGCGCGAATGGCTACTCTGGTCAATGAAAATAGCCTGACAACTCCAGGTTTGCATCAGGGCCTGGCGTTTTTGGTCCAGCCCATCGCGGTTTTCTTCCAACAAATACCCGATTCTCATTTTGCGTCCCCATTTGCTCCCAGTGCATGAATCCGGAGTGCGCTATCGGCAAGCAGCTAAATCCGGTACTGGTAGAGAACCGACAAGTTAACGGTCTGGCAAATTACGATCTATGAGACTTTTCTGAAATTCGCATAAGCAATGGACGCCTTTATCACAATTACGGCAAAAGACGTCGGGCAAAGATTTATTCCGTCACACGTCGGGCCGTGCGGCGGCGTTTTATGTTGCCATGCAGCGTTGCCGGGGGCTTGCGGGTATACTTTCAGGAATATTTCGCCAGAGCAAAATGCACCTGAGACGCTCGGGTCGGCTGGCTGGAAGCGGTATTTCTCGCAAAGGATCAGGATGTCGCGTTACGTAATTGGAGATGTTCAAGGCTGCTTTGACGAACTGGTCTTGTTATTGAAACAACTGGATTTTGACCCGGCAAACGATCACCTGTGGCTGGTCGGTGACCTGGTGAATCGCGGCCCGCGTTCGCTGGAAGTATTACGTTGGGTGATGGGCCAAGGCGCGGCGGTTCAGACCGTGCTTGGGAATCATGATCTGCATTTGCTGGCCGTGGCTGCAGGCGTTTCCAAACGCAAAACGGGCGATACGCTGGATGCCATTCTGGAGCATCCGCAGTGCGCGGCCTTTTGCGACTGGTTGCGCTACCAACCGTTGATGATTGATCTGGGCGACGGGGTGGTAGTGCACGCAGGCGTCTGGCCCGGCTGGAACAAAGAGAAGGCGCTCGAAGCGGCTGCAGCGGTCGAGGCGGTCTTGCGCGGCGAGCAGTGGCGGGACTTTCTGACTGAAATGTATGGCAATCAGCCCACACACTGGAGCGAGGCCAAAAGTAAAGCAGACCGTTTACGATTTACTGTAAACGCGTTTACCCGCATGCGTTTTGTCGACCAGAGTCTGAATTTGCAGTTGAAGTACAAAGGTGAACTGGACCAGGCGCCCGCCGGATTGCAGCCCTGGTTTGCTGTGGCTGGCCGCAAGAGCGTGCCACGGGTATTGTGCGGACACTGGTCCGCCTTGGGTCTACTGCAGTCGGAGTCGGTCTGGGCGACGGATACTGGGTGCATCTGGGGCGGGCAACTCACCGCGATCAACCTCGATACGGGTGTGGTAGTGCAGCAACCGGCGTTGCAAAGCTATCAAAGCATCACTCAGGAATGACCACATCAGCCGTCGGGTGAGGCCATGAGCCCGCCAGCTAAACGGCGATACGGCTCGCGTGGCAGAGCGTTTCTTCCATATCTTCAGGGTCTTGCTGTCGCGGCGTAGCCGGACTGGCCGATGCAGCGACGGTGCAAGGCGCAAACAGCGCCTCGCAGTCACCATTGCCTTCATTGAGTGCGCGATGGGCGGCGATGATGCGCGCCTCCACAAACTGCGTCAGATGGCGCCGGTCGGCATGATCGGCTGGAAACGGTGCCAGGAAGGTGATTTCGGCATGCAAGCCACGGGCTCCCAGAATCTGCCACAGCGATTTGCCAATCGACATGTCGTCCACGTAGGCCGGGGTCGGGTTGTAATTGCCATCAGCATCGGTGTAGCGCAGGTAAACCGGCTGGATGGTGGCATGGCTTTCGAGCGCCGCCTGCATCAGCGATGAGCGAAAAGGCAGAATACGCGACCCATCAGAAGTAGTGCCTTCCGGAAATACGGCGACACAATGTTCTGATTGCAGAGCCTCAATCATGGCGTTGTTCACGCGGGCAGCATCACGCTTTTTTTCACGTTCGATAAACAGCGTGCCGGTGTGATGGCACAACCGCCCAATCAGGGGCCAGCTGCGGATTTCCGACTTGGCAACGAAACGCGAAACGGTGACCGCATTCAGGATAAAGATATCCAGCCAGGAAATATGATTGGCCAGCAGCAGGTGATTAGGCGGATAGAGCCCCGGTGCAATCCCCTGCACCCGCACAGTAATGCCCAGAATCTGCGCCAGTTTTTCGGACCAGCGCTGGATATAGACAATGCGCTGTTCCTGCGTAAGGCCGGGAAAACGCCAAGCACCTGCTGCAAGACCGCGCAGCAGGTGTAGGCCTAATCGGGAAAGTCGGCTGACTCGCAGCGCGGTGCGTAGAAGCGGCATGGCGATCAAGACAGTGGGGTAGCACTCCTCTCGATATTCTGAGGAAAGAACACGCCCCATCTGTTTCAATTTGATAAATGAGAACCAAGTTTAGTCGCTTGCCGCGGATGCCGAAATGGTCTTATTGCAGACTGTCTCGCATGGGCGACTAATAACCAACTAGCGCATGAAGTGCTTGGCGTAACGCTGGTCAACCTGGTGCATGGACAGCAGCAAGAACAGATCGGCAGTGTTGAAGTCCGGGTCCCAGGCAGGCGTGCCGCACAACTGTGCACCAGCGCGCAGATAGCCTTTGATCAGGGCCGGAATCTCGACATCCAGCTTCTGGTTGAGGGCGGGCAAGGGCAATGGGCAGCGTGGGAAAACACGCCATTCCACCGGGCCCATGGCGGTGTCTGCCAGCTTGCGATAGATACTGGCCGCGGTATGGCCGCCATCCGCCAACGAGACGCTGGCACAGCCGACCAGGTAGCGGTAATTGCGCTCACGCATGTAGCTGGCCAGACCATGCCACAGCAGGGTAATGGTGGCGCCGGTGCGGTAATCCGGGTGCACGCAGGAGCGGCCGATCTCTACAATCTGCGAGCGGATATGGCCCAGTCGGGTCAAATCGAATTCGGTGTCGGAGTAATAGCTGCCCAGCTTGCGGGCTTGATGTGGCGGCAGAATACGGTAAGTGCCGACGACTTCGCCGGTGTCGTCATCTTGCACCAGCAAGTGGTCGCAATATGGATCGAACAGATCCTGGTCCAGACCGGCTTCACGAGCGTGGATGCGAGCGCCCATTTCTTCGGCAAAAATCCGGTAGCGCAATGCTTGCGCGGCGCGGACCGCGCCTTCGTGATTCGCCAGCGTAACCGACAGGCGACGTTTCTGTTTTGTGGGTGCGGCGTTCTGAGTCTGGAGCATCATTTCCCTCCTGTAGGTATGGAGAGAAATTAAGCGGAGCGCATGACCACGCAATGACGATTTATTGAAGAAACAGTGACGGGACTGCGACGAAACTATGACAGTCGGGGCGGTGTCTGTTCGTCCAGGTCATCAGATTCGACTGGCACGCGATAGCTTTCCGATGCCCATTGCCCAAGGTCAATCAAGCGGCAACGCTCGGAACAGAACGGCCGGAACGGATTTTCGGGCGAGTACGCGCTTTGCTTTTTGCAGCAAGGGCAGGTGACAAAGCGGGAGGTGGATTGCGTCATGAGTGTTTCAGATCTTTCGCGATTGTGTGGCGAACGTGTGAATTACAGATTGCAGTAACCCAGCGCGAATTCAATATCGGCCTCGACCAGTTTGGTGCGCTCGCCTGAGGTTGATGGCTGAATGAAGCGAACGTTGATGGCGTAGCGATTGGCCGATAGCTCCGGCACGACCGGCAAATCAGTCGGAAGAGTGACGCGCAGCATCTGGATCGTCTTGCCACCCGACATTTGCTGGAAAGCCCCCTGGCGCGCGGTAAAATGCGACACCTTGGCCGAATCGCGTAACAGGCGCAGCACAATCTGGATGCCGTTACGAATCGGCATCAGTGGCGACAACCAGCGCTCCAGGTCTGCCTGGCGCCGCTCAGGTGCCAGTTGGCGCCAGTAGTGGTACGACGGCAGATCAAACTCACAGGCACCACCAGGAATCGCCAGGCGCTGTTTGATAGCCATTAGCCACTCGTTCTCACGCAAATACTGGCCGACCTTGCCGGTCATTTGCAGTAACTGGCCATGCGTGTCTTCGATATCCGAGAGCACGCGCTCCAGCGCTTCTTCCGAGATATGCGGGTTATGGCGCAACGCTGACAGGGATTGACGCTGGCGTTCCAGTTCTTGCAACAAGTCGGATTTGAGATCCGCCCGACTCGCTACTTCCATAATCTCAAACAAGCCGATCAACGCTGTGTGATGGTCGAGTGAATGCTCCCGAGCGGCCAGCGTGGTGGTTCGGTCGTAGATGTCTTCTAGACGCAGCAGCGTGCGGATCCGCTCGTTGATGGGAAATTCGTAGCTAATCACGGTGTGCCGGGCTGTTGGGGGAGGGCAAAGATACACAATTCTGCAGCAACCGTAGACGTTTGAAAACCCGTCTGTAAGTTTGCATGTGTCAATTTCACAGGAATTGGGCTTAATTCAATTCGTGTCTTGTAACAATACGCGAAAAATGGGTGTAGCGCGGGGATTATGCCGATTTTGTCAGCTTTATAAAGGTCCGGTGAAGCGTAGCAACCTGGTCGGCAAGCTCTTCGCGGCTGCCGTCATTGCGGATGACCTCATCGGCCAGAGCCAGCCTTTGCTCTCTGGAAAATTGCGCAGCCAGCAATTGGTCGATAGCTTGCGTGGTCAAGCCCGCGCGCTGGGCAAGGCGAGTCCGCTGACGCTCAACCGTGCAATCCACAGTGACAGTACGGGAGACTAAAGGCAAAAAGCGCCCAGACTCGAACAGCAAGGGCACTACAACCAAGGCGTAATGGTGCGTTGCGGTGAGCGTTTGCAGCTGTTCTTTAGCCAATTGCAAAATTCTGGGATGAAAAACGGCCTCAAGTCGCCCCCGCGCCGATACATCCGACAAGACCAGCTCCCGCATGCGCGGACGATCCATGCTGCCATCTTGCGCAATGAACTCATCGCCAAAAACGGTGCGGATTTCATCCAGTGCGGCTGACGGCGGGCGGGATAGCTGATGGGCAATCACATCCGTATCGACAATGCCGGCACCATGCTCGGCAAACAGATCTGCCACCGTTGATTTGCCGCTGCCTGCTCCGCCAGTCAGACCGATTACCAGCATATCCCGCCTCGTTTTTTCTGGAGTTTTACAAGCCACCAAAGAGCAGGCTTTGCAGCTGAGGTCCCCACAACAAGGTGGCGAAACCGGCGACCGCCAGATAGGGGCCGAATGGCATGGGTTTGCCAAAGCCGCGTTTGGCCGCCACGGTCATGATGATACCCAATACCGCGCCAGCAACTGAAGACAGCAAGACGATGATGGGCAGGCTTTGCCAGCCAAACCAGGCGCCCAGCGCAGCGAGCAGTTTAAAGTCGCCGTAGCCCATCCCTTCCTTGCCGGTGGCCAGTTTGAATAACCAGAACACACACCACAGCGCCAGATAACCGGCAGCTGCGCCGATCACGGCAGATTGCAGCGAGACAAAGCCATGATCGATATTGAATAGCAGACCGATCCATAGTAGCGGGAGCGTAATGGAGTCAGGCAACAAATACGTGTCTGCGTCAATAAAGAACAGCGCAATCAGGGCCCAAGTCAGCACAATGGCTGCCAGTGCCTCACCTGAAAAACCGTAATGCGCCCCGACCCAGGCTGTTAGCAGGCCTGTCAGTAGCTCCACGGCCGGATAGCGGATGCTGATTGGGGCTCCACAGCCCTTGCATTTGCCGCGCAAGGCCAGCCAGCTAAGCAGAGGGATGTTCTCCAGCGCGCTAATCTGATGTCCACACGATGGGCAAGCCGAACGGGGCACCACCAGATTGTAACGGCTAGGTGGCGCGGGTAATGGCGCATTCACCGGAAGATCAATGACGGCGCATTCCTGGCGAAATTGGGCTTCGATCATGCGTGGCAGTCGATGAATCACCACGTTGAGAAAACTGCCGACCAAAAGGCCTAGAACTAAACAAAACCCGCTGAAAAGCAGCGGGTTTTGTGTGAACAACCAAGCAAATTCCTGCATTAACCGACCGCCTGACCCATTTTGAAAATTGGCAGATACATGGCGATCACCAAACCGCCAATCAAGGTGCCCAAGACCACCATGATGATAGGTTCCATCAGGCTGGACAAGGCTTCTACCGCATTATCCACTTCTTCTTCGTAGTAGTCGGCGACCTTGCTGAGCATGGCGTCCAGCGAGCCGGACTCTTCGCCAATCGAAGTCATTTGCAAAACCATGTTGGGAAACACATTTACGTTCTGCATCGCCGTGGTCAGACTGGTCCCGGTGGAAACTTCGGTCTGGATTTTGCGAGTGGCAATCTTGTACAGATGATTGCCGGCGGCGCCACCCACAGATTCGAGCGACTCAACCAGCGGCACACCCGCAGCAAACATGGTGGACAACGTCCGGCTCCAGCGGGCCAGAATCGAGTTCTTCATGATGTCGCCCAGCACCGGCAGCTTGAGCAACCAGCGATCCATTACGATCTGCATGGCCTCGGAACGTCGCCATGCTTTCATGAAGAAATAGAAACCGCCAAAAATGCCGCCAAAGATTAACCACCAGTAATGCACAAAGTAGTCGGAGATGGCCATCACCAGCAGCGTTGGGCCTGGCAAATCGGCGCCGAAGCTGGAGAACAAATCTTTAAAGGCTGGAATCACGAAGATCATGATGACGGCGGTGATGACAAACGCTGCCACAATCACTGCAGTCGGGTAAAACATGGCCGACTTGATCTTCTTTTTAACGCCCAGCATCTTTTCTTTGTAAGTTGCCAGACGCGCCAGCAGCGTATCCAGAATACCGGCTTGCTCACCGGCCTGGATCAAGTTGCAATACAGTGCATCGAAATATTTCGGGTGCTTGCGGAAAGCCTGGGTCATGGAAAACCCGCTCTCGATATCCGATTTGATTTCCATCAGCAGCTTGGTCACCGATGGGTTGCTATGACCCTTGGCCACAATATCGAACGACAGCAACAACGGCACGCCCGACTTGAGCATGGTGGAAAGCTGCCGGGTAAACATGGTGATATCTTCGTCGGTAATGCGTTTGCCGCCGCTGACGCGCTGACGCTTCACCCGGATAACGTTGATACCTTGCCGCCGCAAATGGGTTTTGATCACGGCTTCGCCGCTGGCCCGGCTTTCGCCTTTGACGATCTTGCCGTTGCGATCCTTGCCTTCCCAACTGTAGGTATATTCCTTGACCTTCAGCGTCTGCTTGGCTGGCCTGGCTGTTGTTGTCGCCATTTACTGGTTCCCTTTCCTGCTTGGGGCGGTTGTATGCCCGTTTGATGAGTTTGCAGTGCAATGATTATTCATTGGTAATTGCCATGACTTCTTCTAGCGAAGTCACTCCCAGCTTGACCTTGATCAGCCCGGACAAACGCAAATCGCGCACACCTTCGCGTCTGGCCTGATCGGCAATATCGATGGCGGTGCCGTTTTTCATGATGATACGGTTCATTTCGTCAGAAATCGGCATGACCTGATAAATGCCCACCCGGCCCTTATAGCCGGTACCTTTACAGTGATCACAGCCCACCGGGCGATAAGGTGTCCAGCTGCCATCCAGGTCGGCTTCAGTAAAACCGGCATCCAGCAATGCCTCGTGCGGGATGTCCATTGGTACCTTGCATTGCGAACACAAACGCCGGCCCAAACGCTGCGCCGTGATCAAAATGACCGACGAGGCGACGTTAAATGGTGCGACACCCATATTCAACAAACGGGTGAGCGTGCTCGGCGCGTCGTTGGTGTGCAGGGTAGAGAACACCATGTGACCCGTCTGCGCCGCCTTGATCGCAATGTCGGCGGTTTCCAGGTCACGGATTTCGCCGACCATGATCACGTCCGGATCTTGCCGCAAGAAGGCCTTGAGCGCGACGGAGAACGTCAGCCCGGCTTTTTCATTGACGTTCACCTGATTCACGCCGGGCAAGTTGATTTCGGCCGGGTCTTCCGCCGTCGAAATGTTGGTGCCCGGCACATTCAGAATATTCAAACAGGTGTACAACGACACCGTTTTGCCGGAGCCCGTTGGGCCGGTCACCAGCACCATGCCGTAAGGCCGGTTGATTGCACGCATCAGATATTCTTTCTGATCCGGGTCGTAGCCGAGCGCGTCGATGCCGAGCGTGGCTGATGACGGGTCCAGAATCCGGATACAAATCTTTTCGCCGTGCAAAGTCGGCAGCGTGGAGACCCGGAAATCAATGGCACGGGTGCGCGATAGCACCAGTTTCATCCGGCCATCTTGCGGCACGCGTTTTTCCGAGATATCCAGCTTGGAGATCACCTTGATCCGCGAAGCGATTTTTTCTTTGATGGCCAGTGGCGGCTGCGCTACCTCACGCAAAATGCCGTCCTGGCGATAGCGGATGCGGTAGAACTTTTCGTAAGGCTCGAAGTGAATATCCGAAGCCTCGGCCTTGATCGCATCCAGCAGGATTTTCTGGATATATTTCACCACCGGCGCATCGTCAACATCGACCGATGCGACTTCTGGCTTGTTCTCTTCTTCACCGCCGCTTAATTCAAGTTCGGCGTCATTGACTTGCAGGTCTTTGATGGAAGCGCCCGAGGCCTCAATCAGCTTGAACAGCAAGGCCAGCAACTTGGCATCTTCGACCACGATGGGTTCGATTTGCTGGCCGGTCTGAAAGCGCACTTCTTCCAGCGCCTGCATGTTGGTGATGTCAGAAATGCCGATAAACAGCCGCGTGCCGCGCTTGAATAGCGGCACCAACCGCTGCGCTTGCATCAGTTTCGGATCAAGCACCCCTTGTGGAATATAACTGTCGTCAATCTGGTCCAGATCCAGCAATGGATAACCAAAGGCCTGCGAGCTGAACTCGGCAATTTCTTTGCCCGTCATCTTTTTGCTCTGGATGAGCTGCTCGATGAACGAGTTTTTGCCTTCACCTGGCGTCTGGTGAATGGCTTCGATATCGGATTCGGCCAAGCGCCCGTGCTGAACCAGCAGGCGTGCCAAGCCGGAAATAGGGGCTGAAGTTGTGGACATAGGCGTCGTATTCAGTTTCGAGCAGATTCAATCAAGCCGGCATGTGCTCTGGTCCATGGGGACAACCCGGTTAATCCGCGAATCTTTTGAATCCCGAATCACCACAAAGCGCATAACGGTACGGCTGCGGCAGAACCATGCAAGGGATACCGCGTTATCTGCCCGAGCATTTTAAGAATTGGTCTAATAGCTCAGTCTAACAAAGGCCACACCGAATTGTGCGTATTCTGCGAGTCATAGCAAGCTACCGGCGCGCGGCGCTGAACGGTGTCGCGCTTTTGGCACATTTATGCGTATTGGCTAGCGGGGTTCAGGCTGCGGATAAAGGCGGATCATCTTGATGCTGCGATCCTGGGTTTGCATTATTTCCAGGCGCTCGCCGGCAATGGTCAGACAAGTGCCCGCATCCGGAATGTCTTCAAAGTATTCCAGCACCAGTCCGTTGAGCGTTTTGGGGCCATCCAGTGGAAAATTGCGTTTGAGCTTACGATTGAGTTCACGCAGGCTCATGGAGCCATCCAGCAAATAACTACCGTCGGATTGTTTTTCCAGACGCGAGCCGGTGCCGGGCGCGTTAGTGGTGAATTCGCCAATGATCTGTTCGAGGATGTCTTCCAGGGTCACTAGCCCACGCAACTCGCCATACTCGTCGACCACCAGCCCAATGCGCCGCCGGTTTTCCTGAAAATTCTGCAACTGGGTAAATAGTGGTGTGCCGGAAGGAATGAAATACGGCGGGCGGATCAGCGCGCGCAGGGTGTCCCCGGTGACTTCATCTTCGTGCAATGACAGGGCTTTGCGTGTGTGCAATATGCCGACCATATTGTCCGCATTGCCTTCATACACCGGCAAGCGAGTGTGATGGCAAGTATAGAGTTGATGGCTCAGTTCTTCGTGCGGCGCTTCCAGATCAAGCGCCTCAATCTGATGGCGCGGAGTCATTACGTCATCGACGGTAATGTTGGCCAGTTCAAACAGATTCACCAGAATGGTGTGATGCTTCTTTTCCATGAAGCGGCCAGATTCGAGCACCAATAAACGCAATTCCTCCGGGCTCAAGCTGGTGTGGTCCTGCTTCTTGCCGGACAACTGAAACAAGCGCAGCAGCGCGTGCACAAACAGGTTGATGAACCAGACTGCCGGGTAAAACACCTTCAACAACAAGGTAAGCGGGAAACTCGCCAGAACAGCGGTTTTTTCCGGATGCGTTGCGGCGATTACCTTGGGGGTGGCTTCTGAGAAAACCAGAATGGCAAAGGCAACCAGCAGCGTGGCAATGCCGAGCGCGTAATGCGTGCCAGCGAACAAGCGCGTGGTAATCAGCGTGGCCAAGGTCGCTGTGGCTGTATTGATCAGCGTATTGCCCAACAGAATCACACCCAGCAAACGGTCAGTGTGATCAAGCAGCTTGCGTGTGAGGATGGCGCCTTGATGGCCTTGCTGGGCACGGGCTTTGAGGCGGAAACGATTGACCGCCATCATGGCGGTTTCCGAGGCGGAAAAAAAAGCGGAACTGAAAAGGCAGATGATCAGGGCAGCGATCAGTCCACCTATGGGGATGTCGTCCAAAGCGGCATTCCGGAGTGGCAATGGCGTGGATTATAGCAGCGCCAGGCTCGCTTTAATTCAATAACCTGGGCTTTAGCCTGGGCGGTGCAGCAAGACATCCAGTACAAAGCGGCTGCCGATATAGCCCAGAATCAGCAAGCAGAAGCCGGTGGTTGCCCACAGTGTGGCAACACGACCACGCCACCCACGTAATTTACGACCCACCAGCAACAGTCCATAAACCACCCACGCGGCTACCGACAACACAATCTTGTGATTGAACTCCAGCGCTTTGCCAAAGATTTCTTCGCTGAAAGTCACACCGGTAATCAGTGCAATAGTCAGCAACAAGAAGCCGGTGGTAATGCAGGCAAAGAGCAGTTTTTCCAGCGCCAGTAGCGGCGGCAACTTCTGGACCAGCAAATTGGCCGAGGCGTGATGCAGCCGTTTATCTGCCAGCCGCATCAAGATGGCGACGCCAGTGGCGTTGGTAAACAAGCCGTACGCCAGCATCGCGGCCATAAAGTGCAGGCGGGAAATGCCGTTCTGGGTGTAGGTCAAAACGTGACCCGGAGGTAGCAGCAGACTTGCGCCCAGTAATAACACGGTCATGCCCATAACGGGCGGCTGCAAACCTTCCAGCGGGAAGGCCAGATGACCGACCAGATAGGTGATCAAAGCCAGCCAGGCCACAATCGACAGTGCCTCTGATGCGCCGAAATGCAACGGTGGCGCGGCCAGTGAGGGCCACAACGCCAGGCCATGAACTGCCAGTGCCAAGAGCAAGAGTGCGTGTTCGATGCCCGGGTGAATGGTGCCGCGACCAGCTAGCCGGGTGCGGCAAAAATGCCACCCAAGAGCCAGATAAATGAACAAAGCGATCAACGCGAGCCAGGACACGGATATCAAATCAGTTAGAATCGGGGGATTGATTAGTCTAACAGAGCCGGCTTGGCCGTCGAGCCTGCAAGGAAAGAATTTATGCTGGATAACCTCTCCAACCGCCTGAGCGGGGTTGTTAAAACCCTGCGCGGTCAGTCCCGCCTGACTGAAACCAATATCCAGGATGCCCTGCGCGAAGTGCGCATGGCGCTGCTAGAAGCCGATGTGGCCTTGTCGGTGGTTAAGCAATTTATCGCCGATGTGAAAGAGCGCGGGCTGGGGCAGGACGTCATTGGCAGCCTGACGCCGGGTCAGGCATTCATTGGCGTAGTGTATGAAGAACTGACCAAGCTGATGGGCGCGCAGAACGATGCGCTCAATCTGGCTGCGGTGCCGCCCGCTGTGGTGTTGATGGCGGGCTTGCAAGGCGCGGGTAAAACGACCACCTCTGGCAAGCTGGCCAAACGGCTGAAAGAAGAACACAAGAAAAAAGTCTTGCTGGTGTCCACCGACGTGTATCGCCCGGCGGCGATTGAGCAGTTGAAAACGCTGGCGGCACAAATCGAGGTGGAGTGGTTTCCGTCTGATGTGGCGCAAAAACCGGTCGACATTGCCCTTGCTGCACACGATTACGCCAAGAAGCATTTTCACGATGTACTGATCGTCGATACGGCGGGCCGTCTGGCGATTGATGAAGCCATGATGGCCGAGATCAAAGAACTGCACGCCTCGGTGAATCCGGTCGAAACGCTGTTCGTAGTCGACGCCATGCAGGGCCAGGATGCGGTCAACACGGCCCGTGCGTTTAATGAAACGCTGCCGTTGACGGGTGTGATTCTGACCAAGCTCGATGGCGATTCGCGCGGCGGTGCGGCGTTGTCGGTGCGCCAGGTTACCGGTAAACCGATCAAGTTTATCGGTGTCGGTGAAAAGCTAACCGGTCTGGAACCGTTCTACCCGGATCGTATGGCCAGCCGCGTGCTGGGCATGGGCGATGTGCTGTCGCTGATCGAAGACGTGCAGAAAAACGTCAACGAAGCTGAAGCGCTGCAGATGATGAAAAAGGTCAAATCCGGCAAGGGTTTTGACCTGGAAGATTTCAAATCGCAGATCGGCCAGATGAAAAAAATGGGTGGCATGGGTGCTTTGCTGGACAAATTGCCAGGCCAGGTCAGCCAGATGGCAAATAGCCAGGTGACCGACAAATCCGTAGCGCGCATCGAGGGCATTATCAATTCGATGACCCCACTGGAAAGACGCAAGCCGGAATTGATCAAAGCCAGCCGCAAACGCCGTATTGCGGCGGGTGCAGGCGTGAGCGTGCAAGAAGTAAACCGTCTTTTGAAGCAATTTGAAGAGACGCAAAAAATGATGAAGCAGTTCTCCAAAGGCGGCATGATGAAGATGATGCGCGGCATGAAAGGCATGCTGCCGGGGATGTAAATCGTTGGTCCGGGCGCAGGCTTTCGAGCTAAACACTTGTATTGCTTTGCGCTTTTCACATACAATCGCTGGTTTCGCGTAAACCGATTTCTACTGGGTATCAATCATGGTTGTGATTCGTCTGTCCCGCGGCGGCGCCAAAAACCGTCCGTTCTACAATGTTGTTGTTACTGATTCGCGCAATCGCCGCGATGGCCGCTTCATCGAGCGCGTGGGTTTCTATGACCCGTCCGCCGGCGAAGGCCAGGAACCAGTTCGTTTCGCGCTTGATCGCGTGAACCACTGGGTTGGCGTTGGCGCGCAAGTGAGCGACACCGTTGCTCGCCTGCTGAAGGGCTACAAGCCAGCTGCTGCATAAGCAGTTGATCGTGGCTAGCAATAAACCGACAGCCCCGCAAACCCAATCTGTTGCGACCGTTCCAGAAGATCTGGTCTCAATGGGTTATATCAGCGGGGCTTTTGGCATTCGTGGCGGCATTAATGTCGTTGCGGATACCGAACATCCCGACAGCTTGCTCGACTACAAAACATGGTGGATCGGGCGAGACGGTCAATGGCGCGCCTACACACTGGTAGAAGCCGCAGTACAGCCGAAAAAGCTGTCTGTGACGCTGGCCGGTGTGGATGATCGTGACAAGGCATTTGCCCTCAAAGGCTGCCAGGTCGCGGTGCCGCGTAGCCTGATGCCGCAAGCTGGCGCTGATGAATATTACTGGGCTGACCTGGTCGGCCTGGCAGTAGTCAACGTTCAGGGTGAACACCTTGGTGTGGTCGAGAAGTTATTCGAGACCGGTGCCAATGATGTGATCGTAGCCAAAGACGGCGATGTCGAGCGCCTGCTGCCCTTTGTCGGGCATGTGGTGCTCAAGGTCGATCTGGCAGCAAGGATCATCACGGTGGACTGGGGCCTTGACTACTGAGGCTGTAGTACCGGAAGCAGTGGTCAAAATGCGTTTCGACGCCATTACGCTGTTTCCCGAAATGTTCGAAGCGATCACGCGTTACGGGATTACCCAGCGCGCGGTTGACCAGGGCATTATCGATTTTGCAGGGTGGAATCCACGTGATTTCACGCATGATAACTATCGCCGGGTAGACGACCGCCCTTATGGCGGTGGTCCAGGCATGGTGATGTTGCCGCAACCGCTGGAAGACGCCATCGCGTCGGCCAAGGCTCGGCAAGCGCAGTTCGGCATTACGCCGAAAGTGGTTTATCTGTCACCGCAAGGTGCACCGTTAACCCATGCAAAAGTGCTGGAGCTGGTGAATGAGCCCGGTCTGATTCTTTTGTGTGGCCGTTATGAAGGGGTCGACGAGCGCGTGTTGCAACGCCAGGTTGATCTGGAAATTTCGGTCGGTGACTATGTCTTGTCTGGCGGGGAATTGCCCGCCATGGTGCTGATGGATGCGCTGGCAAGACACTTGCCCGGCGTGTTGAATACGGCGGCGAGTGCTGTCGAAGATTCGTTTGTGGATGGGTTGCTGGATTGCCCGCATTACACCCGTCCCGAAGATTACCGCGGTATGGCGGTTCCGGAAGTTCTGCTTTCGGGAAATCATGCCAACATACGTCGCTGGCGTTTGAAGCAGTCGCTGGGCCGCACCTGGTTGCGTCGTCCGGATCTGTTGCAAGGTCGTCAGCTTTCAAAAGAAGAAACTCGTCTTCTGGCCGAATTCAAGGCGGAGCACACGGCAAATGTCGGCTCTCTCCCTCGTGGGGAAGAAGGAACAAGTTTCGTAAAGGAGTAAGGTCATGAACCTGATTCAAAAGCTCGAACAAGAAGAAATCGCCCGTCTGGGTAAAACCCTGCCGGAATTTGCACCTGGCGATACCGTCGTGGTGCAAGTGAAGGTTAAGGAAGGCAACCGTGAACGTCTGCAAGCGTTTGAAGGCGTTGTGATTGCCAAGCGCAATCGCGGCCTGAACAGCGCGTTCATCGTGCGCAAGATTTCCGCCGGTACTGGTGTTGAGCGTTCTTTCCAGACTTACTCGCCGTTGGTTGCTTCCGTTGAAGTGAAGCGCCGTGGTGATGTGCGTCGCGCCAAGCTGTACTACCTCCGCGATCGTTCGGGCAAGTCCGCACGTATCAAGGAAAAGCTGCCAGCACGCAAGATCAAGGAAACCGCTGCACAATAATTTGTGCCGATTTTCTGAAAACGCGAAGCCCACGTGCTTCGCGTTTTTTTTCGTCTTGGGTTTGCCAATCCTGGTTAGGATGTCTCTTTGCACCAGAGGAAGTCGCCATGGCTGAGCACGACGCGGCCACTGTAACCGCATATCCCGAATACCAGTCCGTCATCATTACGCCAGTTGGCAAAGTGGGGCTGATAGCCCCGGCTGAGGTGTTGGTCAAAGTGGATTTTCTGCCAGAGACTGAACCGTTGCGGCCGCTTTCCAGTGCCATCTTGCGCGAAACCGCCCGACAGATTGCGGCCTATTTTGCTGAGCCAGATTTTCGTTTTGATTTGCCAACCCAACTTGAGGGTTCAGTGCATCAACTCGCGGTATGGCAGCAGATATCTGAAATCGCTTGTGGCGACGTCACCACTTATTCAGAAATTGCTCGCCGTATTGGCTCGGTACCGCGCGCGGTCGGTGGCGCATGCGGGCAAAACCCTTTGCCGATTCTGATTCCGTGTCATCGGGTCGTGGCCACTACCGGCGTTGGCGGTTTTAATGCCCATCGTAATGGCCGGGATTGGGTGCCGATCAAACGCTGGTTGCTGGCGCACGAAAGTCAGGATCTGTTTTCAAATCTGAGCAGGCTGTAAACGCATGGCATTGGCCGCAAACCCGCAGCATCAACAATGGATAGACCAGTTCATCGATAACATCTGGCTAGCCGATGGTCTGGCGCAGAACACGGCAGAAAGCTATCGCCGCGATTTGGTGATCTGGGCGGTGTGGCTGCAAGAACAGCATAAAACCATGCAAGTCGCGCAACGCGATGACGTTCAAGCTTTTCTGGCTGCTCAGGCGCGCGAGGTGAAAGCGGCAACGATGGCGCGGCGTATGGCCAGCTTGCGCAAGTTTTACCAGCACTGGCTCAATAATGCGCAAATTCAGCATGACCCAACGCTGACTTTGGTGACACCCAAACGCGTACGGCCATTGCCCAAAGAACTTTCTGAGGCGCAGGTAGAAAGCTTGCTGGCCGCGCCAGACGTGCAAACCGACGCCGGTGTGCGGGACAGGGCGATGCTGGAAGTCATGTACGCCACCGGCCTGCGCGTCTCCGAACTCATTGGCCTGGATCGCGCCATGCTGCATCTCACCGAGGGATATCTGCAGGTCGTGGGCGGGAAGGGCGGCAAGCAGCGATTGGTGCCTTTGGGAGAAGAAGCGCGGCACTGGCTGGAGCAATACATCAGCAAGGCGCGGCCACTGTTGCTAGCTGGTAAAAGCCAGGGGCTGATCTTTGTAAACCAGCGCGGCGAACCACTCACTCGCCAAGGGGCATGGTTCATTATCAAGGGCTATGCCGCGCAAGCCGGGATTGACGCTTCGCGTCTTTCGCCGCACGTGATGCGCCACGCCTTTGCCACTCATTTGCTTAACCATGGCGCGGATCTGCGCATGGTGCAGGTGTTGTTGGGGCATTCGGACATCGCAACCACGCAGATCTACACCCATGTCGCCACCGCACGCTTGCAGGCACTGCATAAACTGAGCCATCCCCGTGGATGACAGATGAATTTTTCCGATTTTGTGCCAGGCTGATTGAGGTTCAATTTATTTAACAACACTGGCTTTGGAAATCGGAGATTCAACTATGGATTTGAGTTCTGCTGACGTCGTGCACTACCGCGATTTGGCGATCGGCATTCTGACTGAGTTCGGAATCAAGATCATCGCGGCAATTATTTTCTGGGTGCTCGGGCGTTGGCTGATTGGTGTTGCAGTGCGAATGGTAGAAAAATCGCTGGTGCGGCAAAAACTCGACGCAACAGTATTACGTTATATTGGCTCGGTGATCACGGTAACGCTGAATGTATTGCTGGTAATTGGCATCCTTGGTTATTTCGGCGTACAGACCACCACCTTTGCAGCATTGATTGCGGCAGGCGGTGTCGCAATTGGTCTAGCCTGGTCGGGTTTGCTGGCCAACTTTGCCGCAGGTGCGTTCATCATCGTGTTGCGTCCGTTCAAGGTCGGGGACTTTGTCAGCGTCGCGGGCACAGTGGGTACGATCAAGGAAATCGGCCTGTTTGTTACCGGTATCAATACGCCCGACAACGTGCTGACCCTGATTGGTAACAACAAGATTTTTGGTGATGTTATCCAGAACTTCACTGCCAACCCGTATCGGCGGGTGGAGTTGAAAGCGCAACTGGCCGGCTCTACTGACCATCGTTCCGCTATTGCCTTGCTCAAGGAAAAGATCGCTGCGATTCCCAATGTGCTGGCAGAGCCCGCGGTGGATGTCGAGATTCTCGAATTCAACCTGGTGGGGCCAGTGCTGGCGGTGCGTCCGTATTGCCACAACGACAATTACTGGCAGGTGTATTTCGACACCAACAAAACCATCCGCGAAAGCTTTGGCGAAGCGGGTTTTGCCTCACCAATGCCAGCGCAAGCGGTGATAGTGCAGCAGCACGCCTGATCAGCTTGATCAGGGCTGGCGTCACAAAAAGCAGCACAAAGGCAACGCGGCAGGGGATGAGCCGCGGCCTTTGTGCTTTCTGCTGATTCATTGCCGCATGCCTGCCGGACGCCCCTGACTGGAGCAGATATCCATTACGGCAGGAGTTGAAGTAAAAAAAGAGTCGTAGCGACGGTCTTGCCACGCGAGGGCAGGGCCATTGCCTTTATCCATTGGGGATGCGACCAGCGCCATATCAGACAGGTGTTGTAATCCGGTTTGATCTCAGCCACCAAACGTGTGGCGGAGCGGCTTCACCACCTCGCGACGCATGCAGTGAAGGGATGCTATGACCAGACCAGAAGGCCGCCTGCGCGGCTCGCCCGCCGACATTAAAACCGGGTTGCAATCCACGCTCGACGCCCTGAAAGGGCAGGTTGAGCAATATCTGGAACACGGCCTGGATGCCGCCGACCACGCGCAACTACGCGCCCGGATTGAACAATTGCACGAAACTGGCGCTGAGTGGATGGCCACCGGCGTGCGCGCAGCCGCTTTGTCGCTGGAACGGCTTTATCTGGAATACCAGAGCCACACCCCGCAGACGCGCTCGCAAACTGCGACACGGCTACGCCACGGTATGGATGCCCTGGCCCAGGCCGTTACACACTTCCTGGCGTCGGGGCTGGAACAACTGGCCGATGCGCTGCCCACGGTTGAAGCCAAACCCGAACAGGTGGTAATCGTCAGCAACGATCTGGCGACCAGCGAACTGCTGCAAATCGAGCTGGCGCTGCAGATGCCGGGCGCGCAGGTTATTTTGCGCTCGACCTTGCCGGAGCAGCGGGTTGATCTGCTGCTGTTGGACCTGGATAGCCAGTCCGCGCCATTTGTAACGTTGACCGACTTTTTGCCTAACGGCGTACGTGCGCCGCAGCGATTGGTGTGTTTGTCTACGCAGTCGGATATCGCCACCCGCTTGATTGCGGCCCGATTTGGGGCGCAAGCGTTTATCCACAAGCCGGTTCACCCTGATGAATTAGCCGAGTTATTCAACCGGCTGGAGCAACAGCGCAAGCATCCGGCCTATCGCATCCTGATCGTGGATGATGAGCCCGACGTTGCCGAGTATTACGCCGAGATCCTGCGGGAGGCGGGAATGGTGGTGCAGATGGCCAACGGGCCGGTGCAGATGTTCGAGAAAATTGCCCAGCTCAACCCTGAGCTGATCGTGCTTGATCTGTACATGCTGGGCTGGAGCGGTCTGGAAATTGCCAGTGTGCTACGCCAGCAACCGGCCTATATGAGTGTGCCGATCGTGTTCTTGTCTTCAGAACATGCGCAGTCCAAGCGGCTGGAGGCAATGCGGCGTGGTGCTGACGATTTTCTGGTCAAACCCATCGAGCCGGACTTTCTGGTCGCCGCCATCCAGACCCGCGCCGCGCGCTTTCGCTTGCTGCGCGAGCAACATACTCGCGATGCGCTGACTGGCATGTTGGGGCGACAGGCGATCATGCAATTGCTAGAGGTTGAGGCCGCCCGCTGCAAACGCAGTCGCCAGCCATTGGGCGTGGTGATGCTGGATATTGATGGTCTGCAACGCGTTAACCAAGCCTTGGGTCATCAGGCGGGCGACCAGCTATTGCGGGCGTTGTGTGCTTTGCTGCGGCAGCGTTTGCGTGTGAGCGATGGCATCGGGCGCATCCAGGGTGGATCGTTTCTGGTGGTGCTGCCAGATGTCGAACAGAGCGATGTGCTTGGTTTGATTGATGCGTTGCGCGTGCGCTTCGGGCGCACGTTATTGCCAGGGCACACCGGCGCGACAGTACCCATCAGCTTTAGCGCTGGCGCCACCGTCAAACGGGTAACAGAAACCATTCCCGCGTTACTGGAAAGAGCCGAGGCCGCATTGCGCGAAGCAAAAGCCGCAGGTGGTAACCGGGTTTACAGCCAGTTTGAGTGAGCCTGGGCCGCGCAGAGGTGGTTTCAGGTAAAGCGCAGCCAAATAAAAAGCCCCAGGCAATGAAAATTGCTTGGGGCTTTTTGTTACGACAACTCAGGCCAATCAGGCTGGAACGGTTTCGCTTTCCGGCAGATTCAACACCACCTTGTCGTCATCATCCAGATCAATGGTGACTTCACCGCCATGAGCCAGACGACCAAACAATAACTCGTCGGCCAGCGCCTTGCGGATGGTGTCCTGAATCAGACGGGCCATCGGTCGGGCGCCCATGAGCGGATCGAAACCCTTCTCGGCCAGCATCTCTTTGAGTGCTGGTGTGAAGTGCGCGTCCACCTTCTTCTCTTGCAGTTGCAGTTCCAGTTGCATCAGGAACTTGTCGACTACCTGCAGGATGATTTCGTGAGTCAACGGTGCAAACGAGATCGTAGCGTCCAGCCGGTTGCGGAACTCTGGCGAGAACAGGCGTTTGATTTCCTGCATCTCGTCGCCCGCTTCCTTCTTGGCGGTAAAGCCCAGAATGGCCTTGTTCATCGACTCGGCACCGGCGTTGGTCGTCATGATCACGATCACGTTGCGGAAGTCCGCCTTGCGTCCGTTGTTATCAGTCAGCGTGCCGTGGTCCATCACTTGCAGCAGTACATTGAAGATATCCGGATGTGCTTTTTCGATTTCATCGAGCAGCAACACCGAATACGGATGCTTGGTGACCTGTTCCGTCAACAAACCGCCTTGCTCAAAGCCCACATAACCCGGAGGCGCACCGATTAAACGGCTGACCGCATGACGTTCCATGTACTCGGACATATCAAAGCGGATCAGCTCAACACCCAGCGTATATGCCAGTTGTCGTGCCACTTCGGTTTTGCCGACACCGGTCGGACCAGAGAACAGGAACGCGCCAATCGGCTTTTGCGGATTACCCAAGCCAGCCCGTGCCATCTTGATTGCCGAAGACAGCGCATCAATGGCTTGTTCTTGCCCGAACACCACACTCTTCAGATCACGATCCAGCGTCTTGAGTGTGCTCTTGTCATCGTTCGAGACACTCTTGGGTGGAATGCGCGCGATCTTGGCGACGATCTCTTCGATCTCGTTCTTGCCAATGGTTTTCTTCTGCTTGGACTTGGGCAGAATCTTCTGCGCCGCACCTGCCTCATCAATCACGTCAATGGCCTTGTCGGGCAAATGACGATCATTGATGTACTTGGCGGCCAGTTCTGCTGCCGTGCTCAAAGCAGTTGCCGTGTACTTCACGCCGTGATGCTTCTCGAACTTGTCTTTCAAGCCTTTGAGAATCTCAACGGTTTGCTCAACAGTCGGCTCAACCACGTCGATCTTCTGGAAGCGACGCGACAGCGCGTTGTCTTTTTCGAAGATGCCACGGTATTCCGTGTAAGTAGTCGCACCAATGCACTTGAGCGTGCCGTTGGACAGCGCTGGCTTGAGCAAGTTGGATGCATCCAGCGTGCCGCCCGAGGCCGCACCGGCACCAACGAGGGTATGAATCTCGTCAATAAACAGAATGGCGTTGCGCTCTTCGGTCAGTTGTTTGATCACCGCTTTCAGGCGTTGCTCAAAGTCACCACGATATTTGGTGCCAGCCAACAAGGCACCCATGTCGAGCGCATACACGGTGGCATCGGCAAGAATGTCTGGCACTTCGCCTTCCACGATGCGGCGCGCCAGGCCTTCTGCAATGGCAGTCTTGCCCACGCCAGCCTCACCCACCAGCAGCGGGTTGTTCTTGCGGCGACGGCACAGAATCTGCACCACACGCTCCAGCTCGGAATCGCGCCCGATCAACGGGTCGATTTTGCCAGCCAGGGCCTGTTGATTCAGGTTCTGGGTAAAGTTTTCCAGTGCGCCACCCGGGCTGACTTCGGGGTCATGCTCTTCCGAGCCTTGATCCGAACGCGGCGGGGTAGAGGCGTTGGGCGCGCTCTTGCTGATGCCGTGGCTGATAAAGTTGACCACGTCCAGACGCGTTACCCCTTGCTGATGCAGGAAGTACACAGCGTGACTGTCTTTTTCGCCAAAGATCGCAACCAGCACGTTGGCACCGGTGACTTCCTTCTTGCCCGAAGACTGGACGTGCAAAATCGCACGCTGAATGACGCGCTGGAATCCAATCGTCGGCTGTGTCTCTACCTCACCCGTGCCAGAAACGACCGGCGTGTGTTCGGTGACAAAGTCGGACAACTGATGACGCAGTTCATCCATGTTGGCGCCGCAGGCCCGCAGGACCTCCGCCGCTGACGGGTTATCAAGCAAGGCGAGCAGGAGGTGTTCCACGGTGATGTACTCGTGGCGCTTTTGTCTCGCCTCCATGAAAGCCATGTGCAGGCTGACTTCTAGTTCCTGGGCGATCATTCGTTTACCTCCATGATGCATTGGAGCGGGTGCTGATGTTGGCGGGCGTGCTCGGTTACCTGCGCCACTTTTGTTGCGGCAATGTCCTTGGGGAACACACCACAAATGCCTCGTCCTTCAGTATGGACTTTGAGCATGACTACGGTTGCTTGTTCGCGCTGCATGGAAAAAAAAGTTTGCAGAACGGCAACCACAAATTCCATCGGGGTGAAATCGTCGTTTAAAAGCACGACGCGGTACATGGAGGGAGGCCCGGTACGGATCTCTTTCTCTACTATTTCCCGCTCAAATTGATGCTGCTGCGCCATAACTATCCAACCGAGTTTCTATTTATCATTTTGGCCCGGAACAGGGCTTTTTCAAGCGTTTCCTGGAAACAACAGTTTTACCGTATACGGCGTTGCCTTGCTTGACCATCAAAGTAAATATCGCGTAAAACGAATGCGCGTTTGATGGACAAGTTTCATGCTGTGCCGGTCTAACCCGCTGTACAGGTCTTGACTTCAAACCTTGGGAAAATGCTTTAACTGTTTATCTTGGAGAAAGACCTAATATGGCAACGGGTACAGTCAAGTGGTTCAATGATTCCAAAGGCTTTGGCTTTATTACTCCGGACGAAGGCGGCGAAGACATCTTTGCTCACTTCTCCGCGATCAATATGCCTGGTTTCAAGACCCTGAAAGAAGGCCAACGTGTGACATTTGAAGTTGCACAAGGCCCTAAGGGCAAGCAAGCTGCAAACATCCAGGCTGCCTGATTTCAGGTTCCTGAAGCGTTTGAAAACCCCGCCATGTGCGGGGTTTTTTGTTGCGCTGCATCCAGCACCCCGCCACACAGTCTTACTGTAGATGGTGCGCTGCCAGAAAAATACAATAGCTACGCAAATGTGTCAGAACGCCACACCCTGAATACCGCCCATGAAAAAGCCCCACCGCGGTGGGGCTTTTCTGTGCCATGCTGGCTGACCGCTTGCGCGATCCAACACCATTACATGCGCTCGACAATCGCCTTGCCAAAGGCCGAGCAGCTTACTTCTTGCGCGCCTTCCATCAAGCGGGCGAAGTCGTAAGTCACGATCTTGTCTTTGATGGTTTTTTCCATCGCCACAATAATCAGATCTGCCGCTTCTTTCCAGCCCATGTGACGCAGCATCATTTCAGCCGACAGCAACAGCGAACCCGGGTTTACCTTGTCCTGGCCAGCGTACTTCGGTGCCGTGCCGTGCGTTGCTTCAAAGCAAGCTATGTTGTCAGACAGATTGGCACCCGGAGCAATACCGATACCGCCCACTTCTGCCGCCAGCGCGTCAGAGATGTAGTCGCCGTTCAGGTTCAGCGTAGCGATCACGTCGTATTCAGCCGGACGCAGCAGAATCTGCTGCAGGAACGCATCAGCGATCACGTCTTTGATAACGATGCCGTTAGGCAGTTGCAGCCACGGGCCGCCGTCGATCTCAACGCCGCCGAACTCGCGCTTGGCCAGCTCGTAACCCCAAGTGCGGAACATGCCTTCCGTAAACTTCATGATGTTGCCCTTGTGGACAAGCGTCACGGATTTACGGTTGTTGTCGATGGCGTACTGAATCGCCTTGCGCACCAGGCGCTCGGTGCCTTCGCGCGAAACCGGCTTGATACCGATGCTCGAAGTTTCCGGGAAACGGATCTTCTTCACACCCATTTCGGTTTGCAGGAATTCGATGACTTTCTTGGCGCCTTCAGATTGCGCGTCCCACTCAATACCAGCGTAGATGTCTTCGGTGTTTTCACGGAAGATCACCATGTCGATCAGGTGTGGTTGCTTGACTGGCGAAGGTACGCCGTCGAAGTAACGCACCGGGCGCAGGCAAACATACAGATCCAGCTGCTGACGCAAAGCCACGTTCAGCGAGCGGATACCGCCACCAACCGGCGTTGCCAGCGGGCCTTTGATCGATACGACGTATTCTTTCAGCGCATCCAGCGTTTCTTGTGGCATGTAGGTGTCATTGCCGTACAGCTTGGAAGCCTTCTCACCACAGTAGATTTCCATCCAGTGGATTTTGCGGCTGCCGCCGTAGGACTTGGCTACTGCAGCGTCGACCACTTCTTTCATCACAGGGGTGATATCAGCACCGATACCGTCACCTTCGATGAACGGGATGATTGGGTTATCCGGCGTGGCGAGATTCGGAACGATCTTCGCGCCCTCTTTGGGTACTTGAATGTGGCTCATTAGGTACTTCCCATGCAGAGATTAGGACAACGCCGTATCGGCGCCAGACAAGCCGCGATTATCGCGTGAACGCGGGCGAAAGCCAAGCGGGCATCTGCGGTTACGCTGTCTGGTCCGGCAGAAGGTTAGAATAGCGGCATGAACAAAGTCATTCTTTTCAATAAACCGCATGGCGTGATCTGCCAGTTTTCGCCCAGCCCGCCGCATCAATGTCTGGCCGATTATGTTTCGGTGAAAGGCGTTTATGCCGCTGGCCGTCTGGATACAGATTCAGAAGGGCTGCTGCTTTTAACGGATGATGGTGCTCTGCAGCATAAAATTGCCGATCCGCGTCATAAATTGCCCAAAACCTATTGGGTGCAAGTAGAAGGGGCGCCCGATGACGCCGCGCTGGCGCCACTGCGCCATGGCGTTGATCTGGGGGATTTTGTAACGCAACCGGCCAGTGTGCGCCTCATGCCCGAGCCACCTGGTTTGTGGCCGCGCGTTCCGCCGATTCGCGAGCGCAAACAGATACCCGTTAGCTGGCTGGAAATCATCATCCGCGAAGGCAAAAATCGCCAGGTGCGGCGGATGACGGCTAAAGTCGGTTTTCCGACATTAAGGTTGATTCGCTACGCAATTGGCCAATACACGCTGGATGGATTGCAATCGGGGCAGTGGAAAGAAATTGATATCCAGCGTTGATAAGAAAACCTGAATCATTGCGTTTGAGTGGATGCCGATTTGAACTGGTTTCAAAGCTTTCTTTCCAGGTTCTTTCCGTAAATTATTTTCGATTAAATTTGCTGTAAATAACGTCATCAATTGCCGTTCATTCAATGTAATTATTTTTGAATCAGTCGTGGCTGGAAATGGCTGATCAATATTCAGGGCAAGTTGGGAATCACCAATAAATCCGGCCTTTCAATAGATGGCGCAAGCCTGCGGACTGGATTTTTTCAGCATTGGCGGTGGAGTCACACATCGCTGCCAGATCAGAACAATGGCCTGTGGCGATCCGGCATATTCCGCCAGACGGCGAGATTTCATGCCCTCCGTCGCCCGGTGCGCTGCCATTTACCTGGCGCTTTATGCGCATACGCCTAAACCATTGTCAGCATGTCGCCTGACGGGATCGGCGCATTACGGTAAAATCCGCTTTTGATTTCAGTGTGTTGCAGCATGTTCAAACCCAATGCGGTGGTTGCGGCGGTGGTCGAGCGCGACGGGCGTTTTCTGATGGTTGAAGAGATCATCAATGGCCAACTCACGCTTAACCAGCCAGGCGGACATCTCGAATTTGGTGAATCGCTGATTGCTGCGGTGATCCGGGAAACACTGGAAGAAACCGCACACCATTTTGTGCCCGAGGCGTTGATGGGCATCTACCAATGGTCGCCGTCCGGGGATGAACAACGGACCTTTCTGCGCTTTGCTTTTGCCGGAAAGTTGACCGGTTTTGATGCCGGTCTCGCGCTTGACCCGGATATTGAACGCGCCCTGTGGTTGACTCGGGACGAATTGGCCGCACGTAGTGAACAGCACCGCAGCCCCTTGCTGATGCCGTGCATCGACGATTACCTTGCTGGTCGCCGTTATCCGCTGGAAATCCTGCAAGACTTTGACCGGAAGTAATAACGAATGAATGACAAGATTGTGGTGGGTTTGTCGGGTGGCGTGGATTCATCCGTCACCGCGCACCTGCTCAAAGACCAAGGCTACGACGTTGTCGGCGTGTTCATGCAGAACTGGGAAGACGACAACGACGACGAATACTGTTCGATCAAGGAAGACAGCATGGATGCCATTTCTGTGGCCGACCTGCTGGATATCGATATCGAACTGGTGAACTTCGCCAAAGAATACAAAGATCGCGTGTTCAGTTATTTCCTGGCTGAATACTCGGCCGGGCGCACGCCGAATCCGGACATCCTGTGCAATAGCGAAATCAAGTTCAAATGCTTTCTGGATTACGCTATCAAACTGGGCGGCGTGAAGATGGCTACTGGCCACTACGCGGCCAACCGCGTGCGTGCCGATGGCCGGACCGAGTTGTTGCGTGCGGCGGATCAATCCAAAGACCAGACCTACTTTTTATACCGCTTGAGCCAGCAGCAGGTAAGCCACGCGGTGTTTCCTTTGGGCGGCATGCAAAAGTCTGAGGTGCGCGAGATTGCAGAACAGATCGCGCTGCCGAACGCCCGCAAGAAAGACAGCACCGGCATCTGTTTTATTGGCGAACGGCCATTTCGCGAGTTCCTGAACCGCTATCTACCTAAAGTGCCCGGTGCCATGAAAACGCCGGAAGGGCGCGTGGTTGGCGAACATATGGGCCTGATGTACTACACCATTGGCCAACGCCAGGGTCTGGGTATCGGCGGTGAAGGTTTGCCGTGGTTTGTGGCGGGCAAGGACATGGAAAAGAACGAGCTGATTGTGGTGCAAGGTCACGATCATCCCTTGTTGCTCAAACATGACCTGTTAGCACTGGATTGCTCGTGGATTCTGGGTGAAGAACCTATGCCTGGCCGTTATACCGCCAAGACCCGTTATCGCCAGCAGGATGCCGCGTGCACGCTGGAACACGTGGATGGCGGCGTGAAGTTGATATTCGACGAGCCACAATGGGCGATGACGCCGGGGCAATCCATGGTGCTGTATGACGGCGAGGTTTGTCTGGGCGGCGGGATTATCCAGTAACAGACGGTGCTGGCGCGTGTGAGTCAGACAAAATAAAAGGGGCGAGTGAATCGCCCTTTTTGTTTGCATGCTTGTTACAAAGCCAGGTTACTTCGATGCCTCAACCTTCGCCGGTTTTTCAGCTTCGGTAGCGGCACCAGCCACAGCGTGTTGCACCTGTTCCCACGGCAGCGGCACGTTTGCGCCATTCAGGATGAACTTGCCACCTTCCAGCGATGCGGTTGCGGAAATGGTGTCGCCATCGACGCGGATCAGCTTTTGTTCGGACATGCGGTCCAGCTGGCCTTCAACAAACTGGCCGGCCAGGTAGTCCAGATCCGCTTGTGACACGCCGTTATCGGCGTTGCCAAACATATTGCGCGCTTGCCAGGTCACGACAGTCGAAATGACTTTACGTGGCACATTGAAATCCGCCTTCGCCACCAGCTTGCGCATGAACACCGCCGGCTGATCCAGGTCTTCTGGCTTGAAGCCTTGCAGGCCCACTTCGCCGCTGAAATGAATGCTGCTATCAGGCAGTTTGATATCCAGCTTGCGAATGGCCAGGCGCGGGTCATGCGTCAGCAGTGGCATGCCTTCGGCTTTAGCCAGCTTCATCAACTCGCTCGACAGCTGCTCGCGGGTCAATTGCTGTTTTTGCAGACGGTTGAATTCGTCGCCCAGCTTGGCCAGCGTCGGGCCGTGCAAGTGGTTGGCTTCAGCCAGCAATTCGGCCGGGCCATAAGGCTGATCGTTCAGGACCAGCTTTTCCAGCATGAAGTGAGCGCTGCCGTCGATCAATTCGCCATTTTCGGCCAGCTTGCCGTCATAGCTCAGGTTGTGTAATCCCAGCTTGAACGGGTTGTCGCCTGGCATATCCAGCGTGAAGTCCGCAATTTTGGCGGACGAGGTACCAATCATCAGGCCGGTTTTGCCGCGCACATGATCGGACTCGAAGGTCATGTCGGTGGCCATAAACTGACCTTTGCCCTTGGCTTCGCCGCTCAGGCCGGGGGCGGTGGCGATCAGTTTGACGCGATTGAAATCGCCGCCGTAATCCAGCGTGGCGTTCAAGCCTTGCCATTTGGCTTTGACGCCGGAAATCGCTTCTTCATAGTCAAACGATGGCACCTTGATCGTCATCAGGCCATCGTCGTTGAAGCTGATGCGGTTTTCAATGCTGATCGGTTTTTGCGTGCCAAAGAAGCGCGACAGTGTTTTCTGGGTTTCCGGAGAGAACTGGAAATCCGTAGTAACCACTGCCTTGTATGGATGCGGATTGAAGTGGCTTAGCAGCGGCAGCGGGCCGTGCTGGATATTCTGGGTGTAGGTCACTTCAAAGGTCGGCAGCGGTTCGCCTTCCTTTTCCAGGAAAAAGCGATACAACTGCGGATTGATTTGCAGTGTGGTTTTTTCAGTGGAAGAGAACCAGCCGCGATGATATTCGCGGTTTTTGACGATGAAGTACGGCAGGCTGGAAAGCCACTGGTTCTGCTTTTCGAGGGTGTCTTGCACCGAGCGTCCGGCCATCCACGAGCTGCCGACATAAGCCGCGCCCAGCAGCACAACGGCAAGCGTGCCGCCAACCAGTACTTTGCGTTTCACCGGGTAAATCTCCCCTTGATTCAATATCATGCCGGCGGCTCTTGGGCCGCCGGCTTTGCGAGACAACTACTAATTTAATTACTGCTACCAGGTCATCCTGGCTTCTTTAACGAAGCGCGAGATCAGATCCGGTTGGCCAGCTCAACGGCTGTACCGATGTACGTCCATGGCGTCAGCGCCTTCAGTCGTGTCTTTTCGCTGTCTGGAATAGCCAGACCATCGATAAACACGGCCAGCGCTTCCTTGGTAATGCCACTCTTGCCGCGTGTCAGTTCTTTCAACTGCTCGTACGGATTAGGCACGCCATAACGCCGCATGACGGTCTGGATTGGCTCGGCCAGTACTTCCCAGTTGTCATTCAGGTCGTCCAGCATCGCCTGGCGATCCGCCAGCAGCTTGTTCAAACCCTTCAGGCATGACGCATAACCCAATTGTGCATAACCCAGACCGACGCCCATATTACGCAACACGGTGGAATCGGTCAGGTCACGTTGCCAGCGCGAGATTGGCAATTTTTGCGACAGGTGCGTCAACATCGCATTGGCCAGACCCAGATTGCCTTCGGCGTTTTCGAAGTCGATCGGGTTAACCTTGTGCGGCATGGTCGAACTGCCAACTTCATTCTTGTTTACGCGCTGCTTGAAGAAGCCCAGCGAGATGTAACCCCAGATGTCGCGATTCAAGTCGATCAGAATCGTGTTGATGCGCGATACGGTGTCGTACAACTCACTCATGTAGTCGTGCGGTTCAATCTGGATTGTGTACGGGTTGAATGTCAAACCCAGGCTTTCGACGAAGCTGCGGCAGAATTGTTCCCAGTCGATTTCCGGATAGGCCGACAAGTGTGCGTTGTAGTTGCCCACCGCACCGTTAATCTTGCCCAGCACTTCCACTTTTTCCAGGCGTGCCAGCTGGCGTTCCAGGCGGTAGGCCACGTTGGCCATTTCTTTACCCATGGTGGTCGGCGTCGCCGGTTGACCGTGGGTGCGGCTCATCATGGCGGCATCGGCCAGTTCATGCGCCAGATCTTTGAGTTTGGCGGTGATTTCACGCAGCTTGGGCAGCGTGACCGAATCACGCGCAGCTTTGAGCATCAGGCCGTGCGACAGATTGTTGATGTCTTCCGAAGTACACGCAAAGTGAATGAACTCGTTTGCGGCAGACACTTCGTGATTACCGGACAAACGTTCTTTCATCCAGTATTCAACGGCTTTCACATCGTGATTGGTGGTGCGCTCGATGGTTTTGACTTCCATCGCGTGCTCAATCGAGAACTGCGCTACCGCCTGATCAAGCTCGGCAATGGTCGCGGGCGAGAACGGCGCGATCTCGGTAATGGCGGGTTCAGCTGCCAGTGCCTTAAGCCACGCGATCTCAACAGTGACGCGGTGTTTGATGAGTGCGTATTCGCTGAAAAACGGACGCAGATCGGCCAATTGCTTTTCGTAACGGCCGTCGAGGGGGGAAAGCGCGGTCAGTGCAGAGAGATCCATATCGGTGATGGCTAGCCAAGCAGTTGAATCGAAGCGCGAAATTTTAACACAGCCGCGCGACAAGCTCTTGCACGCTTACAGATGGCAGTTTTTTGCCGGGATCACCTACCGTGGAGCGGGTGGACTGTTGCGCCTGTTGTGCTTGTGGTCACGGTACGGATGACACGGCGCGCGGCAACGGTTAAAAATGTCAAAAATAACCAGACATACGTACTCAAAAACGTACTCACAAAAAACGAGGATGAGCAGTCGAATGGAAAAAATCACCAATATTTCGCCAGACTGGCAGAAGTGGATCGTCGACAACCTCGGTCGTGGCTGTACCGCACAATCGCTGATTGACGTGATGGTCGAAAAAAACTTCGACCCCATGTTTGCCAATGCCATTGTGTTTCATTTCTCCACCACCCATAAGGGCGGCGTGTCTCCGGTGCTTGCCGCACAACCGGTAGCGCAACCGGCAGTGGCCAGTAACGGTGTCAAAGAGCGCATCGCTGCAAACAGTTACCGCTACGAAACGCCACGCTTCAAGCCGGGCAACTTTATCCAGACTAATGACCGGGTGGTGCAGGTCGTCAGCCGCGTGGAGAAACCTTATATTGCCGTGCTCGATAACGTATTCAGCCATGAAGAATGCGATGAACTGGTGAAGTTGTCGCAAGCCCGGCTCAAGCGCTCCACCATTGTTGATCCGAAAACCGGCCAGGATGCGGTGATTGAAGAGCGCACCAGTTTTGGTACATTTTTTCATGTGAACGAAAACGAATTTATCGCTCGCCTGGATCGGCGCATCTCCGAGGTCATGAGCTGGCCGGTCGAGAATGGCGAGGGCCTGCAGATTCTCAATTACAAGGTGGGCGGGGAATACAAGCCGCATTTCGATTACTTCCCCGAAAGCGATCCGGGTAGTCGCGTGCATCTGGATCGTGGCGGGCAGCGTGTTTCCACGTTGATTGTTTATCTGAATGATGTGGAAGATGGCGGTAGCACGGTGTTCCCGGAACTGGGTCTTACCGTGGGGCCAAAGAAAGGCGCTGCCGTGTACTTTGAATACACCAACAGTAGCGGCCAGGTTGACCCAATGACCCTGCATGGCGGGCTGCCGGTGCTCAAAGGCGAGAAGTGGATTGTCACCAAGTGGATGCGCCAGCGTCGCTTTGGCTAAGCAATCCGCCGATTACGGTCTGATTTCTGCAATAAAAAACGGAGCCCTGGCTCCGTTTTTTATTGGGTCACCACACGATTGGTCGCGGCTTAGCTCAGTGCCTTTTCAATGCGCGCCAGTGCTTTTTCCAGGTTCTGCATGCTGGTCGCAAACGAGATCCGGAAATAACCCTCTGCGCCAAACGCCGAGCCTGGCACGACGGCGACGTCTTGTGTTTCCAGCAAGTACGCGCCCAGCGCCATATCGGTGGCTTCGGCCAGCTTGCCTTCTGCAGTCAGCGTTTTGATGGCTTCGCGCGCATCGACGAAGGCGTAGAACGCACCACCTGCGGTCAGGCACTTCAGGCCGCGGATGCTGTTGAAGCGCTGCACCACAAACTGATGGCGCTCGTTGAAAGCCACCAGCATTGGCTTGATGCAGTCCTGGCTACCCACCAGCGCCGCTTCGGCCGCAACTTGCGAGATCGAAGTCGGGTTAGAAGTCGATTGTGACTGGATGTTTTCCATGGCCTTGATCAGCTTGGCCGGGCCGCCCGCGTAACCAATGCGCCAGCCCGTCATCGAATACGCTTTGGAAACACCATTGAGCAAAATGGTCTGCTCATACAGTTCCGGGCAGGCATTGAGGATGTTGTAAAAGCGCGTGGTGCCCAGCATCACGTGTTCATACATATCATCCGAGGCGATCAGGATGTCCGGATGTTGTTTCAGCACTTCGCCCAGTGCCTTGAGTTCTTCCAGCGAGTAAACCGCACCGGTCGGATTGGACGGGCTGTTCAAGACCAGCATTTTGGTCTTGGGGGTAATTGCAGCTTGCAATTGCGCTGGCGTCAGCTTGAAGCCCTGTTCAATGCCGCAGGCCACGATGACCGGTTTACCTTCGGCAATCAGCACGATATCCGGATACGACACCCAGTACGGCGCGGGCACGATCACTTCATCGCCCGGGTTGATAAACGCCTGGCACAAGTTGAAGAAACTTTGCTTGCCACCCACCGACACCAGAATCTGGTTGGCTGCGTAATCCACGCCGTTATCGCGTTTGAATTTATCAATAATGGCTTTCTTCAGCCCGGGCGTGCCCGATACCGGGGTGTATTTGGTAAAGCCACGGTTAATAGCTTCAATCGCCGCTGCCTTGATGTGATCCGGGGTGTCGAAGTCTGGTTCGCCAGCTGCCAGCGCAATCACATCGCGGCCCTCTGCTTTGAGCTTGCCCGCTTTGGCGGTGATGGCAAGGGTCGGCGATTCCTTGATGGCAAGAACACGATTCGAGAGCTGCACGGTGCAATCCTTTGGCGATTCAAGAGACGGGAAAAAGCTATTTTACCCTGCTGTCATGACTGCACCCAAGTCTATCGACGGGCCAGGTCGTCATATCTCAATTTTTGGCGCAGCCCGGCTAAAAGCTTGTTCCTGAGCATTGCTCGTCTAAGCTCAGACAGAGCGGTGCATGTAGCCGCGTTTCTTTCTGCTAAAGGCGGGCGGCATGGGTATTTTCGATGGGACCAGCGAGCGCAGGCGATATCCGCTGCATATTCATATTGCCTGGCTGTTTATCCTGCTGATCGTGACCTATGCAGTGGTCAATAACTGGTACAACGACCGCCAGAGTCGCCGCATGTTATTGGCATCTTCGCAGGAGCTGTTCAACCAGATTGGTGGGCGCACTGGCGATACGGTGTCGGGTCTGTACGCCAGCACCGGGCTGGCGGTGGATTTGCTGGCGCGGGAAAAACTCGCCCGCGCCCGGTCACTCCAAGAGCGTTTGCAAAGCCTGGCTTATCTGGTGCAGGCCTTGCGTGATCAGCCTGCCATCACTGCCGCCTATGCCGGCTACGCCAATGGCGACTTCTTTTTATTGCGCCGCCTGCCCACGCAGGCCGATCTGCGCAGCACGTTCAATCCGCCACCGGATACCGCTTTTCTGGTGCAAAGCATGGAAATCAACGGTGGCAAGCAGGATGGCCGCTTTCTGTATTTTGATGACCACCTGAAACTCCTGGCGAGCCGCCCCAAGCCGGACTATCAATACGACCCACGTACGCGTGACTGGTACAAAAAAGCGTTGGCGGCAGGCGCGCGGGCGATCACGCAGCCGTATGTGTTTTTCACCACGCATGAAATTGGCACGACGTTTTCGCGGCGTAGCGTAGACAAGACTTCGGTTGTTGGCGTGGATGTCACGCTGGCCGCTTTGGGTGGCATGCTGGCGCAGCAACGCGTCACCGAGCACAGCGAGCTGGCTTTGCTCGATCCGGCCGGACAAGTGCTGGCGTGGCGTGATACCGGAAAGCTTGTGCGGGCGGATCGGGGCGGCAGCGTCAAGCTGGGGCGGGTGCAGCAAATGGGTATTCCGGCCATGTCCAGCATGATGGCAGACCCGGCACGCTACAAAGGTAATACCGGCCCGATTGAACTGGATAACGGAACCTGGTACGGCTATCTGGCGCCCGTTTCCATGCCGGAAGGCGACAACTTGCTGCTGGCGGTTGTCGCGCCGGAAAGCGAACTTCTGGCCGATGCCCGCGAGTTGCGCAAAGAAACCGCGCTCATTTCCGTCCTGCTGCTGCTGATTACCGTGCCGATTGCCATGTGGGTATCGCGGCTGGCTTCGCGCCCGCTCAAGGCGTTGATTGCCCAGGCGCGCGATATCCAGTCCATGCGTTTTGATTCGCCGCTGGTTGTGAACTCGGTGGTGCGGGAAATCCACGAACTGGCCGATGCCATGCGCCGCATGAAACTCACCATTGCGCAGTTTCGGGATATTGGTGATGCGCTTGCCGATGAGCGCGAGTTTCCGCGCTTGATAGAACGCATTCTGATCGAAACCGTGCATATGGCGGACGCGCGCGGCGGCATTGTCTATCTGACCGAGCCAGATGGTCGTCTGGTGGCTGAACAAGCCTGTCGGGCAGATCAATGCATGGTTGATACGGCCGCGTTGCCAACGCTGGTGCCGCAAATGCAAACGCAACATCCGGCGGTGCTGGCCGATGTGAGTGGGCAGACGCAATCAATCTGGCTGGAGGCTGATCGGCTCAATAACTGGTTCGGGCAATTGCAGCCGTTTGATCACAACGCCGTGGCCGTGGCGATTCCGCTTATCAATCGCCAGGAAGAAACGGTTGGCGTATTGGTGTTGTTTATCGAAGCCGCCGAGGCGCTGCGTGGTGGGCATCCGATGCTGGCGCTGCTGGAGGCTGTATCCGGCACAGCTGCTGTCGCCATTGAAACCCAGCGGCTGATCCAGGAGCAGCAAGCGCTGCTGGAGTCATTCATTCAACTGGTTGCCGGAGCTATCGATGCCAAAAGTCCATACACCGGCGGCCACTGCCAACGCGTACCGGAGCTGACCAAAATGCTGGCGCACGCCGCCTGCGATACGCTTGAAGGCCCTTACAAGCAGTTCTCGCTGAGTGATCAGGAATGGGAGGCGCTGCACATTGGCGCGTGGCTGCACGATTGCGGCAAAGTGACCACGCCCGAGTACGTGGTCGACAAAGCCACCAAGCTGGAAACACTCTACGACCGCATTCACGAAATCCGCATGCGTTTTGAAGTGCTCAAGCGCGATGCATGGATTGCCTATTGGCAAGGCGTTGCACAAGGTGGCGACGCGCAAACGCTGAGCGCCACCCGCGAGCAATTGCTGCATACGCTGGATGAAGAGTTCACCTTTGTCGCTCGCTGCAATGAGGGCGGCGAGGTCATGGCCAAAGAGGATATCGAGCGGCTATATCAGATCGGCCAGCGCACTTGGCAACGTACGCTGGATGACCGCATCGGTATTTCGTATGAAGAACACGAACGCAAGTCGCGCATGCCGGCATCGCTGCTCCCGGCCAGCATGCCGTTACTGGCGGATGCGCCGGATCAGGTGATTTACCGCAACGAGCGCGACCAGTTGCCGCAGGGCTACGGCTTTGAGATGAAGGTGCCGGAGTATCTCTATAACCGTGGCGAGCTGCATAACCTGTCGGTGAGTCGTGGCACGCTGACCGAAGAAGAGCGCTACAAGATCAACGAGCACATCGTGCAAACCATTGTGATGCTGGAGAAACTGCCTTTCCCGCGCCATTTGCGTAACGTGCCGGAGATTGCCGGTGGACATCACGAAAAAATGGATGGCAACGGCTACCCACGCCGGCTCAAGCGCGACGAAATGAGCCCGCTGGCACGAATGATGGCGATTGCCGATATCTTCGAGGCACTCACGGCAGTGGACCGTCCCTACAAGCGCGGTAAAACCCTGGCCGAATCCATCGCCATCATGGCGCGCATGCGCCGTGAACAACATATCGATGGCGAGTTGTTTGAGCTGTTTTTACGCTCAGGCGTCTACCTGCATTACGGCCAGCGGTATTTGCGGCCGGAACAAGTGGATGAGGTGGATATTGAGGCAGCGCTGGCGTAGGGCGAGCATTCGAAAGAAAACACCGCCCCACAATCTGACAATCAGCGTGGACGATTAATGGACCGCGCTGCGGGAGAAATGTCCAGGTCGAAAGCCCAGTACCCCTAACGCGCCAAAGTAAGCCACCAAGCCCATGCCCACCAGCGCGGCCAGACGCAGAATGCGAACCGGCATCGCGCCGGTATCCCACGCGGGCATCAGATATAAAGCGCCAACCAATACCAGCGCCATGACGATAACCGCAGCGACCAGCTTTGCAAAAAACACCTTCCAGCCAGGTTGCGGCGTAAAGATGCCGTGGCGGCGCAACTGATAATACAGCAGTGAAGCGTTGCAACACGCGCCCAAGCCAATCGCCAATGCCAGACCAGCGTGCTTGAGTTGCCAGACAAAAGCCAGGTTCATTAGCTGGGTGAGTGCCAGCGTGACGATGGCGATCTTCACCGGCGTTTTGATGTTCTGGCGGGCGTAGAACCCGGGCGCGAGGATCTTGACCATGATCAGCCCGATTAAACCCACCGCATACGCTACCAACGCGTATTGCGTCATCAAAGCATCGTGCGCGCCGAACTTGCCGTACTGGAACAACGATGAAACCAGCGGGCCGGAAATGACCGCCAGCGCCACAGCGGAAGGCAGAGCCAGCATCAGGCACAGACGCAAGCCCCAATCCAGCAATTTTGAGTATTCCGCCGGGTCCTTGCTGGCATGCGCTTTGGCCAGCGACGGCAGCAAAATGGTGCCCAGTGCCACGCCGAGCACGCCGGTGGGGAACTCCATTAGCCGGTCAGCGTAATACATCCACGAGATCGAACCGGAGACCAGCCACGAGGCAAAGATGGTGTTGATCAGCAGAGAAATCTGGCTGACCGATACACTGAAAATGGCGGGGCCCATTTGTTTGAGCACACGCCAGACGCCCGCGTCTTTGAGGTTCAGTCGTGGCAATACCAGCATGCCGATCTTCTTCAAGTGTGGCAGCTGATAACCCAGTTGCAGCACGCCACCAACGATGACACCCCACGCCAGCGCCACAATCGGTTCGGCAAAGTGCGGTGCGACCACCAGCGCGAAGAAGATTTGCGACACATTCAGCAGCGTCGGCGCAAAGGCCGGGACTGAGAAGCGGTTCCAGGTATTCAGAATGCCGCCGGCCAGCGAAGCCAGTGAGATCAGAAAAATATACGGAAAGGTAATATGTAACAGTCGCACCGTCAGATCGAACTTGGCGGGCGTATTGGCAAAGCCTGGCGCGGTAATCCACAGTACGATCGGCGCGGCGATTACGCCGACGACGGTGATGACCGCCAGCACCAGCGTTAGCAGGCCCGCTATATATGAGATGAAAATACGGGTGGCTTCTTCGCCCTGAGTGTTCTTGTATTCGGCCAGAATCGGCACAAAGGCTTGCGAGAATGCACCCTCAGCAAAGATGCGGCGTAGCAGGTTGGGTAGCTTGAAAGCCACATTGAAGGCGTCGGTGGCCATGGTGGCACCGAACATTCGTGCGACAATCGCATCTCGGGCAAAGCCCAGCACACGAGAGGCCAGCGTCATGGAGCTGGTGGTGGCGAGCGATTTCAGCAGATTCATGGACAAGTGCAGCTACTATTTCGAGAAGATTGCGCATGATATCGAAAGTGATATCGAATGCGATATCACTTTGAGTGGCCAGATTGAGCATAGAAGTTGCATCGATCACCGAATACAGATATCATCGGCGGTTTCCGAATTAAGTCGACCTGTTGCCCGAGGGGCTAAGGGGTCGTAAACCGATATAAGTCAGGAGTTTTTACATATGGCAAACAGCGCCCAAGCTCGCAAGCGTGCGCGTCAGGCTGAACAGGCCCGCCAACACAATGGTAGTCAGCGTTCAGAATTCCGCACCGCGATCAAGAAGGTGCTGAAGGCTGTAGCAGCTGGTGACAAAGCGGCTGCACAAGCTGTGTTTCAGCAATCTGTTAGCGTGATCGATAGCATCGCTGACAAGAAGATCTTCCACAAGAACAAGGCAGCTCGTCATAAGAGCCGTCTGTCTGCTGCAATCAAGGGCATGACAACTGCTGCTTGATTGACTGCTTAGGCGTCTTGTAGAAAAAACCCCGGTTACCCCGGGGTTTTTTGTTTTTCTGGGCCCCTGTTTTGTATGGCCGATCTGTCTTTCCCCAGTCTGGCCGGTCTGGTTTACACCGGTAATGCCATCTTTCTTTACGGCATTTCATCTGATGGCTGATGCTGATCCCGGCTGACCACGGCCATCGTTCTGTCCGATTGTTGTTTGTAGTGCTTGAGCCTGGCGGAGACGAACGGCGAGCATGATGCATTTGTGCTAGATTTCTATCTCGTATTGCAATCACGGTTTGTTTACAAAATATGCAAGCAAATGAGCTGTCTCCGTTGCCGCGCGTGCTGGTTGTTGATGATTCGCGCATCGTCCGTGCCACCATCAAAAAGCACCTTGCCGGTGCTTATGATGTGATCGAAGAAGCCGATGGCGAAGCAGGCTGGGCCCGGCTCCTGGTCGATGAATCCGTTTGTTTGATGATCTCTGATCTCACCATGCCCGAACTGGATGGTATGGGCTTGTTGGCGCGAGTGCGTCAGGCGCCGGAAGCACGTTTTCGGCTGCTGCCCATCATCATCGTGTCGGGTGAAGAAGATGAAGAAACGCGCCAGAATTGCGTAACTGCAGGGGCGAGCGACTTTGTCACTAAATCGACCGATCGGGCTGAAATGCTGGCTCGCGTTGCGGCCAATATCGAACTGGCTCGTACGCATCGGGAACTGGATGCCGTGCGCGAAGCGCAGTCGCGGACCAGTACTCATGTGGCTGAAGGTGTCGGTAGTAACCATCTGCTCAAGTTGCAGATCGAACAATCCTTGTCTTACGCCCGTCGCCATCGTAGTGAAGTCACCGTTCTGCTGATCGAAATCGATGATTTCTCCGGTGTGCAAGCGCACTTGGGCGAGCGGGTTGCCAGCCAGATGCTGCAATTGCTGGGCAAACAGCTGTCCGGCAAGTTGCGTAACGAAGACACGCTGGCACAGGTGGCCGGGCCGCAATTTGCCGTGGTATCGGCTGCGACCACGCTGGCGGAATCGCGCATTCTGGGTGAGCGTCTGCGCCAGGCTATCGCCAATGCCCGCATCAATTTCCGTGGCGAGCAATTGCAGGTCACCGCCAGCATTGCGGTAGCCAATTCATTACACGACGACGCAGATGATACCGATGCGCTGCTGGCCGCCGCTGGCGAGCGTTTGCGCGCCGAGATTGGCAGCAATCGGGTATTGGTCCCGGAGCCGTCGCCAACGCACGTACCAACTCCGGCGATTGCCGAGGCGCTGGCGCTGCTGCATAAAGGCGACGCGGCGGAAATCGCTGCGCTCACCCCACATCTGCCCGCCTTGCTGGCCAATCTGGCGCCGTTGCTGGAGCTGGCTAACCGCGAGCTTGATCTGGGCTGGAGCATGGAGCGTTTCTCTCTCTGACATCCGGCCGGTCTTGGCGGGTCAGCGTCGAAATACTCGAAATAAAAAAAACGGCTGCGTTTGATGCAGCCGTTTTTTATTTGCCAGAGTCAGCGCCAGCCAGTTAGCTCTGGGCCAGTTTGGTCCGGGGCGCGGGCGGGTTTTTGGCAAAGTATTTACGAATGCCGGTATGCAAGGTTTCCGCCATTTTGTCCTGAAAACTCTCGTCGATCAGCCGTTGTTCTTCCTGCGGATTCGAGATAAAAGCCGTTTCGACCAGGATGGACGGAATATCCGGTGCCTTGAGCACGGCAAAGCCAGCTTGTTCCACCGCACCTTTATGCAGCCGGTTTAACCCGCCCAACTCAGTCAGCATGGCGCGGCCAAAACGCATGCTGTCGTTGAGCGTGGCGGTTTGCGTCAAGTCCATCAGCGTGTGCGCCAGGTATTTATCTTGCGTATTGCTGATTTTTACGCCGCCAATCAAGTCGGCATCGTTCTGGGTTTGCGCCAGCCACTTTGCCGCTGTGCTGGTGGCGCCTTTGTCTGACAGTACAAACACCGACGAACCGTTGGCATCGGGCCGGATAAACGCGTCAGCGTGGATCGACATAAACAAATCTGCCTGCACGGCCCGCGCCTTTTTCACGCGCACGCCCAACGGCACAAAGAAATCGGCATCGCGGGTCATGACCACACGGATGTTCGGGTCGGTTTCCAGCCGTGCCTTGAGCTTCTTGGCAATCGTCAGCACCACGTTTTTCTCGTGATTACCCTGCGGGCCGGTTGCGCCCGGGTCTTCGCCACCGTGGCCAGGGTCCAGCACCACGGTAATCAAGCGGTCGACCTTGAGCTTGCTGCGGTCGATTGATTTGTTACTGTCAGCCTGCGCCATGACGCTGTCGTCGGGAGAACGATCGGGTGGTTGCGCAGGCGCGCTGGCCTCAGTATGGGTGTCGAGCTTGAGCTGCGGTGGCGTATCGGGCGTGGATTGGTCATCCAGAAACGCCAGCAACGGGTCTTTCTGCACGGCAGGGTAGAGATCGATCACCAGCCGGTTTTTGTATTCTGCGACCGGGGCCAGGGTAAAGACCTGCGGTTTGACCTCGGTTTTCAGATCCAGCACCAGCCGCACGGTACCAGGCTTGTTGCGCCCGGCGCGCAACTGCTGAATGTAGGGATCGTCTGCACCCACTTTGCCGGCGAGTTTTTGCAACTCGTCGTTCAGGTCCACGCCTTCCAGATCAACGACTAGCCGATCCGGATTTTTGAGGGTGAACTGGTTAAAAGTTAGCTGCGTGGTGGATTCAATAGTCAGCCGGGTATAGGCCTGCGCTGGCCAGACGCGCACGGCGATTACATTGGCCGCCGCTGCCGCGCGGGCCATGCCGGCCGGAACGACGCTCAAAAATAACGTGGAAACCGCCGCCCGCAGTGCATGCCGACGGGCAGAATCAGGGGTCAGGGCGGGGTGGCGAGTTGCGCGAGACATGCCGTGCCGTGCTCCGTATGTGCTTGAATTTCAATGCTTCTACCTTCACCCGAAGGTGCAAGGCGAATCGTCCAGTCGGCGGCAGGTAACAAACCCTGTGCCTTGTCAGCCCATTCAATCAGGCAGATGGTCTGCGGGTTGAAGTAATCCCGAAAGCCGGCATCCACCCATTCCATCGGGTCTTGAAATCTATATAAATCAAAATGATACAAGTTTAAATTAGAAACAGCATAAGGTTCAACAAGAGTATACGTCGGACTTTTCACGCGACCGGCAAAACCGAGCCCGCGCAGGATGCCGCGAGTGAGCGTGGTTTTGCCCGCGCCCAGGTCGCCTTCCAGAAAAATGGTCATGCCCGGTTGTAGCGCGGCAGCAATCTGCGCGCCAAACGCCAGCGTTGCGTTCTCGTCTGCCAGATAGCGGCATGCAGTATCATCGGCACCATGCATAAGGAATATTCACCCATCGAATCGTCAGAACTGGACCTGCCTGCGCTGGCTGGCCGGATCAAGGCGTGGGCAGCCGAACTGGGCTTTGCCCGCGCGGCTATTACCGGCACGGATTTGTCACATGCAGAACCGGGATTACTAGCCTGGCTAGAGGCCGGTTTTCACGGCGAGATGGATTATATGGCACGGCACGGCCTGAAACGTGCGCGTCCGGCAGAATTGGTGCCCGGAACGGTGTCGGTGGTCAGCGTTTTCATGCCGTACCTGCCTGCTGGTACATCCAACGCCGACGCCATCCTCGCCGATGACAGCAAGGCGTATATCTCCCGCTACGCGTTGGGCCGCGACTATCACAAGGTGTTGCGCAACCGGCTGCAAAAGCTGGCTGATCGCATGCAGGCCGAGGTCGGGCAGTTCGGGCATCGGGTGTTTGTCGATTCGGCCCCGGTGCTAGAGGTCGAATTGGCGAAGCAGGCGGGCCTGGGCTGGCGCGGCAAGCACACCTTGTTGCTCAATCGCGAGTATGGCTCGTTCTTTTTTATTGGCGAGCTGTTTACCGATTTGCCGCTGCCGGCTGATCCGCCAGAACAAAACGAGCACTGTGGCCGCTGTACCAAATGCATTACCGTTTGCCCCACCCAAGCCATCGTTGAGCCTTACAAGGTTGATGCGCGGCGTTGTATTTCCTACCTTACCATCGAGCTCAAAGGAAATATCCCGGAAGAATATCGGCCCATGCTGGGCAATCGTGTCTACGGTTGTGATGACTGCCAACTGGTTTGCCCGTGGAACCGCTTTGCAGTAGATAGCAAAGAGGCGGATTTTCATGTGCGGCACGGCCTTGATGATGTCGAGTTGGTGACGGTATTTGCCTGGGATGAAGCCACTTTCCAGCAAAAAATGGCAGGAAGCGCCATTTTGCGCATTGGCCATGAACGCTGGCTGCGCAATTTGGCGGTTGGGCTCGGTAATGCCAAAACAACGCCGCAGATTATTGCGGCACTCAAATCCCGCGAAAACGACCCAAGCGAAATGGTGCGCGAGCACGTCGCCTGGGCCCTGAAAAGGCACGGTGCATGAATCCGGTAATTCAACCCCTGGGCGACACCGCCCTGGTCTTGAGTGTGTCCGCAACGCTGGAAGACCAGCGCCGCTTGTGGATCATGCAAAAGCTGTTGCAGCAGCGCTTTCCGGCATGGTGGGTCATGCTGGGAATGGGCAATCTGACTGTGCGTTTCGACCCGATGATTGAAGACGCGGCGATCATCGAAAGCGGCATTCAGGCCGCGTGGCAAAGCAGCCGCAAAGGCAAGCAGATTGCCGGGCGCCATCACGATGTTCCGGTGTGTTACGGCGGTGCCGCCGGGCCGGATCTGGCGCTGGTGGCCGAACACGCCGGTATGTCCCCGCAACAAGTGGTGGAACGCCATGCTGCGGCCAATTACGTTGTTTACTGCGTAGGATTTTTGCCAGGCTTTCCTTACTTGGGCGGGATGGACCCCGCTTTGGCCATGCCGCGACTGGATACCCCGCGGCTCAAGGTGCCCGCCGGATCGGTGGCGATTGGCAGCTCGCAAACAGGTATTTATCCCAGCGAGTCTCCCGGTGGCTGGAGTTTGATTGGCCGCACTGATCTCAAATTGTTTGATCCTGTCCAGATGCCACCCGCGCTGTTTGCGCCAGGCGATACCCTGCGCTTCGTGCCAATGGAGGTGCGCGCGTGAGTATCAGCATTCTAAAAACCGGACCATTGGCAACTATCCAGGATCTGGGCCGTTACGATGGCGCGCAGTGGGGCGTGCCGCTGGCAGGGGTAATGGATATTCCGGCCAGCCTGATTGGCAATTTGTTGGTCGGCAATTCGCCGGAACTGGCCACGCTGGAAATCACGCTGGGTGGTTTCAGCGCCCGCTTTGAGTGCGATACGGTCATTGCGCTGACCGGGGCAGTGGCTCCCGCAACGCTCGATAAACAGCCTATTGGTTGCTGGCGCAATGTGCCGGTACGCGCCGGGCAAAAACTGAAGATTGATTTTGCCCCGGCAGGCGCGCGTATATATCTGAGCGTGAGCGGCGGCGTGGACGTGCCCATGGTGCTGGGCGCCCGGGCCACTGATCTAGCCGGACATTTTGGCGGTTTGAACGGACGAGCCCTTAGAGCGGGTGACGTGGTGCCGCTAGGCCAGCCCACCGGCCCGGCGCCGGATGCGCAGGTGCGGGCGCCAGATCGTGGCGACGTGCTGCGGGTGTTGCCCGCAACCGAATGGAGTGCGTTCAGCCCAGCGGCGCAGCAAGCGCTGCTGACCGAGCCGTGGCGCGTCACTCCTGATGCCAATCGCATGGGCGCCAATCTGGCTGGCCCGGTACTTGAGTTGGGGCAGCCACTGGATTTGTCATCACACGCGGTGCAGCCCGGTGTATTGCAGGTGCCACCGTCAGGTCATCCGATTCTGCTGCTGCCGGATGCCCAGACGACCGGCGGATACCCCAAGATCGCCCAGGTCATCCGTGCTGATTTGTGGCGCACCGGGCAGTTTCGACCCGGCGACACCATGCGGTTTGTGGAGGTCACACTGGAGCAAGCACTGGCGGCGCTGGCGGAGCAACGCCGCTGGCTGGCGCAACTGGAGAATCAACTGAAATGGCGCGTTTGAGCATTGATCTGAACGCGGATCTGGGCGAAGGCTATCCGTTTGATGCGCAACTGATGGCCTTGATCAGCTCAGCCAATGTTGCGTGCGGCGGCCACGTTGGCAACGACGCGTCCATGCGCAGCACCGTGCGGCTGGCGCGCGAATACGGTGTGACGATTGGCGCGCACCCCAGTTACCCGGATCGCGAGCACTTTGGCCGCCGCTCGCTGGATATCGATCATGCCGAATTGCTGGCCAGCCTGATCGAGCAGATTTCTGCCCTCAAGAAAATCTGCGCGGAAGAGGGCGTACCGCTGGTTTACGTCAAAGCCCACGGCATGCTTTACAACGATGCGGCGCGTGACCCGGCGCTGGCCGACGTGGTCATCGCCGCCATCCATACTGTGGACCCGCAACTGGCGGTCATGGTGCTGGCGGGCAGCGCGATGGTTGGGCGCGCACAAACTGCCGGGTTGCGGGTCATTCAGGAAGCGTTTGTGGATCGCGCCTATCGCGATGACGGCAGTCTGGTGCCGCGTAGCGAACCCGGCGCCGTGCTGGATGACGATGCTGCCGCCGTGAACCAGGCGCTGCGTTTCGCCCGGCAAAGCGAAGTGCAGACTCAATCCGGCAAGGTGCTGCGGCTGCCGGTGGATTCGTTGTGTCTGCATGGCGATACACCGCATGCCTTACAGTTTGCGCAGCGACTATATAACCAATTGGAACTAACACAGACGCGAAAGTGAAAAATTCCCAGGCATGCGGGGAATAGTTCGACGCCATGCCCTTGCTCAATCCGGACAATCCTTATTGAAACGTCATATTCAGGAGAGTTCGATGAGCAGCGCTGAAACCACCATCGATGAGATAGCCGGGGCAGGCGTGGCCACCCCGGCGCAACGTCTGTCCAGCCAGGCCGGCAAACACCCGCGCGGTTTGTATTTGCTGTTTGCCACCGAAATGTGGGAGCGCTTTTCCTACTATGGTAATCGCGCGCTGCTGGCGTTGTTTATGGTGCACGCGCTGGCCTTTGATAAACAGTTCGCCGCCTCGCTTTACGGCCAATATACCGGTCTGGTTTACCTGGCTCCGCTGATTGGCGGCTATGTGGCCGATCGCTACTGGGGCAATCGCCGCTCGATTTTTGTGGGCGGCGTACTCATGGCCGCGGGCCAGTTTCTGCTGTTTGCGGCGGGCAGCATGCTGCAAACGCCCTCAACCGCCATCATGTTGTTCTACTGCGGCCTGGGTCTGATTGTCGGCGGGAACGGCTTCTTCAAACCCAATATCTCTAGCATGGTCGGCCAGTTGTATATCCAGAACGACAAACGTAAAGACTCGGCCTATACGATCTTTTATATGGGGATCAACCTGGGCTCGTTTGTGGCGCCGCTGATTTGCGGTTTTCTCGGTGATACCGGTAATGCGGCCGACTTCCGTTGGGGCTTCTTTGCCGCTGGCGTGGGCATGTTGCTGTCGCTGGTGGTGTTTGGGTTATTCCACAAACGCTATCTGGTAACGCCCAGTGGCGATCCGGTTGGTCTTGCGCCCAAAGCCTGCTCCAAGGCGCAAACCGCCAGCCGCAATGAACCACTGACCCGCCAGGATATTGATCGCATGATCGTGATCGGCGTGATCTCGTTCTTTGTGATTTTCTTCTGGTCTGCGTTTGAACAAGCGGGGGTGTCGCTGACCTTCTTTGCCGAAGAAGCCACCAATCGCACGTTGTTTGGTTACGTCATCCCCGCGTCCTGGTTTCAGTCGCTCAATCCGGTGTTCATTTTGGTTTTTGCGCCCGTGTTGGCGCAACTGTGGACTGCCCTTGGCCGTCGCAACAAAGAACCGAGTTCCCCCACCAAAATGGCGTGGGGTCTGATGTTGCTGGCGGTTGGTTATCTGGTCATCGGTTTTGGGGTGAAGGATATGTCGGCCACGGCAAAGGCCAGCATGATCTGGTTGACCGCGATGTACCTGATGCATTCGCTGGGCGAGTTGTGCCTGTCGCCAATCGGCTTGTCGCTGGTGAACAAGCTGGCTCCGGCGCGGTTTGCCTCGCTGATGATGGCCGTGTGGTTTATGGCCAATGCAGCGGCCAACTGGTTTGCCGGCATTCTCGCCACTTTCTACCCAAGTGCCGGGCGCACTCCAGTGTTCTTGGGATACCAGATTACCGGTCTGCATGAATTCTTCATGTTGTTTGTGGCGATGGCCTTTGTGGCTGGTGCCGTGTTGCTGATGTTGACCAAGCCGCTGCAAAAGATGATGCATGGCGTTCGCTAAACCAGCGTTCTTGACCGGGCATTAAATCAAAAATGGCGTCACAACAAAGCCTGTTGCGACGCCATTTTTTTTCCAGCACACCTCGGATGCTTAGCGGGCAAGCGTCCGGTTCATGCGTGCTTCCAGCCAGCGTTGCACCTGCTCAAACGCCAGACTCAGGCACCAGTAAATCGCCCCGGCGGCCAGATACAGCGGAAACGGCTGGAAGGTGGTGGAGATGACTTCCTTGGTGGCCAGCATCAATTCGGTGACGGCAATCACAGACACCAGCGAGGTATCTTTGATCAGGCTGATCAGGCTGTTGGACAAACTCGGCACCGCCAGCCGCAAAGCCTGTGGCCAAACGATGTAGCGCAAGGTTTGCAGGTGCGACATGCCCTGGCTCATCGCCGCTTCCCATTGCCCGCGATCCACGCCATTGATGGCGCCACGTATCGTTTCAGATAAATACGCGCCTACATTCAGGCTCAACGCCAATACGCCGGCGGTGATCGGATTGAACTGGATACCAATCGACGGCAAGCCGTAGTAAATGAGAAAAATCTGCACCAGTAAGGGCGTGCCGCGCATGCAGCTCACATAAATGGCCGCAGGCCACGTGAGGATGCGCCACTTTGACAAACGCAGCAGCGCCACCGTGCCGCCCACCAGCAAACCGCCGACCATCGCACTGACCGCAAACAGCAGCGTATAGCCCGTGCCTTTAAGCAAGTAGGGCCAGGCGGATTGCAGTAGATCGACGATATCCATGAATGTTTTTCTCCCAAGCAAAACCCCCTGCAGCGGGCAGGGGGTTTGTGTATGTCCGTAATTATAAGTCGTCACGGACAGGGCGTAGCCACATTCTGATCAGGCTGGGATCGGATGGGCTATGCCTGTGGGGCTGGTGCATGGCCCGTTACTGGATCGTCGGGGCCTTGCTCACATCGCGGCCAAAGTATTTCTGCGAGATCTTGCCGTAAGTGCCATCAGCCTTGATATCCGCCAGCGCCTTGTTCAGTGCGGCCTTGAACTTGGGATTGTTCTTGGCAAACGGAATGCCGTTGCTGGAAGGATCGCCCACCGGCGCGCCCGCTTTGAGCGGCAATTTGGTCTGCTTGATCAGGTAAGGAATCATCAGCGTATCGTTCAGCGCTGCATCTACCCGGCCCAGTGCCAGGTCTTGCAGATATTCCTGCTCGCCCGGGTAGGTTTTCACATCCACACCCGCCACGGCACGTGCCATATCCGCGTAGTTGGTACCTTGGCCAACACCCAGCTTGGCGCCTTTCAGATCATTCAGGCTCTTGAACTGACGCGTTTCGTTTTTGCGCACCACCAACTGAGCTTCAGAAATCACGTAGGGATCGCTGAAATCGAATGCTTCCAGACGCTTGGGCGTAATGCCGACCTGATTCACGATCACATCGTATTTACCGGCTTGCAGGCCCGCCAGGATGCCGCTCCATTCAGTCGTGGTGAACTCGGCTTTGACGCCCAGCTTTTGCGCCAGAGCACTGGCGATTTCGACATCAAAACCGGTGAGCTGGCCGTTATCTTTGTAATTGAATGGCGGGTAAGTCCCCTCCAGCGCCACCTTCAGCGTCCCGCGTTGCTTGACGGTATCCAGCAGGTCAGCGGCAGTCGCCGACAATGCAGTAAGGCCCAGGATCGAGGCGATCAGCAAATGGCGCATATTCATATTACTTTTCCTTATAATGAAATTACATAAACACTCGGCACAAGCATTAAAGGTAAGACATGAGCATGACCAATGCCAATTAGGGTTATCGCCAAACATTGCCCTGCAATACAGCGCTACATGATGATTGGAAAAATGCTACCCAATAACCTTGTCAGGTATTCGTGCCACATGCGGCAGCTAATCTTGTAGCAATCAGGATAGGCGGGAGGAGAGCCGTAATGAGATATCAAATTATTCCTGTCTATGAAGAGGGCGGCTCGCAACAAGATGAAGTCGGTTGGGTGGTGATCAACCCGGCGGGCTTCAGGGTTTCCATTGTTTACAGCGTGGACGCGCTCTGGTTGGCAGAGCGCCAGTGCGATTACCTGCAATCGGGATTTGACAACTTACTCCACATCGCCAGCGGTCTGGGCAAGACGGTCCTTCTCAACACCAGCGGGCGTTTTCCCGGCGTGGTACTGGGTATTTACGAGAAACACGTGTTGGTCGATGCTGGGCGGGAACACGCCTATGCCGTGGAAATATTCTTGCTGAATCAGGCAGGGATCTCGCTGCATTTGCAGGATCGAGTCAAGCTCGCCTTCATTGAAGGGCGTATGGTTGATCTGGCGCCACCGGGTAATACACATTCGGTTTCCTGCTGATGCATTGGCCGAAATACCTGGCGTCTCGCCGGTAATCCTCGCCGCCGTGTGACATTCGTAAAAAAGCCGCCATTACTGGCGGCTTTTCACATTTGCGATTCAATCGCCGGCAATGAAACTACGCAGCGGCCATATCCTGATGCTGATCCTGGCTTGGGCTGGACGTATGGCGGCGACGCTTGCCGATGGCCACCATCCCGACCAGACCTAACCCCAGCAAGGCGTAGGTCTCTGGTTCCGGCACTGCAGGCACAGTGACTACACCACCGCCGTTTGCCACGTTAAACCAGATATGGCTATCGCTGACAATCTGGTTGATGTTGTTAGCCTGGGAAGAAGCCAACACTTGTGCGTCGCCGTTGCCATCACCAAAACCAACGGCGGCTGGCGATCCACCAAAGCCCCCGACGCCACTGCTGGCGTCACCCGTGGTCCACTGGATATCTTTATAAAAAAAGCCGATCTGGCCTTGGCCGGTAGGCACCAGTGCATCGTCGCCACGCAATACCAGTTGGAAGCTGGCTGTTTTGTCATCGTGCTGGTTGAAATAACCCACATCGTCCCAGGTTACGTACAAAGTATTGCCGTCATCGCGGTAATACACCAGGCCGCTGGCCGGGTTGCGAGTATCTACATCGGAAAAATAAGGGGAGATAATCGGCACATTAACGCCGGTGGGGCCTTGCGGGGTATAAGTTGAAAGCGGGTTATTGAAGGTTACGTTGCCGTTGTTGTTGATGTACAGGCTAGTGTAGGTGTTGCCGTACAACGTGAAATTGAATCCCAGATTGATCAGCGTTGATGAACCATCATCGTTACGGTCCATCGCCGGATCGCCCAGCGTGTTAGTGAAATAATCGGTAGAACTGACCAGTGCACTGTCCGGAATGATGGATGTCGTGGCAAAGGTTGGACTGGCTAGTAGCAGAGTCGCCGCTGTTGTCAGGGCAAACTGGATTTTATTTAGCATGACGAGTACCTCAATCTATCCCGTAGATGCGCTATCCCACCGTTGCATTGGCTGATGTGGCGCGTTGTTTGTATGGAGCTTTCAATAGCTTTGTTATGGTGCGTAAGGTGTTCGGCAATAATTTTAATTTGCTTACTTGTAAATTAATATATAAGTTTGTCTGATGTAAATTAGTTAAATACTTATATGCAGGCAGACGTGGCTACGCTGCAAGCTGTGCGTGATATTTGATGGGGATTAAGTGCCGGAACGAGGAGATAGAAGGACGTCAGCAACTAGCTGACGAGGGATGGAAGGCCGCTGCAGGATTGATTGCGTGGCAAGACGGCCGGTTTGCACTTCGTCATGATCGGTATGCGAACTGACCAAAGTAACGCGGTGTGTACGGGCCGGAGACGGATTGATGAAGCGCGGATGGTGGCACGGCGGAGAGAGGCGGTGCAGATTGCACCGCGAAAAAAAAACCAGCCCACCTGAGTGACCTGGAGATTTTTAATTTAGAGGCTGGTACCCGGGATCGGACTTGAAGACGCGTCTACAATCAAGTATTCGCGCACCCTGTAGCTTAGGTTCCGTTTGTCGATACCCCCAGATATACCCCCATTTTCTTAGTCTTTCTCTAAACGTTTATACCCACGCGAGTGAAGAGGTTTTATCTCCTCAGAGAATGCAGTCTTTGATGAACTCATGGGCAAATTGGTACGGCTGCCAATCCATTGATGGATGTCGTCCTCGCGCCAGGCAACACTTCGAGCACCAAGGAGCACTCGTTGGGGGAAGGTTTGGTCGTAATAGCGACTAGCGGGGTCGAGTTTTTCGTAGATTGAGCTTTTGGAAAGCGTAGTCAGGGCGATAACGGCTTTAAGACGCAGTAGTTTCATGAAATTGAGACCCATTAGTCCGAAATTTTTTGCGTCTCCTTTCTGCCGTCAAAAATATGCTGCCGTCGACGCAATAACTTGTCAATTCGGCCACTTTTCGGCCGGAGGAACAAATGCGTTGTAAATATCCCAACTGCACAGATCCAAAACTACGATTTTGTTTTGCTTCCGGTGGAAAAGGCGGCTCCATACTTTGGAATGCCACTACTAAGGGCCATTTTATTGGCCCTCTTTTGATCGCATTGTCAATTCGGCCACTTTTCGACAACGCAACCTAGTAGGCGTTCGCCAGAAAAGCGCGGGCGATGCCTTGCCTGATCTTTGTGAAATATTTACCCAAAAATTTTTTTTCGTTCAGGTACCTGTCAATGCAGACGTCTTTTCTTTTTCCTTATTCTCTTGGTCAACCGCGGCGATCCGCGGGAGTTCAACGATCTAAAAAGGGGATTAAAAATGAAGAGTCAATACCTGCACTTCGGCGCGTTTGCGCGGTTTTCCAGCCGCTCTAACGCGATCAGCCATGCTTCGCCCACCCAGTCCAAACCAACCTTCAGGGGCGTGCTGGGTGAAGCACTCCGGGTCCCGAGCCGCAGCAAGCACGTTCTCCGCGACCATGGGCGTATTTTGCCTCCGCGGATCTTGCAGGGATCGAAAGCTAACGTGCTTGACTCGGTCGCGGCCTGGGTCGCAGATCAGAATCGCAATCGTTGCAATGCGCAACGGCCTAGACTGCGGCGAGACAGCCCAGTCATGATTGCACTGATGGCCAGCTATCCAGAACGGCTGAAGTCTGACGACGGCCAACCCACCGGCTTCAATCATGAGTCAGATCAATCCTGGCAACAGTGGCTACGACTCACAAGACACTGGCTTGATGAATTGTATGGTGAGCGGGTGCGCTTGGTCGTCGCCCACATGGATGAAACTTGTCCTCATCTGCATATTTTCCTAGTTTCTCAACCAGGCGAGGGATTGGAGGCTATACATCCCGCGCTCGCAGGCCTGCCTCGGGAGTTAAATCGAGGACCCGGACGGCGGGCAGTGGAGAGCGGGAACGTGGTTCAATGGCAGGATGCGTTTTTCGAAGCTGTATCAAAGCGTTGCGGGCACGAGCGTAAAACGGCAGGCCGCTCACGAAGGAGAGTCAAAGAGTCAAGGCTTGAGCGGCAGCTCAACGACGCGGTTAGCCAACACCAAAACCAAGTTGCGCGATTGCGCCTGGCTCAGCAGGTTCTACAAAAACGCGAACGTGATGCCACAGACCTGCAACTTGAGTTGGATAATAAGCGACAGGAGTTTGTCATTCAGCAAAACAAATTAACTCAGACAGAGTCCAGGCTGCAGCGTGAACGAGAAATTTGCGCTGAGTTGGATAGTGCGCTCAAGGGACGGGCAGACATTCTGAACGACAAGTTGCTGACACTCACCAGACAGGACAAGCTATACAAAATCTTCGAGGGATTGCTGTGCACGCAACTTGGGCTAGATCCATCCGTGGTACTGCAAATATTTCAGGCGGAACTGGACGCGCCGGAGAAGGACTCGAAAACCTTAAGTTCGTACCCACGCTCAGGTAGTTGGGGTAGGTAGCAGCTTACGGGAGGAAAAAACGGCATTTAACCAATGTCGTTTTCAAGTTTTTGGCTAGTGCAATTGGCACCGGACGCAAAATGTACTCGTTAAACGTTTACACAGAAACCCGCGCCTACATATCTACAAAGCCAGCGTCAGCTTTGGGGAGCGGTGGCGTGCCTAGCGGCCACTCACCGTATCCAAGACTTCGGCTTGTATTCGGTGTGGATTCAACCGGTCGATGCAACAGGCCTAAGAGGACGGCCAAGTAATTGATGACAGGAGTCTGGAATGCAGCGCAAAGCTGCTACTCGAATGGCGGATTTTTAGCTACAAGGCGTCTACGGGAAGCGAGGCCGTTCAGTCCAGTCCAGCCATCGCCGGTTAAGAAATTCATGACTTTCACCAGCGTTGGGACAGCACCGGCCCAGCGAGCCGGGCCACTAACCGAAATGACCATCCGCACGATGCAGCGGACCATGATCGCGTTCCAGGCGGCTTGCTCCGTCTTCAGTCGAAGATGACCTTGTCTTATGAGTTGAGGGTCGGCTCTTCCGAGATCACCTGCACCACGAAGTCCATAACCGCGCGAATGGACGGGACCTTGCGCAGATCATGGTGAGCCATAAGCCAAATTTCGCGAGCAAAGTACGGAACTCCGCTGCTGATCCTGACCAGATCAGAGTCTCTGTCACCGAGAAAACAGGGCAAGCCGGCAATGCCTGCTTTTGCGCGCGCTGCCACCAGGTGCTCACTGGAATGCGTCAATTCGCAAATTACCGGTCGATCGCCTGCAATGCCAAGTAGCCAGGCTTGTTGGGGCAATTCAGCGTAACTCTGATCCCAGGCGATGAACTGCCACTTCTCCGGCGAAGACAAATGAGGATAACAACGATGCGCATAAAGACCAAAGGCCATCGTCCCGATCTTCCTGGCTACGACGCCTGTCTCTGTCGGTCGCGCGAATCGCACTGCAACGTCAGCTTCGCGGCGACTGAGTGACACCTGAAGACCTTGAGCGGAGACAGATAGCAGAAGGTTCGGGTGCTCAGTACGAAAACGGGTCAGTTTCTCGGCAAAGAGATGTGTCGCCAGCACGGGCGGAGCGCTGAGCAAGACCCGGCCAACCAGCGGAGCATGCGCCGCTGTCGCCATACGTACGACACCATGAGCCGCTGCCTCCATCTCCAAGGTACGCTCGAAGACCTGCTTGCCGATTGAGGTGAGGCGACAGGCTCGCGGCAGCCGGTCAACAAGGCGAACATCGAGCGCGGACTCAAGGGCCCCCAGTCGCCGACTGACCGTCGCATGGTCCACTTTCAGACTACGGGCAGCACCGGAGAGAGTCCCCGCTTGCCCCACCGCCAAGAAATGCCGTATGTCTTCCCAGTCGACCATCTATGCAAAATCTCCAGGATGCATTGCAAATATAGAGAATTTTCACACAAAAGATATGGACGTAGTCTTCAGTACGTACTTGACCAGGCGCAGCAGGCTTCGCACTCATAGCGGGGCCGCGTTAACCATGCAAAGGACAACTGAACCATGTCAGCGAGTCGCTTCAAAGTTGGAATCGTGGGCCTGAAGCCAGGAAGAGGATGGGCCATGCAAGCCCACATTCCCGCATTACGCGCCCTACGGGAGACGTACGAGATCGTCGGCGTTGCAAACACAAACAGGGCAAGCGCCGAAGAAGCCGCGCTCGCGGCCGGTCTGCCGAAAGCCTTCAACTCTGTCACCGAACTGGTCGCGTCGCCCGAAGTGGATATCGTCGCCATTACCGTGAAAGTTCCATATCACAAGGCGATCGCCAGGGATGCAATCGAGGCAGGCAAGCATGTGTATTGCGAATGGCCGCTTGGCAATGGCTTGGTCGAGGCAGAGGAGATGGCTGCGCTCGCAAAGAAGAAAGGCATCTTGGGCGTGGTCGGAACTCAAGCGGTTTGTGCCCCTGAGGTTGCATACTTGAAGAACCTGATCGCAGACGGCTTCATCGGTGAAGTGCTATCGACCTCGTTGGTTGCACGTGGCGGCGCACTGCAGGGCGGCGGAGCCATCCCGGACAAGAACGTTTACGGGTACCTTCTTGACAGGACGAAAGGCGCAACCATGCTGACGATTCCCGTGGGACACACGCTGGCGGCGCTTAAGTCGGTGTTTGGCGAAGTCATGGAAGTCTCCTCGATGCTGGCTGTTCGGCGGCCGATGACTCTCGCGGTTGACACTGGAGAAATGCTCCCCACGTCTGCACCTGACCAAGTGCTGGTCAGTGGCATCTTTGCAAGCGGAGTGCCTCTCTCTTTGCACTATCGCGGCGGGGCTGAACGAGATGACGATGGCCTGTTCTGGGAGATCAACGGCACGAAGGGCGACATCCGTATATCAGGCTCATCCGGTCACACACAAATGGTACAACTCTCCCTCTCCGGCGCACGGGGCAGCGAGAAAACCTTCCAACGGCTCATGGTCCCTGATTCCTGCCGTTCCGGATGGCCTGAAGAAGTCGAACCAGGGAACGTGGCTCGCGCGTATGCCAGGATGGCCCGGGACCTACGCGACGGTACACACACGGCACCTAGTTTCGATGATGCCGTAGCCATCCATCGAATCATCGCAGCAATCGAAAGGTCAGCGGAGAGCGGAAGGCGCATTGCTGTGTGATGTGCAGCGAGCGTAATGCCACCAACGCCCTATCGACCCAAAGCAATGGTGGTCTGGCCCGGCCTCAACGGACACCGGGTTAAGCACTGAGTGCTGAATTACGCAGCTCGAATTCCACCGGGGTCAGATACCCCAGCGTCGAATGGCGGCGATGATGGTTGTAAAACCGGATGTAATCGAACACATCCGCTCGGGCTTCGTCGTAACTCCCGTATCGGCTCAGATACACCCGTTCCGCCTTGAGTGACCGGAAGAAGCTTTCCATCGCTGCATTATCCCAGCAATTGCCGGTGCGCGAATGGCTTGGAACGATGCCATGTCGTTTCAGCAGGTTCTGGTAATCAAAGGCACAGTACTGGCTGCCACGGTCCGAGTGAAGCAAGATTTCTCCCGCTGGCTGGCGTCGTGCCACCGCCATCGTCAATGCCGCATGGACCAGTTCCTGGTGCATCCGGTGATGCATTGCCCAGCCCACCACCGCACGGGAATACAAGTCCAGCACCACCGCCAGATACAGCCAGCCTTCTCCAGTCCGGATATAGGTCATGTCCGATACCCAGCGCTGGTTGATGTTCGCCGCGTCAAATTGACGTTCCAGCAGATTCGGTGCCACCGGCAAAACATGCTTGCCCCCGGTCGCCGGTGCCCAGCGCTTGCGTGAGCGCACCTTGATACCGCTTTGCTGCATCAGGCGAGCCACCCGGTGACGACCGCAGGACAGGCCCTGCGCCATCAGTTCTGCATGAATCCGCCGGTATCCGTAAATCCCGTTGACCTCGGCATGAACCAGCCGGATTTCCCGGAGTAGTTTGCGATTGGCCATCTCCCGCATCGAAGGTGTACGCCCCAGCCATGCGTAATAGCCACTGCGGGAGACCCGGAACAGCTGACACATCATGGCGACAGGGTAACGTTCAGCCAGCGCCTCAATGGCGCGGAACTTCACTTCGTGGGTTGCGAGAAGATGGCGAGCGCCGTTTTTAAGATGTCGCGCTCCATGGTCGTGCGGGCCAGTTCGTCGCGAAGGCGCTTCAGTTCAGCCGCTTCGCCGCTTTGGCGGCCACGTCCGGGAAAGGCATCGGGCCCGGCATCCTGGAACTGGCGTTTCCATTTGCCGAGCAGGGCTTCGGTGATGTCGAGGGCGTGGGCCACATGGCGCAACGGGGTGCCGGCCAGCACCTGGTTTACTGCATCACGTTTGAAGGATTCGGGGTAAGTACGTCTGGTCTTGGTCATGAACACAACTCCTGGGTGGGCATTATCCACCTTAAGTCAGTGTCCATCGAGGCCGGGCCAGACCATTTCTCAACTTTCATCTTTCCTGTAGATCGGTCGATCATGGATCTTTCCCCGATACCACCCGCCACTTCGGGCTCAATTACAAAATAGCGTTCCATATTGCTCACCTAACGGCGGATTAAAATTGGCACCATATTTCCCATCCAGCTCAGTTGCCTTTTGCAACAACTCCGCTTTCGTTGGAGAGGTATCAGAGCGCGAGCAATGCGCTCTCCTGAGACCGGCTTCTTGAGGATTTCAGGCATTACTACAGTTGTAGTCGCCATTGAAAGCGCCAGTACTTCTGAAAACAAACCTTCCTTTGAACCGAAATAACGGTTGACCAACATTGCTGTAACCTCTCTCCGGACTGCATCGGTTGGCACCGCGCAGATTGATGGGAGAGAGGGGGAGGCTGACTGAGTAGGGTTTGACTCATTGCGCGATACGACCGAAGCGCTTGGGGAGCCACTAGTTGTGGCGGCACGGCTGGCACCGTGTTCCGAAAGGTTGGAGCGTTTGCGAAGATGTGTGGTTGGGCTTGGCGGCCCGTTGTAGCGAAGTGCCGTCATTCTCGCTAGGCAGCGGGGATGACGAACTCTGACCTTGGTCGGTCAGATAGCGAAATCAGGGTAGATTAAGGAGGTAATTTTCTGTTCTCTCTCATGACCGGGTATCAATCTCGATACCCGGTTTGTTTTGTGTCATTTGTGATGGTTAGAATATCTTTTCAACCAAATCCGGCGAAGCGATGTCCCGCACATGCCGGAACGCGCTCTCTACAGCCGTAATATCTGCGCTGGCCACGCCGTACTCTTCAAAGAAAACCTTCCACTCGCGTACCTTGGACCAGACGGCGGCAAAGTGGGAGACGGCTTGCGCCTCACTCAAGCCGAAGGCCGCGCAAGCCGACAGTGCATTGTCCAGGGTAGCCAGTTTGCCCTGTTGGCCAACGCCCAGATGCAGTTGCCGCTCTTGGGCAACACCCGGGCGAGGCATGACGTCATACAGCGGGCTGAGTCGCCAACCCTTCAGCCCATCGTCGTAGATGAAGCCATGATTGCGCAAATGGTCGTCGTCATTGCTTACGAAGATGTTGAAGACCATGCGGCCAAACAGTTCAGAGAGATTCAGCGCCACCATGTCAGGATGGATGTAGGTGCGAACACCTTGGGCGATGTCCATGTACGACTTCAGTCGCGACTCTTCCTCAGAGCATCCCACCAGCGTCAATGCGCTGATAAAGGGAATGCGGCGCTCAAGCGGCCCATCACCAGGCTGGGTCAGCATCCATTCCCGCGGCAATGGCGTCGTCGCGGAATCGGACCAATAGCGGTCGAAGCGGTGAATCAGCATGACACTGCGACCACCCACGTCCACGCAACCCACAGGCGGCACGGTAAGACCGCATTCTGCAGCGAGGCGTAGCGCGGCCATTTCGACTTTAGGCATGTCGAACCGGTCAGTTCGGCTCCGAAACTTGGCCAACTGCAGGCAGCCGTTTTCGTCGCGAACCGTTGCCTTCGGGCGGGCACCGCCCAGCGCGGTACCCTCAGTGAAGATGGCCTCCAGTCTCGCCGGTACCTCTTCGCCAGCCTCGATGCGGTCTGCCGCCTCCATCAAGTAGCCTAGACCAATCTCGGAGTTAATCCCGTTGAGTATGGGGGCATTACGGTCGCGGCGGATATCCAGCGCACCGACCCGGTTGCCGCCCGCCTCAAGCAGATACGTGGACTCAGGCAGGCTGTTCACCGGCGCCTTCAGCTTGGATTCAATGACCCTGCGGCCCCATGAGTCGGGGGAGGCATCACGGATGCCACCAAAGAAGGGCAAGCGATTGGCGGGAAACAGCACGTTGCCCTCAACCTGGTGGAGATGGCCCAAACTCAGGCTCACCGGGTCTACTTCAATGCGGTATTGACGCTGGAGATAGCGCAAACCATAAGCAAATTCGGAGGCCACCAGAGTATTACCGTCTTCGGTGAGCGTCAGCAAGCCGCACGGCTCGAACGCATCGCCAAGCCATGCGAAGGTGGTGAGTTTGGTTGTTCTGGTTGCCATGTGCGGTCCTTAGAAGTCGAGTTCTTCGCGTTCGGACTGTGAGAGCACGCGCACGCGCTTTGTCTTCTCCCGGTCGGCAAGGCTCAGCAGGGCGGGGTCATCCTCGGAGAGCAGCGACAGCAGGGATACGCCCGGCGCGATGGCATCCAGGTACCGTAGAAGCTGACCTATGGCCAATGCGGGGTCGCCGCTCTCAATGCGCGATGCCGTGCTGCGCGCGATGCCGGCACGCACGGCGGCATCGGCCTGACGCACCTTTCGCGCAGTGCGCAGCCGGCGCAGCTTTTCGCCAATCCCGACCATTTCCTTGGTCAGTGCCGTGCTCAACAAAACGTTCTGTTTACCATTCATGTCCGCCAAACCAGTCTGCATCGATTTAATGTCCGATATCACGAGCATAGCATGTGGTCAGATGGCGGGTGATAAATGTGCGTAAAAACGGATGTTAACTCTTTAATGTCCGATATTGCGGACATTTTAATCAAAGACCCCATATTCCCGCCCGCCACAACGGACACGAGAGGCAACGCGGCCGAAACCCCGAAATAGAAGCAGTGCGGATTCTTGCAGAAATTGACCTGGTAAGTCGTTTGCGGCCATAAGGAAGCTCTGCTTACCGCAACAAACACCTTCACACTTCGATTCAGATGTTCCTCTTCGCGTATCACCAAAATATCTGTCGGCATTCAACCGGCTGTTTGCACCGGACTTGCGATCACGCCCGAGCAGCTCAATGAATCGCGCTTAACAAAGCAGGCGCGCCAAACTCCACCAGCTTGCCGTGGGAGCCATCGAAGTATCGCTGCCAGAATTGCTGCAAGGCACGCATGGTTTGCGGATCGCGATAAACCCCTTTTGCAGCGGTATCTTCCACGATCAACCCAGCGCCAAGCACGTAAATCTCAGCCCCTCCGAAGTCACCGGTCAAGTTGTTATCGGCCACCCGCTTGGTTTCCTGGTCGGGATTGATTTTGCGTACTACCCGTTTGGCATAAAAGCTGGAAATCGAGGAGTTTTCCAACATGTCGGATGCGATCAGCACGATTTTACGTTGCGCACTGGATGCCTTAACCTGGCGGGAAACATCCTGAATACTGGCAAGAACATCTGATTTGCTGATTTCATTGCCATCACCATGAAATGCCTGGCGCAGCGCATTACCCGCGAGTGTTTGTACCGTTCGCACCTGATATGCCTCGCACTGGTCGTAGCGTGCCAGCGCGGTTTTACCGATATCGTTGCGGGTAGCCGGCTCAAGCGCGGGATCAAGCTCGGCGTGAACCAGCTCGTTGGTGTAGTGCCCCTGGGTATAGGCTGAGAAAGCGTAAATAGAAAGCGCATTTCCCGAAACAAGCAAAGGCTTGATGTGATCCGCAATGGACTGTTTCAGATCGGCATTGAAGGGTGTGGTCTGGTCGACCATGACAAACACTTCGATCGCCGGTGCGGTGGTTGGTACCGGCAGTTTGGCGAAGGTGAAGCAACTGCTCAGGGCGTTGGCCGGGCCAGCCGCGCTCGCCACCCCGGCAACGCCGGACAATAGCAGCGCGACCGTCAGGTTGCGTAGCATCATGGTTTGGCATCTCCGTCCAATTCAGCTAGTTGTGCTTTCAGGCGTGAGATCTCCGCCTGGCGCTCATCCTGGGCAACCTTGGCCTGTTCGCGTTCAGCCAGTTGCTGGCGCAACCGAATCAATTCATCGTCTGCATCTGCAGTTACTGCAGCGGCAACGGGAGTAAGAACGGGTTCTGCGACAGGTACGGCCGGAGTGACCTGGGCAATCGGTGCAGCCTCGACTACAACGGCTGGCGCTATTTTCCTGGCAGTGGCCATGTCGTGGCTGGAGCGCGTGTGGTCGCGCTCGCTCTCGCGGTCACGCAGATCGCTGGCCCGCTCCATATGCATGAAATCAGTAAAGGTTTTGCTGGTATGCACACCGCGCGTGCCGCTTGAACCATTGCGATCCATCATGCGTTGCTGCAGACCTTCCAGCCGTGCCTGGGCTGCATCGGCAATCTCGCTGTAATGCGCACGGACGTCAGCATAGCTGGAGTAACGACCACGCCCGATTGCCTTGAAGGCCAGATCACTTTCCCGCCCGGCAAAACCCCACTTAAAGCCAAACAAAACGCCCAGCAACTGCAAAAACACAAAGATAAATGCCAGTACGATGAATGTGCCCCAACCGCCATGGCGGTCGATATTTTCTTCATCCTGCTGCGCGCGGGTGTTGGCATCGTTGTTTGATTTCACGTCATCCGGTGGCAACGCGTTGCTGGACATATCCAGGCCGCTGTTGGCAGCCGGCTGTGCCAGTGTGCTTTGTTCGCCCACGACTTGCTGATGCAGCATTTTCTCCAGCACCTGGCCGCGTACATACGTAGCGCCAATTGCCACAAACAGAATGAATACGGCAGTGCCGATCGTCACAATGTACTTGGCATGGGCGCCGACGCGGTTCGCCAGTTGTGTGTAGTGCGGAGTGTCATCATCCAGGTTCTGTGAACGTGCCAGCGCAATATCGCCCGACTGAAAATCATGGCTGCGCTGGTTATCTTTCCAGCCACGGCGTGCTGCAGCAATCTTGCTGGACACATACAACTCATGACCGGAGAAGTGCGTAAACGCGACCAGTAACACCGAAATCATGAAGGCGATACCCACCGCACCCATTTGTTGCAGATTCTCGCTGGCGCCGGGAATCGTATAGCCCGCCAGCACGTAGCTGAAACCCATGGCTTCAATGAAAACCAAAGCGCAAGTCAGCACCCAGATCAAAAACGGCGTGCCCCGACGTCCAAGGTCGCCCGCTTTGGTCAGATAAGTGATCTTTTCGTTGAAATCATGCTCATCGCGGATACGGATGAATTTTTTGTAATCACGGCACAAGGTCAATTCGGATTTGAACCAGCCATTGTCGCCGGCCCGATTGGAATCGCGAGCCAGCCGTGCAGTGGCCCCAATGACAGGGAAAGCATACCAGGTGTTCATCCACCACCATTTCACTTTTTCCCAAAGGGTGGCGATAACGACCGCAGCGAGCAGGATGCTGACAATGCTCCATGCTGCGTAGGGGTAGGTAGCAAAAAACTCTTTCATGATCTCTCTATCTCACTTGAGCATTTTGGGATGGAAGTCAGCGACATATAAGGCCCCGGGCAAGCCATATACCAGCTTGCCGCTCTTGGCCTCAAAGCCACCATTGGAAGGAAAAAGGATGTCCAAGCATTGCATGCCTTGAGAACCACCGGCGAACACGCGATAGAGGATCCCGTTGCTGCCCTGGTAGGTATTCACCGCCGGACTCGATTGCCACTTCGGCTTGGCCGTGGTGCGTTTGTCCGGGTTGTAGTTGGTGTATACCTTGAGTTCTGGCGGATTGGCGGGCGTAGTCCCGTCTTGCAATACCGACAACTTGTTCAGCACGATTAAATGGCCGTTCACCTCATCATGCCAGGTCGTACCGTACAAGCCTTGCAAATGCTGATTGGTGGTGTATTCCCTGTCGTCTTTCAACGCTTTGACGCTACCAATCACGCGTGGACGATCCTGGTCACAGCGCGCCAGAAACGGAGTATCGGCATAGGCTTTGTCGATCAGCTTGAAGCCACTGTCTTGCTGGCGCACCATGCCCAGATTCACCGTTGCCAGTTGCGGCGTAAGTGGCTGGCCACCAAAGTTGATTACATTCGCAGGCAAGCCACCCGCCGTCGGAGAAGGCGCCGCAGCTTTTGCCGGCGAGCCGGAAATCGAAGCGTTGGCTGGCGCTGGCTTTACCGCAGCCACGCTCGCGGGTGCAGTGGTCTTGCCGGTATGGTGCCTGGTTGGGGTTGCAGCCGCCTTGTTGCTGGTCGGCGCGCTGTCTGCGCTCTGTTCGCTGGCACTCGCAAGCGTGCTGGAACGATAGAACTCATATCTTGGCTTGCGGGCTTCAATGAACTGGCGGAAGTTATCTTCGCCGTAAATTTCAACGAATTCCACGCGCCGATTCTGGGAGCGTCCTTCCGGCGTGCTGTTATCCGCAACGGGATAACCCTCGCCAGCCCCCTGGAAATACAGACTGGCCGCGGGGACTCCTTGCGTTTTCATGAACGCAGCAACCACTTTGGCGCGCCGTTCGGAAAGGTCCGCGTTCCAGCGCGATGAACCGGTATCGTCGGTATGGCCAACCAACAGAAGCCGGCGTGTACTCATGGTCTTACGCCAAGCCGCAATTTTGACTGGATCAGTGAGCCCTGCTGGAGGGTTCACATTCGCATATTCACGCGCAATGGCAGTGAAGTACTCAATGGCACGCGGTGTCAGCTGGTCCGAATTGGTTGCGAATTGCGCACTATCGCCATTGTTGTCGCGCAAGGACATGCTCATCCCCTGCGTGCCAGCACCGCCGGTGCTTCCCGCAGTGCCGGTGGCACCACCAGCAGTTGAATCACCCTGCGGATCCACTTTTACAAATGCAACGTCGAGATTGTATTGCTTGGCAATTTTCGACAACTCGCAGCGCTTGTGATCCATATCTGCGCCAATCAGTCCGCCCGCCAATGCGCCAAGCGCAGCGCCACCCAGTACAGCTGCAGCTTTCCCGTCGCCCAACTGCTTGCCGATCACTCCCCCAAGCACAGTGCCAACCACCAGCCCCCAGTTACGCGCGGTATCTGCACAAGGGTCATCGCTGGCAAAAGTCCGCTTGAGCAAGCTTTCCTGGCCGGATGATTGGCCGGTTTGCGGGGCTGCACACCCTGTCAAGCTAAGCGCTAGCGCGAGACATGTAATCTGCTGAAATTTTCCATTCAGTATGTAAGTTTTATCAGCCATGTTCATCATAAATATCTTATATATGCATTTATGATTACATAACAAGGCATCAAAATCGAGTGTCTGTGCCAGTGTGTTGTGGTTTACGCAATTTATTGTTAGTTTCGGATAAGCTTTATATTGACGACTTGATTACAAAAATAATTACGCGATGGCTCATTCTTCCCAAGGCCGACGAGCGCTGGTAGCGATGAAGGTGCGGGTAAGGGCATCGAACAAAATCTCGTGGCTCAGCGTGGGCCAGGGGGCAACCCGGAAGGCGCGACTGACTGGCGCAGAACTCCGGGTGGGCAGCCAGCATCTGGCGTAAATAACACCGATGAGAAGCCGCGCCTCGCTCAAGTAAACCCAGACAGGCTCACTTGGTTCGAAGCGCAATGGCACTAAGGCTGTCTGCGCGGCATGCATCGCGGATGCCGTGCGCCACTGCCGGATAACCGTGCAAAATTAGTGGATAGAGAGCGTTGCGCTCTTTCGCTCATACGCAATTCGAACATCTGCTTTGCATCACATTGCAGACTTCTTTCGCCGGCCACCTGGATAGCTGCTTTGGCTGAGCTGCGGCCAATGTGAAACAGACAGTCATTGGCAACTGTTCGGCCGAAGCGGACGGGTACCGGTGTCTGCTTCGGCTGAACACCAGCCAGCCGGACGAGGTTCTCGGCAGCATCTCGGCCGAAGCTGCCGTTCGCAATTGTGAAACGACACGGCTGGTTACAGCCGGGGACCCGACGATGGGAGCTCCGTAACCGTCAACGTCCAGTTTCTCTTGAATTGAACGGGTACTTTCGTACCCAAAATTGCCAGCCAACCGGTATCGTTCAAAAAAATAAATTCCGGACGCAATCCTAACGAAGAAAATACATGACTGCGGGGCGTCCAGCCCATTGAAAGCGCTTGGCTTGGCTGGAGACGCCGAAAACCTCCCCGTCCTTTCCAATAACACGAAAGGTGCTCGAGCTTTCGTTCTGATCTCCGGTCTGCCGGCGGCGGTAGCGGTCCATTAGTTCGTTCCGGTCTTCGGGGTAAACCAGTTCGATAAACGGGACCCCAATCAATTCGTTTTGCTCACTTCCAATTCGCGACAACAGCGCCTGGTTTGCAAAACGGATCAATGCGTCCTGCACCACACAGATGCTCTCATTAGCTGCTTCCGCAATTTCGAGGAAACGACGCTCCGCCTCTGCCAGCGCTCGCTCGGATTCCCGACGCTGACCATCTGAGTTCTCGCGTGTAAGTTGTACTTCTGCCAGCCTCCCCAGAAGCGACTCAGTCTCGGTGTATTTGAGGGTATGCGGGTCGGGGTCTTTGCTCATGACCGCCTGTAGATCTGCCACTGAACCACCAAGGACTGCCTGGAAACTGGCACGCAATCGCCACAGCAGGGTTACGAGAGCACCACATGCAATAATGAAGACCCACATCATGAAACGCGCGTGCCGCTGTGCAAGATCGACTTGGGCAGCCGTTCGCATGGCTACCATGTGGCTGAACTCGCTAATTGGCCCCATGATGGCCGCCTTGGCTCGTAGGTATGTTGCGTCATGCAGCATGCGTATTGCGGCCAGACGTTTCGCGGTGGCATTACCTGTTGTGGCTTCGTTTGGGGTCTCGTCCGCAATCTGCATGGCAGACCGTTCCAGACTGACCAAAGCATCCGACTTGAGCTTGGCCTCAGACAATTTGTTCATTTCAGGGATGGTAAATCCCACCGACTGAATGCGCATCAACAGCGCGGCAGGCGCAACAGTGTCAGGGGGCGGGGATGCGCCAGGAAGAAGATCCCAGTGCACACTGGAGTAGTCAGCCGGCCGTGGGCTGCGTCCATCACGTATATCCAGAATTTGCTGGTAATGGGCGCTATAGCGGGGGTCGCCAGTGACCACGTAGGTCCGAACCATGCGGGTCAGGTCTTCCGAAGTCTGGCGCAATTCGGTTGCAAGCTTCAGCGACTCCACCTGAATCCCGTATGCCACACGAACTTGATTCTCTGCCCGGGCATAAAAAATGAACGCCAGCATGCAACCAGCAAATACGCTGAAGCAGCCCCACAAAAGGAGCGTAAATCGTTTGAGTGTCCGATTGGTCATTCATCTTCCAGGCAACGCAGTAAGCACAACGGCTTGACGTGCATGACAATCGCCATGCAGGCTTTTGGCAAAACTTGATGGCGGCAAGCATACGCGTACAGCCCAGGCAAGCCAAACATGCGGTGTCATGGACTGGATATAAAGGATTTTAATTGGGTATTCACTTCAGCAGTCTGCGTCTGCGGATCTCTTTGCTTCTTGGAGTAATACTGCTCTACGTGGTTGTGGCCATTTGCTATCGCACCATAGAGCGGCGGGACGCTGATATTGCCAAAGCGCTGGAGGCCTTGCGCACGCAGGCTGCCCTTGTTGCAGATCAACAGTCGGGTATCGTTCAGGAAACGCGAGATCTGGCGACTTTTCTGTTTATTGGTCGGGACCCCACGCCCTTTGCCCGGACAGATCTTTGCAGCCAGGCATTGGCGCGTTTTCTCAAACGCAACCAGGCGCTGGACAATATTCGCCTGATACAGGCCGATGGATCAGTACTGTGCAGCGGCCGGGCAGCCGCGTTCGACGCGGCAAAAAATCGCGCATTTGCCGGCGCTGTATTGAACGAACCGGATGTGCTGGCTGGAACCGTCACCATCTCGACCACGGATGGGAAGCGCATTTTGCCGATCGGCATCGCAATCCGCACTGGAGCGCAAGCACCATCCCTGCTTTTGCTGGCCTCGCTTGATCTGGGCTGGTTTGGTCGTCGCCTTGGCGAAGCCAGTCTGCAGGGCGGAACCCGCATGGGTCTCGTGGATAGCCAGGGAAATGTACTGGCGCATTATCCCGACCCAGCGCGCATGGTCGGAAAAAAAATTTCAGAAACGGCATTTTTTCAGAACATCCTGGCCAACGGCGGTCAAGGCACCGGCGAGCAACCGGGCCTGGATGGTCAGTTGAGGCTGTACGCATTCACGCCATTTACTTACGCTTCCGGTGGACCCATCTATCTTTGGGCGGGTATCGACAAGAATACAGTGACCGCTGCAGCGGACCATCAGCTACTGAGTGGTGTCGCGCTCTGGCTGGGTCTTGCCCTGGTATCGTTCCTGGTGGTCTGGTTCGTCGGGGATCGACTGTTTATCCGGCCGGTTTCTGTGATCACGGAAACGGCACGCAAGCTGAGTTCAGGTGATTACCTTGCCAGAACAGGCATGGTTGCAGATGGTAGCGAGGTGGGGGAGTTGGCAGCCATGGTGGACCGCATGGCTGCCTCCATGGCATCGAAAGCCGAAATCCTCCGGCTGAACCGGGCGCTGCGCGTGCTGAGCGGCTGCAGCAAGAATATCGTTCTTGCGCAGAGCGAAGAAGCGCTGCTGGATGAAACCTGCCGCACGATCGTCGAGGCCGGAAATTACCTGATGGCCTGGATCACTTTCCGCGTGCAAGACGACGCGAAATCCGTGCATATAGCGGCCCGCTATGGCGCCAACATCAGCTGGCTTGACGGGGTGCCAATCAGCTGGTCCGATGATCATCAGGGAGGCGGCCCTACCGGCAAGGCCTTGCGCACAGGACAACCCCAGCTTGTCCAGGATATTGCGGCAGAACTGGACCTTGGGCCGTGGCAAGAGAAAATTTATGCGTTGGGGTCACGTTCAGCGGTGGCACTTCCGCTCACAGATGGCGGCATTGCCTTTGGCGCATTGACCATTCATGCCGCACAGGCGCACATTTTCAATCCAGAGGAAGTCGCGCTGCTGGAAGAACTGGCCGGTAATCTCACGTTCGGCATACTCACCCAACGTTCGAAACAGGAGCGCCAGCGTGCGGAAGAGCGTGTAGAGCGACTGGCGCGTTTTGATACCGCTACGGATCTGCCAAATGCTCTTGAGCTGGTATCGAGTCTGGAACTGGTTATTCGCCGCTCGCTGGCGAACGGGGGTCAATTTGCCCTGGTCACCATGCATATCGAACGGTTGCTCGACATTCAAGACGTGATCGGTATGGCTGGTGCAGACGAAATTGTCCGGCAACTCGCCCAACGGGTCTCTGCGGTCACCGGAGGAGTGCACTTTATCGCGCGCGTGGCGCGAGACGCCTTCGCGATGATCATGCCGCTCGATGTCGAGAGCCTGGCTGCAATTCCCCGGTATATCGAAGCCATTACCGAAGTCCCATATGAGTACGCTGGCATTCCAGTGGATATCCAGATATCTGCGGGCTCTGCGGTTTATCCCGAACACGCAACCGACCCCGACGCGCTGGTAAGGCGTTCTGACATCGCCGCACGGCAGGCCTGGTCACAGGGCGTCATTCACAATCTGTATGGCGGCGAATCCGAACGCGAAAGTCCAGAGCGCTTGACGCTGTTGTCGGATCTGCGTCAGGCAATCCGTACTGACCAACTAGTCCTGTTCTATCAACCCAAGGTCAGCGCCCAATCACCTGCCGTCATCACGGGGGCCGAAGCACTTGTACGCTGGTTCCATCCATTACACGGCGCGGTGTCGCCAGCCTCGTTTATTCCGCTGGCTGAGCAGACTGGTCTGATCAAGCCTCTCACCTATGCTGTCATTGAGATGGCGGCGCGGCAGGTGGCGACATGGCAGCATGCAAACAAACCAATGCGCGTAGCCGTCAACATATCGCCACAAAATCTGCTCGATCCCGATTTTTTTGACTTCGTGTCTTCGTTGCCGGAACGAACCGGCGCTGCTCTGAGTGGGCTTGACCTGGAAATCACGGAGACTGCGTTGATGAGCGATCCCGAGCGTGCTCGCCAAGTACTGGAGCAGTTTGCCAGACAGGGCATGCGTATCTTTATCGACGATTTCGGCACCGGCTATTCGTCGCTGGCGTATCTGGCGACGTTACCCATTTACGCTTTGAAAATTGACCGCTCGTTTGTGATGCGTATGAATGAGCCCAAGTACCAGACGATCGTCAGCAGTACGATTTCTCTGGCTCACGGGCTGGGGCTCAAGGTTGTCGCTGAAGGCGTTGAAACCTGGGAGCAAGCAGAGTTCCTGCGCGACCAGCAGTGTGACGATATCCAGGGCTTCCTCTATAGTTCGCCGAAAGCAGCAGAGGAATTTGTCGAATGGTGCGAGGTTGAATTGCAGACTATTCACACACGGTAATCCTGTCTGGACTGTCCGGACCTCGATAGACGCCCGCGACGTGGAGCCATTTGTGCGTGGACTATTACCCTGAAGCTGAGCAGCCGCGATCAAGGTCGGTCATTGGCACTAATCATGACGAGCAGACAGTACTGCTGATCACAATCGCCTGAATATCCGCCTACGAGCGACCAGATTTCCCATTGTATTTAGCCGGGCACCGCCTGCTCCGGGATCCGGTAAAAAAGGCGCCAGTACTCACCGAAATCAGACATCAGATCCATCGAGACCGCAGCTAAGCACGCGCACGCCGCTTTGCCGCCCGGTAGAATGGCCAATCGCATTTTGGTTACCTCGTGCTCGTCATTGTCGCGTTCCTGCCGCTTTTCTTGGCCCGGTACATGGCTTCGTCGCCATGGTGCAGCAAATCGCGCACATTGTTGGCCTGGTCGGGGTACGTCACGATGCCGATGCTCGACGAGATATCCAGCTCCACACCATCGTCCATGAAAAACGGCTGTTCAAGGGCAAACCGGATTTTCTCCGCAACCAGTATGGCATCTTCGATCTGGTGAGCATCCGGCAGAAGAATGACGAATTCATCACCGCCGACACGTGACGCAGTATCTGACTCGCGCAGGATGGCCCTCATGCGGACCGCAACTTGTTCCAATAACCAGTCGCCGGCTTGGTGCCCGTGCGCGTCATTGACCGCCTTGAACCTGTCTAGATCAACAAAAAGCAGCGACAGCTTGCGTTGTTCACGTTGGGCAAGCGCGAGCAGCTGGATTAGTCGGTCTTCCATCATTCGGCGGTTGGGAAGACCGGTCAATTGATCGAAAAACGCCATTTTCCGGATGGCGTCTTCAGCCATCTTGCGTCGGGTGATATCGCGGGTACTGCCTACAATGTGGGTCGGTCTGCCCGCACTATCGAGCATGATATTGGCTACCACCTCGCACGGGACGCTATGACCTTCCTTGTGCAGGTGCTCCAGTTCCATCGTAATAAAACGCGCCGAGAGATCTCCCTCGCCAATGCGCCGCATGCTTTCTTGTAATCTCTCTCTCACCTGGTTTACCGAACGGGGTGACACCATCTCTTCCAGCCGCTGTTCCAGAATTTTTTCTGCCGTCCAGCCACGTAGCCGTTCGGCAGAGGGGCTGACATAACTGCAGGTCAAGAAGGGGTAATCCATCACCCAGATCATATCTTTGCTGTTTTCAGCGATCAGGCGATACCGGTCCTGGCTTTCCTGCAAGGCTTCGGCCAGGCGTGCGCGTTCGATGACCATCTGCGCCAGCCGGGCATAGTCCCCCAGCAGGGCCAGATCATGGGCATCCGGTGCGGCCGGTTCTCGTTTATACATGCTGAAAACGCCGAGAATCCGTCCCTCCCCGTTCTTGATGGGGATGGCCCAGGCTGCACGCAGGCGTGCATTGAGTGCTCTTTCGCGCGTTGCCGCCCAACAAGGGTGTGTGGCAATGTCTTCAGCGATGACGGTTTCGCTGCGAAGAACGGCAGTGGCAGCAGACCCGTTCCCCTCGACAATCGGCATCCGCGCAGTAGCGTGCCACCATGACACGGGCAAATCGGGGGCGGCACAGCCGACCAGCTCCCGGCCATTGTCCGCCACCAGAAACACGGTGCTGAGCATGCCGGGACGATAGTCATTGATTATCCGTAGCATGGTGTCCAGTACTTCGGACAACGACGCATTCTGGCCCAGTTTCTCGAGCACCTGGTTATTCAGCCACAGGGCGTGGTTGTGCGCTGCCAGTTCTTGTTCAGCGGCCTGCCGGGCGAGAGTTTGTTCCTGTAATTCAGTCACGTCGGTGGAAAAACCGATCAGTGCCGGTGGTTGACCCGGTAGGTGCACCGGCACCCTGACCGCCATGTAGTAGCGGGGTTTATCTCCTGGCGCAGTGAAGGCGTCCATGCCGCTGTGCTTGCGGCCGGAGTCAAACACCTGGCGATCTTTGGCGTAGTAATCATCGGCCGCCGCTTGCGGCACGACCTCGCTGTCCAGCCGGCCGATAATCTGGTCGGCGGGCAAGCCGATCAGGGTAGCTGTCTTCGCATTGACGTAGACAAAGCGCCGTTCGCTGGTCTTGATGTAGGCAAGGGCGTCCACATTGTCGAGAACCAGATCCAGCAGCGCACGCTGCTGGCGATTGCGCTGGAAAAACCCCAGCAGCAGCCACTGCAGCACGCACAGGGCGGCAAACGCCAGCATGGAGAATGCCACCTGGATACGCCAATTGAACAGGTACGCGGCCTTGCTCGCACCCACCAGTTGCAGCCACTGACCATTGTTCAGCGGAGCGGATACGACAAGCCGCTCCACCCCATCAACCGGGGACTGGCTAAACTTCACGTCAGGTCCGTATCGGGTGTCCCTGTAAACTGACCGCTTGATTGATGGAGGGAGGCTTGTCTGTATACCGGCTTCACGTCCCGCAGCTGAATCCCCTGAATATAAATAACGATACAGTCTTTGTTGCGTATGCCCATCAGCAATGGACAGGATACCGTTTTCGCCCAGATTGAAGCCCCGCGCTGCATCGGTATTTAGCAACGTGGATAGCCTGCTCAGACTGGTAAAGCCGATGACGGTGCCCAATGAGTGTCCGTCCGGCAAGGTGATCCTTCGATAGTTTACTATCCCGCCCCCGCCTAGTTCGGGCGCATTTGGAAAGGAAACGAAAAAGGCGGTGGACTCGTCCAGGCTATCCTGGAAAGCCTGGTAACGTGGCACATCCTTAAAGGAGTTATTCGCCAACGCCGCCGGTGGCAGCGTCGACGACACCGGCACACTGGAATCAAGGGCGACGATATTGCCCGCCGGGTCCAGGACGACGATGGTATCCAGCCACGCCTTCTTTAATTCTTTTTGAAGCAGAGCATGTTGGGCTGACCAGTAATTTCGGCTGTCACTCATGACCCACACCGCCTCACCGGCAGCTGCGAGTTGATAGTCCAGTGTGGACTCGAGTTGCTCAAAACTGCGCTGATGCAGTGAGGAAACATTTTTCAGGCTTCGCACCACCCCGGCCTCAATCCAGTTGTGCTCAAGGTACAGGTAGCCTGCAATAAAGGCGCCTTGGACCAGTAGGGCCAGGACCAGCAGCCATCGTTGGGCGGTCAGGCTGAAAAATGGTAGGCGGATGAAAGAACGCAGGCGCATAACAGTACTCTCTAATCGCCAGTTTCTGCGAAGCACCGCCTCGGGAAATTCACGTAGCTCGCATCGAGAATGATGGATCTTTGATGGTCAATGCATTGACTAGGCAGGAAATGGATATTTGCAAAATGGAGCGCCAGTTATAAGTGTTTTCAGAAAGGAGGGGCTGAGCAAAACTGAGCGAAACAGCGGTAGTTGTTGGCAGTCGGTGAATACTGGTCTGCTCCTGCCAGCCAACTTCCGCTAAGGCCGAGTTGTGCGCATTAGCTTTTCGGCCGGTCTCGAGCAGAAGGATGCCATTCAACTGAGGCTCAAAAAATGCCGACGAACTGCGGCAATTCGCGACCACCCAGCATCCTGTTGCGCAGGCATGTCGCACACGCCAAACAATCAGACTCCGACCAACAACCAAGGAGTCTGTCGTGGAAACCATCAACAAGCGTGAAGTCTGGAACAAAGGAAAGCTCGTCGGCCAGAAGCCGCCCCTCAAGCCCAAGGACATCTGGGCCATCCGCATCCACCTACAGAATCGACATGCGGTGCGGGACCTCGCAATGTTCAACCTGGCAATCGACAGCAAACTGCGCGGCTGTGATCTCGTCAGTCTTCATGTGCGCGATATTACTCACGGCAACCAGATCCTTGCCCGGGCCATGGTCATGCAGCGGAAGACACAGCGGCCGGTGCAGTTCGAACTGACTGAGCCCACCAGGTCAGCAGTAGCGGCCTGGTTAGAGCAGGTTCACTTGCGAAGCGATCAGTATCTTTTTCCAAGTAGGGTGGGCAACTCTCTCCACATCTCAACACGCCAATATGCCCGGATCGTGCATCAGTGGGTCTACGCAGCTGGACTGGATTCGTCCGCCTATGGCACACATTCGATGCGACGTACGAAGGCAACGCTAATCTACAAGCGAACGAAGAACCTGAGAGCGGTTCAGTTATTGCTTGGACACACAAAACTGGAAAGCACGGTGAGATACTTGGGCATCGAGGTAGACGACGCACTGGAGATTTCCGAGCAAACGGAAATCTAGCCCCGCATTGGCGGTCGTGGCAGAGCCTACATTTGGCTTGTCACGACCACTCCCTTGCATACTGCATGCGCACTACCGTCCGAGAGCCGATTCAGGTGAGTTCCACTGTCCGTTGAAAAGACCGCTCTCATCTGAAACTAGCCGAACTGGCGACGCGTACATCTCGGCCAAAGCGGAAGTTGGCTGCATCACATTCGATGGCCGCTGCCGCCTCAAAACGGACTGGTCAAGTGGCAATAGCTATCGCGATAGTGATTCCCGCCCTGGTACGTTCGTGCTGCAGCAAACTCCCCCTGAAAAGCTCCGCACCCCGGCTTGCGAGTATGGCCGATATCCCCGTTCACCCATCGACTTAAAATGATGCGACCCAGTCACGGAAATTGGCGCGTTAGCGGTCGGAAAAATTACATGAGGCTGATTTATTTCGTAGACCTATATTGAAGCTCAGTGGTGGTCATTCCCCTGTTCGGGTTTATTAACATACCAATAAAAGTGGATCCCCCTGTGCATCTGCGACCCTTTCTCAGGTTTCCGGTAGATTCCGACATGACCGCCAAGCGAGCGCTGCTGGTCATGGTGATGCTCCTCCAGGGGTGTGGTGCGGCTGGTTACCTGCTTCTGGAGCATGGCTGGATTGAAGAGGCGGTGGTACAGAGCCTGAAAAACGTCTCGTCAATGCATCTGCGAAGTTTTGAGCAGTTGGAGACAACGCTGGACTACCAGCTCGCATTGCTCGGCGAGGTGGTACGAACCACGGGAGTGAACGAGGACAGCCTGCGGGAAAGGAAGCTTTTGTTGGGCGACGAAACACAACATCGATGGCTGGATACCGTCGCGGTCCTGGATCCAACCGGCAAAATCATTGCCCTTGACTCAGACGTGCCGGTGGCATCGGTATTGCCACCGACCGTGTTGTCTAGTTACTCCTTCAAGGATGCGCCCCAATATCGCTTTATCTACGATCGCAAGGTGAGGTCGGCATCCTTTTTTGTTTCCCGCCAGTTCGCTGCCGAATTGGGGGGAGGGGGAATGGTGACGTACCGGCTGATCAAGTCTCCGGATGGAAATTCATTGGGCAGCGTGATCGGCTTTACCAGCCTGCATAGCTTGTCTGTCATGCTCAATGCGGATGCGGCGCGGGGGTTCAATCTGGGCAAAGACGGCGTACTGGCCATTCTTGACTACCGCACGAATGAAGTACTGTATCGCTATACGTATGCAGGGGATCCGGCAGAGGGGCATCAGGCGGAGGTGCAAGCAATCAGCCGCGCATCTTTTCAGGACTCCCGTTACGGGTCCGATGTTAAATTTTATCGATCGCCGATTGACGGAACCGAACGACTTGCCGTGCTTGCTCCGCTGCATAATACGCAGTGGTTGCAACTGGTCGCGCAAAGCAAAGATGTGTACCTGGCCAAATGGCGGGTGCAGGTGGCCTTCTCGGTAGTTGTGTTTGCCTGTCTGTGTGTCATGCAGTGGCTGGTGTTGGGGGTTTTTCATCAGAATCAGCGCCAGCGCAAAGCGCTCAAATATGACGCACTGCACGACCTCATGACAGGGCTGGCTAACCGGCGCAAATTTTTCAGCTGGATCAAGGAGATCCAGCACCAGTCGGATCGCTACCTGCAGTCATGGAGCGTTCTTGCACTGGACGTGGATCACTTCAAGCAGGTCAACGACACCTATGGCCACGATGCCGGTGACGTGGTGCTGCGCACTCTGGCCGATATTTTGCGGGCTAGCGTGCGCGATTGCGACATCGCCGCACGGTTTGGCGGGGAGGAATTTGTCGTCGTTTTACCCCAGACCACGCAGCAGGGTGCCGTGGTGGTAGCGGAGCGCATTCGCCAGTCGCTGGCCCAGAAAGTCATCATCGCGAATGAACAGGAAATTCGCTGCACGATTAGCATCGGAATCGCCGAGTACCGGCCGCACACAGATCTGGATATAGACCAGGTATTGAAACAGGCTGATGGTGCGCTTTACCGCGCCAAAGCGGCGGGTCGTAATCGCGTGGAACTGAATGAATGACTGGCGGCGATCTGACTTGCAGCCAAAAGCAAAAGCCTGGTTATGCGCGTCCCTTCAGCTCAAGGACAGCGAACCGAACCTGCAGCTCGCGAGGGGACTGGCCAAATAGAGCATTGGCATTGGGGTGGTTCTCGGCCGGAGCGGCCATTGAGGACAACGTGCTACATTGGCCGCTATCGGCCAGGAGCTAACGGTCGAAAACCGCCCCCATAAGCAGTCACCGGATGTGCCTTAATATCTATATGCGTATGTGGGCGAGGCTGTAGAAAACGCTCTAAAAATAAATTCATTGCACACATTCTGCTAGGTTGCCCCGAACTTTTTTCGGCCAATTGGCGTTAGGCTCTACGAATGAACACGTTCATCATCGGCAGCACAGAGTTCGGAATCGATCCAGGTAAATCAACCATCGTTCATGATCGAGGGCAATTAACCCTTGAAATCCGGGGTGATGAGCACGTATTCACAATCTTGACGTGTAACGAAGATTCGGAGTGGTCGTGGGCGCTTTATCCTCCGCATCTCTACATTCGCGGCCTCGAAACGAAAGGTGGAAAGGCTGTCCTGAACGGCCAAGACGATGTCGAGGTGGCGCTGTACATGATGGAACACAACACCATCCTTGAAGCGACAGTGTCACTCACGCCAGCGAATGGCGTCGAGGTGTCAGGCCTCGTCGACCTAATAGGCGAGGTACAGCCCTTTCGCGTCAGCTTCGTGCGAAGTGAGGCCTGACACGTCAGTCAATCGGACACCCAAACTGCTGCGAAGTTTGGGTGTCCGCTACTGGCGCGTCGGTGCTGGTTACCTTCGACGTTAATGTCCGCTTCCCCTGACCGACAACGACAGTAAAGGGTCGGCAGCGGCCATCGAATGTGATGGCAGCCAACTTCCGCTATGGCCGAAATCCCGCCGATCCAGGGTACTTTGCCGAGAGGTTGTCGTCGGTCGAGCGTGACAACTTTAAGGATTGCCAACCGTGATAGATAAGGGCCATTTCTGATAGTCAACCAGCGCTGGCGGACCGACTCAATACATCCGGAATGACTGGTTCTGAATCACCAGTCTACAGGCTCCCTTCTTCCAGAATACTTTGTCAGCACTTTCGGAATACGCTTGGGAGAAAGCAATCGGCCATTAGCTTCTCAGTAATTCGGTGCAAATCAACTTTAAGCTAATAAATGTTAGTCAGTACCAGAGCCCTGGTACTGATTAGCAAGTGACAGGGTCAGTGTGCACCAGTGGTGAAAGACCAGGTGATATCAAGCGGAGTTGCCGTCGTGCTACCGGGCGCGGTGTAAGTGCCAGTAGCGTGAGCGGTGTACGCCGTGTTGACTGACAAGCCGGTAACCGCTGGGATGGCCAGTATTACGTTGTTCTCGATCTGGACCGCTGTGCTGGTGTGATCCCGGGTGATCAGCGGTACCGCTGTGCCGCAGGCATCATTGAGTGTGAAGGCTGTCAGCGTCAATTGCGAACCCAGACCGCCTAACAGGACGAGCGGATACCCAACGAGCTGGCCAGAAAAGGTGGTACCAGCCAACGGATCCGGTGACTCAAAGTCCTGCCAGAAAACGCGCACGCCAGTCTGACCTTGATACGGATAGGCAACCAGCTGATTCACCGGGGACGCGTTGAGGCTGCTGAAATCCGCGACCAGATGACCACTGTTTACCGCGACACCTTGATATTTGAAGTCAGCCATCATCAAAGTACGGTGGAGCGGAGCGTCAAACAGGTTTCGTGACAGAAAATCCCCAGTTTGGCCGGGCGCCCAAGCCACAACCTCGCCAGAGATGCCTCCGTTGGCCGGGTCAGCGGCGTTGGTTCGTGTCGCCGGATCGGCGCCGGTGAAGCCGGGGTTGGTAGGCACTTCATCGTGGCCAGTGGTGTTGTTTTGCTGCAGGTAGCCGGCATGGTTTGCGGCAGCCTGGTCGAGAGCTACATTGTCCGTCATGGACTGCAAGCCAAGCTCGGAGCGTACGCCGTTCAGGAAGTTGCGCGCGTCGGCCGTATCATTGCCGCTGGCAACATAACTATTGGCGCTCTTGCCAGGGGCGGCCAGCAGCGTTATGGCTCCGACCGATGTTGCGGTGGACGGAGCTGGAGCAGCGCACGCAGATGGCGTGGGCGTAGGTGTGGGCGTGACAACCGGGGTAGAGGCGGAGCCACTGCCACCGCTACCGCCACCACATGCAGCGAGTACCGCTGATGTGACCAGTGCAATTGAAATCGAATATTTGTTCATCGTGGTCCTAAACGGGCGTTGTTATTGGTTTTTGGCTTGTAGAAACCGTTTGGTTCAACAGCGACTAAATAGCCAAAATAAGTTTATGCTGATTGATGAATATAATCCACACTGAGGATTATATTCCGTGGATTGAGAGTCTCAAAAACATCACGCTCGCGACATGAGCTCCCCGCGTGATTTCCAGCAACTCAAAACTGCCCTGGCTGTTACAGTCAGGAGGAAGAGACATGCGTTGGGAATGTCACAAGAACAGTTGGCATTGAGTGCCAACCTGGATAGGTCCTACGTTTCACAAATCGAGCGAGGCATCAGCAATCCGTCTCTCGCCGTGATGGCGGATCTTGCTGGGCAACTTCAGTGTGATTTGGTGGACTTGTTGGTACCGAAGTCAGAAGGTGATTGAGTCTCGCCTGAATCACACAGACTCCCATATCGCCAATCCCAAAGAAAAAAGCGACATATCACCTTGGTGAGCGCTGCTTGTTTTCTTTGGTGTTTACGCCGATACCCTAAATGCTTACTCTCAAGCAGCTGGCGAATATGAGCTTTCGTTCAAGACCAAGTGCGAGGACAACTGGCCGAGTCGTTTGAGTTGCAGTTCTTGCCGCAGTTGAACAGAAACCTGGTACGCCTTGATATCCATTCATTGCAAGGTTCGCTTCCGCGGCACGCAATCCATGAATTGCAAGAACCAGCCCGGGGCTCCCCAGACTGTCGTGCCTTTGCAGTCGAGATAAAGGCGGGGAAGATTTGGGTGAAGCCTGAATATAAATCGATCAGGATCGGTTTGATGCGATTGAAACCAGCCCAATAGCGAACCATCGAAACGATACTGCGGGACCCGCAAAATCCCCTGGCTGAGCTTGCGCATGGAAAGCAAAATCTGTCCTGGATGCAGAAAATGAGCCTCGGGAATCAGCTCGCTGAATGAGCCCTCGATCAGCGTCCCTGCTTTGAGAGATGCGAAGCGCCGGATCAGGGTGTAAAGAATCGCCCAGTCAAAATCCGCGTATAACTGCTCCCCGAAAAAGTAGAACTCGACACCGGCGTGCGCAAAACGTGTGTCCGACAATCCAACATTGTTTCCGTCCCGGAACGCAAAAAAAGCGGGGCAGCGCAGAAAGTCGGGTTCTACCATCCCGCCTGACAAGCCGGGTGCGTCGGTGAGGTGTACCGCGGATGTGCCCGCGGCAGGAGGGCAATTGCCCCAGGCGAACGCCAGCTCAACGCGGCGGTTCCATAACGCCGCAGCTGCATGGCTGATAGACGGGGTGCGTGGCATCATTGATCTCCCCGGAATGGGTGGGGATCGCGTCGCCCTGGCATTCCCCGACGGGGTATGCAGATAGCAAATCCCATCAGCAGGTCACCGGTATAACCTTGCCTTCCAGATCGAACACCTGACCTGGCGCAAGGGCTTGAACATGACAAGCGTTGGTGCCGCAGGCGCCGGCGGGTCTGGTTTCGCTGTCCGTTCGAATGTAGAAATGCATTGCAGGCTCCAGCTTGCATGCAAGTTCGTCAATTTCGCGGAAACCATGGGCTTCCCAAGCAGCGGGGGCCTCGTAGGTAATCAAGACAGGTATCCTGAATTTTTCCAGTGCTTCCAAAGTGCCGGGAAATAGCGAGAGCTGAAAGTCGTCCCGTTTAATCTCCTGACCATGAGCCCCTTCCGTTCCTCGCTCATCGAGGGGCAATGACGTCATCTGAACCCGGCTCGCAAAAACAGGCTCCGCTGGGGGCATCCAGACTCTGCGATCAAATGCGCAGCTCAGCGTAGCAACGGCCAGGCTGCCGATATCCACGATTCGAATCGTCGCATTGTGTGGCGCAAGTGCCTGCCAGCATTGCCGGCCTTTCTCGGTCAGCCGCCCATCAATCGGGACCGCCAGCCAGTACAACCAGGTGTGGGCCCGCACGCGCTCGACAAGCGTTTCAAATGCGTTGAGTTCCAGATCTACCGCAGCAATGAAAACAGCCCGGGGTCTTTCCCGCTCGATGGCTTGGCTGAGGGCTTCAAAATCGTGCCCGTTCGCCAATGTCACCCAGCATTGTTGCCGCAGCGACTGCAGATCATCGGTGCTGTGACCTACATTGGAGAACACTTTCTCGCCAGATAGGACCTGCGCACTGACATCACGGCTCAGGCCCGACCACTGCTGACTCCACACATATGCAGCGTCACCGTCGAAGCCGCTCGCTCCGTCCAACTGATAAATTCGGCCAGATTGCGTTTTGCACTTCATCGTCTCCAAGTCAAAGCTCACGACCCTGGTGGACATACGTCCCCTGAAAGTCAGCTGGTTCTGCCCCAGTAGATGAATATCTCCCGTAGGAATCTCGATAAAACTCCATTTCCTGAGAGTCACTTCCGGTTGCACGCTGACTCCCGGTTCCTTCCAGATTGTCATGGGCCGATCCTCTTTGAATTATATGAAAGTGATGTGCCGGCCTGTCGCCATAGCAAATCTTGAAACTACGTTAATCGTAGTATATGTTTTATCACATGTGCAACGAAAAACGTAGTTTTCCGTTGATTTTTGAACGTGTGCATGGAGATGTGTGGTGGTTCCTTGTTTGCGATACTACGTATTACGTAGTATCGCAAACAAGGCCATTGCAACGATACTCGTAGCTTCGACAAATCGAGGTGATGGGTGTGCCAGCTCCAGCAGTGAATATATTCGGAGTGCGATTGAAAAAAATACGCAAGGAGGCCGGGCTTTCGCAAAAGGCAGTGGGCATCGCAGCCGGGCTGGATCCAAATGTCGCGAGTACCCGACTCAATCGTTACGAGCTAGGCATCCATCAAGTCGAGCATGCCATGGCGAAAAAGCTGGCTGAGGTGCTGAAAGTCCCGACTGCATATTTTTTCGCAGAGGACGAAGAACTGGCCGAGTTTATTTTGTTGTTTGCCCGCGCGGATGAGGCAACGAAGAAAAGGCTGCTGGAGGAGCTGCGCTCCGCGCAAAACTAACCGCTTTGTCCGGCCATTGCGTTGAGTGTCTAGTAGCGCAAGTCGGCCCAAAGGGCCACGCATCATCGAACCCCCCGATGAGTTGGTTGATGAGAGGCGTGCCGGTTCGTGGCGCCCCGCGGAAAAGTCAAACCAGTCTCCGCGAGGCCAACGGGCATCGTTAACCCGTTGGAAGCAAAATCCAGATCATCAAATGGTGATGATTTTGCAAGGATCGAATTCGGTATTCTCGGGTAAGGATTTCCAGGGGCGGGTGTACCCCCGGGGGTTGCAGGCAACCTGACATTGTCCGATTCGATAATCGAACGAATCGTGTGTATGGCCGTGAATCCAGACGTTGGCTTTGGCAACCAGCCCATCCATGGCGCTGGCAAAAGCGGGAGTCAGAGGTGACTGGGCAAACCGTTCAGGCACACTGAGTGCGCTTGGGGCGTGATGGGTGATCACACAGGATTTACCGGGGCACCGAGCAAGGGAGTCCTGCAGCCACGACCGGCTCTCGTGATGCAATGCAACTGAGTCTTCCGCGGAAAATAAACGCCGTTTGCCATTTTCTTCAAACGAAATCAATGAAAAATCATTGAGCCCGGTGTTGGCGTCAAATACACCCGCAGGGCGACCTTCCTGGTCATGGCCGAACAGCGCCATGTCAGTCCAGAGAGTGGTGCCATAAAAGTGCACGTCACTAATCACCATGGCGTCGCGCTCAAGGAAATAGACGCCTGATTGCCGGGCCGACTCCCTGAGTTGCGCAAGCATTGAGTGGTACTCATGCTTGTAGTACTCGTGATTGCCCGCGATATATACAACGGGACGATCACCGAACTGGGCGCGGATCCAGGGGAAAGCGGCATCACCAACGGCGATATCACCAGCCAGGATGATCACATCAGCATCGCCTGGGTCGACGCGCAGGGTGCTGAATTCAAGATGCAGATCACTCATAACCAGTAGTTTCATATTTCCCTCGGGCTATCTGGAACTGCCCAGACCTTGTTGCCACTGACAGGTTTGGTTTACCGGGCAATGGCTACCTAATCTGAGACCCCAGCATGCAAAAATAATAAAACTACGATAAACGTAGTTATGGCGTTGGTCAACATGGCACCCTCCGTTTTGCCATCAGCAGTGACTATGTTGATGGAGCCAGGCCACGGTAAGTCAGGATGTCGCGTTGATATGCCGGTACGCTCACCCGCGCAGAACCCGACGAATACCCGTGGAAGAGGGGGCATTCCCGGTTTTGACCGGTGATAACGGGAATGGGCGGGGTTTTCCCGGGTAGAACGGGGAAAAAACCAAGAGGTCCGGGAAAAAGCCGGATCCGCCCGGGTTTTCCCGGGAATTCTGGGACTAAAAAGCTCCGCGCAGAACGACCACGTCACGCCAACAGTCTCGCTCAAGCGGATTTTCGCTGGTTGACGCCAGGTAGTAGCGAGGTGGTTTTGAGTCATCAGCCAGGACGATTACATCAGCCGGGAAAGCGCATCCATCTGGGCGAGCACCGCGTAGCGAACTTGGGCCACATTTGCCAGCGGCAGGGTCGTTCCTGCCAAGGTTGCGTGCAGGGCTTCAAGACGCGGCACCATGGCCAACAAGTCGGCTCGCAATTTCGCACCCAGTTCTGCTGATTGAAAGACTTCCGCTGTAATCCATTCGACGACGGCACACCAGTCCGGGCGACCACCTGTTTCCAGGTTTTCGCCCCAGCGCATGCGGCGCGAAATACTGGCTGGGTGCATCGACATCGGTGCAAAGTCGAATAGTGGCGTCAAACCGATGTATCCATCTGCACGGCGCTGGATCGCCGTGTTGCGCGCATGATTGTCGGTGTTCTTCAGCGCAAGGTTGGCCACGTCGCGCCGTATGTATTCCAGGATAGAAAAATAGCCATCCGAGCACAAATCATGGAGCGCCTGGCATACTTCCTCGTGGGGCGGGACATCTTCAAAGCCGGCACGGCCTGTCAGGCTGGCAATGCTCTCCTGCCCGTGGCGAAGCGCAAGGCCATCTTCCGTGACTGCACGATCGAACCTGGGAATAAACAGCGCACGGTGTTTTTGCTGAAGCGGGGCGTGAACAAAAAGGCCCAGGCCCCGGGCGAATTCCATGTATGGCGCCTCGCAATCAAAAATGGCCTGCGTGCGCTCCGGGCTGTTTTTCGGATTGAATTTGACAATGTAGTGCGCGGCCGCTTCGCTATCCGGCAATGCATGATCGAGGTGCAGCAACCCGGCCCGATCCCGCGTGAGCATGGCTTTGGGCCATTCCCCTTGGGCACCCGAAGAAAACATCAGGGCATCGCTCTGGGTCAGATATTCGATGAAATCAGCGTCATGGCCGCACACCTGGTGATCTGTGAATCCGGGCAGTCTGACTTGATTACTGACCAGCCAATCCGCTGCCTCTTTGACCCGCATGTTGCCAATCGGGCTGCCTGCGCCGGCGCAGAGCAAACGCCAGTCTGCGGCTGCTTCCGCCGCCACTGACAAACCGAGATGGGGCAGGAGCTTATCGCGGCCGAAGCCTTGTGGCAGCAGGTCAATCAGAAACGCTGGCCAGGCATTGTGCCATTCCAGATCGATTCCCACGGGCACGGCAGCACTGACGGCGCAGGCATCCCGCCTGGCGCGATGTTCTAGAGCCCAATTCGCATCGTATCCAAACCGCGTGGGCGCTTTCCAACCGGAGTCGGGACCATCGGTCAATTCTGTGAAGGCTGCGTCGTGCCATTTGTTTTCGTGGAAGATTTGAACAGTGCAAGCATTGCTCATCAAACGATCCTTCATGGAGGAACAAAAGGTGGGGTGACAGGGCGGGCTACCTCCTGAGTGTGGCTTCCGGGCGCAGGCCGACAACCACTAGTAGCTTGTTCATTATTTATACAAAAAAAACTACGATAAACGTAGCTATTGGGTTGGTCAACAAAGCGCTGAGGATTGCTTTGTAGAGGCATGAATACCCAATCTTGTGGGGGCCGGCTCTGAGAGTGGAGGAGTGTGCTGAAATGAAGGGATGGGCACTGCGGATGGAGTCGAGCAAAAACGGTGGAAGAAGATGGCTCCCAGTTCGGCTCGGCTATATCCGGGCAAGGCCGACAGTACCCCGGAAATCCCGGGAAAAACCAAATGGACCCGGGAAAATATTGTCATTGATGCGAAGCGCTTCATGAATCCTTAGCGAGGAAAGCGCCTTAACAATCGACGTGGCAGAGCTCTGCTGCTTCACTCGAATATTTTTGCCGCGAGGCTTTCAATAGGATCAGTCACCAAGCAGTTGCTATCTGGCCTATGCCACTGGAAATACGTCCTGGCCAAGGAGAAATGCAAAAAATTCATGGCTCGGGTCTTTTGAGCCCACTGAACTATGTTCCCCTGGCAGCAAAGTCAGGACCGAAACGCTAAAACGAATTGGCTTTTGCGACTTAACGGCACCCGGTACGAAATCACAGGCCGGTCCGGGTGTGAAGTGAGTGGTGTAGTGAGGCCGCCAGCAGCACGAACCCGCCGAAGCGACTCAGTGGTCTTGCTGCACCGCCCGAGTGCTGCAGGAATCCCGATTCTTTTTTCAATCCATATACAGACCTAACAGGTCGATGCAAAAAAGAATGCACAAAACTTCCCAAGCCCCGTTAGTAGTGCAACAGGAACCCCGGGCTGACCGACCCAAGCGCTCAGGAGTATGACGACGGCCACCGGACACAAAGGGCGGTTCGTAACGCTTGCCAGGATGGTGTTAGTTGCCAGATACGGTTTCCCATTCCTTGTCCGGGTAACCAATCATCAGGTTACAGGCCCAACCCCCACGTATTGCTTGCTTGCGTCATGGGTAAGCGCATTATTACCCAGCGTCATCTGCGGGTGATGCCACTTTTCATCACGCGGGTGAGGCTTCTCATGAAAACGCTAAGGTTCGCTGTCGGGGTTGTGGCGGGGCTGCTGTGTTCAAGTGTCTTTTCCAGTACGGAATACCACTACAGTTATACGTTTCAGCAAGGTGCAGACCCTGGCATCGACTTTACGATGTCAGGCACTTTCTGGGGCACGGCAAGCGGCAATGTAATCAATCATCTTGCAGATTTCACTTTGAACGAGACAGACCACGACGGTCATTTGCTGTTCAGTGCAGATAGCAGCCAGATACACGTAACTTCGGCCCTCGGTGATTTCTTGCCACCACTCATGTCATTCGATGGCCACGATAACTATTTTCAGTTGTACGTACCTCTTCTCCCCAATCCGGTCTTCAATTACGTCACATTCCTTGGCTATGGCTCCAACCGGTCAGGCAATTTATACGGTCCCGGGCTGGATTATTACTTGGGCCATGGGTTCGGTCTTGATGCCTTCAAGGTAGAGGGGGAGCCATCGTCGTGGTCTTTGACTGCCGTTTCTCCCGTTCCTGAACCGGAAACCTATGCATTGTTGGGACTGGGTCTGGTTGGGCTATTCGCGTCACGGCGCCCAAAGGTCTGGTTAACCGCCCTGCGCAGAACGGAACAATGAGCGGGTCAGACCTGCTCATTCGGTGCATCCAATTTGCACAGTTCTTTACCGCGGCGACACAAGCACCGGGCGAGAAAAAGCCCGCATCTGCGGGCCGCTCGAAACTGGGAAGGGCTTAGAGGTGGAATAGGTGCTTGGCCTGAATTTTCCGGCTTTGCTCACCGATCTGGTATTCGATGTGATGGAACGAAAGGCGGCGCATGACCGCTTCGATCGTTTCTTTCTGTGCAGTTTCTCCAAGCGGGAAATCCACGATACGGCGCGGGGCCATATTCTCCGGGAATGCGTGCTGGATGACTGCTTCAAGCACCAGTGAGTCCACCTGTGACGGGGCGAGTGCTTCGCCGAAGTCATAGGTAAATGTCTTCTCGTTTTCGTGCGTTCTGTAGGTGATGCGGATCGGTTTCATGGTGTCACAAGCCTCCTTTTACCTGAGGTGCACTAGGGTTGGATGAGTGGTATTTCACTGAATATGATTTGCTACCTTGAAATTCAAGCACGACCTAGGCCATCTGCCGATCAGCGGCAAAGTTGCCTGGATGCTCGGCTGGCGACTGGCGCCGCCATTAGCGATTTCGGATAAATGCCGCTTTTGCGCGAAAAAAGGCCGGGTGATTTACCCGGCCTCAAGTGGTGTACAACCGCACGCAATTGGCCTGGCGGCCAAATGCGTTTCTAACTCTGAAGCCGTCTTTGTGTGCCGGTTTTGTGCGCAATCAATCTCATGACTTACTTGGCTTGCTGAGTCATTGCAGCGTTTCGCCATTGCTGCCGATGCCGTATCTCCTCGCTGCTTCCTTGAGCTTTTCCGCTACGGTTGCGTGGGCGAATTCGATGGCGGGCAAGATGATGGGGCGTGCGGTCAGAATTTCGTAAAGGTCGGTTTCTGGCTTGAAATAGAGCCGCCCATCAGCGTCAGCGAGATCAACCAGCTCTTCTCCCGCGGCGCGGTCGATGACGTATCGGGACATCATGAGGCGAACGGCTTCTATCTCTCGCGCTGTCGGTCGATGAGCATCCTTGCTGAACTCGCGCAATACAAACCAGCTTGAAAAGCTGGTGGTAACGACATCATCCAATGTATTGAGTAGTGGCTCGTCCATGCCTTGCGGCGGGTTGATCCGGAGTTTTTCATTGTGCGTTGCCGGATAGCCCACCAGCTCATTGATCACCAGTTCGCCGTTATCCACGATCAGGCCGCCGAAGCCGACATAGAGGTTTGAAACTGCGGTGGCCGCCTCTCGCTCGATAGCATCAGATGCGGGCTTGTATGGGTCTCGCCGCCATACCGACATTGTCAAAGAGCCCGCTGTGTATCCCTTCTCGGTTGCTGCTTGCCGAATCGACATCCGAAAGTCTTTGCTAACAATGTCTACACCATCTGACACACGGGTTTGTTCAAACATGGGAGCCTCCTACGAGAGATCACTTGGGTAATGGATATCAATATAGAACGAACGTTCACTTCGGGTAAAAGTGAACCGACGTACGTAACCCTTAACCAATATCACACACCCATTCCTGCACCACGGCACACCCATCTGGCGTGAGCTGAAAACCAATAAAACGGATACGCACTTTACCGTCGAAGTTAACCAAGCCACCTATCTTGGGATCGTATAGCGGGGGCAGCAGGTGATCTGGCGGGCTGCCATCTTCACCTTTGCGGTTCACGTTCAATACATGGCCTTTGTAGTTCTGGGTGTCGGTACCTGTCATTTTTAGATATCCGCAAACTGCCTGATCTTTGGACGCACGGTCTTGTCGTTTTCCGCGCTGGCGTAGTTGGTAGACGGTGACTTGCATGGTGTTACCTGGCGACGGGGATATCTGGCCAGCGTGTCGTCCATGCTGGGGAAAGGTGGTTTTGGCGCATCTTCCAGTCTTGCGTGGTGCCGGCGCTGGCGGTGCGCATGGTGCCGCGGCCCCAGCGGGCGTTGATGCGGTCCATGGTTTCATTAAGCGCGGCGCGGGTGAGCGGATCTGGATCTGTGCGGAACAGGTGGCGTTGCACGGTGCCGCGCGGCTGCAGGCCGGTGAGCATGACGCCTGCTTTGGCGTAGGCGAAACCGGGCCGGTAAATGCGTTTGAGTATCCAGAGCGCGTAGCGGGTGATCTGCAGGGTGTCGTCGGATTCTGGATCAAGCGCAATGGCCACGTGCTGATTGTATTGCGGCTCGTTGGGCTTGAACGGGTTGGTCTGGATGAATACCGATATGCCAGAGGCGATGGAGTGCTGACGGCGGAGTTTTTCAGCGGCGCGGGCGGCGTAGACGCTGACGGCCTCACCCATGGCTTCCAGACTGTAGACCGGGTGGCCAAACGAGCGGGCGCAGCAGATTTGCTGTTTGTCTTCGCTTTCCTGGGCGAGTTCGATGGCGAGTACGCCGCGCAGCTCCAGCACTGTGCGCTGCAGAACGACACTGTAGCGTTGGCGGATGGTTTCCGGGTCGCAGGCGGCGAGGGTGGCAACGTTGTGAATGCCATCGGTTTGCAAGCGGGCGGCGATACGGGGGCCGACGCCCCAGACATCGTTGAGTGCCAGTTCGGCCATCAGGGCTTGTTGGCGTTGCCGGTCGATACGTTGCCAGTCGCACACGCTGTTGAATTCTGGCCGTTTCTTGGCGAGGTGGTTGGCGAGTTTGGCCAGCGTTTTCGTGGGTCCAATGCCGACGCAGACGGGCAGGCCGGTCCACTGTTTAACCGTGCCGCGTATCTCTTGCCCGTAGTCGATCAGATCGCGCTGAATGCCGCGCAGCCCGAGAAAACACTCATCAATGCTGTACACCTCCTGATGCGGGCTGAATTGCCGGAGGATCGTCATGACGCGCGTGCTCATGTCGGCATAAAGGGCGCAATTGCTACTACGGGCGATGATGCTGTGCTGGCGCACGAGGTCTTGCATCTGGTGCCAGGGCGCACCCATTTTGACGCCAAGGGCTTTGACTTCGGCACTGCGGGCAATGGCGCAGCCGTCGTTATTGCTGAGTACGAGCACCGGTTTGCCTTCGAGTTTGGGCTCGAATACACGTTGGCAACTGACGTAGAAATTGTTCACGTCAACAAGGGCAAAGGGGCTCATCGGGCTTGGTGCACCCATGCTGTGACCACGCCCCAGATCGCCAACTCTTGCCCTTCGGCAAGCTCAATGACGGGGTAGGCGGGGTTTTCTGGAATGAGCGCAATGCGCCCGCGGCGGCTGAACAGGCGCTTTACCGTGAAATCACCGTCGATGACGGCCACGACGACGGCGCCATGTTCGGCTTGCAGGGCGCGGTCGACAATCAGGGTGGCGCCATCCGGGATTGATCGGGCCGGGTCAGTGCCGCTCATGCTGTCGCCGGCTACGGTGAAGTAGAAGGTGGCTTCTGGGTGAGTGACGTAGCGCTGATTGAGGTCGACTCGCTCTTCCGTCCAATCATCTGCGGGGCTGGGAAAGCCAGCTGGAACGCGGGTGCCCGCCAGCGGGATTAGCTGGATCGGCGGTGCCAGGTGGGCTGCGGCAGGGCCAAACAAGAGGGCTTCCATCATCTACACTCAATATCAATTACGAGAACGAGTGCAGTATAGAACGAACGTTCTATATGGTGGGAGCCCAGCCGATGTGCGTACATTATTTGCCAACACCCAAGCAGATGGTCATGGATTTTGGTTTGCCTGAGTGGGATGAGGATGACTGGCCCGATGGCACGTGGCAGGACTATCGCGCGCCCATCATCGTTGACCGGGGCGAGGGGCCGCATTTGATTGTGGGTACCTACGGCATGATCCCGCAGAAACGGTTACCACCAGGTGTTCGCATTACCACCATGAATGCGCGCTCTGAAACCGTGGGCGAGAAGAAATCCTACCGCGATGCCTGGAACCGTTCGCAGTTGTGTCTGGTGCCGATGCGGGCGTTTTATGAGCCATGTTATGAGACGGGGTTTGCGGAGGAGTGGCGCATAGGTCTAGCGGACCAGAAGCAATTTGCAGTGGCCGGGCTGGTGCGGGCGTGGAAAGACCCTGATTCGAAGCACATTGCGTATTCGTTCACCCAACTGACGATCAACGCTGACGACCATCCATTCATGAAACGTATGCACAAGCCGAACGATGAAAAGCGCTCGCTGGTGATCGTGCCGCCTGATGAGTATGAGGCGTGGCTGACCTGCAAAGATCCGGAAGTGGCGCGTGAATTTTTGAAGCCGTACCCGGCAGAATTGATGGCGGGGGTTAGCGAGGGGAGGTATGGGAAGAAAGTGAAGGGGGCGGAGGAAAACGAGTCGAAATTAATTTAAATGAAGGAGGGATAAATTTGCCGTACGGTGATCTCCTCCCGCCTCACCGAGCGGCTGGAACTGGAGATTCCCGGCTTCAAGGTGTGCGAGCCGGACTCGCTCGGCGTCCGGTTTTCCAGCGAACTATGCGGCCTGAACTCGTTGCAATGGACCCGCCAGCGCTCAATCTTTTCCCGCGCATCACCCAGCGACAGGAACCTGAATCGGCCCGGCTTCACTAGACGCTCGAGAGCCGTTCGAAATACTGCCTTTCATACTCTACCGGCGATAACCCATTGTTGAAACTGTGTCGGCGCCTGGGGTTGTAAAACATCTCGATGCAATCAAATACGTCTCGCCGGGCGTCTTCCCGGGTGATGTAGGTCCTTCGCCGGATGCGCTCCCGCTTGAGTAGCTGGAAGAAACTCTCCGCAACCGCATTGTCGCCGCAATTCCCGCGCCGGCTCATGCTCGGTTTGAGCCGATGCGCTTTCAGGAAGTCCTGCCAGTCATAGCTGCTGAACTGGCTGCCTTGATCCGAGTGCACCAGCACTTCTTCATCTGGCCGACGTCGCCACACCGCCATCAATAGCGCATTGATGGCCAGTTCCCGGTCCATGCGGGCGCCCATCGACCACCCTATGATCCGTCGGGAAAACAGATCAAGCACGACAGCCAGGTACATCCACCCCTCATGCGTGCGGATATAGGTGATGTCGGTGACCCAGACTTTGTTGGGTTCAGTGACATCGAACTGCCGTGCCAGATGGTTGGCCGCGACGGTCGCAGATTTGCCTCCCAGCTTGCCGGGACGACGATGGTAGCCAGTCTGCGAGCGCAAACCGGCGGCGCATCAGTCTTGCCACACGGTGGCTGCCCTATTCAAATAAGAGACATCAGTTCAATTGTTCAAGCATGGTGTTCGCTCGCTGGCGGTTTAATAACCACTTTTACCAGCGAGCATGATCACTTCTGCCAGAATCTGCAAAAGCGGGGGAAATAAGGACAATTCCCGGGTATTAAGGGGAAAAGCCGGGATTTCCCGGTGTACTCGGAAAACGCCCGGGAAATCCCGGGAAATCCCGGGTTTTGCCGGTGAAATAGGAAAGAACTTCGAAAATTCCGGAATTTCAGGGAAGAGACGGGAATGTGACGGGGAATTCCCGGATATTCCCGGGAGGGAAGGGGATTTACCTCGCGGCCACGAAACGAGCCGAGTGAGGCTCCTCTTACCGTTTTGAGGGCATGAGCTGACGGCAAATAGCATTGGGGTGCTGTGGTTCTTTTATTGTCCTAAGATCTGGGCAAAAGTGTGTGGTGATCGATGCGATCCCTCCCCGGTTATACGAAGACTTCTTATGTTTGTCCTCGTTAGCGGTATCTAGTTCAGCGTGCGCTGTGATCCAGTTTTCTACCCCAGCATCCACAGCAGCGGGAGTGGAGTATAGGCGGGGGATCAAATCTTTCGGACCGCACTGGATGGGCTGGTCTTTTTTTAGGCGAAGGCCTGGGCAGAACAAGCCCCGGGCTGGATCACGTGATCCAAATCCGGTGCCGGGGTTTGGCAAAGAGCCCTGACTCCCTCGACAAAAATAAATATCATTGCTCATTCCGGGGTTGATGCGGCTTGTATACCACCTTCATGACCGCTTTCCTGGGGCAGGCTGTCGGGCGACGCCAGAGCTCCCTTTTTTTTGCGTATAGAGATGACAACCCAGTGTTGCAAATAATTCCAGAGAGAAATTGTTGATGAGTTCGTCCCTGCCAGGCGTGGAACCGATTCCCCAAAACATGCTGCTGCGTGCCCGCATGCTGCGCGTCCTGATGCATCCGTTGGGGCTGCGGATTGCGTGGGCCTTGTCCCAGCGCGAGATGTGCGTCAACGAGCTTGTGGCGCAGGTCGCCAGTGTGACCTCCAGCCGGGTTTCCCAATACCTGGCACTCCTGCGCGAGCAGGGGCTGGTCATCTCGCGCCGGGACCGCAACTGGATACGCTACAGACTAGCGGACGCTCAGGTGCGCCAGTGGGTCGTTGATCTAAACATTTCCCGTGTCCCCGGGGCGCTCGCTCCTAATGGGGAGGCGATGGCGGATCAGGAGACATGATTCCGTGCGGGTTGTGCATCAATGCAACACCCACATGAGCAGTTTGGTCTTGTTCGGGGAATGATTTCCTTCATCCGGGATGCCCTGTTTCCCGCAGGCGGGCGAACCGGGATTCTGGACGATCCAATTCCCAGGCCCGGGTGCACCCTTCCTCTTCGCGTTCATTACCGGTGCCTCTGCAAACCGCCCGCTTCCATAAAAAACTGCGGACGCAGCCTGGATTGCGGCTGGCCCCTTCCTCCTCCTGAAACTGGGCCAGGACTCGGGTCAATGGCCGCCGCTGAAACCGGTTTCTTGACTAAAAAATTTCACATAAAGACAGTCTGACGCTTACTTGTATGTTGGTATATCGACGAACGGCGCTGCTGCAGCACCTCGATGTACATTAGAATTTGATAATAACCTTAACCGGGTTTGGGGCGCGGTTAACGGGCAGTCACTACGGATTTGTAGATTAATTCTTTATAAAAGAAAAAGATGCAGCAATCGGGGCGGTTTTTTGGATGCATGACTTTGATTTTCTCAGTCATGCACGGTGCTTTCGCGAATGGAGTTGCACCTGACGGACACACTTCGACAACTGTCATTTATGACAGTAATGGGCGCGCAGTTATCAATATTGCGCCGGCAGTTGCGAATGTTTCTTACAACGGATATGCCAGCTTCAATGTGGATAAACCCGGGGCTGCGCTGCAGAACACTGGGGTGAATGCCCGTACCATCGTCAATGAAGTGACCAGTTCCAACCGAAGCCTGATTCAGGGCGCAATCACCGTGCTTGGGCCGCGTGCAAATGTGATTCTGGCCAACCCCAACGGGATTACGGTGGATGGCGGTAACTTTGTGAATACCGGGCACGTGGTGCTGAGCACCGGTACGGTGTCGTTCAATGATTTTCTGAGTGCGCCGGGGGTATTGCAGCGAGACCTGGTGCTCACCACCAGCCGCGGCAGCATTGTTATTGGCTCGGGCGGGTTGACTGGCGCAATGCTCAGCCTGGATCTGATTGCCAAACAACTGCAAGTGAACGGGCCGGTGGTGGATACGTTTACGTCCGCCACGGCAACGACGCGCCTGGTTGGCGGCACCTCAACGGCAGAGGTCAATACGGCGGTTTCCGCAACCGACAATTTTTCGCAATACGTTTCATACGGCGCCGGCAACGCCACTTCGCCCGGTAGCGAACTGGTCGACATCACCCCGCTGGGGTCGCTGACTTCCGGCCGCATTGAAATACTGATTACTGATAAGGGAGCCGGTGTTCATATTGCGGGCAAGACATTCGCCTCGGTTGGCGACTTTGCCTTGCAGGCAGACGGCAAAGTGCGCGTGGATGGTGGCCAGGTTACCGCGCAGGGCAATATCGGCATGCAAGCCGGAGAGGTTGATCTGAGTGCTGGCGTGATGGGCAAGCCGCTGATCAGTGCAAATGGCAATGTGCAAGTGCTGGCACCAAAGATCGAGATGGCCGATGCCACACTCCAGTCCGGTACCAGTGATGCCACCGGCAAAGTGACGCAATCTGGAGATCTGGTCATCGGGGCGGCCAGTGGCGTTACACCAGATGATGTCCAGTTCCAGCGCGTTATCGGCACTGCCACTGGCGGGATCGGCATCACCGCGCAGTGGCTGGATATTCAGGGCGGCAGCCTGACTGCCGTGCAGAATATTGCAGTGAAAGCGCAAGACGTTAATGTGCAATCGCCGTTTGCCAGCGGTGCATTCCAGCCCGCCACCGTGACCAGTAGCGCAGGTGAGATTGATATCAATGCGCCCGGCACTTTGCTGGTGAACGGGGCCAGCTTGCATGGCGCAGCCGGAGTTTCGCTGAGCGGAGGTATGGTCACCATCCAGAGCGAGCGTAACGGGCAACTGGCCGTACGTGCCGATGTGGAATCGGCAGGGCAAAACGTGCAGCTCAACGCAACGGGCAACGTGACGCTAACCGGTTCAGACGTGCTCGCCGCGGGCAATGTTATTGCAAAAGCAGCCGAGCTGACAGTTCAGGATGACGGCACCAAAGGCTCAACCCTGATCGCCAATGGCGGTGCCGTGCAGATCAATACGACGGGCGATATCCAGAATATCGGCTCCATGATCCAGGGGCATACCCGAAACACGTCAGACGCCACCTCCACCGGCGCAGTAGTGTTGAATGCGGGCGGGAGTATCGTGAACCAGACGGTTGACGGCAGCCGCCTGGCCATCCTGTTTGGTGATAGTGACGACATTGTTTTGCATGCAGGTGGCGACATCACCAATCAAACCGGCCGGATTATCAGCAACAACGCATTGAACATGACTGCCGGTGGAGAAATTGCCAATCTGGTGACGCACGTACCGGGGGTGAATGACGGCAACGAGGTCGACTTTGATCATGTGCATAACTTGCTGGGCCTGCGTCATGGCGACAGCGGTCTGAATATTGATTTTGGCGACATTGCCATTCCAGGGCAGTTGGCCGATATGGTGGCCGACAAAGGCATGACGCTCTCAGCGGCCAGTCTGCGCAATATTGGTGGCCAGATACTGGTTAACGATGGTGACCTGAACGCCCATATCAGCGGCAGTCTCATCAACACCGCAATCCGCACCGGCCAGGTGTCATTGCATGAATCCTGCTCTTGGTTCAGTTGCCGTACCATTGCCCACTCAACCGAGCAATCGCAGGGCGGGTTGATTTCTGTATCTGGCAACATGACGGTGAATGCGGGCACCACCATCAGCAATACCGGTGGACGCGTGTTGGCACTGGGGCAGATGTCGCTGACAGCGCCAGTGGTATTGGGTACGGCATTGACCAGCTATACCACGCTGTCAGTGGATGGTGGCTGGAAGGGCTGGCTGGGGGATTCCTGGGCACAGGTTTACGCTGCTGACGATGGTGGCAGTTTCACCGCGGCTGGCGGCAAGCTGGTGGTTACTGGCCTGCTGGAGCTGGACGGTGGTACTGCCGTTGGCGCACAGGGTGAAACCGCCAGCGATGGCACGGTGATCATCCGTGCGCCGCACCGCGACCCGGTGACCTTGAGCCATCACGTTGGCCTGACTTCCTGGTTGTGGCACTGATGCGACGCTCATTCTCTCTGGCGCCGCAGTGCGCCATGCTGATGGCTGGCTATCTTGCCGCGCATGCTGCATCCGCACTTGCGGCAGATATACCTGCGGGTTTGCCGCCGGTGCGTCAGGACAGCGCCATCCAGTTGCTGAACGAGCGCAAAGACGAACAGCGGCAACAGCAAATTGAACAGGCTCCGGCAGCGGTTGAGGCCAAAGTGCCCACTGCCGCACAGGGTTCATTGCCACTGGATACCCCGGTCGATCAGGTGCCCGAACAGGAACCAGCGTTTGACATCAAACAGATTGAGCTCAAGGGTAATACGCTGCTGTCCGATTCTGTGGTTGGTGATCTGACCCAGCCATTTATCGGGCATAGGCTGGGCACCCAGCGTATCAATTTGCTGATGCGACGCATTACCGACCAGTTTGTAAAACGGGGGTATATCACCACCCGTGTGTACCTGGGTGAACAAAACCTGGCATCGGGCAAGCTGGTGCTCAATGTGGTCGTCGGGACTATTGAAGCAGTCACGCTGAATGGCCAGGCCTTTGCTCCGCAGCCCGCGCCACAGGCAACGAATGGTGGTTTGTTGACCGATGCCGGCACGCGCTGGGTGTTTCCTGATCATCCCGGCCAGGCGCTGAATCTGACTGATCTGGAGCAGGGCGTAGATCAGCTTAACCGGCTGCGGCGCAATCAGGCCGAGATGCAGATCCAGCCGGGCGCCAGTGCCGGGGGCTCGGTCATCAACATCAACAACAAGCCGGGCGACATCTTCTATTACAACGTCGGCCTGGATAACTACGGTAGCGATACCACCGGCATCGTGCGACTCAAGGCCGGCGTCGAGGCAGACAACCTGATCGGTTTGCAGGAATCGCTGTCGCTCAGTTTTATCGGTACCACCGAATCCAATGCGCTGGTGGCATCCATGGCAGTGCCATGGGGCTACAACGTATTTTCCTACACCCTGTCGCGCTCGGAATACCAGAACCTGGTGGGCGATACCGCGCTGGTGAACGGTGATTCGCGCGGGCATACCTTTGGCTTCAACCGCATTCTTTCACGCGCCCAAGACGGTAAAACTGCGCTGGACGTCACGCTCTCGCTGTGGGACAGCGGCCGCTCTATCAATGGTCTGGAGCTGACACCGCAAGACCTCAGTGTGGTGCGGATTGCCCTGAATCGTTTCGAGAAATTCCAGTGGAGTGGCCATTCGGGCTACTGGTCGCTGGAAGGTGGGTACAGCCGCGGAATCACCACGTTTGGCGCTACCCGGGATGCCGACGACCTGCCCACTGATTATGCCCACAACCAGTTCAACAAGTTTGATGCCAACGGCAGTTTCAGCGTGGCACTGGCGCAATTGGGGCCCGCGGCGCTGGCCTGGCGCAGCAGTTTCTCCGCGCAATGGGCCAAGGTCGGGCTGTACAGCTCGCAGCAGATTTTTGCCGGTGGCAATGACTCGGTACGCGGTTTCTCCCAGGACGGCATCAGTGGCGATTGCGGGCTTTGGCTTCGCAATGAAGTGTCCTGGGCCAATGTGCCTGATCAGGCATTGGGGCCGGTCGGGATGCACCTGGAACCCTATGTGTTTCTCGATGGCGGTCACACCCGCTTACTGGCCGGAGGTCTGTCGCAGAACATTGCGGGCGCCGGTATGGGTGTACATAGCCAAGCGCGTTGGGGTAGCGATGTGCTGACCAGCGAACTGCTGGTCGGGCGTGGACTGGATCAGCCGGCCAGCTTCGGCGGCAAACAAACGCTGGTTCTGGCCAGCATGAGTCTGAATTTTTAGGAATGTGATGATGAAGAAGTCCACTTGGGTTGTCAGTGCAGTTGCCATGATCCTGGCTGTTTCCAGTGCCTTTGCGGCAGACAAGGCATTGCCTGCCGGTGCATTTGCCGTGGTGAACGGGGTGGCCTTGCCGCAGTCTGCGCTGGACCAGTTGATGCACGGCGCTGGTATGGCCGATACCGCAACCACGCGGCTGGTCGCCAAAAACCAGCTGGTTGCCCGCGAACTGTTCCGCCAGCAAGCCGTAAAAGCGGGCTTGCCGCAGCGTGCCGATGTGCAGGCCGCCATCAAGGAAGCTACCGACAACGTGCTGACCCAGACCTGGCTGCGTGAAAACATCAAACCTGTTCCAGTAACCGATGCCGATGTGCAGGCGGAATACAACAAGATCGCCGGGGCATTGGGCGACAAGGAATACAAGCTCAGCATGATTCAGGTGGCCGACGACGCTACCGCTCGCACCGTGCTGGCCGAACTGAAAAAAGGCGCCGCGTTTGAGCCATTGGCCCGCAAGTACAGCCAGGCGCCAAGTCGCGCCAACGGCGGCCAGCTGGACTGGGTGTCGTTCAAGACGCCGGTGGTGGAAGGGCAAACCCAGGGCTTGCCCCTGGCACTGGCGCAAGCGGCGGTACATCTGACTGCGGGCGGGATCACCACCGAACCCGTGGCAGTGGGTAACTCGCGCGTGTTGTTACGGCTTGACCAGGTCCGTGCCACACAGGTGCCGAAATTCGACGACGTGAAACCCACCATCCGCGCCCGTCTGCAGCAGCAGGCCTTGCAGAAAGCGACGGTTGATCTGGTGGTGTCCTTGCTGAAAGCGGCACAAATCCAGCAGTAATTCCGGTCACCCGTAGTGGGCGATGGGCAGTAACTCAAATCACAACAAATCAATGAGCAACGCAACAGCAAGGGCCTCCCTTGCGCTGCGAGCAGGAACAGAACATGCGTAATGACAACCGTGCATTGCAATACCGGCTGGCGACTTCGGTCCCGGCTGGCGCGAAATGGCGCTTTGTCGATCCGGCCATCGTGCATTTGCTAGCCCCCAAAGCGACTCCGCTGCGGTGGTGGCAACGCGCGCTGGTTTACGCGTTGATCCTGACCGTGGCGTTTGCGCCAATCAAAGTCAGTTTTGATCAGGCCAGCGGTTTCAGCATGGGCTGGAACAGCGCCGAAGCCGCACCGATTGTTGATCCACTGGCGCCGATCCGCTTTCAGCCCGGGATTACCCAGACCACTGGCACTGATACACCCGTACCTGTCGTCAACATCACTGCGCCGAATGCCAACGGTATTTCACTGAACCAGTATCAGCAGTTCAACGTCGATCCGGTCGGGCTGATTCTGAATAACAGTCTGGTCAATGGCGGTTCCATGCTGGGTGGCAATGTTACTGCCAATCCCAACTTCAATGGCCGCTCAGCCAGCCTGATTATCAATCAGGTCAGTAACAGTGCTTTTGCCACGCGTTTGAACGGCTCGCTGGAAGTCTTTGGTGATCATGCGGATGTAGTCATCGCCAACCCCAATGGGGTGACCTGCGATGGTTGCTCCTTCATCAATACCCCGCATCTGACCTTGACTACGGGTAGTCCGGTTTTCCTGGACAGCAATGGCAACCGGACCAGCAATTTTGACCAGGCTGCGGCCACTGGCTTTGACGTGCGCAGCGGGCGGGTGGATGTCACCGGGCTGGGGCTGGAAGGCTCGCTGGACCGCATCGACCTGATCGCCGAATCGGTAGGGATGGCCTCTGCGGTGCAATCGAATGGCCAGTTGAACATCATTAGTGGTCAGCAACTGGTATTGCCGGTGGCCAGTGGTACCGGTACGGCGGGCAGCGATTTTGCGGTGCAGTCGAATGGCTTGGCCAATACTGCAGGCGCGGTGACCTCTACCAGTACCGGCTTTGCCATCGATGCGAGTGTTTTTGGCGCGATGACAGCCGGACAGATCAAGATCATTGCCACCACGCAAGGTCTTGGCGTGCGTACGGATGGCGATCTGGCCGCATCGGGTGGGGATCTGACCATTTCCAGCAATGGTGACGTGCATGTCGGCCAGGCCTATTCCACCCAGCAACTGACCATCAATGCCGTCGGTACGCAAACGGTGAGCGGGGACTTGCTCGGTCTGCAGGGCGTGAGCCTCAATGCCAACGGCGATGTCACCACTGCCCGCACGGTTGAATCGGGCGGGGATTTGCACGTAGCCGCCGGCGGGGTGCTGACGACCAATGACGCGTTGACCGCGCTGGGTAATGTCACCTTGACCTCCGGCAGCGACATGACTCATGCCGCTGCCGTGCAGGCGGGAGGCAATTTGTCTGCAACTGCCGGTGGCAATCTGACCTTCAATACCGGTGCCACTGCCAATCAGGCGATGAACCTGAGCAGCGTCGGTGCACTAAATGCCACCAATCTCACCGCTGTTGCTGCGCTCACCGCCAGTTCTGGCGGCGATTTGACGCTGACTGGCCAGAACAAGATTGGTGGGACCAGCACACTGACGTCAACTGCGGGTTCAGTCTATCTGCAAGGTACCACAGCGACTAACGACGCCATCACCGTCACCGCCAATCGCGCCATCGATATCAGCGGAACAGTGAATACCACCGGGGCGACCAGCCTGCAGACCACCATTGGCAATGTCACGGTTGACGGCCAGTTGGGGGCGAATCAAGCGGTGAGCGTCACAGCTGGTCAGGACATTCTGGTTTCCGGGCAGGTGGGAGCAGGTACGAACGCTACGCTGACGGCGAATCGTGATCTCACGGTATCCGGCACCTTGCTGGCCCAGGCTGACATGCTGGGGCAGGCCACGACGGGCAAGGTAGATATTCATGGCAACGCCATTGCTGGGGGCAACCTGGGCCTGAGTTCGCTGCAAAGCACGGTCAATGTGGATGGCGAGGCAGCGGCCTATGGCAAGAGCGCAGTCACGGCTGCGACGGATATTACCGGCTCTGGCGTATTGATTGGCAACCAGGGCCTGAGCGTGAATGCGCAGACCGGTTCGGTGACGGTTGCCGGTGCAGAAACCGGCGGTGACCTGAACCTGACCGCTGCACAGAACATCAATTCGCAAGTACTGCTGGCGTATGGCAACGCCACTGTGCAGTCCGGCAAAGATACGAATGTGTCTTCGGCAACCTTGACCGGCGGCACGATGAGCATCAATGCCCAGGGTGCGCTCACGCTGGCCGGGCAGACCTCGGCAGGCCAGACCGCCACATTGACATCCGGCGGACCACTGACCACCTCGGGCAGCGTGGTATTTCAGTCTGATGCCACCCTGCAGTCATCTTCCACCATCCTGCATCAGGATGGTTTGCAGGTTGGCGGCAATCTGCTGCAAACCAGTACTGGTGTGCAGGGGCTGGACGGCACGACCTACGTGCTGGGCAATGCCACGCTCAACTCCGGCAATGCGTTGCTGATCAACAACCTGTTGGTGCAGGGTGATATTGCAACCACCTCGCAGGCCGATACCACTACGTACGGCCAGATTGTTGGCCTTGGCAATACCTCGATCACTGCCACGGCTGGCAGCATTACGCTCAACAGTAATCTGAGTAGTGCCAAAACGGCCAGCCTGAATGCCGGAACTGATATCTCCTTCAACGCCGCGGCACAGTCGGGTGGCGATCTCGGGCTGAATGCCGGTGGCAATATCAGTATTACCAACGCACTGGGCGTGAATGGCTCGCTGAACGCCAAAGCGGGCCAGAACCTGGTCTCGACCGGCCAGATTTCAACCGGTGCAGATACCAACCTGCAAGCGGTGCAGGGGAGTATTGGCCTGGGCGGTACGCTGCAGGCCAACGGTCAATTGAGCGGCAGTGCGGGTAACAATGTGGTGGTCAGTGGTCAGGTTGGCGGCAATCAGGCTGTTACGCTGAATGCTGGCAATGTGCTGGCGGTAACGGGTTCGCTGGCCGCAGTGGGTGATCTGACTGCGACCGGCGGCCAACTGGTTGCCATTGAGGGCACCAGTGCGGCAGGTGGCAAACAATCGTTGATTGCCACTCAGGGTAGCGTCAATGTGGACGGTACCGCATCCGCCACCACTGGTCTGAATGTCGCGGCGACACAATCACTGGCAGGCCAGGGTGCGCTGGTCAGCCAGCAAGATCTGACGATCACTGCGGCTAGCAGCAATTTCGCCGGTGCCAGCCAGGCTGCCGGCAATCTCAATGCGACCACTACCGGTGACATGTCGCTGGGTTCACTGGCCGTCGGTGGTAACGCCAGTCTGAACGCTGGCGGCAACACCACGCTGACTGGCCCGACCCAGGTTGCCGGTGCGCTGGGCCTGACCAGTTCGGGTGACGCCGTCATTGGCGGTCCGCTGGCGGTCGGCCAGTCTGCACAATTGACTGCGGCATCATTGCAGATGCTGCAGGGCGGTGTGTTTAACCAGAACGTACAGATCAACACCCAGGGGCAATGGGGTTCCGCTGGCGACGTGCTGGTTCTTGGGGGCAATCTGGCCGCCACGACCGGTTCAACCCAGCTGAATGGCAACCTGGTCGTGTTGGGTAATACCGGGCTTGGGGCGGTGGGGGATATCAACCTGGCCAACGGTTTGACCAGCAGTGGTACCACACAGATCAACAGTAGCAACGGCAACGTACTGGCCGGTGGTGCAATCCAGTCGCAACAGGCATTGACGATCACCAGCAGCGGTAACCTGACGCTGAATGGCGGGTTTGCCGCTGGCGATACAGCCAGCTTGACCAGTGGTGGTGATTTGGTCACGCAAGGCACAGTGACCACCGTGAGTGACGCCAAGTTCATTGCGACCGGACAACTGAACCAGTCGGGCAATCTGCAGATTGGGGGCACGCTTCAGGCCACATCGGGTGGGCCATTGACGTTGAGCGGGTCCACCTATGCCGCCAATGGCATTGCATTGCAATCCGGCAGCACGTTGCTTGCCAACAGTCTGCAAACACCAGGTGCCTTGACGGTGACCAGCACTGGCGACCAGACGCTTGGCGGTACCAGCATTATCGTGGGCGATGTGGCGCTGACCTCGCAGCAAGGCAGTGTCAATGCGCTGGGCAACCTGACCGGCAACGGCAAGCTGACTGTCAATGCCTTGCAGGACATCTCGTTGCAAAGTAACAGCCAGACCAATCTGGCTGGTGACACCACGCTCACCACCGGGCGGGGGGACATCCGTGTTGACGGCCAACTGGCCGTGGGTGGCGCTACGCAACTGACTGCTGCGGGCAATGCCAGTATTGGCGGCGCTGTGGTGGGCAACACCAATGTGACCGTCAACGCCGGAAAAACCGTGACGGTAGCTGGTGCGTTGCTGGCACAAAATGACCTGGTGGTCGGGGCGGGGGATAGCCTGGCCTTGACTGGATCGGCGGGCGCCAACGGCAACCTCGATCTGCATGCTGCCAATACCCTGAGTAACACTGGCAGTCTGAGCAGCGGTGCGCAAACCACGCTGACCTCGGGCGGTGATCTGACGTTGGGTGGTACCACGCTGTCTGGTGCGGCCTTGCAGATTACCTCCAGCAATGGCGCAGTGAATGTACAAGGCAATGCGGGTGCCAATACCGACTTGAGCATCACTGCCGCCACCAATCTGACCACCTCCGGCACGCTGATCAGCAACAACCAGATGCAGTTGCTGGCACAAGCCGGCAACGCCACCTTGGGTGGTTCTATCCAGAGTGGCTCGAATATTGGGGTGACCACTGCCGGTAATTTGCTGGTGAATGGTGCGCTGGCCAGCAATACCGAGGTGATCTTGCAGGCTGGCCAGAATCTGGCCGTTGGCAGCACCGGCAGTATTGCCGCTGTCAATGATGTCTCCTTGCACGGCACGGGCAATGTCAGTGTCGATGGCTCGGTCAATGCAGGTCGTAATGTTGATCTGCTCTCCACTGCACAAACCACTTCAGTCAATGGCACGGTGATTGCCAACAACCTGCTGGGTATCAGCGGTCAGTCGCTGGCAGGTACCGGCACGATCACCGCCGGCAGCAATTTGACGCTGACCACACCGGGCAGCACTACCTTTACCGGTACCGCCAACGCCGGTGGTGATTTCAACGCCGCAGCGGGGCAGAACCTGGGGCTGGGCGCTGTCAATACCATTGGCAATGCAACGTTGAACGCTGGTAATGGCCTGACCCTGGCTGGCCCTGCCCAGATTGGTGGCGCGCTGAATGCCACGGCGGGCGGGGATTTTTCGGCCAGCAACGTCATCGTGGCGCAAACCGCATCGTTCCAGTCGGCCAATATGAACTTTGGTCAGGGTGTGGTGACGCAACAGGATTTGATCATCAATGCCGCACAAGCCTGGACCGGCAATGGCGATGTCATCGTCGGCGGCAAGCTTCTTGCACAAGCCGGCTCGGTCAATCTGGGCGGCAATATCGGGGTGATGGGGGATACCACTATCCAGAGTGCCGGCGACCTGGCGGTTGCCAAAACAATTGCAGTATCCGGGCAGACACAACTGGCCAGCACCAACGGCAAACTCGGTATTGGTGGCGACCTGCAGTATCAGCAAACGGCAACACTGACTTCTGCCAGCGATATGTCCGTGGGTGGCGCTATCAGCGGCCCTGGGGCGTTGACAGCAACCAGCCTGGGTGGCTTGCAGATCGGTGGCACCGTGAACACGGGTGCCGATGTGCTGCTGGACGCGGCAAAGAATCTCACCCTGGGGGGCGATGCCAACATCCTCGGTCAGGCGCAACTGTATGCGCGCCAGGGTAACGTCAGTGCCGCCGGTCTGGCTGCCACCAACGTGCAACTGCAGGCGGGCGGGAATGCCGCAATTAGCGGTGAACTGGATAGCACCAGTGACATCGCCATCACCGCCACATCAGGCAATCTGCAAACCGCAGCGATCAATGCGACCGGCAAACTCGCCGAAACAACAGGTGGCAGTATTACCCATGCGGGTGATGTGCTGATCCAGGGCGTGCTGCAAGCGCAAGCCGGTCAGAACTTCACGGCACAAGGCCAGTTGTACACGGGTTCGGATGCCAGCATCAGCGCAGGCAATAATCTGGCCCTGGGTACTGCAACCGGGGTGGTGGGCAATACGCTGCTCAAAGCCAGCGCGGGCGATCTGACGACTGCCGGGCTACTGAGCACAGGCGGTACCCTCAACGCCAGCGCAGGGGGTAACCTGATCCTGGGCGGGGATACCCAGGTGGTACAGAACGGTGATACGACTGGCACGGTGACCCTTACAGCTGGCAAGCAGGTGGGCAGTAACGGTAACCTGGCGGTAGCGGGCAATCTGAATGCCACAGGTGCCAGTGCCGCTTTCAACGGCAGCATCACCGCCAACAACAATGTGGCGATTACCACCACTCAAGGGAATCTGATCAACAACGCGGCGGTTGGCGGCAACAATGTCACGCTGATTTCGGCTGGCGGCATCAGCGGCAGCGGCACCCTTGCCAGTGCCGGCACGACGTCTCTCAATGCCGTTGCAGATATCAACAACACCGGCACGGTGCAAAGCGCCGGGCAATTTACAGCGAACGGCGCGAATGTCGCCCTGGGCCAGATTGCCACCACCAGCGGCGCAATCCAGATCACTGGTTCAGGCAGCGTTGCGCTGAATGGCACGATCGGTGGTGCGCAGAACGTGACGATACATGCCGGCAACAATGCCAGCATCAATGGCGATATCGGCAGTGTGTATGGCGCACTGGCCATTTCTGCCGACCACGGCACATTGAGCACCACTGGCACCGTTTACGGTGGCACCGGTGTCACCCTGAATTCGGCTGGGCAGGCGACACTGGCCCAAGGTGTGTTTGCAGTGGGCGACGCCACCCTCAATGTCGGCGGGTTGCAGAACAAGGGCGCAATCAACACCTCCGGCAACCTGACAGTGACCTCTCCCGGCACAGTCGACGCGGGTGACGTGATTGCAGGCAATAACGTCAGCCTGACCGGTTCGAATATCACCACCCATTACCTGTCGGTGACGGGTGACCTTTATGCCAGCGCTACCAGCAATCTGACGCTGGCAAATGACTCACTGACCGGTTTGTCTGCCAATGGCCAACTGGTGAAAGGCAATGCCACGCTGAATGCGGGCGGCACAATCAGCAACAGCAATCTCCTGGCCGTTGCCAAAACACTGACCACAGCGTCGGGTAGCCTGACCAACCAGAGTGGCGCCAGCATGTTGTCGGGCGGAGATCTGGATATCACCACCGGCAGCCTCACCAACGCCGGGATGCTCTCAGGGGCCAACCTGAACGTGACCGCCGGTACATTGAACAACAATGGCGGCAGTTTCTATACGGCAGGGAATGTCACGCTGAATGTGGAAGCGCTGACTGGCAACAACAATGGTTCGATTGGCGCGCAGTCCGGTCTGACCCTGACCGTGGCAGACCAGTCTGCCGCACTTGCCCGCATTGGCGCAACCGGCGTCAGCCTGCCCACTACCCGGTTCAACAACCAGGGCGGCAGTATTGGCGCCCTCGGTAATGTCACCCTTAATCTGCAAGGGCAGAACCTGGATACGGCATCCGGCCAGGTGGGCAACATTGGTAACAGCGTAGACAGCGGCGGCAACCAGCCCGGCTCGCTGACCATTTACGCCGGCAACTTCACCCGCGACAGCAACTGGCTGGCGGGGAGCAACACCGTTACCTTGAACGTCGGCAGCTTCAACAACAGCTGGGGTACAGCCAGCAACAGTGCTTCCGTGGCACAAAATCTCACCGTGAATGCCTCTGGCAGCCTGAACAACAACGCCTATCTGGCCGCGACCAATCTCAGTCTGAACGGAACGTCGCTGACCAACTCCGGCACCTTGCATGCCGACAACACACTAACGACCAATACCAACGGCGGCACGCTTAATAACAACAGTGGCACGCTCGAGGCAGTTCAAAACGTGCAGCTGAACGGTGTAGGCAATCTGGCCAATGAAAACGGCAAGATTCAGGCTGCCAACAATGTCACCATCAATGCCGCGGGGACGGTCGATAACAGCAATAACGGTTCAATTATTGCAAGTTGCTATAACGCCACAGGACCGTGCACCGGATCGGTAACACTGAATGAAGGCGCCCTGAACAACCAGAATGGCGGCACAGTCAGCGCAACCGGTAATCTGAATATCAACGGCGGTTCTGTTGACAACAGCTTTGGCCATATCCAGTCTTCCGGCGATATGGGCATCGCCATCGGCGGTTACGGGCTCACCAATACCGCCGGCACCATTACCTCTGCCGGTGCGATGACGATTACTGCTTCGTCGATCCTGAACCAGGCTTCCGGTACGTCAACATCCACCACGACCACCACAACCAGTGATTTTTCGAACCCCTATGTCCAGAAGGTTCTGAATGAAACGGTGGTCGGCACTTACATCAGCAGCTATACCTCAAAACCGACCTGCAACAATGGCTGTAACTTCGAGACGGGCCACTTCAATACTTCGAACGAAACCATTGGCAGCGCAGCGCAGTATGGCTCGGGTGTCGCGGGCTATTCCGTGGCCGATCAGATTGTCAGCGATTCCAGCGACAACAGCACTGAAATGCAGCAACTCGCACCAAGCGGAAACACCTACCGCTTTGCGTTGCCTTCTGTTGATGTCACCACCGTCACGCAAACTGCCGGGACGCAGGGAGTGATCAGCAGTGGTGGCAATATGACGCTGAACAGTAACGTCACCAATATCGATAGCAAGATTGTTTCTGGCAGCAATCTGACCATCAATGGCAATCTGAATAATGCGAATACGGCACCAGTGAATACTACGGTGACCTATTCAGTTGACCAGACCGCGCTGAACAACTTTGTGAATGCCTACAACGCTCAGTCCAATACGCTGAGCAATCAATCCAGTGCCGACATATGGGGCAGCAGCACATTCAGTGCCGCCCACCCGGGAAGTGATACGTACACCTCGACCTCCGCAGGCTTTGGCGGAATTGTGGGTGCACAGGGCAACATGTATGTAAATGGTTCATTCCAGAATTCAGCCACGGTGACCGTCGGCAACAATCTCACCGTCACAGGGGCCAATTTCACCAACGAAGGCTATTACCAGCAAACGCTGACTACCACCAAAGGTTGTGTTGCCGGCGCCAAAACCTGCAAGGGCGAGGTTGACGCGCGTGTCCAAAGCTTCAGCTATACGGAAAGCCGCGCCAACGTCACCGTCGGTGGCGACATCCAGATTACTGCTGACACGGTAGACAATACCCACGCCAACCTGATCGCCCTGGGCAATCTGGGCATCACCAGCACCGGCACGCTGACCAACACTTCCGGGACCATTGCCTCGATTGGTGGCGATGTCACGATCAAAGCTGGCAAGATCATCAACCAGGTGCAGGCACCGGTCAGCACGCATGTGAGCTATGGCAATACTGACCCCATTGGGGGTTGCAACCCAGGCGCCAGTACCTACAAAGGCAGCAATTGCTCGGCGGATATTTTGAATGCAGCGGGTGACCCGTCGCTTATCCAGGCCGGGCATGACCTGAGCCTGACCGGCAGTTCACTCTCCAACATCGGCAGCGCCATCACCGCAGGCAACAATGCCCAGCTGAATATCAGTGGTGACGTGCTGAATCAGACGGTAATGCTGACCGAGCAATGGCGCGGCCAGTGGGTGCAGGAAACCAGCTGGTTCTCCAAAGACAAAACGCACCAGACCTACGGCACGATCGTGCAGGGCACGCAGGATGCATTGATCCAGGCCGGCAACACCCTCAGCGGCACGGTGCAGAACATCCAGAACACCGGTGCCATCAGTGCCGATACCATCAAGATCAACGCTCAGAACCTGCTTAATGGCCTGACCGACAACCATACGCCGACCCCGGCTACCACGCTGGCGCCGCAAGTGATCTCGCTGGCGGCAGGCGGCACCCCAGTGGTAACGGGCAATACCAAGCCCTCCGCAGCCAAAGCCACCATCACAGAACCGATGTCTTCGGGGATGGCCGCTGCAGTGGTCATGGGCGTGGCCGGTGCCGCCTCCACCCCGACGGCTACGTCCGGGGTAGACGTCACCTACCTCAAGCACAACAGTGGCGATGACGTGCTGGGCGGCATTTCGGCGGCTGTTCTGGTCAACAACCTGCCGGCCGACCTGCGTCCGGACAGCAGTGTGGCGTTCTACGCCGACCCGGTGATCGAACAGCAATTGCTGACCCAGGCCGCACTGCAGCAGACCGGCCAGGCGTATTTCGTCAACGGCCTGAGTGCTGACGACCAGACCAAGGCTTCGGTCGCCGACCAGCAGAAGACCATCCTTTACAAAGATGCCATCGCCTGGGCCGAAGCCAACGACGTGCAACTGGGTACGGCACTGACCCAGGACCAGATCGCCGGGCTGACCGCACCGATGCTCTGGTACGTGGAAGAAGCCGTCCCCGATCCGGCCTGCGCTGGCCTGCCCAATTGCGGCACCGTCAACGTCTTGATGCCGCAGGTCTACCTGCCGGCCAACGACCAGCTTGCCAAGCAGGAAGGCGGCAGCATCACCGGCAACAATGTCACGCTGAACCTGAGCGGCAGCCTCACCAATACCGGCACCATCGCCGCCAGCAATGACCTGAACATTACTGCCAGCAGCATTACCAACGAAGCGCGCAGCGTGGACATTGGTCAGTCCGCCTACAAGGAAGCCAGTGGCTGGCTGCAGGTCTCAGGCACGCAAGTGCAGCCGGGCGGCTTTATCAGCGGCGCCAACGTCAGCCTGAACACCGACGCCATCAACAGCATCGGCGGCACTTTCCAGGTGACCGACCCCGCCACCGGCCAGGTCGATGCAGCCAAGAGCGCACAGCTGATCCAGGACCTGGGTGCCAAGCTGGGCATCAACTACACGCAAACCAGCGTCAGCGACAACATCAACCAGAGCTTCATCAAGGACACCTCAGGGCCGGGTCCCGTGGTAGTGATGATTGCTGCCATCGTCATTGCCGTTCTGACGTATGGTGCGGCATCCGAACTGGTGGCTGCTGCAGCGGCAGCTGAAACGGGTACAACGGCCGTGGGCCTGGCAGCGACAGGTTCCACCTTTGCGGCAGCCACGGCGACCACTACGGCGGGTCTGGCGAACGCGGCAATTGCGGCGGGTGCCGCTGGCATGGCGTCTACCGCAACATCTGAACTGCTGACCACCGGCAAGCTCGATGGTGACTCGATCCTGAAGGCCGGGCTGGTCGGCGCATTGACGGCCGGGATTACCGGAGAACTGGGTATTGGCAGCGTCACCGGAGGCGGCCTGAATAACCTCGGTACCAATCTGGTTAATGCCGGCGAACGTTCCCTGATCAGTGCTGGCCTGGATACTGCAGTTTACGGCACCAGCTTTGGTACGGCCTTTGAACAAAGCCTGGCCGCTAACGCGGGGGCCTCCTTGAACGGTGCTATTGGCGATCAATTTGGCAGCCCGCCGGCGGGTAGCGTCAACTGGTTGGCCGATGTCGGCGAACACGCGGTCTTGGGTTGCGCAATGGGTGCGCTGAGTGGTGGCGGATGTTCATCCGGGGCGATGGGGGGGGCAACTTCATCCATCATTGCACAGCCACTAATTGATACGTTGCCAGGCAATAACGGCCCGAATGGCAGACTGCTCACAGACTCTGCAGATATGGCGATTGCAGGCGTGGTGGCCTCGGTGACGGGTCACGATGCTGCAACGGCAATGAACCAGGCCCAAAGCGAAGTACAGAACAATACCGATGCACATCAGGCGGCGATTAATATCCAAAAAGTCTTGGACCTCCACTTGAATGGCCAAGTGGTCATGTTAACTGACCAAAACGGCAATAAGACCACCGCGACTGGTTATCTCCTTGCTGATCCGGATGGGCTTGGCGGAAATTGGCAACTCTCGAGCAATGGCGCACCGGCCAGTAGCAACAGTAGCGTCGTTGTAAACAGCGGAACGACTCCCACAACTGCCCCGGCATATTCGTTTGGAAGCTCGATCCACCTTGATGGTGACAATAGTTCAACAATCCAGGATCCGGGGACCGCCTTCCAGCAGTCTGTTCAGCAGGCGCAGAGCAACAGCAGCTTTGGTACCCGTGTCTTGGGCACACTACAGGCTGTTGGCGGTGCGGCCCAGGTAGGCGCAGCCGGCTTGGCAGCCGCTGCTTGCCCGGAAACCGGCGGACTTGGTTGTGCTGCAGCTGCTTACCTTGGGATGTCAGGCATTGACAATCTGTATGCAGGTACCAAGACCGCTTATACCGGGATCGCCCAGTCTCCGCTCGGGGCCCAGATACTCCAAGGGATGGGGTTCAGCCCGGAGGTGGCCAATTTGCTGTATGGCACCACGCAACTTGGAGCGACCGGATTTACTGCTCCGTTGGTGGAGACAGCAGCCGCGGGCACGATTAATACTGTAGCCAAGGAGGCAAATGCTACAAGCAGTGCAGCCTCCGTTGACGCAACGGCGGAGAGCACTTCAACCGTGTTTCGCGTGCAGGGCGGAGTGATGCCTAACGCTAGCAAAACGCTTATCACACTTGATACTGGCGGCAACCCGATTATTGAAAACGGAACGCTGAATATCAGCATGGGGGATTCGTCACATGCGCAATATTTCCAATCGTTACGCCCAGGGAGCACTATTACGTCGTTTGAAATACCATCATGGTTGGATGATTTCATTCAAAAAAATGCGATTCCTCAAGACTTCTATCGAAGTAATCCGTTGAATCAAGGCGGATTGGCGCCGAAGATCGTTGACATCACAACTCCGGGCAATTCTTACGAACTGCCCCCTCCATGGGCCCATTGGTTGCAGGAAAATGCAATTCCAGGATCCGGCAAGGTACAGTAATGATAAAGCTTGAAAAAAATCTAGAGCCAGCCATGCATGAGTTACTTGACCCTCAATACGTGGTTGCTGTTGCTCGCTATGAAGGAGTTATTCACTGGTTATTGTTAGAGCCTGAGAATTTGCTTCTCGATTGGGAAAAACGGCGAGAGGAATTTGTCGCGGCGGGCTATCCGTATCCAGATTTACGCGCGGTAGCAACTCAAAGGTCCGGTATCGTGGTACTTGATCAGCATACAGCTGCCGAGTTTTTACGTGCCCCCGAAGCTCATAAATTGAACCTTGAATTTTTACGGCAGGTTCTTCTGGAGAGGCTTCCTAGTGCGGAGTCATGGTGGGACGTGGGCTTCTTGTTTCCGATTGCATTCATTGATTTTGATAGCAAACGCTTCGCGGGTTTTTATCAGAATGGCCCACGATTTGAGCGCTACGTTCCCGATGGGTGGGAGGGCGAGTTTGTGGACTTTGCCAATACCTATCCCGAGGATGTATTTCCAGTGGCAGATAAGTTCTGGATTGTAGATGGTAGAAACTTACTACATGAACTGAACGAACGCGGTCGCGCGCTGGAGGCTGGGCGTGCAAAGAACTGATAACCAAGGCCGAGAACTCTTAAGTTCCAACACCATAGGGCCGCTCTACGGGCAGCAGGTTTCGTGCCAATTCAAAATTCCCTGCTACGACGAGTGTATGAATGTTTTGTGCCAAGGGGGTGACGTCGGTAATGCGCTGTATCCATTTCTGCACGTAGAGATCAACGGCTTGTTTACTCAGGCCGATTTGAATAGCCCGATGCGGCTGCGGATGCATCATCAGATCCCGCTCCGGGTCCCACTGGATGCGCACGGGGGCATCCTCCTTTACCCGGTGCCAATCTTCCCGGCTTATCGATCCGCTTGGATGGCTAGGACAGCTGTAAGCTAACGCCCATTCGAACCCTTCGCGCGAAATATCGACTGCCAGAATGCGTGCCTGCCGGACATCCTTCAATCCCCACCCCGAGCGGTACATCATCCAAAGGAATGAAGGTTTAATCCACGTCATTCGCTCCGTCTTGAATGGCGGTGAAACGAACGTTCCGTGCTCCAATGCAGAGAGGGCAATTGCGTCCGAGTAAGCTTGGTAGACCCGGATGGTCCGATCATCGTACTGGGCACGAATTTGGCGTTCTGGGATAGAAGGTATTTGATTCATCATTCGAATATTCTAAATGGGTAACAAATCCATATACAAGCGAATAGCGATCCTTCCTGCGTCCTAGCATCAATTGTCCATAACCCGATAGGGCGCGCATTTATGCGGCTTTGTTGCATAAACCCGGCGGCCCTGGCGCGTAGCCACCAGCCTGGTACACTGCAACCATGAGCAAACCCGTCCCCGCCCGCTACAAAACCACCAACTGGAAGGCGTACAACGCCGCGCTCAAGCAGCGGGGTAATCTGTCCATCTGGCTCGATAAAGACATGCAGTGGCTCGCACCACCGACCGGGCAGCGCGGGCGTCCGGCCACCTTCTCCGATGCCGCCATCCAGTGCTGTCTCACCCTCAAGGTCCTGTTCGGTCTGCCCCTGCGTCAGGCCATTGGCCTGGTGCAAAGCCTGCTCCAGTTGATGAAGCTCGATTGGCCTGTCCCCGACTTCAGCATGGTCTGTCGGCGCCAGAAACACCTGAATGTCGTGATTCCAGCCTGAGCCAATGTGGGTGGGCTGCATCTGCTGGTCGACAGCACCGGCATCAAGATGCTGGGTGAAGGTGAATGGAAAACAAAGAAGCACGGTGCCGACTACCGTCGGCAATGGCGCAAGGTGCATCTGGGCATCGATGCGCAAACCCTTGAAATCCGGGCAATTGAAGTAACAGGCAACGCCGTGGGCGATGCGCCCATGCTGAAGGCCTTGCTCGAGCAGATACCGCAGAACGAACTGATTGTGGCGGTCAGTGGTGACGGGGCCTATGACACCCGGGATTGCCATGCTGCCATTGCGGCCTGGGGAGCGGCAGCGGTGATTCCGGCACGGCGCAACGGGCGTGGCTGGACTGGAGAAGGTGCGGGCATCCGGGCCAGAAACGAGATATTGCGCAGCACACGCCACCTGGGCCGGACGTTGTGGAAGAAGTGGAGCGGGTATCACCGGCGCAGTCTGGTGGAGACGAAGATGCGGAGTTTCAAGTTGCTGGGAGAGCGGGTGAGGGCGCGGGACTTTGAACGTCAGGTGGCGGAACTGCAGGTACGTGCTGCGATACTGAACCGGTTTACGGCGCTGGGCACACCGGTGACGGTGCGTGTTGCATAAATCTGCCTGGGGCTCGGGCCATGCCGCCTTCAGGCTGATTTATGCAACAAAGCCTAGTGGAACCCTTCCTGTAGGAGGTTCGGAATGAAAGGGATCGAATACTATTACCGAGAGTTTGAATTAATTCTTGAGCAATGGGACAGAGACCAAGCTCAACGGTTTAGGCAATATGCTGACAATCATGCGCCAAATTACGTTTATCTTTGGTTGGTTGAAAAACAAAAGGACGATGGGTTTCCGAAGGAAATTGTGGAGCTCATGAAGCGGTTTTTTTGGGAGATTTGGTAAACCCAGTCCAGTAGGGTTCGCATTTATCTGTACCATTGCCAATCGGCAACACCAAGCCCTCCGCAGCCAAAGCCACCATTACCGAGCCGCTGTCGAACATTCAGGCCGCTGGCGTCGCCATGTCGGTGGCTGGCGCGGTCTCCACGTCCACACCGACGGCCACATCCGGGGTAGACGTCACCTACCTCAAGCACAACAGTGGCGATGACGTGCTGGGCGGCATTTCGGCGGGTGTTCTGGTCAACAACCTGCCCGCCGACCTGCGTCCGGACAGCAGCGTGGCGTTCTACGCCGACCCGGTGATCGAACAGCAACTGCTGACCCAGGCGGCACTGCAGCAGACCGGCCAGGCGTACTTCGTCAACGGCCTGAGTGCGGACGACCAGACCAAGGCCTCGGTCGCCGACCAGCAAAAAGACATCCTTTACAGCAATGCCGTTGCCTGGGCTGAAACCAACGATGTGCAACTGGGCACCGCACTCAGCCAGGACCAGATTGCCGGGCTCACCGCACCGATGCTCTGGTACGTGGAAGAAGCCGTCCCCGATCCGGCCTGCACCGGCCAGCCCACCTGCGGCACCGTCAATGTCCTGATGCCGCAGGTTTACCTGCCTGACAACCAGGCGGCCAAACAGGAAGGCGGCAGCATCACCGGCAACAACGTCACGCTGACCCTGAGCGGCAGCCTCACCAACACCGGCACCATCGCCGCCAGCAATGACCTGAACATCGCCGCCAGCAGCATCACCAACGAAGCGCGCAGCGTGGACATCGGCCAGTCCGCGTACAAGGAAGCCGGTGGCTGGCTGCAGGTCTCCGGCACGCAAGTGCAGCCGGGCGGCTTCATCAGCGGTGCCAACGTCAGCCTGACCACCGACGCCATCAACAACATCGGCGGCACCTTCCAGGTGACCGACCCCGCCACTGGCCAGGTCGATGCGGCCGCCAGCGCACAGCTGATCCAGGACCTGGGCGCAAAGCTGGGGGTGAACTACACGCAGACCAGCGTCAGCGACAACATCAACCAGAGCTTCATCAAGGACACTTCCGGGCCAGGCACGGTGGTGGTGATGATTGCTGCCATCGTCATTGCCGTTCTGACGTATGGTGCGGCATCCGAACTGGTGGCTGCTGCAGCGGCAGCTGAAACGGGTACAACGGCCGTGGGCCTGGCAGCGACAGGTTCCACCTTTGCGGCAGCCACGGCGACCACTACGGCGGGTCTGGCGAACGCGGCAATTGCGGCGGGTGCCGCTGGCATGGCGTCTACCGCAACATCTGAACTGCTGACCACCGGCAAGCTCGATGGTGACTCGATCCTGAAGGCCGGGCTGGTCGGCGCATTGACGGCCGGGATTACCGGAGAACTGGGTATTGGCAGCGTCACCGGAGGCGGCCTGAATAACCTCGGTACCAATCTGGTTAATGCCGGCGAACGTTCCCTGATCAGTGCTGGCCTGGATACTGCAGTTTACGGCACCAGCTTTGGTACGGCCTTTGAACAAAGCCTGGCCGCTAACGCGGGGGCCTCCTTGAACGGTGCTATTGGCGATGTCTTTGGCACGGACACATCCTTTGGCACCGTCGACGGTACCGAGTACGAAATCGCCCACGCCGCCTTGGGTTGCGCCATGGGAGCCCTGTCGGGTGGGAGTTGCAGTGCCGGGGCAATAGGTGGCTTGACTTCAGCTGTGATTGCCCAGCCGCTGGATCATTTGCTGGCCAATAGCAGTGGACAGACTAATCCGCTCGTGCTGGAAACCGCTGATTTGGCGACCACCGGCCTCATTGCCGGACTGATGGGCAAGGATGCCCTTACGGCGATGAACCAGGCGCAGAACGAGGTAGAGAATAACTACCTCAACCACACGCAGGTTGCAGCGCTGAAAGCTGATCTCGCAAATGCCAAGACGGATGCGCAGCGGCAGCAAATATTGCTCAATTACACCGCGCTCAGTCAGTCGCAGTCTACCGCGTTGACTGTGCAAAACCAATTGGCAAGCGACATTGACTCAACAAGCGATCTGCAGGCCGCAGGTGCTGGACTAATGAGCCAACTGGTTCATCTACAAAACCAAGATCTTCAGACATTAGATGGTCGTGTAACAACCATTAACGTTGGGCCGGGCCAGACTATTCAGCAGTTCCTGGGGACGCAGAAATACGCGTCGACCCTCAACGCGGCTGCTACGGCAAAGGCAAATGCACCGACCCTCCAGGCCCCGCCGAATCCTGGGGAACAAACTCCTCAGTTTCAGGTGGCCCAGCAGATCGGGCCTGTTGTTACGGCTGTAGCGTTACCTGAACTGAATATCGCCCTTGGTTTCGGCCAGGCAGCATTAGGCGGATATCAAGTTGCTACTGGGGATAGCAACGGATGGTGGAACGTTGCGTTTGGTTTGACCAATGCCGCTTCGGGTGGCGTGACGAAGATGGGGGCTACGACACAACCTGCTTCCGTTATGTTTAGCACGGGCGATGCGACTAGCGGCGAATTTGCCGCGGCAGGATCGGTTAAAAGCGTGAACCCTACGGGGTCAATGCAGAACTGCACCAACTGCGTTTTTGTGGTGGATAATCAGCTTGCGACAGGTACGCAGGCAAGTGCGCTGCCCATGTCGAAACCCTTGCCATTCGATCAATTAAATTCGGCATTTAATACTCAAATGAGCGGCTGGACTACACAGGCAAAAATAGAACAAAATCTTCTCAGCTCCGGAGACGGTACGAGCGCAGTTGTATATGGCATGGATGCTAATGGCGCCACAGGTCATGTGTGGAATGCGGTGGTTCAAAACGGAAAGATCAACTATATTGATGGTCAAATTGGAGCTGGCGGCGCGGGGAATTTTCAAAATTTCCCATACTTACAATTTGGTATCATTAATGGGGCGAATTGAAATGAATATCACCGAAGCAAGGAGTTTGGCCGAAAAATACATTAGCGATAACATCGAACCACCAGATAACGATAAATATTTGATCATAGATGCCGGAATTAAGGAGGTAGATGATGGTTGGTATTTCCCGTATCAAACTGCTCGATTTATTCAAACACGAGACATTCAATATTCGGTACTTGGTAACTGGCCGGTTTTCGTTAGTAAACTGGGAGCCTGTCTCGGGCCACGTCGCCCCGATTGGCCTTGAGTTGGCAAACAACCGCTTATATCGGGTTCGGCCATCCAGCGATTGGGGCTCAGATATTCCATGGAATACAGCACCGCTAATTATTTAGCAAGGGCTTGGTCGTTCTAACGGCATCAGTACAGCCATTCAAAAATTGGTAGGTAGTGTTTATAGATGGAAAATTGCGAAAAGTTGTGACTTGCTAACCGGATCTGACCGTTGAGCTCGGGCGTCCAGGTATTTGAAAGTGAATAACTGGAAATTAAGATGATTATTTACGAACAGGCAAGAAGATTAGCGGAATCTACAGAGAAGGTCTGCTTTGAAAATTTGGTTATAAGTACCCCTGAGTTATGGCTGCGCGCAAGGTTTTTTTGAAACTGAAAACTGCTGGTTTTTTTTGATAAATGAGTATTTAAATTTTAGATAAAATTGCGAAAATAGTGCAGACTCGGAGATAGTTATTAGCAAAAAAGGATTCGTGAGGAAAGTTGCTGATCTCCATGAAGATGAGTGCTCCTTATTGGCATATTTGAAAAAAATATCTGAGTATTTGGAGAAAAGAAATGAGTGAGAGTGCCAAACGCAATTTGATGGTCATTCGCCACGGAGGGTGCGTGCTTATTGCATAAGGCATATTCCTACTTCGCTCTAGGGAGGGTAACGGCTAAATTTTTCCCAACTGGAGGTGTTCAATGAGAGTAATAGGACTATTTCGGGAGCTTGGTGGCCAAATTGATGCATCGACAAAGTCAATATACTCAATGTTAGGGCAGCTTCCTCAGGATGAAATGGTGCCGGTTGTAAGGTATTTGAGAAGCGGAGTGCCTGTCTTTGACATAATGGAAGCGACAATTGACCCATTGGACCGAGTCACTCATATTTCGGGCGGCCCAAGTTTGGTTAGTGATGGAACTTGGATTTGGCGTAATGACTTAGTGTATTTCGTCGAAAAATATAGAATCGGACTGCCCGCCGATTTCGTGCTGTATGCATCGCAAGCTGTGGTCTTTAATGGGGAAGTGGCACTGGTTACTGGTAAATGGGAACAAATACTTCAACTGTATGAGCGTGCCGAAAAAACAGGAGAATCTCACATTGAAGATCAAAACTGACTGTTTTGGCGCGTGTTGAGCGTTGAACAGTTTTAGATTTAAAATCATCATCACCGCCATTCGACTTTGGGGTATCTGACCCCAGCGGAATTCGAGCGGCGTCATTCAGCAGTCAGTGCTTATCCCGGTGTCCATTAAAGCCGGGCTAGGCCAAACAACTTAACTGCAAATGGGGCGCAGCCAGTTATGGTTTTGCTGAATTCACCGGGCTCTTCCATAACGTCTAGCGAACACTGGGTGATTGTTGAAGGCTTGGACGCCTTGGGAAATGTGGTAATCAAAGATCCGGCAGGCTTGCAGTACACTATGACGCCCTCTAACTTTACCTATACTTGGAAGTCTGGCTCTTTAGTCACGCTGAAAAAACCATGAAATCGGCTTCGATTTACTTTGATATTTGCGAATTTCTTTTTACCGAGAGTTGCAGGGTGATCACTATTAACTTGGAGGGAGTGCGCATAAATATTTTTGAGGAGAAATTAGGCGACTCTGACTTATGGATTGTTCTTAGTACTCAGTTGGAAAACGTTTTACAAAAACGGTTCTTGGATTTTTATCCAATGTTTTTTGGCGTTCTTTTGAAAAAACTTCATGAAATGGACGCCCAAATCCCGCTGCGCGGAATTTGTCTAGATGATATAGATAGAGCTTATGAAAACAACAATTTACAGAGCTTGGCGGAAAGCATTGCTGGAGGTACCTATAAGCTTAGATTATCGTGATTTTCTTTGATATGAATTAAGTCCTGTAGGGTGCGTTCATGCGCACCACGTACTCTCGAAAATTAGCCTTGTAGGGTGCGCATTCATCCGCACCGCTTACCCGCGAAAACAAATGAGCAATGGCTAGCTTTGGAATTACACCTCCCACATGTTCTGTTTTGGGGAAGATTGAGCATTTCAGAGAGTAAGTCTGCGAAATTGCATCAAACCTGCACATCCAGTGACACCTATCTTGCACAGTTGTTTGTATTCAGTCTGCGCAGTCGTTGCTTGGACTTGCACACTCAACCCGATACAAAGATCGCCTTGGACCTTCTGGATGTTGCAAGCGTCTGTCCCAGTATCTGATGGGGAGGCACTGAGTTGAGGGTTAGGTATGGCGGCCATGCAGGCGATAGTGGTCGCGGCGGTAAGCCCTATCGTGAATGCAAACAACAAACTCATGCCCTGCAACAACCCACCTCGGGCGGGCAATCGGTAGATAAATGCTGGAAGACCGGTGTTCGGCCGAAGCGGTCAGTCGCGACGGCGGTCGACGATGTCGGTTTGTCGCTCAAAAGCCGACTTGTTGCACGGCAATTAGCCAGCGTGCTTAACCCGGTGTCCATTGAGGCCGGGTCAGGCCAGTTAGTGCTGTTCCGATTTACCCAGAGATACAAGCTGCGGCAAACGGCTGCATTACCCCAAGCTGCGCAATGTTGAATAATGGCCCAAACTCAGGGGCCAGTCTGACAATTCAAGGTGGGTTTCATTTGCCTATTTCGCCTGGAATCGCAACCGGCCCTAACGTCACATGGGACCCTATCGCTGGAACTCTTGTGACAAAACCGGACGTTGCGCTTGGCACAATCGCTGACTTTGGCGGCAGTTTTTCGATCAGTGGAGACCCTAGGTATTCCTCCCCTGCAACTATTAACATTGGCCTTGGTAAATATCTAGGAGTCCAATTCGTCCCGTCGAACGCTACAGCGTCGTATGAAAAAGACTGGTACGACCCGAGTAGGTACCTCAATGGCTTTGGGGCCGGCGTGGGGGCGGCTGTTGCCGCACCTGTGACCGCCACTGTAGATCCGACCTATGTCAGTCCAACACCGCAGAAGAGGTGATGCATGGTTTACAAAACGCATATATCAGGAGCAATGGGACTTGCTTTTATTTTTATAATCTTTGTATTTATTTTTATTTTCTTTTACTTCATTCCTTCTCTGAAAAGAAAGGATGAACGTAAGTCAGCTCTGATTGGAGAGTGCTATACCTACTGCATCATTGAAGGAAAATTTGGGTTGCGATATGGTGGCCCAACTAGAGTTTCTCTCCATGAAAATAGTCTATTTTTTTCTGGGTTAAATCCCTTTTCATTTAAAAACAAGGATATAAAATCAGCATCTGTTCGTGGTGACTGGATGTGGATTGAAACCCACGAAGTAAAAGTAAGATTCCTGATTTGGGGGAGGTCGTCAATGAAAGTGTCTGAAGAAATAAAGGGCCTAGCTTCATCCACGAGACGGTAGGCGGGCAGAAAGGTGTTCATTCAGCCACACAATTGTCAAAGAGCAACACTAGATCGTTCATCGTGAAAGTAATCATTACCCAGTCTCGGTCTGCTAAGGTAGCCACGTGCGCGGAGGCGTCTCATTCAATGGCGGCGATGACCTGCCGGTGGTTGTCGAGGCCGATTGGGCCTTGAATTGCAACTTAATCCTCCCTCCAGAAACCGACCACGTGACACTCACCGATCATGCCACCCTGCTTATTGCCTTCTTGCTCACTGGTTGCGCCCATTACACTAACGTGCCGCACGATATCGCCGCGCCAAGCCCGCAGCAAAGCATTGTGTTGCTCAATTACAAGCCCTGTAGGGTGCGCATTCATGCGCACCGTTTACCCGCGAAAACAAATGAGCAATGGCTAGCTTTGGAATAACACCCCCCACATGTTCTGTTTTGGGGAAGATTGAGCATTTTCAGAGAGTAAGTCCGTACCCATGTCCGTGCGCATAAATGCGCACACTACAAAGTTCAAATGAATCTCAAATTTTCCGCCTTCGTGCTTGCAGTCTCCGTGCTATCCGGCTGCGCCCTCATGCACGCCAATGTGCCGTCAGATATCGCGGGCCCGGCTCCCCTGCAAGGTATTGTGGTTCTGTACTACAACCCCGTTTTTTACGATGCGCAATTCCGGTCTGGCAGTCTCGACGTCCCCCCGGATTTGAGTAGCGCCGCGATTTAGAGTCCAATCCCTTTATCCAAGGAGACTGGACGTGAAGAAGCGTTATTCGGAAGAACAAATCATCGGCTTTCTGCGCGAGGCCGAATCGGGCATGCCGCTCAAGGAACTGTGCCGACTGCACGGGTTTTCGGAAGCCAGCTTTTACCTGTGGCGCAGTAAATTCGGCGGCATGAACGTGTCCGATGCCAAACGGCTCAAGGAGCTGGAAGCCGAGAATGCCCGGCTCAAGCGCATGCTGGCCAACGCCCTGCTTGAGAACGAAATCACCAAAGAGGCCCTGCTAAAAAAATGGTAGCCGCACCGGCAAGGCGGGAACTGGTGCGGTTCATGACCGGAGGCGGCGTGAGTGAACGACGGGCTTTGCAGGTGGTCCGCATGAGTGCCAGTGCCTTGCGCTATCAACCTCGCCCAGACCGCAACGGGCCACTAAGGGAACAGATTCTCACCCTGGCGCAGCGGCATCGCCGCTATGGCGCGGGCCTGATTTATCTGAAGCTGCGGCAGTCGGGCTGGGTAGTGAATCACAAACGGGTGGAGCGGCTGTACGGACTCGCCGGTTTGCAGGTACGACGGCGCAAGCGCAAGAAGGTGCCGGTGCAGGACCGTCAGCCGCTGGTCCGGCCTGAGATGGCCAATCAAGTCTGGTCGATGGATTTTGTGTTTGACCGGACCGCCGAAGGGCGGGTCATCAAGTGCCTGACCATCGTCGATGACGCAACGCATGAATCCGTGGCTATCGTGGCCGAACGCACCATCAGCGGCTACCCGCTGACCCGGATGCTGGACCGTTTGGGCAAAACGCGTGGATTGCCTCGCATCATCCGGACCGACAACGGCAAGGAATTCTGTGGTCGGGCCATGCTGACCTGGTCACATCTGCGTGGTGTGCAACTACGGCAGATTCAGCCGGGCAAACCGAACCAGAACGCCTACATCGAATCGTTCAACGGGCGGTTCCGGGATGAATGCCTGAATGAACACTGGTTTACCAGTCTGGCCCATGCGCGTGTGCTGATTGAAGCCTGGCGGCGGGAATACAACGAGGAAAGACCCAAGAAATCGCTGGGTGGCCTGACGCCATCTGCATACGCCAGGCAACTGGCGGCAAAGTCGGTTAAATTAACCCCGGACCCTGAAGCTCTGCGCTACTGAAACTGGGGTGACGTCGGGCTGACACGTGACAAGGTCACGATGATTTCATCGGTCTCCATCAGTTCCAGCGGCTTGAGTACAAATTGTTTTACCTTAGCGGTGCCTTTGGGCAGCAGGGCATTGAACATCTCCGGGGAAAGCTGCGCGTGGCTGGCGATGATGCGCAGTTCTCGCCGTTGGGCTTTTTCCCGGTACATGCGTTCCAGCGGCTTTATGCCGGCCAAAATCACCAGGATGATGATTGCAGCACTTATGGCGGCAAAATAAAGCCCGCCTCCGCAAGCTAGCCCCACTGCGGCCACAGACCATAGACTGGCGGCAGTGGTAAGCCCCTTGACTACCTCGCCGCGCATCAGAATGGAGCCAGCGCCCAGAAAACCGATACCGGACACGACTTGCGCCGCGACGCGCGATGGGTCAAGTACGGTATGGGCATCTTGCAGGACGTCGCTGAATCCAAAGGCCGAAACGATCATGAACAGCGCGGCGCCTACGCAAACCAGCATGTGGGTGCGTAAACCTGCAGACCACGATAGCCGCTCGCGCTCAAAACCGATCGTCCCACCCAGCACTGCGGCGGCCAGCAAGCGGACAAGGATGTCGTAGTTGGCAATCACTGGAGCCCTTCCTTTGACGGGTTTTAACTGTTTTTTTATCCTATACCAGCCTAGCTGGCGTTCCCATAAGGAGAGTGGTGCGGAGGTTTAGGCCAAACTACGGCGCTGTGCAACTTTTGATGAGGTACCACCTATTACCAAGGAGCCGCAGAACAGTAGCCGTCGAGTCTTGCAGCTGATTCTGCTGGATATGATCACCAGCTCTGAGCACTCGCGATCCTTTCGCTGATTGGATTTGCGTACTTCGCTGGTCACGTTGCCAGCTTCAGAAGTCCGAATTTGTATAGCAACGGCCCATTACTCTAATCCTGAAATTTGTATTGTTCGGCCACAGCGGATATCCGGTGCTTCGTGGAATGCGACGGATCCCAAGCAAAAAGCATTCACATAGGCTGCTACAAATTGACAGCGGTTAAACGCTCAAATATTTCGAGCCTCTCCCGCACCGACGAGTTCCAATGTTGCTGTCAGTGGAATGCACGTCTTGCGATGGATCTGTTGAGTACATCTCACACACCTTTTGCGCTCGTCTTACCACCGATGCCGCTGCGCGCCTCTGAGACCACGAAGTCCCAACCCCTAGAGTGAAATCACGTTGCGAAGTTGCAACGGCTTTTCGAAAAATCGAAAAGCTCATCACCAGGAACATCGCTATGAATAACCAATCCAGCTCTTCCAGACATTCCACAGATACGCACGGTAAATCAGGAGGTTCTAGCCAGAAAGATGATGAGAAATCGGCAGGCAGTAGCAATTCCGGTTCGAAATCCAGTAGCGCCCAAGGTGGAACACACGAGCAGCATGTGCAGGCTGGCAGTCAAAGCCACAAGAATGACGATACCTCTTCCGGTAACAATGGGGCAGGTTCGTCGGACAGTTCGGATGATTCAAAATCCGGCAATAATCAGGGTGGTACACATGAACAACATGTGAAGGCTGGTAGCCAAAGCCATAAGAATGACGACGCGTCGTCGTCGAACACCAAGGCAGATTCCAAATCCAGCGGTAGCCATGAGCAGTCTGGAAAGACTGGCGGTTGAACTCCCTCAATGACTAACCTTCGAAAACAGTGCCGCCTGTAAGGGCGGTATTCTTTTCATTCAGCGCCCGCGTTTTGCCTTTGGTCCCGGAGGAGAATCGCCGTGCACCAGGCAATCACTTATTTCGGGCTGTGAGTTGATTGCGGAACTTGGCAGGCGGTGATACCGATGTTTTTCTTAAAGATCCTATATTAAAGACCCTATAGCATTGACGCAGCCGCATTGGGCTGGGTCGAACTCCGGATCTCTGGAGCGGAGAAACGCCTCACTCAGTGAGCGGAAGCTTTACGACAAAAACGGTGCCCAGTTCCAAGTCAGAACTGACTTCAATTGACCCTTTATGGGAGGTCACGATTTCCGAAGCAATAAAGAGACCCAAGCCTAATCCCTCTGAAGGCTCATGATCGATCACTGATCGCTGGGAAAAACGTCCCATCGGATTAAAGATAAATGGCAAGACGTCCTCAGGTATGGGCTCACCGCCATTGTGGACGGTAAAGACAGCGAAGCGCTCTGTTACTGCCAATTTCACCGTTATTGGAAGTCGGACATCACCGTGCTGCACCGCGTTGCTGACGATGTTGGAAAATACCTGCTCCATTCGAGGGCCATCGAACTTTCCCCTGACGGACTCCTTCCCGTCGAACAACACGTTGGCATCAGGACGAGATGCGCGAATCTCTTCAACGATACGCTCACATAGCGGGGTCAGTTCCACGTCTGCCGTTTTGACGGGAATACCTGGGCCCATCTGGCAGCGAGTCAAATCCAGCAGGTCTCCCACAATCTGGCTCGCCCGTTTCCCGCTGGTGAATATCTGGGTGGCAATTTTGGTAGCGCGCTCACCGGCCCCTTCTGAGCGCCTCAGCCTGTCGGCGCCAAGCACAATGGCGCCAAGTGGGGTTCGCAAATCGTGGCCCAGGATCCCCAGAAAAACATTGCGCGATGCGGTGACCGCTCGCGAGTAACTGGCGACGGATTCGGCGAGAGCCTGATCAATGGCCTCATGGAATCGCGTCATATCGTTTACATTGATCTGGGTGCCAGCCGCCATGGCCTTCATCCATTGAACGAGCACGCTGGTCCTCAGAGCACGATACTCCGAGACCATCTGGTCGATAGTGAAACCCGCCATGAGCCGCGCAACCGCATGCGTTTCTGCCGCAGTCTCATATTCGACCGGCGCCCCGTGTCCTTGGGATTTAGCTGCTTGTTCCCGCGCGGTCTGCACCCTTCCGAGGTCAGTTACGATCGCCTGCAGCATCTGCCCGGCATGATCCCGCAGAGCGTCGCTGTCCAGCGCTGCGCCCGGTATCTTGATTGTTCCCGCAAAATCTTCCCAGGCTTGCAGGATTGGCTCTCGATTCTCAAGAATAAAATCAGCCAGACGCATCTCAGAACCCTCATGTTTGACCTGATAACAGGCAAAGACGCGAGCAGAATGGCGGCGCCGGGAAGATAAACCAATATTCATTACTGTATGGGCTTGATTACATATTTCAAAGGAATCAGGGCCAGGCTTCCGACGAAGGACAACTATTGGCCGCTTCTGCTGCTAAAGCGCTCCTTTGCCTGGATGCTGGGGAAGGTCCGCTTCGGCCGAATAGCAGAAATTTCAGCTTCGGCAAAATCGTCTGCAATTATATAAAAAGTGGCTTTTAACTCTGCTCACCTGACCCGCGTGGCGGGCAGGCCCGATTGGCGAAATAAACGATCATGGGTGATCAGAACTAATGATCCAATGCTGCATAAGGCGCCACATCATGCTGGTGGTTGTTGGTGCTGTCTCCGCGGCAGCCACCATGATTATTGGTCGAAAATCTCCGCATCAAAAATGCAGTTTAGGATCAGCTCCTCTGAATTCATGCGCAGGAACATGCGCAATCTGATTTGCGTCCAAATAGTCGGACCACCACTGCAAGATGCGCGCACGCTCGCCCAGAAATTCTGCTTTATGCGTGTAAGCGGCACGCACACTGTTCCTCTCCCTGTGGGACATTTGCCTTTCAATAGCATCGGAAGACCACAGGCCGCTTTCCAGCAGAGCAGAACAGGCCATCGTGCGGAAACCGTGCCCGCAGATTTCATCTTGGCCGAATCCCATGCGTTGGAGTGCCTTGTTTACGGTCCCTTCGGAAATGGGTTTGGTGTAATCATGATCGCCAGCGAAGAGCAGTTCGTAATCGCCGGTGAGGCTATGCAATTTCTCGAGGAGATTTACTGCCTGCCGGGAGAGAGGAACGAGGTGAGGCTCCCTCATTTTCGAGCCGCGATTTGAAAAGCGGGCGCCAGGAATAGCCTCACGTGCCGCAGGGATGGTCCACAGTTGTCGTTTGAAATCAATCTCTGACCAACGGGCCATACGCATTTCGCTGGACCGGACAAACGTCAATAATTGAAATCGGACTGCGAACATTGTGATGATGCGACCCTTGTAAGCATCGATCTTCTGCATCAACTCCGGAATTCTGGATAGGGGGAGCGCAGGTCTGTGCACAGCCTTTCGGACCGCAATGGCACCTGCAAGATCTGCTGCGGGATTCTGATCAATTATCGCAGTCTGAACTGCAAACCGGAAAATACCGGTCAGGATTTGTCGTAGCCGCGATGCAAGATCAAGCGCGCCTCTTCGCTCCACCTTTTCCAGGGTGGAGAGTAGATCTTTTGTTCGCAGGTTTGCGATAGGCATGTTGCCAATCTCTGGAAAAACATCCGCCTGAAGTCTGATGAGGATCCGACCAGAGTGCTCAGGTGTCCATTTCGCCGCATTTTTGGCGTGCCATTGTCGGGCGGCTTGCTCCAGCGTCGTACTTATTGACCCTGAGCTTTCTTGCCTTTTTTCCTTGCCTTGACTGGGATCAATCCCTTCGGCGAGAAGCTTCTTCGCGGCATCCCGTTTGCGGCGGGCTTCCGCTAGGGGCACTTCGGGATAGACTCCAATGGCCAGCAGCTTTTCCTTGCCATCAATGCGGTACTTCAACCGCCAATAGCGTGCGCCATTGGGGAACATATGCAGATATAGCCCGTGAGAGTCAACGAGCTTCTTGGGCTTGGTAGGAGTGGGGGTCTTGCGGATAGCGACGTCGGTGAGTGACATGTTTGGGGGTATCTCGATATTGAATCGGCTATACCCCCAAATCTACCCCCAAAATCGAGTCACTTGCAATGTGTGTTCGATAGCCTTGTTTTTGGCCATAACTGGCGGAAAACAACGATTCAACAGTACTTTCTCGCACTATCCAGGAACTGCCTGGACCTAATGCTGGTACCCGGGATCGGACTTGAACCGACAAGCCGTAAGGCGGCGGATTTTAAGTCCGCTGTGTTTACCAATTTCACCACCCGGGCATGGGCAGGGCCGCATTGTAGCAGGCTTGCGCGCAATCTCACAGCGGCTTGCGCGCAATCTCACAGCGGCTTGGCGCAGTTGAGGACGGAGGGGGTGGGCCTGCAATCGCTATAATGCGCTGGAGTTCGGGCGCGGTGCCGAATGCGTATTCGAATGGATATTCCAACTGATTGTGGGGCCGGCGGATTGTGGCAAAGATCAAAATTGTGGGTGTTTCGGGAAGCTTGCGGCAGCAGTCGTTCAATACGGCGTTGCTGCGCAATGTGGCGGGTTTGCTGCCAGCAGACGCTGAACTGCTTATCTATACGGAATTGGCGGAGTTGCCGCTGTTCAATCCGGATATCGATGCATTGGAGGCAACTCCGGCGGTGGCGCATTGGCGGGCCGCTTTGCGTGCTGCGGATTCATTGATTTTCTCCACGCCTGAGTACGCTCATGGGGTGCCGGGTGCGCTGAAAAACGCGCTGGACTGGGTCGTGGGGAGCGGCGAGTTGGTGGATAAACCCATGCTGCTTTTCAGCGCGTCGTCATCGCCGACCGGGGGCGACAAAGCGTCAGCACATCTGGCGGGGACATTGCAGGTCATGACTGGCGCGATTATTGAAGATGGTGAATTGTGCGTTGGGTCAGTTGGCAAAAAGATTGATGCCAATGGCCGGTTGCATGACGAGGCAACAATCACCTTGATCCAGGCAATGTTGCTGGCGCTGCTGGAGCAGATCAAGACTAATCGTGCCGCTGAGCTGAGTATGTCCTGAGCTGCCAGGATTGGTAAACGCGGCCGGAACAGGGCTGATTATGGGGCGGATCTTCTGACAGAAAACCACGCCCTTTTCCGCGACTTATTTCTGGGGTAGGGGCACAAACCGCAGCGAGCCATCAGCCAGCGTGCCGTTGAACATGTCGGTTGGTCGCACCCACAACCCTTGCTCATGGGGCCAGAGGTGTTCGTAGATGGTCATGGATTCCAGCGTTTCCGAGTGACGAGCCAGCCCGACTACCCGGTAAAGGCCGCCTTTGTAATGGCGATGGCTGGCAAGCTGCAGAGCTTCTGCTTCGGTCATGGTTTGGTTCCGTGAAGTCGGGTTAAAGATGGCGTTGATCTGCCCAGAGGCGTGAGCCGCACAGATATCAACGCACGAGCACTTGGCCCGTTGGCTGGCGGTCGAGGTTAAAGCTGGAATTGCGCCACCAGCGCATGCAACGCACCAGCTCGTTCGTTCAATTGCTTGACTGTACCGGATGCATGCTGGACGGCTGCATCGGTTTCGTTCGACAGGCGATTCAGTTGCTCGGCTGCTTTGGCCATTTCATTGGTCGCGACCGATTGCTCGCGGGTCGCTTCGGCGATTTCGCGAATGCTGCTCACCACGTGTTCCATTTGCCCGTGGATGCCGCCGATGCGGTCGGCGACAGCGTGAGATTTCTCCACGCCCGCGCTGACTGACTCGCGAGTCTTGTCCATGTTGCCCAGGGCCGCCTGGATTTGCTGATCGGTTTCGCCAATCAAACCGCCAATCTCGACTGTGGCTTTGGCGGTGCGTTCAGCCAGTTTGCGTACTTCGTCGGCCACCACGCTAAAGCCACGACCCGCTTCACCAGCGCGAGCGGCTTCGATGGCCGCGTTCAAGGCCAGCAGGTTGGTTTGGTCGGCGATCTCTTTGATCACGTCGATAATCTGCGTGATCTGGCCCGAGCGTACACCCAGCGCGCTCAGGGTGTCGGCAAGCGCGTCGACGGATTGGGCGATGTGATCGATATCCGAAGACAACAGTTGCACATCCTGTGCTGAACGCAGCGAGACGGCACCGGTCTGGCTAGCGGTGTTTTCGCTTTGGCGAGCGCCATCGGCAATGTGGTTGATGCTGACGGTGATTTCTTCAATGGTCGCCGCTGTGGCACTGGAAATATCGGCCTGGCGTTGCGATTCGTTGGAAAGCTGGGTCGTTACATCATGCAAATCGCGCACGCCGCCGGTTAACTGCACCGAATTGTCGCGCACATCAATAAACAGTGTGCGCAGCCGCGATACAAAGCGGTTGAAGGCCTCTGCCGTCAGGCCGATTTCGTCACGGCGTGTCACTGGAATACTGCGGGTCAGATCGGCATGGCCGGTGGAGATTTCGGCCAGCGCATCGCGTAGCCGTACCAGCCCGGACAACAAGCTGCTCAACGCGGCGGCGGCCAGAATTACTGCCAGCACACCGACCAGTACACCGGCAATCAGCAGCGTAATCAACAAGCTGTTGAGTGGCGCGAGCATGGCCGATTTATCGCTGACCGTAGCCAATACCCACTGAGTGCCCGGTACGGCGGAGGCGGTGACATATTTGTCGGCATTACCGATGGTGACTTCCACCAGATCATTCTGCTTTTCGGCGTCATCCAGCACGGTTTGGGTTAGGCCTGGCATGACGTCGCCCACGGCTTTGAGCGTGGCGTCGGCATTCGGGTGCGCCACGATCTTGCCATCATGTGTGGCCAGGAAAGCGTATCCATCGCCGCGCAATTCAATGCCGGTGACCACTTTGATGACGTCTTCCAGCGCTACGTCGCCACCCACCACACCACTTTGCGTGCCGTTCTCAGTAATCGGAGCAGCAAAGGTCACGCCCAGCTTGCCGGTCGAGGCAAACACGTACGGATCGGACACGATCGGGCCATGGGCTTCGCTGGCTTTTTTATACCAGGTGCGCGAAGTAGGGTCGTATCCCGCGGGCGGCTGTTTGCTTGCCAGCTGATAAACCATCCGGCGATCAGCATAACCGGCAAACAGCTGGTCAAACTCACCCGCTTGTTGCCCGGTTTGCAAAAAAGGCACCGGATCAGCCAAGCCCGGCAAACGGGCAGAAACGGCCATGACCGCGTTGCGGTGTTGCGTAACCCAGCGGGCCAACGCCTCGCTATTGCCGTGCACCGCGGCGTGAATCTCGTTGCGGGTGCCAGCAATGATTTCGGATTTCATCCGCAGATAAGCAACAGAAGACAGCACGGCAATGACCACTGCAACCAGCAGGGCCACAAACAGAAGAAGGCGGGACTTGAGCGACATTGACTAACCTGCGGGAGGCACAAAACGGGGAGGATGCCATTAAATCGTTACATGGCTAATTATGTAATTGGGATATTCCGTAAGCAGGAAGTCTGAGCGCCCGATGACACTTGTAATCAGGAACAAGGAGTTACGAGAATGCTGTCGTCTAGCGACGACTTGATCTGGATGCCGTTTGCGGCATGCAGGCGGACCCATGCGGAGCGTGGCTCAGACAATCTTGCAGGTAATACCCGCTGATCTCCCATCAGTGCAGCAACGAGCCCATGCCAAGCTGTATTGCTGAAGCTGCAGCAGCGTGGGCTCCCGGGTGTGCAGCCCGCCACAGTACCGATAGATGGAAATACAGCTTGATGGCATGCACAGCCAGCGATATGGCAAGTACGATGGCTAGGGCAGCCAGCAGCAAAATGCCAATGACTCTCATGAATCCGGGCTTTCTTGCAATGTGCACCACGTCGCTATCATGCTGGTCCGTATGAATTGCTGATCGTCGCTTCAGTCGAGTGAGCCGCTGCCCGTGGCCGGCCGCGTCTGTGCTCATGTCACGCATTTGTGTCCCCATGCTGACGGGTGAACCTCCAGGCTATCCATACATCACAAACAGCGGCGGCCCACCCCGCAATACCAATCCGCTTACGCTCGTTTGATCAGTCGAATGATGAACAACAGAATCACGGCACCGATTACGGCCGTAATAATTGAGCCAATCCAGCCTGCGCCCAGCGAGATATGCAGCACGCTCGCCAGCCAGCCGCCAATGAATGCACCGACGATACCTACGACGATATCAACGATCAGGCCAAAGCCACCTCCCTTGACCATCACGCCCGCTAGCCAACCTGCCACCGCGCCGATCACCAGCCATGCAATGATGCCGTGTTCCATATTTGTTCCTTCGTAGTTGTACACTGTTAAAAAAGTTTACGGCTTGCCCTTAATGGGGCAAACGCGCAGTCGATGCCAGAAGCGACTCCAGCACGTGTTGCCGTACTGAAAAGCCCGGTATTGTCGGGGTTTAGTCCGCCGCTTCTCGCGCTCGCTTAGTGGCAAGCCTTGCCGTGATCGGCGTGATAGCCCTTGGCCAGCGCATCGGCTTCGGACATATAACTGCCATCTTTGGTCTTGCCATAATACTTATCGGATGGACAGTGGTAGACCTTGGTGCCGGCGTTACCCCATACCTGGCCCGCGCTTCCAGTCGGTGCCGGTACAATCGGCTTGACGATGGCGGCAGAGGCTACGGCTTTTGCTGGTGTAGCAGGCTGGCTGGCAACTGAAACCGCCGGCTTGGTCATTGCAGCGGTAGACGTTGCTTGGGGTGTAGCCAGCCAGGTTTTGACGCCTTTATGACCCGAACAGGCTCCGCTTTTCGCGATGCCGGCGAACGTAGTGCCGTCCTTGCACACCGCGCTAACGCTGGCGGGCACACTTGCGGCCCCTTGGGCATGACTCAAGCTCGAGACCAACAGTCCTGTTGCAATGCTCATCAAAAATAAACGCTTGTTCATGGAGGCATCTCTGTGAAATGAAACATTTGATGAAGCCAGTTATGTAGCAATTTGACTGGTATTCACCTGCCTTATGCTTGCTCATCCGGTTGTGCGTTTGTGTCGGATTTGTCCATGTATTCTGTGACCGTCTTTACGCCTTCAAAGCCAGCGATCGCAGCAATCCCTTTCGTCAACAAAGATGCATTTGGATCCAGCTTTTCAACACCTTCCACTGCAACCACGGCACCAATGATTTCGTTCAGTAAACTCATGCTCATTCCTTATTCGGGCGGTTGAAAGGGCATCTGGTTTGTGTGGGGAATGTATCCATATCACTGCGCTGCCGGTGCCTTGCAACAGGGCAAAACAATTGAAGCGGGCACCGGTCAGGTCACGCCATCAAGACTGCTGAAGTCATTTCACAGCGTGGTGATGGTGATGTTTCCGGGTATGACGTTTGGCTTGTGCCTTTTGGGCGGTTGCCGATGCTGCGGAAGCTTTGGTTGCGTGCTTCCGGTTGGCTTTGTGATGATGTTTGGAATGCATGGTCTTGACCGCAGGGGTAGACGCGGCCACCGGGGCGCTTGCCTCTGCAGCGAACACTGGTGCGGTAAACAGAATACCGGCAGTAACGGCGAAAGCGATCAGGGTTTTCATTCAATATCTCCAATTCAATTAAATTACGGTTTCACCGGAGCGAGTAATTCCGGTTGCCAGCGGAGAATGGCATGGATGATTTAATTCGATTGTGAACATGTATTGCCTTGAGCAACAAATGGTACTAACGCGAGGTTCGATTAATCTGAATTGATTGAGGTCAAACTGAATTTTAAATATCAATAAAAGGAGATATATATTTGGCAAAATAAACGACCACATTATTTCAATTAATGTAATGGATAAATTAATTTAAGTGAAAAAATAGCGGATGTGCAATTCCTCGCATCGCGGTGGAATCGCGTTAAGAAGGGATGATGAGGGCAGATCAAGTAATCCTTCCGCCATTTTTAGCCGGGCAGCAATCCGGTTAAAAGCGATACTCTATATCTATGTAAAAACACGCGGGGTTATTTCATCGGGATAGTTCAGAGTGCGCCGTGGACCTTGCTGCGCTTGATCGGTGCAGTAGGCGGTGGGGTGGGGGCCGAAATTCAATCAGTGCGATTGCCTGGGCAACATAACTGCGTGAACGGAAGATTATGTGGTGTCTCTCTGTCGTTAGCGGGCACCGGGCATGGGTTCAATATGTGCCTCACCTTTCCGGCCCATGTACGTAACCTGCTCTCCGGCAATCCAGGCAACGTAGCCAACACAGCCTGCAGCCATCGTCAGTGCCATGAACTCCGGATATTTCACCGCCCCGCTTTGTGCGCCGAGAATGGCTGATTGCAATGCTTGCGGGTCGAATGCCTCGGCAATCGATACCGCAGGCACAGGTAATGTTAGCGTGCAGGTTTCGCCCTCAGGCATGTAAAGGTTGTCGCAGCGGCCCGATAATCAGCGTAGTAGGACTCGATACCGGCCAGCACCAAGGCTTTGACCACGCCACCAAAACTCGTTGTGCCGGCGCAGGAGTCTTTGCTGCATTGTTCAATGACTTGTCTGACTGAATCATCCATGACCATTTCCCTTCTTGTATTTGAGCTTTAGGGCGCCGGTGGCACTGGGTAATAGCGGGATTCCAGTGCGAGTAGTTGGGCAGCAACGAAGAGTATGGCTGGAGCACAGCCCATCATGTTGCCCGCCAATTCCAGCCTGGCAACCATCTGTGCTTTCTTGGCACCTTCCCGCCAGTTGCGCTGTGATTCTTCGATCTGGTCGCGCAAACAAACGTGCCACGATACCTGCTGCCTCGCTCAGGACCCCCGGATCAAGTCGGGGTAAATCCACACCAAAGTCTTTCAGGGGCGGGTAGCCAACGTGTTTACGTAGATGCAGAAAAACAAAAAGGCCACCCCGAAGGATGGCCTAAGTGCTTGATGTTACTGGAGGCGCGAGCCGGAGTCGAACCGACCTACACGGATTTGCAATCCGGTGCATAACCGCTTTGCTATCGCGCCAGAAACTTTTGTACAAAAAAGGGAAAGTCAGCGCTTTCCCTTTTTTCAAAATTCTGGAGCGGGAGAAGAGTCTCGAACTCTCGACCTCAACCTTGGCAAGGTTGCGCTCTACCAACTGAGCTACTCCCGCATGGAGTGGTGTTGCTTTACATCATTTGTTGCAGCCTGGATTCAGTGGAGCGGGAGAAGAGTCTCGAACTCTCGACCTCAACCTTGGCAAGGTTGCGCTCTACCAACTGAGCTACTCCCGCACTGTCGTGTGCTGCAACGAGGAGCGCATTATGGCTAAGCCAATTCGGGCTGTCAACACCCGCTTTGCCGAAAAACCGAAAAACGGTGCTTTTATCGTCACCTGTTTGTGCTAATCTGGTCGGTCTGGCGCGGTGCTGCGGGATTCGCAGCGCGGAAAAAGCGTCGTATTGGCAAGGACTTGCCGCAATTGAGGGCAAGGCAGTAACAACCATCATCCGTTTGCGGGAAAGCCCGCAACTTTTTACATGGAGGATCGCCATGTCACGTCGCGTCGTCACGCTCGCTCATTACTACACTGAGCCCCATATCCAGCAAATGGCCGATAAAGTCGGCGACAGCCTGGAATTATCCCTTTATGCCAAAGAATGCGAAGCCGACACCATTGTGTTTGCTGGCGTGCGCTTTATGGCTGAAACCGCCAAGATTCTGAACCCGCAGGCCGAAGTCATTCTGCCGGATCGCGGTTCAACCTGTTCTCTAGTGACGCAAACCGATGTCACCGCCCTCAAAGCATGGCGTGAGAGCTACCCAGATCACGTACATGTGTCGTACATCAATTCTTCTGCAGAACACAAAGCCTTGTCGGACTGGATTGTTACCAGCCGCAATGTCGATGACATCATTGCCCATCTGTATGCCGAGGGTAAGAAGGTCATCTTCTCGCCTGATCGCAATATGGGTGCGTATCTGAACTTTCAGTATGGCTACGACATGCCGCTGTGGTCTGCCGTGTGCGAAGTCCACGACAAGTTCAATCAGGCCGCGCTAGATGAAGCCTATGCCGCTGTCAGCACGGCCAAATACCTGATCGCCCACCCCGAAAGCCCGCTGCCCGTGCTGCAAAAGGCTGATTACGTCGGTTCGACCTCTGGCATGCTGAACTGGATCAAGTCTTATGCCAGCGAGCCGGATGCCACCATCTTCGTCGCAACCGAAGACGGCATCCTTTACAACATGCGCCAGGCGCGGCCTGATCTGACCATTGAGCAAGCGCCAATCTACGCCGGTTGCCAGTGTAATCAGTGCCCGTACATGAAGCTCAATACCACGCAAGCCGTGCAGCGTGCGCAGGCGGGCGAGGGTATTCGCATCGATTACCTGAGTGCCGAACAAATGGATGCAGCACGTCTGCCCATTGAACGCATGCTGGATTTCTCCAAACGCTATTATCAGTAATCAAAACAGGGCAAAAGGGCGTGTGTAACGCCCTTTTTCTTGTTGATGCATTCCGGAGCACAACGCATGCGTCATGACTATCTGGTTTTTATTGGCCGCTTTCAGCCGCTGCATCTGGGCCATATGAAGGTGATCGAGGCCGCCATGCAGCAGGCCGACAAGCTGATCATCATCTGTGGCTCGGCCCGCCAGGCGCTCAGCCCGCGCAACCCGTTCACGCTGGATCAACGTGAAGAGATGCTGCGCGCTGCATTGCCTGCCGAATGGCAAGACCGCGTGTTTCTGGTTGGCTGTTCGGACCGCATGTACAACGACCAGCAATGGGTGACGGAAGTCCAGAATCTGGTCGACAAAGTGATCGCGGTAGATACCGCCAACCTGGGCAGCCGCGAAGCGCAGTTCAAGATTGGCGTGATCGGCAGCCCGTCACGCCGCCATACCTGGTATCTGGATTTGTTCCCGCAATGGGAGCGCATTGAGGTCGCAGATGAGCCAGATATCGATGCCTCGCATCTGCGCCAATATCTACTGTGCGATGGCGGCGCTCACTTTGCGCAATCTGCCGCCAAGGTGCCATCCGCTGTTTACCAATGGCTGGATGGCTTTCGCAGTAGTGAAACCTGGCAAACGCTGGCCACGGAATACCGCTTTCTGCTGGATTTTCGCAAAGCATGGTCAGTCGCGCCGTATCCGCCCACGTTTGTAACGGTGGATGCCGTGGTGATCCACTCGGGCCACATCTTGCTGGTTCGTCGCCGTAACTTGCCTGGGCGTGGCTTGTGGGCACTGCCAGGCGGGTTTGTCGATCAGGATGAGCCGATTCGTGATGCGGCGATTCGTGAATTGCGCGAAGAAACCCGTTTAAAGGTGCCCGCGCCGGTGTTGGCGGGGTCTATCCGCTCAAGCCGGGTATTTGACCACCCGCACCGCAGCTTGCGCGGCCGCACCATTACGCACGCGTTTCTGATTGAATTGACGCCGACGGGCGATGGCTTACCCAAAGTGCGCGGCGGGGATGATGCGGATCGGGCGCAGTGGGTGCCGTTGTTTGAGTTCAGCCGCATGGAAACGCAGCTGTTTGAAGATCATTTTTATATTGTGAACTGGTTTTTGGGGCAGATTTGAGCGGCGGGGATGTTGCTATATTTCGAACCTGTTTGCGGCCAATGGGCCAAGAGAGTTTCATGGTTTCGCGGCAAGCGGCAACGGGACTTTCAGGATCGGGGATGTTGAAGGCGGATGCTTTGCGTGAGGCGAATGACTTTTGCTCGCATCAAAATGAGTCAATGCAAATCGTCAATGTAGTCGAAGCCCAGCCTCCGTATATCTTCGGCAATTTTCCGAAAGCGGAAATACAGTTCAAGTGTCAGAAGTGAGACTGGTGCTGATAAGCCCCGTATCGCCATGCATCACCGGGTAATCCGCCTTTGAGTTTGTCCATACCCCCTCCCGGATTGCTACGCGAATCCGGGCTACGGCAATCCTGGGTACTAGTCAGCCTCACCGCCGCACCATCCCCCCGCTCGGCCATTGCACAAATTTCCAGTCCTGATAACTGTTCTTGTTGGCAAACGTGGCGTAGCTGGCAGGGAAGTTGTCTTGTTTGAGCGGTTTGTCGGTGGATTTGCTGTACACGCCCATAAAGCCGCCACCGGGTGCGGCGATGTACAGCCAGTCTTCGCCGGTGATCGGGTCTTTATAGGCTTTGCGTAGAAAGCGGCGAGGGAAGGGGACGCGCGGGTCTTGTACCAGTTCATCCAGACTCTTGGGGAACTGCACACTCTGGCCATTACCCTGCGCCAGAAAGCCAGCCAGCGCCCGCCCGATTTCATCGCCCTCGATCATCAATTCCTGTTCTTTCAGGCGGCGGATACGGGTTTGCCAGACGTCGGCGACTTCGGCCAGATAAATGCCGGTAATCAGCACCATCATCAGCGCCCAGGCGTAGGCAAAGCCCCGTTGCCGCCGCACGTTACCAGTCCCTGTAGGACGAACCGTCGTGGGCGGTGCCGTCGGCGCCGCTTTTGACGTCGTAGACGCCGGTGCCGTTTTCCGGGGCGATGATGACCCATGTTTCACGGCTGCCGGAGACCGGGTCCAGTGGCACCTCGCGCAGATATTTGCGGGTGACCAGTTCATCCAGGTTTTCGGGGTAGTGGCCCGTGTCGGCGTCAAACTTGTCGATGGCATCACGCATGGCCACCAGGTTGTGGCGCAGTACTACTTCGGTTGCGCGGTCAGTTTGCTGAAAATAACGCGGCACTACCAACGTGAGCAGGCTGGCCATGATCGCCAGTACCACCAGCAATTCAATCAGCGTAAAACCACGATGCAAACGACGAAGGGCGACAAGAATCAACATGAGTTACCACTGCCGGTACGGCTGGCCATTGACGCCCACCGCTTCAGATAAAGAATAAACGTCATACACGTCCTTGCCTTCTTCGGGCGAATCGGGCGGACTGGCGTAGCTGCGTTTGCCCCAGGTTTCGTCATTGCTGCGACTGGCGCAATCACAAAATGGATCACGCGGAATACGCCGCAGAAAATACATTTTGTGCCCGGCCGGGTCTTTCAGGTCTTTCACCCCGTCCACCAGAATGCCCAGCGTCGGCGGGTAACCGGTTTCTTCAATCGACTTGTTGATGCGGCCATCATCCACGGCTTGTTTATAGGCATCGATGGCGCTGCGTATTTGCCATAAATCGCGGCGTAACTCTTCCTCGCGGCTGCGCTGGGCGGCGATTTGCGTCAATGGCAACGCCACCGTGGCCAGCACGGCCAGAATGGTGAGCGTCACCATCAATTCGATCAGCGTAAAGCCGCTGTGTTGCTTCATGATGCGTTCGTCAGCGCCGCAAACCCGTCCCGCTACGTGCCGGGACTGGAGTAATGGCGGGTTGCACTTGCTGTTGCGGCACTGGCTGTGGTGCCGGTACGCCGGGCAGTTGCGCCGGTGCGGGGGCCGTTGTCGCTGCCGGAGGAGCGGGCGGCGGTGGCGGCGCTGGAATGCTGCCATCCACCGAGTTGTTGATGTTCACGGTGGATTTACTGCGCAACAGCAGTGGCTCGGTAGTCAGCTGGCCATCGGTGCCGCTATCAAAGGTGGTGATGTAAGAGCTGGGCAGTGGCAGATTGCGCACGATATGCGGGGTAATCAGCAGCACCAGTTCGGTCTTGTTTTTCTGGGTGGATTTGGTGCCAAAAATGCGGTCCAGTACCGGCAGCTCGCCCAGGCCTGGAATCGCGTTGCCGCTGGTTTGATCATTGCGCTGCAAGAGGCCGCCCAGCACCTGGGTTTCGTTATCACGCGAGGCCATCACCGTTTCCGCGTGGCGCGTGCCGATCTGGTACACCGTCAGCCCGGTCTGGGTGGTGATGGTGTTGGCCACATTGGAGACTTCCAGCGTTACTTTCATGCTGATATCGCCATCAATCGAGATGGTCGGCTCCACATTCAGCGTCAGACCCACGTCCTGATAGTTCACGTTCTCACTGGTCACGCCGTTGGAGGTGGTATTGGTAATCACCGGCAAACGGTCACCAATCAGGATTTTGGCTTTTTCCTTGTTTTTTACCCGGATATTGGGCGAGGCCAGTACGTTGGTGATGCCCTTGTTGTGCTGCAGATTGGCGGTAATGGTGGGTTGGCCAAAATTGATCAGCGCATTGCCGCGATTAAACCCAGCCAGGTCTTGCAGCGTCAAAGTGCCGTTGTAGCTATTGGTGCTGGTGCCCACGGTGGCGCTGATCGAGTTGGGGTACTGAATGCCCAGGTTGAGCAAATCAGTGCTGGTGACTTCCAGAATCTGCGCGCTGATATCCACTTCTGACTGCGGCAGGTCAATCGCCGCGATCAGGCGTTCGGCCACTTCAATGGCTTCGGGCGTGTCGCGCATGACGATCATGTTCAACCGGTCATCAATATAGATGTCGCGGGTTTTGGTCATCTGCTTGAGCATGGCCAGCACTTGTTTGGGGTCGGCGTTGCCCACATAGAACGTGCGCATCACCAGGTCTTTGTAGTCACGGTCTTTATCCGGGCGCTTCGGGTAGATCAGGATGGTGTTGTCGTTGAGGATCTTTTTATCGAGCTGATTGGTGGTCAACAGCAGGTTGATCACGTCCTGGACGGTAGTGTCACGGGCGAAAATGGTGGTTTTCAGATTCGGCGGTACGTCGCGGTCAAAAATGAAATTGACCTTGCCGATGCGCGAAATAATGTCGAACACGCTGGTCAGCGATTGATCGCGAAACTGCAGTGAAATCGGGCTGCGCAAGGCGGCGGCCAGATTGGGTTTGAGCGTGGCGTTGCGGGTGATCTTGCTCTGGATTTCATCCTTCAAACGCACCGCCTGGATATTGCGGGGATTATCCGCCAGCACTTGTTCCACCACGACCAGCGCGTTGTCCGGTTGTTCATTCTTGATGGTTTGTGCGTACTTGAGCATGGAAGCATGGCGTATATCATCCTGAATCACGCGCATTGCTTCTTTGGCAATGGCGTTGCCCGGGTCCCACTGCAAGGCGTGCTGGAAGGCGGCGACTGCATTGGCACCATCGCCAGCCGCCCGCGCTGATTCGCCCTGGCGCACCAGGTTCTGCACATAAATCTGCCGCTGACGCTCATACGTGGCGCGCACCTGCAGGTCGTCCGGATTGGCCTTGAGCTGATCCTGCAGATATTGCAGACCCTGTTCCGGATCACCCTGCAGCATCATCTGGCGCCCGGTTTCCGGTGCGGAAGGCGGCATGCAACCGGCCAGCAAGGCGGGCAGCAAAGCAGCAAGGAGCCGATGTCGCAGGCGGTTTTTCAAGTGATTCATCATCATGTGTTTGCGCCGGTCAAGGCGCTCCTCCGACGGGAAGCGTCTGCGGTTCATTCAGCGGCAGATAAGTCAGCGACACTGCATCGCGGGTGACTTTATCCACTCGGTAGATACCTAGCAGCACTTCTCCTTGTTGTACTCGTCCCAGCGCGTCACAGCGCGTGCACAGAACATATTGTTGTCCAGCAACCTCAATCACCACCTGATCGCCTTGTGGATCATGCCAGGTGGCCACGACGCGCATGGGCAGCGGCGGTGCCACCGGCTTGGGCGTTGGCGTGGGTTTGGGTGTCGGAGTGGGCGGTGGTGGCAGTGGTTGCCAGTTTTGCCGTGGAAACAGATCAACAAATGCGGCGGCCGAAGCCGCGGAGGCCTTGGATGCGCCCGATGCCAGTTTGCCAGCCACAACGCTGGCGGGCGCACTTGCAGCCTGGGCGTTACTGTCAGCAGCTTCGCTGGCGATTTGCGCAATGCGCGCCGGGCGGGCGCGGGTTTGCAGGCGCGAGCCATCCGCCTGGTCGGCATCGGCCTGACGGCCTTGCCACCAGGTATAACCAGTCAGCAGCAGGGTAACAGCGAGCACAATCTGCAGCGGGCGCGACAACATCAACGCACCTCCGTCAGATAGCTCAACTGCAATTGCATGAACAACATGTCTTCATCAATGCGCCCGCGCGTCAGAATCAGCGTTTCCACGCGTACGCCTGGCTGCGCCTGCAGGTCTTCAACCAGCGCGCGGATATCTACATAACGGCCCTGTGCCGGAAACTGCACGCCGTAGCGCACCAGATGTCCGTCGGCTTCGGCGGAGGATTTGTAGTCACTTTGCGAAATGGCAATGTGATGCTTGTCGCCCCACAGGCTGACGTTGCGCAAGAACTCGGTAAAAGTGTTGGGTGTTTTCAGCGGCGGCAGCCCGGCTACGGTCGATGCGGCAATGGCGTTGCTTTTGAGACGTCGCGCCATGTCTTGCACATCCGCTTCACGCCGGTCCAGATCACGATTGAACGGCACCACGGTCTGCCGATAAATCAACACGCCAGCCACAATCAACCCCAGCCCGACCCAGCCGAGCACACCGGCGTACTTGGGCCATTGCCGCAAAGTCCAGATGAATTGGGCTTGCTTCATGGGCGCGGCTCCCGCCACAACACTTCCAGCGCCGACTGAGTAGGCTTGAACGGATCGGTAATCTTGGTGCCCTGATGCGCCAGCGTCACTTTGCTCACGGCGGGGTTGCGCGTCAGCGTATCGACCAGCAGCAGCGAGTCATTGAGCGTGCGCGATTCCAGTTCCAGTTTGACGTCGCGATCGGACGTGTTGATCTCGAGCTTGGTATACGCCAGATTGGGTTGCCAGGTTTTTTCCAGCAGATTGAGCGCAAACAGCGGGCTGATCAGCTGGTTGCGGCGGATCGTGGCGATCTTGTCATTGGCTGGCGTTTCTTTACGAGCCGCTTGTTGTGCTTGTTCCTGCTTCTTTTTCAGCCACGCCACCTGGTCTTCGCGCTCGGCGATCTGGTCGCGGCGTTGCTTCGCAATGTCTTGCTGGGTCATCGCCCACAACAGTACCACCACGCCGATGGTGGTCAACGCCAGGCCCAGCCACGGTGTATTGGACGGTTTGCGATGAAAATCGAGTTGAACTGGCTGCATGTCAGATCTGCCCGGCCACAGGTTGCCCCGGCTGCGGTTCGCGCCAGTCGGCCGGATAAGCAAAACGCGCATGCACGCCGCCCAGCCATTGCAGGCTGAAGTCGGTGGCTTGCAGGCCAGATAACTGAATGTCCGACGACACCACGTAAACTTGCTTGGGCATGAAATCAGAGACCAGCATGGCGGCATCGCGCACCAGCGCGGCAATGTCTTCGCCTTGCGGGCGCGGCACCAAGGCAAACGGCAGGGTGATGGCGCTGCGCCAGCCAGAGCGCCAGAACACACAGGTGGCGTGTTCAGCTTCAATTAGCACAAGCACAAACTCTTTGCCCTTCAATTGCTTGTGATGACGATTGATGGCGGTGGTGAGCAAGGGCTCGCAATGCGTCAGGCGCAGTTTCTGAGTGCGGGCCAGTTCGACCAGGGTCTGATACAAACCTTGATCCAGCGCTGCCGCCAGGCGCGGTCTGCCATATGGCCCCGGTGCTACCTGCACTCGCCAGGTTTCGGTGCCGACATCGTATTGCTGGCTTAGCAGCACGCGGGCATAACCTTGCCAGTCGGCATCGCGCTTGAGGTTGTCTTGCCACGGCAGCACGGTGTAGCGCACCCACGGCGCACCGATCATCAACTGCAAGGTATCAACGCCGATGCGCCCACGCGGACGTTCAGCCAGCAATTGCTGCAGCCGCATGACCACGTTGTCGGTCGTCAATTGCTCAAGGGCAACCTGACGCCGTTTGGGCAGCTCTTTGCTCCACATCGGGCTGCTGGCCAGCAACAAATGGCGCCGGGAAAACCACGCGTGATGGTTAATCCACAAATGTGACACGGTTCACCTCCTGCAATGTGGTTTCCCCGCGTGCCACCACGGCCATGGCCGCTTTACGCATGCTGATAAAGCCCAGACCGGACGCCAGTAGTTTGATTTCCACCGCCGGAGCACGGCTGGCGATGGCTTGTTTGAGTTCGTCGTTCAGCCGCAAGACTTCGGCAATGGCTTTGCGCCCCAGGTAACCGGTGCCGCGACAAGCCTGGCAGCCCGTGCCTTTACGGAAACGCCAGGCGGCGGTTTGATCACGCGTTACGCCGGAAGTCGCCAGCAGTTCGTCATCGGGGTTGTCGTCGGTCATGCAGTGCGGGCAAATCTTGCGGATCAGCCGCTGTGCGACCACGCCAATCAGCGCATCGACAAAGCTGTTGGGTTCCACGCCCATGTGCATGAAACGGTCCAGCACCGAGAACACGTTGTTGGCGTGGACGGATGTGAGCACCAGGTGACCGGTCAGCGCGGCCTGCACCGCAATGTTGGCGGTTTCGCCATCACGGATTTCGCCGACCAGAATCTTGTCCGGGTCGTGCCGCAAAATCGAGCGCAAGCCGCGGGCAAAGCTGAGGCCTTTTTTGTCATTCACCGGAATCTGCAAAATACCCTGCAACTGGTATTCCACCGGGTCTTCAATGGTGATGATTTTTTCTTCGCCGCTATTAATCTCGGACAGCGTGGCGTACAGCGTGGTCGATTTGCCCGAACCGGTCGGCCCGGTCACCAGCAACAAGCCGTACGGCTCGGTGGCCAGACTGCGGATATTGGCCATGGTGGTGTCATCAAACCCCAGGATGTCCAGCCGCAGGGTTTTGAAGGCGTCGCCCGTGTTTTGTTTGTCCAGAATCCGCAGTACTGCGTCTTCGCCAAAAATCGACGGCATGATTGACACACGAAAATCGACGTCGCGCCCATTCATGATCACCTTGAAGCGGCCATCTTGCGGAATGCGCCGCTCGGAGATATCCAGCTCTGCCAGTACCTTGATGCGCGAGATCACCTGCTCGGCGGTTTCCACACCGTTGGCACCGCCGATATGCAACAGCACACCGTCGATGCGGTATTTGATCGCCAGCCCGCTGACGGTGCTTTCCATATGGATGTCCGAGGCTTTGGCTTTCAGCGCATCGTACAAGGTGGAGTTGACCAATTTGACGACCGGATTGGTGTCATGCGCCAAGGTCGCCAGCGAGATTTCCGGCACGCCCGCGTGACCGTTTTCGCTGTCCGAACCGGTGGCCAACTGGTCCATGGCGCGGTGCGAGGTCTCGAAGCTTTCCAGGTAAGTGCGCACATCATCGTAATGCGCCAGCACCGTGATAAACGGCAGCGCCACACGTTGTTGCACCCAGTTGCGGGTGACGCGATCAAACGGATCGCCCAAGACCAGCCGCAAGGTGCCGTCGACATCTTCGGCCATCAGGCATTGGTGGCCGACCGCGTCGCCATACGGCAGCAAGTCATAACGTGGAAACTGCGCTGACAAGTCTTCACGACCCAGCGCGGGCAGACCCAGAAAGTGGCTGATTTCCTGGCGATAACCGTCGTTATCCAGCCCCAGGGTTTGTTGCAGCAACAGTGGCAAACCGGCTTCACTGGCGTTCTGGCGCAAATGGGCAATCAGCTCAAGATTCAGGGCGGTCATTGCATGCTCCCTGCGAGCTGGAAGATCGGCATATAGAGCAAGAACACGATGGAGCCGATCATTACGCCAATCAGCAACATCAAAATGGGTTCAAACAAGCGGGTAAACATCTCGATGGCCCGATCCAGTTCTTCATCACAGAACTGCGCCGCGCGTTCGCTCATGGTCGCCAGCTCGCCACTTTGCTCGCCCACGCGCAACAATCGTTCGGCCACTGGCGTGGTCAGGCCGTAACGGGGCAGGGTGGAAGAAAGCGACTGGCCGGATTTGATATCGACAATGGCTTGGGTGAGTGCCAGGCGCATCGGCGTGGGCAGCAACTGCGCCGCCAGTTCCATCGCGGCCACCAGCGACACCCCACCCGACAACAACAAGCCCACAGTGCGATAAAAGCGGGTGAGAGAAAACAAGCGGCGATAGTCGTTCATGCGTGGCAAGCGCCAGAACGTTTCGGCCAGTGCTGCTTTCACCGCCGGGGTCCGCAATAACACCACCGCCAGGATGATCGTGCCGATGATCCCGCCAAACAGCACTTCACCGTGCTGGTGCACCAGCTCACCCCACCACAGCAATACTTCGGCGGCGAACGGCAGGTTTTTCATGCTGGCGTAAATCTGGCTGAATTTGGGGATCACATAAAACAGCAAAAACAGCATGATGCCGCCGCCGATGGTGATGATCACCATCGGGTAAATCAGCGCCGAGATAATCTTTTTCTTGACCGCTGCAAGCCGCGATTCGTAATGGTGATAACGCTTGAGCGCGTTGGCCAGGTGGCCGGTTTTTTCGGCAGAACCCACAGTGGCGATATACAGCGGCGGAAAGTGTTCCGGCATCTGGCCCAGCACTTTGGAAAAGGTCTGCCCTTGGTACAGGCCATCAATCATGATGCCCAGCACCACGCGGTTGCCGTCGGCGGCGCTTTTTTCCTTGAGAGTTTCAATGGCTTCGACCAGCGTTAAGCCGGCTTCGAGTAGTGCAATCAATTCCTGGGTGAACAACGACAGCGCAAAGTCGCTTTTACGCAAAGTGAGCCGTTGCACGGGACGTGCCGAAACCAGAGCCGACCCCTGCGCCGCGAGCCGCTCTTTCAGCTCGGCTTCGTTGGCAGCGTCCAGCTCCAGTTCCTGCAGATTACCGGCAGAAAGGGCAGTCACCTTGTAGCGCATGGCGCGGGGCCGTCGCTGATCAGTTATTGAAAGTAGGAAATGTCGGCGTCCTCATCCGAGCCGCCAGCCTTGCCGTCGGCGCCGTAGGAGATGAGGTCAAAGTCGTGGCCGTTTTCACCTGGGCGGCGATAGACGTATGGGTGATCCCACGGATCGTTGGGCACGTCCTTGGTCAGATATGGCCCTTGCCACTTGGTTTCGTCGTTGGGCTTGCTGTTGAGCGAGACCAGACCCTGCTCGGTGGTGGGGTAGTGACCCACATCCAGACGATAATGATCCAGCGCATCGGCGATCGATTTCATCTGGCTGGCAGCGGTTTTGATCTTGGCTTTACCCACTTCGCCAAACAGCTTGGGGCCGACATAGCCGGCCAGCAGGGCGATGATCAACAGCACGACCAGCAATTCGAGCAGCGTAAAGCCGCCTTGACGCTTACGACGATATTGCATTGCTTGTATCTCTACTTTTGTTTTTACCTTCGTCGGTCACGCCTTTTTGTTCTGGCGTAACTCCATCCTCGAATCGCATCGTATACGGCACTTTTCACACCGGCAAGCGAGGGATACGACGGGAGAGGGAAGGTGTGCGAAATGAATCGGTATTGTTCGATAAACCCACAGCAGGCTGACAGCCAGCAAACAGAATCTACAACGGTTGCACAAAAAATGGTCAGAAAATCAGATGTTTGTCGGCTACAGGCAACAACTTGCGTGAGGTTTTGCAGATTGTCTGAAAATACCCGCCGTTGAACCGGTGAGGCCGTCCGCTCATACGCATTGCACCGCGATGTGTTGCTGTTGATCCGTGGGTTATGGCAATGGCGTGCCCTGATGAAACACCATTTGCCAGCGATCCCGCGTGAGTCGCCAGATAGAGCTACGCAAAGAGTCGGCGGCGGGGCGCTGGGCTGTGGCGACTCTGTGTGCATGGTAAGTGACCAGCGCCACACTGTCGGCCAGCAGGTTCAGTTTGAAATCGCTGATCTGCCGTGTGGAAAACGCTTCGCCTGCCAGCGCGCTGATAACGGCAGGTTTGGTCCAGACCGTTCCCGCCACACCCAGCTCAAAGTAGTCATCGGCCAGCAACTGATCCAGCGCCTGAGCGTCAGCCCGCACTGCTTGCGCGTGTAGCAGACCTTCTCGTGCCAGCAAATGTGCGGCCAGATCAGCGTTGGAATTCCCGGGTGATTGCGCAGGGTTGGGCATCGTGCGATTTTTGCGAAAAGATAGACCTGCTGATCATAGAACCCGTAATTGCGCAGCGCCAAGCTTGTGCGCCAACGCATGCAGTTCAGCCAGTAGTTCGGGCGGCGAGATCACTGCAAACGGAAACGGCAGTTGCGCCAGCTGGCGCGCCATCCAGTCCAGCGTGGTGACCTGGCTACGCAATCGCACGCCGTCGGTTGTAGCTTCCAGCACGCCCAGTTCGGCATAGATTTCGTGGCGGGCCTGGTCCAGCGTGGTCTGCAGTAACACTTCAACGGTATGGCTGCGCGGCATGACGGCCACGGATTGGGTCAGATATCCCAAAATATCAAAGCCGGTCGGGCGCAGAAAACTGGCCGGGATCGCATGCACACTCACAATGCGATCCAGCCGGAACGAGCGCAAACCGGCGCGCAGATGACAATGGCCAACCGCATACCAACGCCCAGCGCGGTAAGCCAGCCCGTAGGGATCAAAGTCGCGCTCGGTTTCGGCGTTCTCGGCGCGGTAGTGCAGATGAACCCGTTGTTGTGACTGAGCGGCGGCACTGAGGGTGAGCAGTGCTTCGTTATCGTGAGCGGGCGCGGCTTGGGATAAATCCAGCGTCACGGTTTCTGCCACCGCTCGCAGGCGCCGCTTCAAGGTGCTGGGCAGTACTCGCTCCAGCTTGGCTTGTGCGCTGCTCACGGCGGGTGCGGCTTCGGCCAGCCCCAGACTGCGCGCCGCCAGCAGTCCCAGCGATACCGCCAGCGCTTCTTCGTTGGTGAACATCATTGGCGGCAGCTTGAAGCCGTGCATCAAGCGATACCCACCATCGCGCCCGCGTTCGGCGGTGACGGGAATACCCATCTCCTCTAGCTGGGCGATGTAGCGTCGCAGCGTGCGGGTATCTATTTCCAGCTGGCGGGCCAGTTCACTACCGCTGACCAATCCCTGGGTCTGCAGCATTTCCAGCAACGCCAGCAAGCGATGTGTCGGATTAGCCATTTATGCATATTACATTTTAATCAGGGCGGTTTATGTCCTGATTGGCTCTTACAGTGGTCTTGCGGCAAACGGACCGCATCGGATCAGAAAGCGTGCTGAGGAGCGACAAACATGGGCGACACTGCAAATTTGTGGGTTTATTTTCTGCTGGTCTTTGGCGTGATCGCCTTACCGGGCATGGATATGGCGTATGTCATGGGCAGTGCCATGACCAGCGGCCGTCGCGCCGGTCTGGCAGCGGTAGCGGGCATTGTGGTCGGCGGCGTTTGCCATATGGTGATGAGCACCACTGGCATCAGCCTGGTGCTGCAATTGTTGCCGGGCGCTTTCACGCTGATGTTGATCGCCGGAGTCGCTTATATGATCTGGATCGGCTGGTCGCTGAACCGCTCAGCCAGCGTGGCTGTGGATGTTTCGGTCCAACGCGCCCGCACCCCGGTGGCGAGTTTCAAGCGGGCAGTGCTAACCAGTTTGCTCAATCCCAAGGCTTATCTGTTCATGCTGGCGGTATTTCCACAGTTTATCCGTGCCCAGGCCGGGTCGATCTGGGCGCAGGCCTCGGTGCTGAGTGCCATTACCGCTGCCACGCAGACCAGCGTTTATGGCGGGCTGGCGCTGCTCGCGGCGCAAGTCCCGTCCTGGCTGGCGGCGCATCCACACGCCAATCGTATCGTCGCCCGGCTGGTGGGCGGCTTGCTGATTGTGGTGGCGCTGTGGGCGCTCTGGCGCGGCATGCCGGTAGTGCATCTGCCGCCGGTATATGTGTCGGTGGCGTTCACACTGAATTTGTTTAACAGCTAATCGCCGGAAAACGGCCAGTTGTGGCCGTGAAGCTTTAAACTTGCAACCTTGCCTTCATTGCCGGACCTGACCGATGTCGTTTGCTGCCCTGGGTTTGATCGACCCGCTCCTGCGCGCGCTGGAAACCCTCAAGTATCAAACTCCTACGCCAGTGCAGGCGCAGGCTATTCCCGCTGTGCTGGCAGGGCGCGACCTGATGGCCGCCGCGCAGACTGGCACTGGTAAAACCGCTGGTTTTGCTTTGCCGCTGTTGCAGCGCCTGGCCCAGGAAACCACGCCGGTTGCCAGTAATTCTGTGCGGGTGCTGGTGCTGGTACCCACGCGGGAACTCGCCGAACAAGTGCACCAGAGTTTCAAGGATTACGGCGCTCACCTGCGGCTGCGTACGCTGGTGGCTTATGGCGGCGTGAGCATCAATCCGCAAATGATGGCGCTGCGCAAAGGCGTGGATGTATTGGTTGCCACGCCGGGGCGTTTGCTTGATTTGTTTGGCCATAACGCGGTCAAGCTGAATCAGGTGCAAACGCTGGTGCTGGATGAGGCCGACCGCATGCTGGATCTGGGCTTTGCCCGCGAGCTTGATAGTGTGTTTCGCGCGTTGCCACAGCGGCGGCAGACATTGTTGTTCTCGGCCACGTTTTCAGACGAAATCCGCCAGATGGCCAGTGGCATCCTGCACGACCCGGTCAGCGTGTCGGTGAGCCCGGCGAACTCCACCGTGCAAAAGATCAAGCAGTGGGTGGTGCCGGTCGACAAGAAACGCAAAACCGAATTGTTTACCCACTTGCTGCAAAAGAAGCGCTGGAAGCAGGCGCTCGTGTTCGTCAAAACGCGCAAAGGTGTCGATCAGTTAGTGGATACGCTCAGCGGTATGGGTTTCAGCGTGGATTCAATCCATGGTGATAAACCGCAGCCCGCCCGTCTGCGTGCGCTGGATCGCTTCAAAGCGGGTGAAGTGAACATGCTGGTCGCCACCGATGTTGCCGCACGCGGGCTGGATATTGATGATTTGCCGCTGGTGGTGAATGTTGATCTGCCCATCGTGGCGCAAGACTACGTGCACCGGATTGGCCGCACAGGCCGCGCCGGGGCGACTGGCGAAGCAGTGTCGCTGGTGTGCGCGGACGAAGTGCAAATCCTCGCGGCGATAGAAGCGCTGACCCGGCAGACTTTGCAACGGGTGGAAGAACCCGGTTTCGAGCCCGAACATCGGGTGCCACAGACGGATGCTTCGGGCCAGATACTGAAAAAACCGAAGAAACCCAAAAAGCCGAAGGTGCCAGGGCAAGCTAAGCCAGCGGTTGGTGGCAAGCCGGGGAATGCTGCTGCGCCAGCGGGGAACGTCTTGCGCAAAAAGCCACGGCCACCGGCTAAACCTGGCGTTGCCCAACCGGCGGGCGCAAAGCCCGCTACCGGGAAGCCAGTCGGGGCGAAACCGGCTGACAATCGGCCTGCGAGCAACCGTCCCAGTGGACCCAAGCCAGCAGGCAAACGCTCCCGTCAGCCGTAACGGGTGTCTGGGTGGTGCTACCCAACTGCGCTGCCCAGCCAGGAAACGTTAGCCGCCGGGCAGATTCACTGTTGCTCTAAAACAATGGCTGATTCTGCGCCGCAGCCGACTTGGGCCGCCCGGGCAAGGGCATCGGCTTGGCAATCATTGCTTCGGTGGGGTAGAGCGTCAGAAAACTGCGCGCCAGCTCCGGGTCTTTGCACTGCAACCAGGCGTCGTACTCACGCTCGGGCACGATCACCAGCGAGCGTTTCTCGTCGCCAGGCTTATGCATGCGCCGCATCAGTGGATGCGCGTCGGCGTTGATGGTGATCTGGGTGAACGAATAACTCACGCCTTCATCGGGTTCACGCCACGCCCGCAGCAAACCGGCCACCGCAAATGGCTCGTCGCTGGCCATGCCAATCTGCCAACGCTCGGCTTTACCGGATTCATAACACGGTTCAAAGAAGCCAGTCATCGGCACCAGGCACAATTGCCCGCGCAGCCACGGCTGGCGATAACTGCGTGTTTCACCCAGCGTTTCCGCCCGCGCATTCATGGTGCTGTAACGCACGCCATCGGGCATGCGGCGCCTGGGGATCATGCCGTAATTACCCACCAGCACACGGCGCTGTTGTTCAACGGCGACCAGGATCGGCGCTTGATAGTCCTGCCACGCCTCTTGCGGCCAGTCGTGCTCAATGGCGTTGTCGGCTTCGAAATACTCGACCAGTTGTTTGGGCTGCGGGGGAGTGTAGTTAACGCACATGGCGTGTCCGGTTTCTGCAATGACCAGCGATGCCAAAGTTAAACAGACCCCGCCCGCAATGGCAACGGCCAATCAATTACCCAGTTCGTGTTCCACATAAGCCGCCCAATCAAACTTGGGACCGGGGAAGTCCAGTCCGTTGGCAAGGCTCAATTCACGGACTCGGCCACTGTTGATGGCGTCGTTCATGGCGCGGTCAAACTGGCTGGCGAGCGCTGTGCCGCGCCATTTACCGGACATGGCGAAGTAACCGGCAGAGAACTGGATCGGCGGATCGAGTGGTATGACAGCGCTGGCATAAGGCGGTCTGCTTATCAGAGGGGCGAAGTTGCGTTCATTGCCTGCCAACAGGCTGATGCGGCCGGTGAGCAGCAGGCGCAAGGCCTGGTCGGTTGAATCCACTTCGACCAGACTCAACATGGCCCGAAAAGCGTCGAAATGATCTCCCAGCGACCAGCCCCGCACGATGGCAATCGATTGCCCTTTCAACGCGGATAACTGGCCGTTCCAGAGTTGAGGTGTCTGTTTCAACGCGAAAAACAGCGCACGGTCTAGATAAAACGGGCGGCTCAGATAATACATATCGAGCAACCGCGCCCGCGTGCGATAGGGGCCAATCAGAATATCGGCCTCGTTGTGCGCCACCATGGCTTGCGCCCTTTTCCAGGGCAGCAATTCCACATTGCAATGAAAACCGCTTTTGTCGCCCAATTCATTGAGCAAGGTAATTGCCAGACCTCTTGGGCCTTGCGGGGTCGATTCCGTCAGGCTGGTAAATTCTGTGCCAACACAGCGCAATTCGGTGACGGCAATGGTGTGGGCGGCAATGCCGGACAGCAGCAGGCAGATCATTGCCCGTGCCAGCCAATGACGAGTCGATACGTGAAGTGGCCACCGTGGCTGGTTCATGAAGTGGGGTATCTATGCATGATGAATCAGCATATCACGGCCAAGCCAACGTCATAATGACGGAGCCCCAACTGAACAAGCCGGGCTTGTTTCTGGCCTGAGATCAGGCGTTGGCTGGCCGTTGAGTGCTAATGAATTCGCCAGTGATTGGATAACCAGATTCGTTCCTGATTTGCACTTCGGCCACATGTTCAATGGTAAAGCCGGTTTGAGTCAGCAACGCCAACAGATCATCATGGCGATGGCTATATCTGCCACTGGTATTCAATTGCCAGGCCTGTTCGGCGGCGGCAGGCGATTTCTCTGTGCTGAATAACAGTCTGCCGCCCGGTTTGAGTTGGCGATAAATCAGCGTTAATAGCTTATCCAGGCGGCCAATATAGATAAACGTATCCATGCAGGATATGAGATCGAACTGCTCGTGGCAGTCCTGCAGATAGCTGGCGATATCGGCTTTGTGTAGTCGGGAATAACAGGCCCTGGCAGTGGCTTGCTCCAGCATGGCCTGGCTCAGGTCGATGCCGATCAGCTTGTGGGTATACGGCTGAATGACTTCACCAATCAACCCGGTGCCGCAACCCAGATCAAGCGCAGCCAATTGCCCGGCCGGTAGCGCCAGGCTGGCCAGGTAATCCTGCACCAGTTGCGGACCGCAATATTTCAGACGGCCAAGGATAATGTCAAAACTGCGGGCAAAGCCGTTGAAGGTGCTTTCAACATAAGCACTACTGCATTGTTCCGGCGCCGCCTCCGCCTTATAAGCCGCCAGTAAATGCAGGGCTTCAGCGTTGCCCGGGTCGGCTTGTAGCCAGTTTTCAAATACGGCCAGCGCGTCGTCGGTGCGCCCGAGCGCGTGGTATGCCTGGCTCAGCAGGATGCGCGATTTGCTTTGCTCCGGGGCCGCAACCACGCCGCGATAATTAAACTGTCGCGCTTCGTCATAACGTTGCCGCTTCAGGCATAGGGCCGACAGCAAATACCACGCGTCCGGGCAATCTGGATTAATGCGCGTGGCGCCGGTGTAACACTGTTCGGCACGCACATCGTCATGATCGGCTTCAAACGCGGTGCCCAGATTGGTCCAGTAAAAATACTGATACGGGTCTAGCGCAATCGCGTTGGTAAATGCCTCAATGGCGGCGGCAGGCTGTGCTTGCCGGGACAGCACAATGCCCAGGTTGAAATGCCATTCGGCGTGCGTATCATCCAGCGCCAAGGCTTGCGTGAGTTGCGCAAATGCTTCGGGCAAGCGATCGGTTTGCTGCAACAAAAAGCCCAGGTAATGCCTGGCCTGGGCTTGATCTGGTGTACTGGCCAGAATGTCGCGGTAGAGTATTTCCGCCCCAGCCAGGTCGCCGTCGATATGCTGGCGCATTGCGCTGGCCAACAGTGTCTGGATACTCGCCCCTTCGGTCATTGCGGCGCTGCCTTTTGCCCAAGTTGTGGAGCCCACTCATCCAGATTGGCTGAATGGACCTGTGTGTTGCCGCATCATGCCGCGTGTTCCAACTGATAGCCAGTGGCTGTTGGGCGAGTAAGTGGCTTGTCCGGGATAGCAGCGTTGGATCGGGCTGAACGCACACGACCGGCGTGATTACCAGCCCACCGCCACAATCAAATGGGTCGGGTTGTTGCAGCCAATGTCGGAAGAATGACTCCCCACATCGTCATAAGAAAACCCGTAGGCCAGGCCGCCGATGCCGTGCTCATGCCAGAACCGCGCGTAGTAATTGGCCGGTGCTGCCGGGTAGAACGCGCTTTGCGGCACGGTGCTCCAGAACTTCGGGTTTACCAGCGTGCCGTCGGCCTTGAAGGTGCCAGGTTTTTCAGCCACGTGCCGTTCCACCGCAGCGATCAGGTCGGGGCGGGAGCCATCGGCAAAGCGTAAAAACGGCGTTGGCTTGGGCACGATGCTCGGGTCAATCCCGTTGGCTGCCCAGACTTGATCGATATACGCGTTGTAATACGCCGCATTGGCGCCAGTGGCGGCGAAGTTGTTGGCCGCACCCGGTTCCACAATCCGGTACGGCGCAAATTGTGTGCCGGTGGCTTGAAACTCTGTGGGGACATCTGCCAGATATTTCTGGAATGTCACGCTGCGATCTTCCAGGAAGGTCCCGTAATCCTCGCCGCGTGCCACGTCGGTGCCATCTGCGCACTGTAGCCGGATCGCCAGCTTCAGCCCAAAGGCATCCACCCGCGTGGTGTCGCCGTTGAAGTTCCACGGCTGGCTGCTGTTGCTGCGGCCCAGATTGAATTCGATGAAATCGTAATAACTGCTGGCGCCGGTGGTGGCTGCGGCCTGGTTGGGCGCAATAAAGAAATACATGCGCGCGGAGTTGATGCCCGGCATGTCGTAGACAGGGTTGTCGGCAATCGAATGGAACTCGCTCACCGGCGTATTTGCCGCCGAGGTGCCGGAGATCTTCCAGAAAATCTGGCTATCCGGCACTTTGCCATTGGTCTGGTTCACAAACGAAACCGTCATCGCCTGCGTGGCTACTGGCAAAGCGCCCGGGTTGCCCCAGAAACTGGCCGGTGGCGAGCCATCGGCATTGGCGTTCAACGCAAGTGTGGCACCCGTCGAAGCAGTGGTGCCGCTGCCGTTGGATACCGCCACAGCGTAGCTGGCACCCGCATCGGTGCTGGCTGCGGCCGGAGTAAAATAATTGGGCGTGGTCGCGCCGGTGATCGCCGTCCCGTTTTTGTACCACTGAAACGCTGTGGCGCCAGGCGCAGTGACAAAGAAGAAACCCTGCTGCCCCACCGATACCGTTTGATTGGCAGGCTGCGTGGTAATGGCCGGGCCGTTTGCTGTGGTGGTCAGTGGCAGTGGCGGGGCATTGCCAACCGGCACGGCAGGGTTGGCTGCGGCAGAAGAATTGCCGCTACCACCGCCGCCGCCGCAAGCGGTTAACAAGGCAATTGCGACAGCCAGCGCAGCTAAAGGCGCAGCACGTTTTACTGCTTTTGAATTCAACATGGTCTTATGCCTTTGAGCGTGCGCGGGATAACGCGAAGAAACAAACAGGGAAGGGTATTGGCGCGGTGGGCGGATTATGGCACTGCCATATCGGGTTACATGGCGCGTTTATCGGGCCTGCCTGGCCACATGTCTGCAGTGGCGTTTTGTCATTAGCGATGGCATGACGGCGAATCTCAGGTGTACTACCTATTATGAAACCGTTTTCAGATAAATCAGACGGTTCTGACGTACATTGATAATTACTGGAAAGCTTATTGGCCTACCTCTTGTCAGTAAAAATCATCCGAACAGGGGGTTGGCAAATTTGTTTTTGCCAGTTACTGGCCTAGAATCACCAAATTGTTGCATTTGTACCTGTGCATTGCACAAAAAGTGGGCGGTTACCGGAAACGAGCTTCGTCAGGTAAGAACGGGTCATCTGGTTTTACATACGCATTATTTTGAAATCGATTTCATTAATTGATTTTAAGATGGACCGACGCTTGTTTCAGTTAATACGAGTACTTGTGCGAGTTGTTGGTTGTTAGAAGAAATAAAAAAGTATTTCCGAGATGAAATCAATTTCATTGGTAAAGCAACTGAAATTGAATCACTGCAACGCCTCCCGCGCCTGATCTGAAGGGCCGAAGCGAGGCGGCAGTGGCAAAAACAGGGCCAGCTCACTGAGCCCATAAAACGATACAAAAGGTTGTTTCAAATCTGCCAGTCATACGCAGCAACCCGCCTGCAGCCATCCGCTGCAAGCGTGCGGGTGCGTCATGGCTTTTGTGCTGCGAGCGCCGCTGCCTGATCCAGGCATGGGCGCTGTTATGTCATGCGCTGACCACACCGGTTGGCGCGTACCAGTTTGTGCGTCTTTTTGAAGCAACCTGTATCAACCCAGCCGGCGATCCAGTCGTTCGACGAATCCGTCGCCGTGCTATCCGCAGTATGCGAAGGGGTCATTCATGAAACTTTACGGAACCGGGGCGTGGGGGCGGATATGCATCTGTCTTACCGCCATTTCGGTGTTCACGGGGCTACTGGCGCCTGCCGCTGAGGCGGTATCGCTGGCGCCCTCTGAACGCGTCAAAATCAATCTTGGCGAAACGCCATGGAAATACATCAAGGATCAGGACCCGGCCACGGCCATGCAGCCGGGATTTGATGACTCCGGCTGGCTGTCGGTCGGCGTGCCGTACTCAGCCAATCAGCTCAATACCTTTATCAACACTGAATCAGGTGGCGGCGAGGGCGATCTGGACGGCACCAAAAACTGGTATCGCAAGCATTTCACGCTTGATCCGTCCTACGCCAGCCGCAAGGTGATGGTGGAATTTGAAGGTGCCCACACCGGCGTGCAGGTATACATCAACGGCACGTTTATTCCTGGCACCAGCGCCATCAACCCGCAAGCCACACACGTGGTCGGGTTTATTCCGTTCGTGGTGGATCTGACGCCGTACGTGAAGTTTGACGGCTCGGACAACGTGCTGGCAGTGAAAGTGGCGAAGGGCGATACTTTTTTTGAATCGCCCGGATTCTCGCAGGCTTTCCGCTTTGGGCAGTCCGATGCGGGTCTGTTCCGGCCGGTGTACATGTACATCACCGACAAGGTGCATATTCCGGTCAACGTGTATTCCGGGCAAAACACCTGGGGCACCTACGTGGCAACGGTGAGCGCCAGTGACTCCTCGGCCACCATTGACGTACAGACCAATGTGCTGAACGAGGGCACGTCGGCACAACCGGTGACGCTGACTACACAGATTGTCGATGCCAGTGGCAATGTGGTGGCCACGGCGCAAGACCAGAAAATCATTCCCGCCAATGCGTCGCCGGGTTTGCATCCGCAGTTGTTTGACCAGACCCTGACGGTGACCAACCCGACACTCTGGTATCCCAACAATAGCATTTACGGCAAACCGTATATGTACAAGGTGTTCCACACCGTCAGTATCAATGGCGTGGTGGTCGATGCCGTGCAAAGCCCGCTGGGGATTCGCACCATCACCTGGGACAAAGACCTGCCCAGCATCAACGGTCATCGCATGTTCTTGTGGGGCGGTTCCAGTCGTTATGACTATCCGGCGCTAGGCACCTCGGTACCGGAAGAACAACAGTGGCGCGATCTGAAACTGATGGCCGCTGCCGGTGGCAATTTGTGGCGGCCAGGGCATTCCACCTCCAGCCCGGAATTTGTCGATGCCGCTGACGCTTACGGTATTTTCATTATCCAGCCCAGTGGCGATGGTGAAAACGGTTTTGCCGACGCCTGCACCACGCCACCGTGCGACAAACAAACACTCAAGAGCGAACTGCATCGCGACATGATTATCCGCGACCGCAGTCACCCGTCGATTCTGGCGTGGGAAGCGGATAACGGCGCCACCGACACCACCTTCGCGCAAAGCCTGAAAGCGCTGTCGCAAGTATGGGACCCGATCAACACCCGCGCGCAATCTGACCGCACGCCCAATCCGGCCAACGGCGATATTCTCGGTTGCACCATGGAAGGTTGCGAGGTGTTGACCAAGCAAACCTACCCGGGCAAACCGGCCTGGGGTTCTGAATACTGGGGCGCCGGTACAGCGCGTCAGGCTTGGGATTACGAACTGGCTTTTGCCGCGCCGTTCCTGGATAACTGGCGCAAAGGCGTAGCGGTGAACGCCTTCGGCATGGCGCAGTGGTATTTCGCCGATTCTCCGGGCGAAAGCAGCACCTACGTGGAAGGCACGACTGGCCCCGGCGTACGTTCGCTGGGTGCTTCCATGGTCGACATGAACCGGTTCCCCAAGCTGCTGTACTACGTTTACGAAGCCGCGTGGACACCGTATTCGCTCAAGCCGGTGGTCAAGCTGGCGCACCACTGGAATCGCTCTGGCAATATCCAGGTAAACGCATTCAGTAATTGTCCGGCAGTGCGTTTGCTGATCAATGGCCAACCGCAAGGCGCCGATCAAACGCCGAATCCGTGGAACTCCGATTCCAGCGCCAATCTGAGCCAGAACACCACCAAAATGCCATTTCAGGTGCACTGGAATGTGACTTGGGCAGCGGGGACGGTCACCGCCGAATGTCTGGATCAATACGGAGCCGTACAAGCCACCGACACCAAAACCACGGCCGGAGCGGAAGACCATATCCTGCTGACGGTTGAGCCAGGTCTGGTCAAGCCGGATGGCACGGCGTTTGCGGTCACTGCCAATGGCTCGGATGCGGCCTTCATTACTGCGCAGGTGGTCGATGCGCAGGGCAATCTGGTGCCGACTGCGGCCGACAACGTCACCTTTGCGGTGAGTGGTCCGGCCACATATCAAGGCGGGTCTGAGCAGTATGTAACAGCGGGCCAGCCGCTGACCTATCACGCGCCGGGCGATCATGAACTGCAAGTAGAGGGCGGTCAGACCAAAATTGCCCTGCGTGCCCAGTTCACTGCTGGTGCGGTCACGGTCACGGCGACAGCGCCGGGGCTGCGCAGCGGTTCGGTGACGTATACCGTCCAGCCGATCAACCACACCACGCCACCGGCAGAAGCACCGTCAATCATTGCGCAACCGGTGGCGACTTCGGTTACGGCCGGGCAACCTGCGTTGTTCTCGGTCACCGCTTCGGGCGCGGCACCGTTGCTGTTCCAGTGGTACAAAAACGGGGTGGCGATTTCCGGTGCGGTCGGTGCCAGTTACAGTTCGCCAGCGACCAGCCAGGCCGACAGTGGTGCCAGCTTTACGGTGAAAATCACCAATAGCCTGGGCAGCGTGACTTCCAATGCTGCGGCGGTCACCGTGGTCAGCGCTGCTGCGCCGGTTATCCAGACCCAACCGGCTGCGCAGACAGTCGATGCCGGTCAGACGGCGCACTTTGCCGTGGCGGCCAACGGTTCGCCCACGCTGCAGTACCAGTGGCTGAAAAACGGCGCGGCGATCTCTGGTGCCATCGGGACCAGTTACGACACGCCGGTGGTCAGCACTGCCAACAACGGCGAGTTGTATTCGGTGACGATCACCAATCCGGTAAGTTCGGTGACTTCGGTTGCGGTACGGCTGACGGTGAACGCGGCCACTGTGCCAAACATCACTACGCCACCGAATAGCGTTGTGGCCATTCCAGGCCAGCCAGCCAGCTTCACGGTGGTGGTATCGGGCTCGTCGCCGTTCCATTATCAGTGGCAGAAAGACGGCAGCAATGTCGGGACAGACTCGGCCACCTTCACTATTCCGGCGGTACAGAACAGTGACGCTGGCAATTACACGGTGACGGTGAACAATATTGCCGGCACCGTTACCAGCGCGGTCGCCACATTGAAAATGGCACCACCGGGCGTGAATCTGGCGCTGAATAAAACGGCCTCGGCCAGCAGTTACGAGAACCAGCAAGGTAACCCGGCTTCCAACGTGGTGGATGGCAGTACCAGCACCAAGTGGGGCTCGGCGTTTGTTGATCCATCCTGGATTGAAATCGATCTGGGCGCGGTGACGGCGTTCAACCGCATCATCCTGCGCTGGGAAGCCGCTTATGCCGTGGCTTATCAGATTCAGGTGTCCAACGACAATGCCAACTGGACGACCGTTTACACCCAGACTGCAGGCACGGGTGGCAATGAAGACTTCAGCTTTCCGACAGCACGCGCCCGTTATGTGCGGATGTACGGCACCCAGCGCGGCACGCAGTACGGATATTCGCTGTATGAGTTCGAGGTCTATAACGTGGCCAATTGCGGTGATGCCAACGAGCGTTACACGGTCGTTGATACCGCCACAGTGAAGGACAATCTGACGCAGTTGTTGTGGAAGCGCGCGCAATACACCTACACGACCCAAGGGGCGCAGTTCACCCAGCAAGTCGCCGCCGGTTACTGCGCCAGCCAGAACATGCGCTTGCCGACCAAGGACGAAGCACTCGCCATCAGCGGCAATAACGCGGCCTCATGCGCCTTCCCGTCGCCGTGGAATACCTGGACTTCGACCGCCTACGAGCAAGACAACACATATGCATACTGGGTGTCGTCTTCGGGCAATGCCACGCCAGCTGTAGCCAATAACTTCCCGGGTTGGGCGTTGTGCACGGCAGGTTCGTCTGCGGCAGCACCGACCATCACCGCGCAACCGGTCAATCAGACGGTGGCAGTGGGCCAGACAGCGACGTTTACCGTCACGGCCAGCGGCACCGGTTTGAGTTACCAGTGGTTGAAGAACGGCACGGCCATCGCATCGACTACCGTCGGTTCGTACACCACGCCAGCAACGGTGGCGGGTGATAACGGCGCTGTCTTCTCGGTGCTGATTACCAACAGCCAGGGCGGCAGCGTGACCAGCAATACCGCCGTGCTGACCGTGACTGGCGGCAACAATGGTGGTGGCGGCACTACGGTGAACTTGGCGCTGCATCAAGCGGCAACGGCCAGTGGCTATGAAAACCCCACCGTCAATGCGGCATCGATGGCGTTTGATGGTGATACCACCACCACACGCTGGTCCTCGGCCTTTGTTGACCCGGGCTGGCTGGCGGTTGATCTGGGCTCGGCCAAAGCGTTTGACCATGTAATCCTGCGTTGGGAAGCCGCGTATGCCACGGCCTACCAGATTCAGGTATCCAGCGATAACCAGAACTGGACTGCGGTCTATACGCAAACGGCGGGTGTGGGTGGCGTGGAAGATATCCACTTTGCTGCCACCACCGCACGTTATGTGCGCATGTATGGCACAGCGCGGGCGACGGCATATGGCTACTCACTGTGGGAATTCGAGATCTATTCGACCACAGCGCCAACCATCACCACGCAACCGGCTAACCAGAGCGTCACTGTTGGTCAGACCGCCAACTTCAATGTGGTTGCGACAGCAGGTAGCACCTTGAAATACCAGTGGCAAAAGAACGGCTCGGCGATTGCCGGGGCGACTGGCGCCAGCTACACCACGCCAGCCACGGTGGCTGCCGATAACGGTGCGGTGTTTAGCGTCACCATTACCGATGCCAATGGCACCAGCCTGACCAGCAATCCGGCCTCGCTGACCGTAGGTGCTGGTTCGGGTGGCACGGGTGGAAGCGGCGGTACTGGCGGCACGGGTAGCACTGGTACCAACCTGGCATTGGGCAAAACCGCCACGGCCAGCGGCAATGAGAACCCGGCGTTCTCGTTACCGGCCTACGTGACTGATGGTGATCTGACCACTCGTTGGTCTTCGCTGGCGGTCGATCCATCCTGGGTGCAGATTGATCTGGGGTCCGCCCAGAACATCGGACGCGTCATCCTGCGTTGGGAAGCCGCCTACGGCAAGGTGTACCAGATTCAGGTGTCCAGTGATGCCCAGAACTGGACCACGGCCTACACGCAGAACAACGGCGTGGGCGGGACGGAAGATATTTCCTTCCCGACCGTGAGCGGGCGTTATATCCGCATGTATGGCACGCAACGTGGCACGGGTTATGGCTACTCGCTGTATGAGTTCGAGGTCTATACCGCGCAAGCGGCAAGCGGCAGCGCGCCAAGCATTAGCGCGCAACCGGCCAGCGAAACGGTGGCTGTTGGTGCCACGGCGCAGTTTGCCGTGACGGCTGGCGGCACCGGGCCATTTACCTATCAATGGAACAAAAACGGGACTGCAATAACGGGAGCAACCGCAGCCAGTTACACCACGCCAGCAACCACTGCCGCCGATAATGGCGCCACCTTCAACGCCGTGGTGAAGAATGCGGGCGGGTCGGTGACGTCCAGCAACGCGGTGTTAACGGTTGGCGGTGCTGTCGGTGCCAGCGCACCGGCGTACACCGTCTATCCAGGTTTTGTGGGGATTGATCTGCAAAACAATACCCACGGGGCATGGACCGACAGCCAGGTGTATATCGCGGTGATCGGGCGTGATCCGGCAACCGGCCAGTTCTCCTGGCTCAAGCCCGATGGCACCATCACCCAGGCGCAAGTGGCCGATAACACCGGACCTAACCACCTGACCAAGAACGGCCAGAACTATTCGAACTACTTCTTCACGTTGGCGCAAAGCAAGCTGCTGAAGTTGCCGAAGATGGATTCGGGCCGGGTATTTGTGTCGCTGGGCAGCCCGATGTATATCCCCATCCTGACTGATGCCAATGGCAACGTCGGTTTCGCCGGGCCTAACCCGTTGAATACCAGCGATCCCAACATCGACGTCAACTATGACTGGTACGAGTTCACCTACAACACCACCGGATTGTGGATCAACACCACGCAAGTGGATGAGTTCGGCATCCCGCTGATGGTCGATGTATGGGGCGCTAACCAGACCTTCCACATGCAGACCGGCACCGGTGAACCCGTCGCCGCGATCTACAACGAGTACGTGAACGAAACCCCGGCCGAGTTCCACCTCACGCCGCCCGCGCTGCCCCGCATCATGGCGCCCGGCAAGAGCACGTTTGATGTCGGCCAGGCTAATCAACACTACTTTGATGCCTACGTGAACCAGATCTGGACCCAATACACCACCAGCACCCTCACGGTAGATATGTGGGGTGGCAGCCGCCGGTTTGTGGGGCAGGTGCAGGGTACGACCATGGTCTTTACCGAGGTCAACCTGAACAATGGCGCGTATGTGGGCGGTACCTACAACGTCAGCAAACCCACCACCCAGGACATTCTGGAAGGCAAGGGCACGCTGGCGACAGGTAACAGCACCGAACTTGCACTGGAGGCCCAGATTTGCGCTGCGTTCAATCGTCACATCATGCAAGACGTTACGCAGTGGGCCACTCCCGCAGCGTGGTATCAAGCTGCACCGGCCAACTACTACGCCAAGTTCTGGCATACCCACAGCGTGGGTGGCCTGGCGTACGGCTTTGCTTATGACGATGTGTCTAACCAGAGCTCGACCATCATGTCGCCTTCGCCAGAACATGCGGCGCTGGGGATTAGCTGGTAACCGGTTCTGGCTGACTCGCCAACGAAAACCCCCTTCCATCTGGAAGGGGGTTTTTTATCGGGTGCTCCCAAGCCTCTGACTGATCAGCTCTGGATAAACGCCAGCAAATCAGCGTTCACCTGGTCTTTATGGGTATCGGTCAAACCATGTGGTGCGCCCGGATAAACCAGCAATTTGGCGTGCTCAATGATCTTGGCCGAGGCCCGACCCGCTGCGTCAATCGGCACAATCTGGTCATCGTCGCCGTGAATGATCAAGGTCGGGATATCAAACTTTTTCAGATCGTCGCGAAAGTCGGTTTCTGAAAACGCCTTGATGCTGTCATAGGTGTTTTTGTGGCCACCAATCATGCCCTGCAGCCACCACGAATCAATCAAGCCTTGCGACACTTTGGCGCCCGGCCGGTTAAAGCCGTAAAACGGGCCGGACGGAATGTCCTTGAACAGTTGCGAGCGATCCGCCAGCAGCCCGGCACGAATGCCGTCAAACACCTCAATCGGCAAGCCGCCGGGGTTGGTGTCGGTTTTGAGCATCAGCGGCGGCACGGAGGAGATCAGCCCCGCTTTGGCCACGCGTTTGGTGCCGTGGCGACCAATGTAGCGGGCCACTTCGCCACCACCGGTCGAGAAACCAAACAGCACGGCATTTTTGATATCCAGCACCTCAAGCAACTCGGCCAGATCATCGGCGTAATGATCCATATCGTTGCCGTCCCACGGCTGGCTGGAACGGCCGTGCCCGCGGCGATCATGTGCGATGCAGCGATAGCCATGCGATGCCAGGAAGTACATTTGCGACTCCCAGCTATCTGAATCCAGTGGCCAGCCGTGGCAGAACACCACCGGCTGCCCGCTACCCCAATCCTTGTAATAAATTTCCGTACCGTCACGCGTGGTAATGGTGCCCATCTGGTTGCTCCGTGGTGAAGTATTGCTTTGGGTTGGAAGGACTTGCTACGAGGTGATTTGAACGGACGGCAAAGCTGCGAAGACAATGTGCACAAGCTGACTGAATGATTCGGCCCTCGACATTGCACTGCAGCAAAATCGCCCGGGTGGTTCAGATTGGTAGCTGATCACTGTTTTCGAAAGGAAAAATATCCAGCGCACGACAGGCGGCGGTTTGCCCAACGGATGACCGCCTGTTTGCTCTGGCTTTTGTGGCTTGAACAAGCAGGCTGCGGTTGCGGGCGCAGACAGAGATCGCCGTGATGAGGGGCTGTGATGCGGCCAGGCTAGATCCTGGATGCGGTTCTTTTCAGATAGCGCAATTGCAGCGTGGCCCCAATCAAAAATAGCAGCACCAGCACCGCCGTGGCCGCTTTCAGGCCGGGCGCATCGGCGTTTTCAAAGATCGGCGCGCCTTGCGGCAGGCGAGTGGAGGTTTCGGTAATGGCCGGAATGAAATGAAACAGGATGGTCAGCGAATAGGCCAGTGCTTCGACTTTCCCGGCGGCCCGGCCAAACCACGGCGTCAGCACCGCTGCGAGCGCAACTGCTACGGCAATCAAGGTGAGGATCGCCAGCGCATGCGGTTTGCCAAAGCCACCGTGTTGAAAGATGCCTAGCGCGGTAATGCAGGTAAGGACGGTGGTGCAGACGTACACCTTACCCAGCGCCGTGCGCCAGGTAATGCGCTTGTCGAGCACTAGCGCTACAAGGCCGGCGGCAAGCGCGACAACGCTGATGGCGGTGTGAACCAAGCCCAGAGTGGTGAGTGCTGACATAGGTGGACCCCTGAAGTTGAATGATCAATAAATGACAATGGCATTCAACAGCATAGTTGCTGTGGTCCAACAGGCCAGACTTTCCGGGTAGAGATACGTTGATAGGGTTTGCGAGGCCATAAAAAAGCCCTGCTGCGGTATGCAGAGGGCTTTTTTTTGCAAGATGCTCAGGCTTGTTCACAAAGGGCTGTGAACAAGTTCCGGCAATTGCTTAGGCGAAACGTTGGGCGATTGCGTCCCAGTTCACCAGCTTCCAGAAACCACCAAGGTAGTTCGGACGGCTGTTGCGGTAGTCGATGTAGTACGCGTGTTCCCACACGTCACAGGTCAACAGGGCAACATCAGCGCCGGTCAGCGGGGTAGCCGCGTTGGAGGTGTTGACGATATCAACCGAACCGTCGGCCTTCTTCACCAGCCAGGTCCAGCCGGAACCGAAGTTGCCAGCAGCAGAAGCATTGAAGGCTTCTTTGAACTTGTCGAACGAGCCCCACTTGGCATCGATGGCAGCAGCCAGAGCGCCAGTTGGAGTGCGATCTGCGTCAGCCGCGTTCGGTGTGAAACCCAGCCAGAAGAAGGTGTGGTTCCAGATTTGTGCGGCGTTGTTGAACAGGCCACCTGCTGGCGCTTTCTTGACGGTTTCTTCCAGGCTGGCGTTCTCGAACTCGGTACCCTTGATCAGGTTGTTCAGGTTCGTGATGTAAGTCTGGTGATGCTTGCCGTAGTGGTATTCCAAAGTTTCTTTGGACATGTACGGTGCGAGTGCGTCGAGTGCGTACGGCAGTTCAGGCAGTTGATGCGCCATGGGATTCTCCTCGGTTGGCAGGGTTGGCAGATCGTCGCGGGCCTGGCCTGAAAGGCTGCCTGATACGTCTGCACCTGGAAAACGGAATGTGGAAATGTGATTTTATAACAAATTGGGTGACAGGCAGATGATTTCAACCCCGCCGCCCAGGCGAATTAACCCGCCCCAGGTCCGCCTGTTTGGGCGGTCATCACCGCCTGTGGTATCTTGCGGGCCTGGAGTGTTGGCGCCAGGCGTTTGTTGCTGCGGGCGCGCCAACTTTACATCTATCCTGTAATCATACGAAAAATCCGAAGCGGCGCCGCACGTGTTAGCCCGATTGCCGGTCAGCCCCGTCTGACAGTTGCCCGCTTCGCTGGATGGAACTTATGACCTTTCTGTCACTGATCCTTGCATTGGCGCTTGAACAACTGCGCCCCATCAGCAGCCGCAATCCGGCTTATCTGGCATTTGTGCGCATGGCCAATAATCTGGAACGCAGCCTGGATGCTGGCGAATTCCGCAATGGCGTTTATGGCTGGTTGCTGGCCATGCTGCCGCCGCTGGTTGTCGCCATTGCCGTGTATTTCCTGCTGGCACATAACAGCTCAGCGCTGGCCATCGTCTGGACCGTGGCCGTGTTGTATTTCACCATGGGCTTTCGCCAGTTCAGCCACGCGTTCTCCGGTATCTCCAAAGCCTTGCAAGTGGGTGATGTCGACGGTGCACGCCTGCTGCTGGCCGACTGGACTGGCCAACACACCTCGGAAATGAGCGAAGACGAAATCTCGCGTCTGGCCATCGAACAAGGTCTGGTGGATTCCTACCGTTACGTATTCGGCACCGTATTCTGGTTTGTGGCGCTGGGCTGGTTTGCCGGCCCTGCTGGCGCAGTGTTGTATCGCACCTCCAGCCTGCTGGCGCAAAAGTGGGGCGCGTTCGAGAACCAGAACGCCTTCGGCCGCTTTGCGCGCTGGGCGCAAGACATGCTTGATTACATTCCGGTGCGTCTGACCGCGGTGAGCTTCGCCATCATGGGCGACTTCCAGGACGCCGTGGATTGCTGGAGCGCACAGGCGCGGACTTGGGTGGATTACACCAGCGGCATCTTGCTGTCGGCAGGCGCGGGTGCCATCGGCATCAAGTTGGGTGACGTGCTGCATCAGGATCACACCGTGAAATTCCGCCCCGAACTGGGTTTGGGCGATGCGGCCAATCCGGATTATCTGGCCAGCGCGGTTGGCTTGATCTGGCGTTCGGTGTTGTTGTGGCTGGCGCTGATTCTTTTGTTCAGCATTGCGCGCTGGGTTGGCTGACAGGGCAGGCATCTGCCGGGACGTGGTTGCAGCCATTCGCATCCCCGTACGCAGCAAATAACTCGTTGGAAAAAGCCCGATAACGGTTTTGTTCACAGCCTCAAGCGTGCAAAATAGCGCCTCGACCAGCCCAGTGGAGAGCCTCGTGCCGCAAATCCGGATTGCCGATCAACAGTTCGCTGTTGCCAATATTTTCTGTGTGGGTCGCAATTTTCAGGCCCATGCAGCCGAAATGGGCTCTTCCATCGGCGAAGAGCCCATGGTGTTTCTCAAGCCGACCTCTGCCATTGTCCCGCCCGGCGCCGCTATTCCGCTGCCGTCGTGGTCGAAAGAAATCCATCACGAAACCGAACTGGTTGTCGCCATAGGCCGCAGCGGACGCGATATCGCCAAGGCCGATGCCATGTCTTATGTGGCCGGTTATGCTTTGGGACTGGATTTAACCGCGCGGGACATACAGGCCGAAGCCAAAAAGAAAGGCCAGCCCTGGACCTTGGCCAAAGGCTACGCGGGCGCCGCCGTACTGACCGACTTCGTGCCCGCCAGCGCCATCCCGCATCCAGAACAAATTGGTTTCACGCTGCACATTGATGGCCAGCTGCGCCAGAGCGCCGATACCCGCAATATGGTGTTTGATATCCCGACGCTGATTGCGTGGATTTCTGCGCGCTTTGGGCTGACTGAAGGTGATCTCATTTACACCGGCACGCCCGAAGGCGTTGGCCCGATCCACGCCAGTGAAACCTTGCAACTGGTTTTGCCCGGTCTGATTGATCAAAGTTTCAAGGTGGCGCAATGAAGGTGCTGCGCACGGGCGCGGACGATTTGTCGGCGCTGCAGGCCTGTTTCTTTGCCTCGGTTTCAGTGTTGACTGCCGCTGATTACAGCTTGCAGCAACGGCGCGCCTGGATTGACCGGGCGCTGGCAAAACGGGAAACCTGGCGGGAGAAACTCTCCAGCCAGTTTGGCTGGAAAGTAACCGATGAAGACCACATCCTCGGCTTCGTTTTGCTGGTGCCGCAAGATTGCCTGATCGACTGGTTATACGTTGCACCCACCGCTGCCAACTCGGGCGTGGCCACCTTGTTGCTGCGCGAAGTGGAACGCACCGCACGCATTCTGGGTATGCCCACGTTGCGCACCGAAGCCAGCCTTACCGCGCAACCCTTCTTTTTGCGGCGCGGTTATGCGCTGGTGGAGCAGCGCAGCGTGGATATTGATGGCTGCGTCTTGCCCAACGCACTGATGGAAAAAACGCTGTAGGGTGGCTTCGCCGCAGGCCAGCCACCGCTGCGGGCGGTGGATTGCTACGCCACCGATGGCAAGCTGGCCAGATCCCAGCGCGGTCGCACGTTGTAGCTGTAATCCGGTTCGGCAAACTTCAATCGCATGGCCCCCGCAAATGCAATCATCGCGCCATTGTCGGTACATAGCTCAAGCGGCGGATAGAACACTTCATACCGACGGCGCTGCGCGGCGTCGTTCAAGCCTGCGCGTAATTGCCGGTTGGCGCCTACACCGCCCGCAATCACCAGTCGTTGCATGCCGGTTTGCTTGAGCGCGGCCAGACACTTCTTGACCAGCACTTCGACGATCGCTTCCTGAAACGCCGCGCAGATATCGGCGGTGGTGGTTTCATCCAGTGCCGCTTGTTGCTTCACCAGATTCAACACTGCGGTTTTCAGGCCGGAAAAGCTGAAATCCAGATCGCCCGAGTGCAGCATCGGCCGCGGCAGTTTGAAGCGGGTCGCATCGCCCCTGTCCGCCAGTTTTGACAGCGCCGGGCCGCCTGGATAACCCAAACCGAGCAGCTTGGCCGATTTATCAAAGGCTTCGCCCGCAGCATCATCCACGGTTTCACCCAGCAATTCATATTGGCCAATCCCGCGTACCGCCATCAGCTGCGTGTGACCACCAGATACCAGCAAGGCAATGAACGGAAAAGCGGGGCGTGGTTCGGCCAGCAACGGCGACAACAGATGGCCTTCCAGGTGATGTACCTCGATCACCGGCTTTTGCAGCGCAAAGCCCAAGGCATTGGCCACACTTGCGCCCACCAGCAGCGCGCCAGCCAAGCCCGGTCCCGCGGTATAAGCGATGGCATTGAGGTCTTGCAGTGTGACACCGGCCTCGGCCAGGCAGGCTTCGGTCAGCGGTAGCACGCGACGAATGTGATCGCGCGAGGCCAGTTCCGGCACCACGCCACCATATTCGGTATGCATGGCAATTTGCGAGTGGATGCGATGCGCCAGCAAGCCACGCTCGCTGTGATACAGCGCTACGCCGGTTTCGTCGCAGGAAGATTCGATGCCTAGCACCAGCATGTTGTAGCCTTGTCACTTAACGTATTGATTAACCAGGGCGTAATCGTACCCGTTCACGCCACACCCGCAAAGCAGAGGGTTTTGACATTTGCTTTTCTCTGATGGATAATCGCTGCCTTTATTCCGGGCTTTAGCCCTAACACACAGGATTTCTGCTCGATGCCTTCTGTACGCGTTAAAGAAAACGAGCCTTTTGAAGTAGCAATGCGCCGCTTCAAGCGCTCGGTTGAAAAAACTGGTTTGTTGACTGAACTGCGTTCGCGCGAGTTTTACGAAAAGCCTACTGCTGAACGCAAGCGCAAGCTCGCTGCAGCTGTGAAGCGCCACTACAAGCGCCTGCGCAGCCAGCAATTGCCCCCGAAGCTGTACTAAGCCGGGTAGCAACCGAATTCTGAGAGGCCGCACGTGTGCGGCCTTTCCGTCTTTGTGTCGTTCGCTGCTGCATCTGTCCGCTGTCTTATTCATTCATCAAAAAGGAAACATCATGAGCCTTAAGGCACGCATTACCAATGACATGAAGACGGCGATGAAGGAAAAGCAGACAGAGCGGCTGGGTACGATCCGTCTGTTGCTGGCAGCCATGAAGCAGCGCGAAGTCGACGAACGCATCGAACTGGATGATGCCGCCATTGCGGTCATTATCGAGAAGATGCTCAAGCAACGCAAAGACAGCATCACCCAATTTGAAGCCGCAAACCGCCAGGATCTGGCCGACAAAGAGAAATTCGAAGTCGGCGTGCTGACCGAATATCTGCCGGCACGTTTATCCGATGCAGAAGTGGCTGCGGCCGTTGATGCCGCTATCACCACGCATGGCAAGACCCCGACCGCAATGGGCAAGATCATGGCTGATCTGAAAGCACAGCTGGCTGGCAAGGCCGATATGGCCGAAGTGAGCAAGCTGGTTAAAGCTGGCATGCAATAAGAAGTGAGGGTGAGCAAGAGGTTGGACGGACTGGTTTCAGATTGAAATCACCTTCGTTTTGATCGCTTGCCCGTCACGCTGATGGCCCGTATTCCAGAGTCGTTCATTCAGGATTTGTTGAACCGCGTTGATATTGTGGACGTGGTTGAACGCTATCTGCCGCTGAAAAAAGCCGGCATGAACTACTCTGCCTGCTGCCCGTTCCACAAAGAGAAATCGCCATCATTCACGGTTAGTCCGACCAAGCAGTTTTATCACTGCTTCGGTTGCGGTGCGCACGGTTCTGCCGTGGGTTTTGTCATGGAGTTTGAAGGGCTGTCTTACCCGGAGGCGATCCGCAAGCTGGCTGAAGCTGCCGGGATGCAGGTGCCCGAAGAGGCAGGTAGTCCGGAAGAAGCCAAGGCAGAGCCGGGGATTTACGACGTCCTCAAGGCGGCGAGTGATTATTACCGCCAGCAGCTCAAAACTGCCCCGCAAGCGATCCAGTACCTGAAAGGGCGTGGGCTGGACGGAAAAACTGCGGCGCGCTTCGGTCTTGGCTATGCGCCGAGCGGTCAAGCGCTCAAAAAAGTATTTGAAGACTACGACTGGAACAAGCTGCTGGCTGAAGCTGGGTTGGTGGGTGACGATGAAGAAACGCATCGACGTTACGACCGGTTTCGGGATCGGGTGATGTTCCCGATTCTGAATCAGCGTGGCTCAGTGATCGGTTTTGGTGGCCGGGTGATGGGTGATGCCAAGCCCAAGTATCTGAACAGCCCGGAAACACCGGTATTTGAGAAAGGGCGTGAATTGTACGGCCTGACTCAAGCGCGAGCATCCATTCGCGAGCGCGGCCGGGTGCTGGTGGTTGAGGGCTACATGGATGTAGTGATGCTGGCGCAGCACGGCGTGGAATACGCGGTGGCAACGCTGGGCACCGCGTGTACACCCAACCACGTGCAAAAATTGCTGAAGCTGGCCGATGAAGTGGTTTTCTGTTTTGACGGTGACAAAGCGGGGCGCAAAGCAGCCTGGCGGGCGCTGGAAAACAGTCTGGAATATCTGGTAGACGGCAAGCGACTGGCGTTTCTGTTTTTGCCGGAAGAACACGATCCGGATAGTTACGTGCAGGCCTTCGGGCGTGAGCGCTTTGAACAAGTCTTGGCGCAAGATGCGGTGCCACTGGCGCAATTTTTACTGCGTGAACTTGCATCGCAGGTTGAACTGGAAAGCGAAGAAGGGCGTGCGCGGCTGGTTCATCTGGCCAAGCCTTTGATGGCGAAAGTCCATGCCCCGGCATATGCGCTGATGGTCAAGAAACGACTGGCGGAATTATGCCGACTGGAACTCTCCGAGCTTGAACCCATATTAGGTACAACAAGCACCGGAAATACCGGCAGGAGCTTTGCTGGTCCTGGCGCAAGTGGTTATGGGCAAGGTGGTGTTGATGGTGGCAACTTTGATGTTGCGGATTTTCACCACCAACAAGCCAACAGCTATCGGGATGAGGGAGATTTTCAGCCGCCGCCGCCAAGACAGTTTCAGCGGCGCAACGAGAATTCCGGTGGCTGGAAGAGCGACTTCAAAAACGGTAGCACCTGGAAAGGTAAGGGGCGTGGCAAGTGGCGCAATGATGCGGATGAGCGTCCGTTTCTGCCGCCGCGAGTCCAGCCAGACATGGTGCAAGGGCTATTGCAATTGTTGTTGTTTGACCCATCATTGGCCACGCATGGCGAGCCGGTCTGGCTGACCTGGCCCACCAATGGTGACGATCTGCTACTGGATATTTTGCAGTCCGCAAGGCAGTACGGTTCACGCATGAATTCGGCGCAGTTGCTGGAGTTGTGGCGTGAGTCTGAAAGTTATAACAAGTTGGCGGGAATGGCCCGTACTGGCGCTGCCAGATTTGAGCGCTGGTCGGCCGAAGAGCGGCAGCTGGAGTTTGTGAATTCGCTAACTGCAGCCGGGCAAAGTCTGATTCGCGCGGCTACACTGAACCGAAAGGAAGAACTGGAATTCCGGCAGGCCCACGGTGGTTTGTCTGATGTTGAAAGGCAAGAGTATATGGCGCTGCTGGTCCAGTCCCGTACAGCGACAAACTGACATGAAACAAATCGATGTCACAGTGACCCAGTGTCCGAAAGGGCCTTTGGCACAATGACAAGTAAACGAATCTTCTGATCCCCTGTGGGTCAGAGGGTTATCTGATATAATCCTCGGTTTTTCCGAATCTTTCTGAGTCTCACGAGTCATGGCGGCAGAACACGAATTCGACAAAGAAGACATCGAACGCACCGATTTCCGCGAAGGGAACCGGGAGGGCGACGATGAACCACTTGATCCAGAAGCCCGGAAGGCAAAGTTCAAGTCACTGATCGTGCTCGGTAAAGAGCGCGGTTATCTTACGTACGCTGAAATAAACGACCACTTGCCTGAAGACATGCTCGATGCCGAGCAGATCGAAGGCGTGATCAGCATGATCAGCAACATGGGTATCCAGGTCTACGATGAGGCGCCCGACGCCGAAGACCTGCTGATGTCCGATGCCACACCGGCAGTTGCAGATGATGATGCGGTTGAAGAGGCCGAAGCAGCACTTTCCTCTGTGGATTCCGAGTTTGGCCGTACCACCGATCCGGTGCGTATGTACATGCGCGAAATGGGCACGGTTGAGCTGCTGACCCGCGAAGGCGAAATTGAAATCGCCAAGCGGATCGAAGACGGCCTCAAGCACATGATCCAGGCGATCTCGGCTTGTCCGACCACCATCACCCAGATTCTGGAGTTGGTGGACAAGGGCTTGAATGACGAGATTCGTATCGATGACATCATCGACGGTTTCATTGATCCGAACGCGGTAGAAGAAGTTGCTCCGCCGCCGGTTGAAGTGACTGAAGAAGATGAGCTGGCCGATGACGAAGAAGCAGAAGAAGGCGATGAAGAAGCCGACGCTGCCGCCATCTCCAGTGCCAATCTGGAACTCCTGAAAACCCAGGCGCGCGAGCGCTTCGAGATCGTGCGTGCTGCTTATGCCCGCATGGTGGCATCGCTGCAAAAAGACGGCGTGCAAAGCAAGGGTTATCGCGAGTCGCAGCAAACCATCGCTGACGAATTCCAGAACATCCGCTTCTCCGCTCGCCAGGTTGAAGCGCTGTGTGATCACCTGCGTACCATGGTTGATGAAATTCGCGGTTACGAGCGCGAAATCATGGACCTGTGTACCCAGAAAGTGCGCATGCCGCGTGAGCACTTCATCAAAACATTCCCGGGTCGCGAAACCGATCTGGAATGGGTCATTGAAGAGCTGTCTTCTGGTCAGAACTACGCTGACATCCTTGAACGCTATCAACACGCGATCATGGAAAAGCAAGGTCGCCTGAAAGAGTTGCAAGAAAAGGCAATGCTCCCGATCAAGGAGCTCAAGGAAATCAACCGTCAAATGTCGACGGGTGAAGCCAAGGCACGTCGCGCCAAGCGCGAAATGATCGAGGCCAACCTGCGTCTGGTGATCTCCATTGCCAAGAAGTACACCAACCGTGGCTTGCAGTTCCTCGACCTGATCCAGGAAGGCAATATCGGCCTGATGAAGGCCGTGGACAAGTTCGAATACCGTCGCGGTTACAAGTTCTCGACCTATGCAACGTGGTGGATCCGTCAGGCCATTACGCGCTCGATCGCTGACCAGGCACGTACTATCCGGATTCCGGTTCACATGATCGAAACGATCAACAAAATGAACCGTATCCAGCGTCAGATTCTGCAGGAAACCGGTCTTGAGCCGACTCCGGAAGAACTGGCTGGCCGGATGGAAATGCCGGAAGACAAGATCCGCAAGATCTTGAAGATCGCCAAAGAACCGATTTCGATGGAAACACCGATCGGTGACGATGACGATTCGCATCTGGGCGACTTTATTGAAGACTCGGTCACGGTAGCTCCGGCAGAAGCAGCGGTTTACGCTGGCCTGCGCGAAGCCACCCGTGAAGTGCTCGATACCCTCACACCACGTGAAGCCAAAGTGCTGCGCATGCGTTTTGGTATCGATATGAGCACGGACCATACGCTGGAAGAGGTAGGCAAACAGTTTGACGTGACGCGTGAGCGGATTCGTCAGATCGAAGCCAAGGCGCTGCGCAAGCTGCGTCACCCGACCCGGTCAGAACGGTTGAAGAGTTTTCTTGAAAGTGTGAGCAACGAGCCTTAATATCACGCCTCTTGCCGGTGCTTGTTCTGCTTTGGCCTTGTGCCAGAACAGGACAGCCCCGGCAGGTAGCTTGAGTAAGTAGGGCCTCTAGCTCATGCCTGGTTAGAGCAGCGGACTTAAAGGATGATCTTCCTGCGGCTCGCAAGAGTACGGAAAATCATTGTGTGGGTTGCCTTGGGGTAAGTTGACTCTGCCCCTTGGTAGAACTGCTCAAATTCGGGGAAGCCTCTGGCTGCGGTTGGTTAGCAGACCGTGGTAATCCCGAGCGAAGTCTGTTCAATGCTGGTTGTGTGAACAGGAACGTGTAGAGACTGTACGGGCAGGTCGTAAAGACAAGAGACAGTCCAGACCACAAACCCGAAAGGGGCGGCGAAAGCCGTAGCTGGTAAGCATAATCCGTTGGTGCCGAGTTCGACTCTCGGGGGGCCCACCAAACATCTGTGTGCTGCCTGGCAGCGCCCCAAAAACCCCTGCAAGCATATGCTTTGCAGGGGTTTTTTCATTTCCCCCTCTCCCAAAGCCCATAAATTCACCTCGCACGATCCGGATTTTTGCGCGGCAGGATTTACCGTTTCCTGAACTCGCAGATATGCCTTGAGCGTCGGGATTTGTCTGCGTTGTTATTCTCTCCTTAGAAAAATTTCATTCAAGTTTGCGCTAGACTGACTGACTCTTTCTGCTAATCTGCAGCCAGTGAAAGATAAATGCTGCGATGCAGTATTAAGGTTTATTTCGGTCCGCATTTGTGCCCAAGCCGGGTCAACAGGTTGGCAAATGAACAGAACATTGCTGATCGGAGCCTGTGCCCACAGCAAGATTGCTTGGGCTGGATTGACTGCAATTGAATCAAGTTTGTAATGGGGAAAAGACAAGACCATGCCTAACCGGCCAGAACAAGACACAGTGCAGACACCGCCACGCCTTGCCGTCATGATTTGCGAAGAACTGCCTCGTCCGGGCGAGAACGGGCCGGGCAGCTACAATCTCACCATCTTGCGGGCGCTTGCCGCACTGGGTTACCACTTGCATATTGTGGTGACCGGTCTGAATGTAGGCGGGCGCGCCAGCCCGGCACAAATCGATTGCACCTTGCAGTTTCTGCATGCTCGCCGCGTCGGGCCGTGGCTTGTTCCAACCTCGCTGGGTGCCGCTGCGCGCTTTATCAAAAAAGTGCTCAAAGCGGGGCCGCGTAAAGCTGGTGCAAATGGCAGCAAGGTGGCGTGGATTGGCCGCTTTTTGTCCGATGCCGAGACTCGCGCCATTGCCGGCAAGCTGCCTCAGGGGCGCATCGATGCGGTGTTCATCGATACCATCTTCCGTTCGGCGGCGTTGCAGTCTGTCGTCGCGGGCACCAAGGCGCTGGTGGCACACGACGTGTTTTATCAACGCAGTGCATCATTTCGGGCCAACGGCTTTACCCCCAAGCCCGCGGTTGATGCCAAGCTGGAAGGGCAGAAGCTGCAATCGTTTGACGCGATTATTGCGATTAATGACCGCGATCACAGCGAACTGGCCGAACTGGCGCCGTCATCGCGCGTGTGTACGATTTTGCCGGTGGTGGGGGATGCAGGCGCATGTACTTCTGCCAAAAGCGATGCCCGCCGCGACCCGCACAAGATGTTCTATCTGGGCTCTCGGGCGTATCACAATGTCGATGGCATTCGCTGGTTTCTCTCGCATGTCTGGCCGCTGGTGCAGACGCACATTCCCGATGCCAGTATCGAGATCGTGGGTGGCGTTTGTGCCGAGGTCCCGCCTGGTCTGAACAATGTGACCTTGCACGGGCGGGTGGAGCAACTGGATGAGATTGCCGACCGCTGCAGCTTTGCGGTCAATCCGGTGTTGATGGGCAGCGGCATCAAAATCAAGATGGTTGAATATTTCTGCCTGGGGCTGGGCTGCATCACGACCGCCAACGGTGCCGCAGGCTTTCCCGAAGAGGGCAGCCTGCCCTACACAGTGGCCGACGGCGTAGAGGCTTTCGCCCAGACCATTGTTGCCATGATGCAAACCCCCGCTGAGCCCAAAGCCCTGCGCGATGCTACTCAGGCATACACCCGCCATTTTTCTCATGAAGCGGCCGTGGCCAAAATGCATGCACTGCTACAGCAGGCGCAACCGCACTGACGGTTATCTCTCGCGCCACTGGCCTGCGTTCTCATTTATCCCTCACTGCGCGCGTCGCTGACACATTGCTGCGACTGTGAGCTAGCTCGCATAAATATCCAGTCAGGTGCAATGGCCGTTGGCTCAGTTGCGTGGTCATCCTGTCAGCTGCAATGGCGCAGGTGGCTAAGGGCTGTTTCCGCGTTTTGTATCCATAAGCTATTGAAAATGAAATATTTTCTTTCATGATATTCGCGTAACGCACCAGTTCTGGCTTGCCCAGCCCCGTTGGTTCTTTTGTAAACGCTGCACTTTCATGAAATAAATAATAGTTATTTGAAAGACTGCGGTAAAAAAGTATAAAGAAAGCTGCACTGTTATCGCCCCTGTTTTATAAGCCGCGTGCAGAGCGATGGGCGACGCGGTAACTCCCGATACCTGCTCCAAGGAGATTAAAAACATGAATAAGTCGAGGCTGCTGCCAGCGGGCACGTTGCTGGTGTCCGCAATGAGTATGGCGGCGTACGATCCCAGCGACTCTGTGACCAGTTACGCTGAGCTGGGCTATGTCTACGATAGCAACGTGTTCCGGCTGAGTGATGACCAGAATACTCAGCAAGCGCTGGGCAAAGACACGCGCAGCGACTCCATCGTGACGCCCAAAGTAGGTGGGCATGTCGATGCCACCGTATCGCGCCAGGTGTTCTCGGCCGATGCGGATGTCTATGCGCCCCGTTACATCACTTTCAGCAACCTCAATTACGTGGGTTGGGATGCCAGTCTGGGCTGGACTGGTGATATTGGTCACAGTTGGTTTGGGTCTGCCACGTTGCAAGACCAGAAAGCCCTGTCAGATTTCGGTGACGTGGTGCTCAACGAAGAAGACTTCACCCGCACCACCACAGCCTCCGGTCAGCTGGGCTATCACATCAACAGCAGCTTTTCGCTGATCGGCAACGCCAGTGACGCCAAGGTTGATCACAGCCGCGAAAACTCGCTGGATTTGCGCAACGAGAATTACGGTTTGAAGGTGCAATACCAGACGGATCTGGGCGGAACGCTGTCACTGGGAGAGCAATATCAGCGGGTTACTTACGACCAGGGCACCTTTAACGGTGTTGTGATCAACAATGATTACACCCAGCGCATTACCCAGATTTCTGCCTACTACCCGATCGATGCCAAGTTGAGTATCTCTGGGGGATATGGCTTGGTAAAACTGCAGACTGACCAGACCGACGAATCCGACTGGCAGGCCAATGCTGCCGTCAACTGGCGTCCGACCGACAAAACCTCTTTGGCGTTGAGCTATCTGCATGCGCTGAACTCCCCGGGCAGTACTTTTGGCCAGTCCATTCGCTCGCACTATCAACTGTATGGCTCGTGGGCCATTACCGAAAAAATCTCCACTAACGCCACCCTGGCCTACGACAAATACGACTATCCAGCCGCGTTGAATGTCGCTGCCTACAACGACAACGTGAAGTTCGCCAAAGTCGGGGCGACCTGGACACCCAAGACTTCCATTCAAACCTCGATCTATGCCTCTTACCAACAGCGCGATTCTACCGTTGAGCTACGTACTTACGACGACTGGCAGCTTGGCGCAACCATAAGGGTACTTTTTTAAATTGCTTAAGTGTCATTTAAGGTTGTAAGAAATAAACTAACTTCCATTGAAAGCAAATCACTTGTCATTTTGTTTTTTTGGATGTAAAAAGCTTTCTGGAACTTTTTTGTTGCGACGCACAAATCGGTGAAGTGAAGCCATGGCGTTGTAAATTGCCGCAAGTTTTCAATCTTTATGCGGCATGCAAGAAGGCTCCCCGCTTGCATGGAGACGGTTTTACTGGCCGTAGCGATGGATGCGCAGGTGATTGGCAGACAACCGCCAATCACAGAAGTATTCAAGGTCTATCAGCATTTGCTGACATTACTTTTTTGTTGCGTAAGTAATGAATGCCGGTTGAAACGTGTTGAGATGGAGGTGCCGCCATGGAAAGACTCATCACTCGCAAGCAAAACACAGAACAGATTGCCTCTGCCAGCCCTGTTGGCGGGACGGTTGTTCACTTGTCCAGTCGCGAGACAGAAGTACCTGCAGTTGGAATGCTGAACGACCGCTTTGACGAATTTTCCAAGGCGGCACCGATCGCCAGCTTGTTCAAGCTGCTGATCGATCCCGTCATGGTGGTCGCAACGTTGCTGGCGCTGGCCCGGGCATTTGATCTGGCGCTGGATGGCTACGTTGTGGTGCTGGCGGTCATAGCGTTTTTGCTGTCCGCGTTAATCCTGGAGGGTACTTTCCTGTTTGTGCCAGGTTATACCCGGCCGCTATTGGGGCTGGCGCGCTTCGCTACAGGTTGGGTGCTGATTTGCGCGCTGGTGGTCATGATCGGCTGGGCGACCCATTGGGCGGTGTACTACGACCAGAATTTTGTGCTGGCGTGGATGTTGTTGGCACCGGTGTGCCTGGTGGCTACCCACTGGCTGATCCGGGTGGGTTTCCTGTTTACCGAAGGCCGCGCCAAATCGACTGATGCCCGCCAGGTGGTGGTGATTGGTGCCAACAAAATGGGCCGGGCGCTGGCTCGGCGCATTCAAGCCAGTGCGCTGCAGAACATGAAGTTCCTGGGCTTCTTTGACGATCGCGGGCTGGATCGGCTCGATGGCGTGAAAGAAGAAGAACTGCTGGGCGGGCTGGAGCGCTTGCCCGACTTTGTGCGGGACAACGATGTGCATGAGTTGTACATCTCTTTGCCCATGACCAAGCAACCGCGTGTGATGCAGATGCTTGATGAAATGCACGACAGCACGGTGTCTATCTTTTTTGTGCTGGATTTTTCGGTGTTCGATCTGATTCAGGCGCGCTTTGAACTTGCCGCCGGCATGCCAGTGGTGGCGGTGTGCGAAAGCCCGTTCCTCGGTTTGCGTGGTCTGGTGAAGCGCATTTCTGATGTGGTGCTGGCTATTTTGATTTTGTTGTTGATCTGGCCGGTCATGCTGGCGGTGGCCGTTGCGGTGAAGCTTACCTCGCCCGGTCCGGTGCTGTTTACCCAGCAACGTTATGGCGCAGATGGCGAAAAAATTCGGGTGTACAAGTTCCGCTCGATGAAAGTGCATAACGAAAATGCGGGAGTGATTACTCAAGCTACCCGCAATGATCCACGACTTACTCCTATTGGTTCGTTTTTACGTCGTACCTCGCTGGACGAATTACCGCAATTCATTAATGTGCTTGAAGGAAAAATGAGCATTGTTGGTCCACGTCCACATGCCAATGCGCATAACGAAATGTATCGCAAGCTGATCAAGGGCTACATGATGCGCTACAAGGTCAAACCGGGAATTACCGGTTGGGCGCAAGTGAATGGCTATCGAGGTGAAACAGAAACTCTGGACAAAATGCAGAAACGGATCGAATACGATCTGGATTACCTGCGTAACTGGTCTCTTTGGCTGGATATAAAGATCATCCTGGCTACGGTCTTGATGGTTATCCGCGATAAGAATGCCTATTGAAATGGCATTCAATAGAGGTGAGGGAAAAATGGAGCAGCGAATCGGTGTCAGTATTGCGATGACCATGGCGGCGTTAATGCTTTTGGCTGGATGCAAAAACGAAACCAAGGCAAATGCAACACCAAGCCAGGTATTGGCCAGAGTGAATGGCGATGAAATCACCGTCAATCAGCTTAACTATCTGCTCGCATCGCAAAAAGTGGCAGATGACAAAACCAAGCAGGCCATGCTGGATAACCTGGTGATGCAGGATGTGCTGGTACAAAAAGCCATTGAACTCAAACTCGATCGTGATCCACGCGTGCTTAGCAGCATCGAGTTCTCGCGGCGGCAGATCCTGGCGCAAGCCGTAGTGGCGACTGAGGTGGGCAAGCTGCCAGATATCACGTCAGCCGACGTCCAGAAGTTTTACTCTGACCATCCGAACCTCTTTGAAAAGCACGCGGTATATGGCTTCTCGACTTTCTTGATCCCGGCTGCTGCGCTGAACGATACGCTGAACCAGGCGCTGGACAAGGCACATAGCGTGCCGGAAGTACGCACAGCGTTGCAAACAGCTGGAGTGACCTTCAAGGAATCAACCCAACGTGCCCCGGCGGAACAGGTGCCTTTGCAATTGCTGGACAAGCTGGCAGCGATTAAGCCCGGTGATACGGCGGCAATGGTGCATGGTGACCAGGCCATGTTGTTGCATGTCGACTCGGTTGACCCTTCGCCAGTTGCCCTGAAAGATGCAACCCCGTCGATTCAGGCTTATATCCAGAAACAACGCTCTGATTCGCTGGCAAAAGACAAAATGGAGTTGTTGAAGAAGACGGCAAAAGTGGAATACGTACAGCAATTCGCTTCAGCGCCTGCTGCTGTGGCAATAGCAGAAAAAGTAGACGACGCTGAAGGTGACGATCATGTCAAATCTGGAATGAGGCTTAAATGATGAAAATAATCAGACTTTGCGCCGGATTACTGTTTTTTGTAGCGATGTCGGTATTCGCTGCCGACCCTTCTGGGGAATATCGGTTGGGTACAGGCGATATTCTGAAGATTTCGGTATATGACCACCCGGAACTGGAAAAAGAAATTCAGGTGAGCCAGGAAGGCACCATTACATATCCAATGATCGGGATGGTTTCAGTTAAAGGTAAAACATTTTCTGAAGCAGAAGCTGCGATTGCCAAAAAACTGGTTGATGGTGATTTCATCAAAAAACCAAATGTGAATATTCTGGTAACGCAATATCGCAGCCAGATGGTTTCGGTGATCGGTGAAGTCAATCACCCAGGGCGCTTTCCGCTGGATTCAGCAGTAAACGTCATTGATCTGCTGGCACTGGCGGGCGGGGTATCCGCAGCGGGTGGCGACAAAGTGTATCTGGTGCGCGATAACCAGCGCACCGAAATCCTGTTGCCCAAATTGCTGGCCAATGCCGACGCCATGACCCAGCAACAGATTCATATGCGCAACGGCGACGTAGTGTACGTACCGCGCATGGCGATGGTTTATGTCTACGGCGACGTGAATCGGGCGGGTGGCTTCCGACTGGAACAGAACATGTCGGTGATGCAGGCCTTGTCGCTGGCTGGCGGCTATACCTTGCGCGCCTCGCATTCCAGCCTGGTGGTGACCCGCACCAAAGCGGACGGAACTGTAACCAAAATCGATGCCAAGCCGGGCGATGTCTTGCAGGAAAACGATGTTGTTTTCGTGCCTGAAAGCATCTTCTGATTGCCTGTATCAAGGAGCCTACGATGACCACCGGTCAACTTTTCCAGATACTTAAAGCCAGAAAACGGCTTGTGCTCGCGGTGACTACGGTCATGGTGCTGCTCATGGTGGCGGTAGTCATGTTCTATCCGCCACGCTATGCGGCCGAGGCCATCCTTACCATTGACGTGGGCTCGGTTGACCCGATCAGCGGCTTGCCTGATGCCTCCACCAACGTGCCGGGCTACTTGTCCACACAGGCCAAAATCATTGAAAGCCATAACACGGCGATCAAGGTCATCCATGCACTCAAGCTGAACGAGAACAAGGATGTGCAGGATGCCTTCGTGGCCGCCACGCAAGGTCGTGGGGCGCTGGACGACTGGCTGGCCGACAAGTTGTTGCAGGATATCGACGCCAAAGTGGCGCGTGACAGCAACATCATCACCATCAAATACACCTCGGGTGATCCGAAGTTCTCGTCGACACTGGCCAATGCCTTTGCCAGTGCCTACGTCAGCATGGTGACGGATATCCGCTCAACCGGGCAGCAACAGAACAACGCGTTCTTTCAGACGCAGTTGAAATCCTTGCAGGCCAACCTGGCTGCTGCCCAGCAAAAACTGGCGGATTTCCAGCAAAAGAACGGGATCATCGCGACTGACGAGCGCCTGGATGTGGAAACGCTGCGCTTGAATGACCTGTCTACCCAGATGGTGGTGGCGCAGGCTCAATCGATGGAAGCACACTCCCGTGCTCGTGGCGGTGCCAATCAGCCGGATGTACTGAATAACCCGCTGGTCCAGAACCTCAAAGCGCAAGTGGCCCAGCTGGAGTCCAAGTTCAAGGAACTGGCCGCCAAAGAGGGCAGCAACAACCCTGCCTACCAACAGGCCCAAGCCGAATTGCAGGAAGCTCGCTCGCAACTGAATCAGGCTATGGCGACCTACAGCTCCGGTTTGTCCAGTACCGCCAGCAATGCCGGTTCACGTTTTGCCGATCAGAAACACGAACTGGAAATGCAGCGGGACAAGGTCTTGCAACTGAAGACGCTGCGCGCCCAGTCGCAGATTCTGGAACAGGAAGTGCTAAGCGATCAGAACGCCTTTGACGCTGCGTTGCGCCGGCAAACTGAAACCTCCATGGAATCTCGCGTAACGCGTGGCAATCCTGGCGTGCTGAAGTCAGCACCTGAGCCGCTCGGACCATCGTTCCCGAAAGCACACGTATTGATTCCATTGGGTCTCATCCTGGGCTTGCTGTTCGGAACCGTGATTGCCGTGCTGGTTGAACTGTCTAACCGCCGCCTGCGTTCTGTGATCGATGTTGAACTGCTACTGAATCTGCCGGTGCTGGCCACGATCAGTCCCAAACACGGGAAGATGGCCTTGCTGCAATCGAAGTTGACGCTCAATTCGGGAGCCGGATCATGAAAAACGAAATCGTCATTGCCGAGTCCGCCGATCAATCCGCGCGTATTGGTCAGATATTGTTGAGCGATGGCAAGATCAGCCAGGCTCAGATTGACCAGATCAGCGAAGTGCAGCAGGAAACCGGCATGCGCTTCGGTGAGGCTGCCATCAAACTCGGGCACGTGACGGATGAAGATATCCGCCGCGCCGTGGCCCGCCAGTTTGACTACTCGTGGCTGGATGCCCGTGACGGTGCCTACGACACCTCATTGGTGGCGGCGTACAAACCGTTCTCCAAAGAGGTCGAGCAGTTGCGCAACCTGCGCAGTCAGCTGGTGCTGCGGGAAGACGCCGTGGCAGAGCGCTGCTTTGTGGTCGCCAGCGTGGATGACGATTCGGCCTCTAGCTGGGTGGCTGCCAATCTGGCCGTGGTGTTTGCCCAGTTGGGCGAACGCACATTGCTGATTGACGCCAACTTGCGTACCCCGCACTTGCAAAAGTTGTTCCGGCTGGGCACCGGTCACGGTCTGGCCGACATTCTGGCCGGACGTTCCGGCCCGGAATGTGTACAGAGTCTGGGGCAACTGGGCGATTTGTCAGTGCTGACGGCTGGCACCGTACCGCCTAATCCACAAGAGTTGCTCTGCCGTCAGTCATTTCGCAGCTTGTTGCTCGAAGCCCGTCCGCGCAACGACGTGATCATTATCGATAGCCCGCCATTACGCGAAGGCGCTGACGTGCAGTTGCTGGCAGCGCGGGCCGGCGCGGCCGTGCTGGTGGCGCGGCGGCATAAATCGTCGGTCAAGGCGATGTTGCAGTTGCGTGATGAACTGCTGGTGACCGGGGCAACCGTGCTCGGTGTGGTGATGCTCAACTAAGGCCACCCACATATGGATCGCATCCCGGTTACTCCTCAGATTGTTTTGCCTGGTTTTCTGGCTGGTCGTCGTTTGATCGCGCTGGCGGCGCTGGCGGCCATGATTCCCACGTTGTACACATTGGCGACAGTGCTCTGGGTCAATCCGGACCAGGAGCATGGCCCGATCATTTTGATGCTGCTGGTGTGGTTGTTCTGGCGCAAACGTGGCGAGCTGGCCGCGCTGCCAGCGCAAGCCAATCGCGCGGGCTGGGCGTGCCTGGCCGTGTTCGTCTTTGCCTATGCCTTGGGGCGCTCGCAAGGGATCTATTTTCTGGAAGTCGGCGCGTTTGTCCCGCTAATTGCCGGTTATCTGCTGCTGGAAAAAGGCTGGCCTGGCGTCAAGATCATGGCGTTCCCGCTGTTCTTCATGGTTTACCTCATGCCGCTGCCGAGTCCGCTGGTTGATGCCATTACCAGTGGTCTGAAAGAGTCGGTCTCGCACGTCGCGGAATCCTTGCTGTATTCGATGAACTACCCGATCGCCCGCAATGGCGTGATTCTGAATATCGGTCAGTACCAGTTGATGGTGGCGGATGCGTGTTCCGGTCTCAATTCCATGTTCAGCCTGTCGGCGCTGGGTTTTCTGTTTGTGTATCTGACGCAGCCAGCGCACTGGTGGCAACGCGCCATTATTGTGTTGTCGCTGCTGCCCATTGCCTTTGTTGCGAACGTGGTGCGGGTGATGGCGCTGGTGCTGCTGACCTATTACTGGGGCGATGCGGCCGGACAGGGTTTCATGCATACCGCAGCCGGTTTGTCGGTGTTTGTGGTGGCGCTGGTGCTGGTGGGTGGGCTGGGCGAATTGCTTAATCGCCTGGGTGGACGTTTGCAACATCCCCGGAGCGTCGCACGATGATTCGTCCTTTGACTCTACCGCACTGGCGGCCCTTGTTGATTGCCGCGCTGATCGTCAGCGGGCCGGTGCTGGCGTGGACACTCACGCCACGCCACCTGATGGCCGACAGTCGCCAGAACGTGAACCTGGAAACCATGTTTCCGGCCCGGATCGGTGAGTGGCAAATGGTCAAGGACGACAAAGCCACGGTGATTTCGCCGGATGTCCAGGCCGCGCTGGAACGTTTTTACTCACAAACGCTGACCCGCATTTATGTGAATCCGCAGGGTTACATGCTGATGCTGTCGATTGCCTACGGGCGTCAGCAAACCGACTCGCTGCGCGTGCATAACCCGGAAATCTGCTACGCCGCGCAGGGGTTTGCATTGTCTGGGCGCAGCAATGCCACCGTGCTGGAATCGCGTGGTGAGTTGCCGATCAAGCGGGTCTTTGCCCAGGCCGGGCAACGTAACGAGCCAATCAGCTACTGGATCACGGTGGGTGATCGCGTCGCCAACGAAACCCCGATGCGCAAGTGGCTGCAGATCAAATACGGTCTGGGGGGGCAAGTGCCCGATGGCGCGCTGGTGCGCGTCTCCAGTATCGACCCCGATGTAGACCGGGCCTATGCCATGCAGGACTCGTTTATCGGCAAGCTGGATCAGTCTCTGACCGCAGATGGCGTACGCATGCTGCTGGGGCAGGCGTCATGACCGTCAGCAAGCTGACCCGGCCCCAGCCGTCGCTGGCATTTCGCGAGGAACAAGCGCGGCCCAAGTCCGAGCGGGACTGGAAACGCTTTCGCAATTTGTGGCTGCTGGCCAACGGGTTCATGACCGTCAATGTCGGTGTGCTGTTCCAGCTCGGTAACCTGAACTCGCTGGAAAAAGCTTTGTTTTTGCTGACTTCGCTGGCTTATTTGCGAAGCAAGCCGGTGGATGGGCGCAATCTGGCCCTGGTCGGAGGCATGTTTGCCGTGGCTTGGGTTTTTGGGGTGATTACTCCGTTCCCGGACTTCGGCTGGTTTCGGTTTATATCGGCGGCAATCTCGATGTTTGCAGTGCTGGCGTTCTTTTGCGCATGGCCTACACCACGTGAGCGCCTGTTGATTTTACATACGCTGGCGCTGGTCCCAGTGGGCATGGTGGTGCTGGGCGGGCTTTACGATCTGGGCGGTATCTCGCGCGTGCTTACGCACGATTACGTCGGGGTAACGCGGCTGCAGGGCAACACGATTCCGGCCTTCCTGGCGGCTGCGGCCTTTGCCGGAAGCGTTGCTTCGGCCTTTTTGACCACGACGGTGGATCGCCGGTTTATTTTGCTGACCGCCGCGGATCTGGCCATCACTTTTCTGACCGCCACGCGTATGCCCTCGGTGGCGGCGCTGGTGGCGGTTTCGGCCATTCTGTTTACCGGACTGCGTTCCGGCGTGTGGCGTGTGGCGATTCTGGTTTACGGGGCTTCGCTGCTGGCTGGTTTTGTGGCGTTGTTTGGCCAGCAACTGGTGACACGCATGGAAGACGGCGGCACCAGCGGACGTGAACTGATCTGGAACTCGCTGCAAGCCTCGCTGGAAAGATATCCGTGGACCGGTGTCGGTTTTGGTCACCACGGTTTGCTGATTCCCGAAAATGTCTCGCGCTTTACCGGCACTGTCGCGGCCCACAACGAATTCCTGCGTTTCGCCGTTGAACTCGGCTATATCGGCGCATCGCTGTTCCTGCTGGTGTTCCTCGGCTTGATCGCCCGCATGGCATTTGACGCCCGTAATGGCAACCGCCTGGCGTTTGTCGTTTCGGTGGGCATGTTCTTTCTGGACTCTTATTCCGACAACACCTTCACGGCAACGAGCTGCTTCATGGTTGTGCTCGCCGCATTCAGTGGCGCGGCTCTGGCCGAGCCCGCTCACAAATTACCCAAAGTCATGCCTCGTGCCATGCGGGGTGGCGCAGGCCCGCGCGCTTTAAGTGGGACAAGAGACGTTCGCGCTGCTCAGCGCTTGCAAGGTTGAGTAGCTAATAAAAACAGTTGTGTCATGACCCCAAAGCCTGCCCGTAGAGCGAAAACGCCACGGCTGGCGCGGTAAATGGGGCATCCAGATTTGAGTGCCAATGTCGGGAGATGCTTGAACATGCAAGCACTAAATAAACCGTGCCAGGTTTCGTTTGTGCAGACAGTGCTGAAGAGGTGCCTATGAGTGCTTCTGATAGCCAGGTGATGGGGGCGGCCGCGCGCGCCGCCGCCAATCTACGGTCCGGCCATGATCTGGCGATGCCAGCCGCAATCTCGCAGCGCTTTGCCTTGCTGCGGTTTCCACTGATCGTCGCCGTGGTGTACATCCACAGCTTCGTTACGACGGTGGGGATGTCTTCGTTCCGCATCGGCAATATGTATTCCTCGCCCGAGTCATGGATGGTGCGCGAGTTCTTTTCGCAAGAGCTGTGCCGCGTGGCGGTGCCGGGCTTCTTCCTGATCTCGGGCTATCTGTTTTTCTGGAACTTCCACGGCACGCTGGCTGAGTATGGCTCGCGGCTGAAAAAGCGCGTGCCCACGCTGCTTATTCCCTATCTGCTGTGGAACCTGCTGGTGATCGGGCTCTATGCCGCATTGCAAAGCCTGCCCGCCGCCAGTTCATTTGTTTCGGGCCAGAACGTGCCGGTGTCCCAGTTTGGTGCACTGGACTGGCTTGATCAATTTGTTGGCTGGCGCCGTTATCCCGCCGCCTATCAGTTCTGGTTTATCCGTGACTTGATGGTGCTGGTGCTGCTGGCCTTGCCCGCCTACTGGTTGCTACGGGCGGCGAGTCATGTGGTGATGGTTTTGATGCTGGCGGCATGGTTTTTGCAGGTGTTACCTGGTATTCCGCCATTTGATGAGCCGCCCCTGTTTTTCATGGCGGGCGCCTATATCGCGTTTCATCGTCTGGACTTGAGCGCGCTGGATCGCGTAGGCCCATGGGCCGCCGTCTTGACGCTATTGCTGGCCGCCCTATCGACGTTGAATGCCGTCTACGAATGGGGATTTGGCGCTGCGCCGCACCAGATCATGATCTTGAGCGGCTTGATCTCTGCGTACTGGCTGGCGGGTATGGTGCCATCGCGCCCCACATTGCATCGCGGGTTGTTGTGGGCCGCTTCCGCCAGCTTCTTTGTGTTTGCCGCGCATGAACCGCTGATGATGGGCATGCGCAAACTGATTTACTACGTGGTCCGGCCCGACGCGACCGGCGCTCTGGTTTTGTATTTTGTAATCCCGTTGCTGGTCATTGGCGTGTGCCTGCTGGTCTGGAGCGCCTTACGCATTGTGCTACCGCGCACGCTGGCGGTGTTGACTGGAGGTCGGCTATGAAACCGTTATCCGTTCCCGTAGCTACCCGGTCTTTTGCCGACATCATTTTGTTAACCACTTGCGATTACCAGGGTGGGCGCAAGGATGAACTTGAGCGTCTGCTGGCCAGCATTCAACAGAGCGTGAGCGACTACGGCTTGAGCGTACGCCACTACCTGTTGTTGCAACGCTGCCAGCCCGATCAGGCCGATCCGGTGGTGCCGGACTACACGGTTGTCATGCGGCTGGATCATCAAGTGTCTTTGTCAGCCGCCCGCAACCTCATGCTGCATCAGGTGCACCGCGACGGTGTGCTGGAACAGGCCAGCATCGTATGTTTTCCCGACGACGATGCGTGGTATCCAGCGGGCACCTTGCAGGCCATTTCGACCTTGTTTGCGCAACAGGCGCAACTCGGTGTGGTGATTTGCCGCTACGCCTCCAGCCCGGTCACCATTGCGCAATGCGCAGGTGGTCTGGCGTTGGCGCGGCGGCCAGGCGCACGCGAGTTTGTGGTCAACGCTTCATCCAACACCTTGTTTGTGCGGGCGGCGGTGGTGCAACAAGTGCGCTACTTCGACGAGCGGCTTGGCGTGGGCGCTCGCCTCAATGGCGGAGAGGATCTGGATTTTGCATTGCGGGCACGCGCTTTGTCTCGCGGCCAGGTGCTGTGGCTGGATGCCCCATTGGTTGGCCATCGCGACAAAAACCGCACCCTGCGCGCACGTTATTTTGCGGGCAGTTTGTATGCCATTGCGCGCTCCTCGGGCGACCCGGCGGTGGCGTTGCAGGCATTCCGCAAATTGCTGGTGGGCTTGTACATGGTGCTGGCGGGCGATTTCGCGCCGCGAGATCTCGCTCGTTCCATGCGTATTGGCATGCAGGCACTATCCGAGCGAGAACCTGAGGTGAGCAGCCAATGACCCAGGATTCTTCTGCCTCGGCCATCTTTGCCAACACCGGTGCTGCAGCAGCGGCGGCAGAACCGCGCCAGGTTGCCAGTACCCGTTGGCCTGATATCGAACGCGGTAAAGGTCTGGCGATTGCGCTGGTGGTCTTTGGCCATCTGCTCAAATACGACACGCTGTCTGAACCCGCCTGGTACGAATGGCTGAAACACACCATCTATTACTTTCACATGCCGTTTTTCATGTATCTGAGCGGCTTTGTGTTTTTCCTGGTGGGCTCCCAGCAAACGTGGGGCAGCAACTTGCTGCAATACGCGAGCAAACGTGCCACCCGCTTGTTGCTGCCATTTGTGGTGTTTGCGGTGCTGATCATCAGCGGCAAATATCTGGCCGGGTTCTACCTCTACGTGCAGGACCGGCCTGACGGCTATTGGGCCGGGTATTACCACTTGTTCTTTGAAACCGAGCAAAGCCCGGCCTTGTCGGTCTGGTATGTGCTGGTGCTGTTTGTGTATTCCATGCTGACGCCTCTGCTGTGGCGCATGGCTGGCGGACGCATTCTGTTGCTGCTGGCGCTGGCCGTGTTGCTGCATTTTTTACCGGTAACAGACGATTTTTATCTGGATCGTGTCGCCCGGTTCTTTGTGTTCTTCCTGGCTGGTGGCGCCATGGCGATCCATCGCGAGCGCTGGCTGCCGTGGCTGGATCGTCTGGCCTGGCCCGCACTGGCATTGTTTCTGGTGTGCGCGGCCACCTTCAATGACGGCCCGGCGACGATGTTCATTGTGGGTGGATTGTCGCTGTTTGCCTTGCATGCACTGGTGCGCCAGCCGTTGTTTGCCAACGACCAGCTGCTGTACTTCCTCGGCCGCAATTCAATGGTGATCTATTTGTTCAACACCATTTTTATTGGCCTGGCCAAAGGCATCTACCTCAAAGCCCTGCCTTATACCGGCAACTGGGTATTTCTATTGCTGCTCGTGACCTTCGTCGCGGGTTTGTTCCTGCCGATTTTGCTTAAACAGGTCATTGGCCGTTTTGCTGTGCTCAATCCGCTCTCTCGCATCATTGCCTGAGCCGCGACTTGCGCCCACTCATTACCGGAAAATCGAACATGACACTCATACAGCCACTTGTTGATGCCACTTTGTTTTACTGCCAGGTGAAGTCACGCGCACCGTTACTGGTGCTGGCTCGCATTGCCGTGTCCGCTGATGGCGACGTGCCAGGTCGGTTCCGATGAATATCCGGGTCGATGATGGTGCGATCCTGGCCGACGATAACGTTGCCAGCAAAGTGCGCTCCAGCCTGATCTGGTCGGCGGTGCGCAACTGGGGTGGCCGCCTGGTCGGGTTTGTTATTTATTTTCAGCTGGTGCGCTTGCTCGATCCGGCATCGATTGGCGCCTTTGCCGCTGCTTTCGCCGTGTTCGCCTTTCTCGAACTCTTTGTAGATCAGGGCTTGGGCGATGCCATCTTGCAGCGCCCCACGGTATCGCAAGGCCAGCTCAATACGGTTTTCCTGCTTAATTTTCTGGTGTCGCTGCTGGTTGTCGGCGGCATCTGGCTGTGCGCGCCGCTGGTCGAGCAGGGCATGAAGATTCATGGGCTCTCCAATATCTTGCGCATTGGCAGTTTGTCTTTGTTGATCAACGCCTTGGGGTTTTGCCAACTGGCGCTGTTCCGGCGCGAATTTCAGTTCAAGCGCCTGGCCATGCGCGGGCTGGTGTCCACGCTGGCGGGCGGGGTGGCTGGCGTAGCACTGGCCTGGCTGGGTTTTGGCGTGTGGGCATTGGTTGCGCAATTGCTGGTCGCAGCGGTGGTTAATCTGGCCATGCTGTGGTGGCGTTCGCGCTGGTACCCAAGCCGGGAACTCGATTTTTCCGGACTGGGCCAGATGAGTCGCTTCGGCATCAATATTCTGGGCGTGCGCGTCATCGAGTTCAGCAACTATCGGCTGATCGACCTGGCCGTTGGATTCTGGCTCGGCGTGGTCAGTCTGGGGATGTATTCGGTTGGCTCCAAACTGTATTACATCTTTGCCCAGCTGCTCGGTTCGGTTTTGCTGGATGTAGCCATGCCGGCTTTCTCACGCATGGCCGGAGATCGTGTTCGCATGCGCGAGGTGTACTACCAGGCGGTGACCATGACGGTGTTTGTCGCCGTGCCGGTGTGGATATTGGTTGCCGCGCTGGCACCAGAGCTATGCCACGTGGCGTTCGGCGCGCGCTGGGCAGGCAGCGAACACATTCTGGTGCCGCTGGCCTTTTTGGGCGCGGCTCAGGCAGTGCAGTACTACGACAGCACCATTCTGAATGCCTGCGGCAAACCGTCGCACTCCTTGTTGCTGTCCTCACTCAAAGCCGTGGCGACCCTGATCAGCATCTGGATTGCGCACAGTTATTCCTTGTTGGCCATCGTCATTGGTTGCGCCTTGGCCCAGGTCGCGCTGATGCCGCTGAGCTACTGGCTGGTGCGGCACGCGTTGGCGATTTCGCTGCGCGAATGGCTGGGCCGGATACTGCCTTTCCTCGCTGCAGTGGTGGTGTTGTGGGGCGGCATTTATCTGCTGGCCGAGCCTTGCGCTAGCTGGCCACCGTTACTCGCACTGGTGTTCAAGGGCGGTGTTGGTGCTGTGTTGTATCTGGGAACGCTGGGTTTGTTTGCCCGCCAGCGTTTGATGGGTTTACTGGTCGCAATCAGGAGTCTGAAACATGGCTAAGTATTTGCGACTGAGCATGATAGCCAGTGGATGCGTTTTGCTGGCGCTGCTTGAGGCAGGCATTGTCCATGCCGCGGACGCAGACAAAGACGTGCGCGAACGCATGGGTGACGTCAAGGCGGGCACCGGGACTTATGCTCCGGCCAGGCAGGCCACCGACGATTGGGACCGCGCGCGTAATCTGGCCAAAAATGATCCGGCCTGGCGCGACTGGGTTACCCAGCGGCGCTATGGTCTTAATGCCTGGATGAAGCTGTCGCATGACAACGCAGATCTGCCCGTGGGCTGGGTGCACGACTATGTCGATCCATCCACCGGCGCCTGGCTGACCTGGACGCCATCCACGCCCATGCCGGCAGCCACCGGCAGCAATCAAAAACAGATCGCCGCCTGGGTGGCGCTGGAGCGCTTGTACAACCAGGGACAGATGCTGGAGGCCGCGCGGCAATTCAAGCTGCAGGGCGATGTGCGCTATCGCGACTGGGCCGCCGCGCAAATGGATTTCTACGCCCGCAATTACATGAAGTTCCCATTGCAGACCTGGAACGGTCAGTCGCGCATGTTTTCGCAGGCGCTGGACGAATCCAACCAGATGTTCCTGCTGGTGGAGGTGATCCGCTTGTTGCGCGGCAGTGTGGATAACGCGCGCATTGCCGACTGGCAAACCAATCTGATTGCGCCGATGGTCGCCAATCAGATGCAGTCGCGGCGCAAAGTACACAATATCTCGGTGTGGGAGGCGGGCGCGATTACCGCCGCTGGCATGGAGTTCAACAATCAGGAATGGATCAGCAGCGGTCGTGATGGCCCACTGGGTTTGCGCGGCCTGCTCGATGGCGGCATGTCCAGCGACGATTTCTGGTTCGAGGGCTCGTTGTCGTATCAGGAATACGTAGTGCAGGCGCTGGTTTCCGTGTTGACGGCCGCGTCGGTACGCAACCAGCTCGATAGCCTGAAAGACGTGTTATGGCGGGCGCAAAACCTGATGATTGCGCCGGCGCAGCTGACCTTCCAGCCGGGTGTTTCGCCAGCAATTAACGATACGCCGCCAAACCGGCCATCACCCAACCGTCCGTTGTGGGCACAGTCGTATCGTGTGTTGCCCACCTGGGTGGCGCTGAGCGACGTTGCCACCGCCCGCAGTTGGGACACATTGCTTGATCCGCCCGCCGCCTCGACCAAGCCCCAGGCGGTGCCTGCGGTGGTGTCTCGCCATTTCCCCGGACTGGATGCGGTGCAAGTGGTTAATCGCGACTGGCACGCCTTGATGGTTTACGGCCAGAAGGCGCCATCGCATGCTCACCAGGAAGCGCTGAATCTGCAACTGCAGCATGGCGATACCTGGATTCTGCAGTCACCTGGCACCGTGGGTTACGGCTCGCCATTGCATGCCCGCTATTTCCGGCTGGCCCCGGCGCATAACGTGCCGTTGATTGATGGTGACGGGCAAATGCCGTATCCGTCAGAAGGGCGTTTCATTGCGTTGTCTGCAGACGGCAATGCCGCTACGGCCGCGCATCCGACCTATCGCAAAGATGCCGCCGTGCAACGGCAAATGGCCGTCAGCGGAAATGACTTTGTCGATACCGTTGATATCACCCGGTCATCATCAGCACCGGCCCGGCTAGGGCTGATCTACAACACCCTGTGCCAGGTGACGCCAGATGGCGCCAAGGCGGGGTCGGGCGACTTACCCGAGGGCAGCGCCTTCAGCTACTGGAAGAACACCACCGTTTACGCCGCGCCTGCCAACTGGTCGGCCACTTTGGTTTGCGGCAATAAAAGCTTTCGTTTCAGCGTGTCTGGCCCCGCATTGCAACGGGTATTTGTCGGCTCGGTGCCAAGTTCAGTCAAGCCGTATTTCCGCCAGGGCATTTACCTGGAAGGGAATGCCGCCGGGGCTCACTTTGTCACGCGCTTTACTCCTTTGAATTAGGCCAGGACTACCGACAATGCGACTGACCTTCATTTGCGCCCAATTGCCTTATCCACCCAACCACGGCGGTACCGTGGATATGTGGCGGCGGGTGTGCGCCTTGCATGATGCAGGCGTCAAACTGCGCATCGTCTGCTGGCATCAAGCTGAAGCTGGTGACCCGGAGTTAGCAGAAAATCTGGCCCGGATTCGCGAGAAGGCAGAATCCGTGGTGGTCTTGCCATTTCAGACAGGCTTTGCCTCAAAACTGCCCCGCCTGGCCCGGCTGCTGACGCTACCTTGGGCCGCCAGTGCGCGCTCGCTGTCAGAGCAGGCCTATGCCGCAGTGCTCGGTAGCGAACGCGCTGCCGCTGTGGATGCAGTGTGGCTGGATGGTCTGTATGGCGGTGATTTGGCGCTCAAACTGGCCCACGCATTGCAACGCCCGCTGTTTTATCGCTCGCATAATATCGAGCACCGCTATACCCGTTACCAACTCAATTCCGCCCACGGTATGCGCGAGCAAGCGCACTGGCTGCTGCGCAATTGCAATGTCGAACATTTCGAGCGCCGGGTGCTGCGCGAGGCCGAGGCATTTTTTGATATCTCGGTGGACGACCTCGCTTACTGGCGGGCCTGCGGATTTACCCACGGGCATTGGCTGCCAACGCTGGTTGATCAGGAAATGGCCGCCAGGTTGAGCGCACCGGTTAGCCGCGCGCCCGAGTTTGATGTGGGTTACCTGGGCAATTTGTTCATGCCCAACAACGTGTTTGGCATCAGCTGGTTTATCGAACAAGTGGTGCCTACGCTGCTGCAACGTAACCCGGCACTGCGCATTTTTATCGCCGGTAGCCGCCCCAATGAACGCATTCGCGCGCTGTTGGCCGCGGTGCCTCAGATCACCCTGATCGAAAGCCCGCCAGATGCCGCAGTGGTCTTGCGCAATGCCAAGGTGCTGATCAACCCGGTGTTTGCGGGCAGCGGGGTCAATGTCAAATCGGTGGAAATGCTGTTTACGCCCGCTGCGCTGGTGAGCACGCCACAAGGTTTGGCGGGCTTGCCTGAAAACGTTGCGGCTTGCTTTCAGGTGGCGACCGAGGCCGACGCCTTTGCCCAGGCTATCCAGAATGCCTTGCAAGCAGATCTGCATACCCCGGCTTACGCGTTGCAACGGCAGCGCGCCCGCCAATGCTTTCAGTCCAGCCGTATTGCCGAGATTCTGCCGGTTTTGCAAAACAGCCGAGCCCATGAGATTGCTGCTCCAACCCGGACTGTTGCCGTTCGCGGCATTGACCAGAAGGTGGGTTGAGATGCCAGGTTTTTTTATTGTTAGAGAGAGCTGAACGATGACAGCCCATGACGCCACCGTGAGCGTAATCGTGCCGACTTACAAGCGCGCTCACCTGATCGAAGAGACGTTGCTGACGTATCTGCAGGAAAACGTGATCGAATTGATCGTGATTGATGATTGCTCGCCCGACGATACCGCCGCTGTGGTGCGTCGCCTGATCACGCGGGACAGCCGCATCCGTTATTTTCGGCAGGCAGAAAACCTGAGCCAGACCGCCGCCAAAAACCGGGGCAAGGCATTGGCTCGCGGGCAGTACATCTATTTTGGCGACGATGACTCGGTCCTATTGCCAGGCTCCATCCGTAGTTTGCTGGAGACCGCAAGCCAGCATCCGGGAAGCATTATCGGAGCGTCAGCAGTGTATATGAATCACGATGAAACCTCGGCCACGCTGGCGGCGGCCCGGCGTACCCGCGTGCAAACCGCCGAGCAGGTGGCAGACCTCAAACGCCTGCGTTTCGAGTTCGATTGCGTTGCGGACAAAGTGCTGGAAGTGCCGGTTTGCCATGCCAGTTTTTTGATCGAGACGCGCCAGGCGGCACGGCTTGATTTTGACCGGGTGTATCGCGGTAACGCCTATCGCGAGGAAACCGATTTCCTGCTGCGCAGCCGGGCATTGGGGCAGCAGATATTCCTCGACACGCGTGCGGTGCAGGTCAATTTGCCGGCGGCCCAAGCCACCGGTGGCGCCAGAAAACGTTTCTGGCGGACCGAGTATTTCATCATGGCCAATACCTGGCTGCTCATCAAACGTAACCAATTGATTATTCGTCAATTGTCTCCTGATTTCTCGGCGTCTGCGGCAATGCTGGCGCTGCTTGGACAACGCATTGGCGGGGTTATCCGGCGTAACCGGGCCCGCGGCAGAAAACTTTGGAAAATGCTCAGTGCGGCAACTGCCTGAGTGTTTTGAATCGGTATCCGGTTTTGTTATCACATGGGGTAAAGCAAAATGAAAATCAGCATATTCGGGTTGGGATACGTGGGAGTCGTCGCCGCCGGTTGTCTGGCCGGTGAAGGGCATACTGTCATTGGGGTTGAGCCTAACGCCAGCAAAGTAGACCTGATCAACCGGGGCATTCCCCCGATTGTGGAAAAAGACATCGCCGAACTGGTTTCGGAGGCGGTTTCTGCCGGTCGTTTGCGCGGTACCACGGATGTGCATGCCGCCGTGCTGGCGACCGAGATGTCGTTCATTTGCGTGGGCACGCCCAGCCAGCTGAACGGCGCGCTGGATTTGCGTTACGTACGCCGGGTTTGCGAAGAAATCGGCGCGGCGCTTAAAGAAAAGAGTGATTTTCATATCGTGGTGGCCCGCAGCACCATGCTGCCTGGCACCATGAAAGACGTGGTGATTCCTACGCTGGAACAGCATTCCGGCAAGAAAGCCGGGGTGGATTTTGGTGTGTGCAACAATCCGGAATTCCTGCGTGAAGGCACTGCGGTATGGGACTACCGGAATCCTCCTAAAACAGTGCTCGGCCAGACGGACGTGCATAGTGGCGATGTGCTGGCGGGTTTATACAGCGAGCTCAAGGCGCCACTGATCCGTACCGATATCGAAACTGCCGAAATGGTGAAGTACGTCGATAACGTCTGGCATGCGCTGAAAGTGTCGTTTGCCAACGAAATCGGCAATATTTGCAAAGGTCTGGAAATCGATAGCCATCAGGTTATGGATATCTTTTGCAAAGACACCAAGCTCAACCTGTCACCGTATTACCTCAAGCCGGGCTTTGCTTTTGGCGGCTCTTGCCTGCCCAAAGACGTGCGCGCGCTGAACTACAAAGCGCGCAGCCTTGATCTGGAATTGCCGATTCTGAGCGCCATTTTGCCCAGCAATGACCGCCAGGTGGAACGCGGCTATTCCATGATTACCGCCAAGGGCAAACGCAAGATCGGCGTACTGGGTTTCAGCTTCAAGGCGGGCACCGATGACCTGCGCGAAAGCCCGATTGTGGAGGTGATCGAGCGCCTGATCGGCAAGGGCTACGATCTGAAACTGTACGATCGCAACGTGAACCTGGCCGCGCTGACCGGCGCCAACAAGGATTACATCTTCAATATGATTCCGCACATTTCGCGCATCATGGAGCAATCGCTGGATGCGGTGCTCGATCACGCCGAAGTGCTGGTCATCGGTAACAATGCCCCCGAGTTCAAAGACGCCTTTACCCGTCTGCGGCCGAATCAGGAAATCATCGACTTTGTGCGTGTAGTCGATCACAAGAGCGAGGAGGGCAAATACGATGGCATCTGCTGGTAAACCCCGCAAAGTACTGATTATCGTGGAAAACCTGCCCTCGCCATTTGACCGGCGCGTGTGGCAGGAGGCCACCACCTTGCGCGACGCCGGTTACGTAGTGTCGATCATTTGCCCGACCGGCAAAGGCTATGAGTCGCACTTTGAAGTGGTCGACGATATCCACATTTATCGCCACGAGTTGCCACTGGAGGCGGAAGGCGCCAAAGGCTATTTGCTGGAGTATTCGGCGGCGTTGTTCCATGAGTTCCGCCTGGCGTTCAAGGTCATGTTCGGGCGCGGTTTTGATGCCATTCATGCCTGCAATCCGCCCGATCTGATTTTTCTGGTCGGTGGCTTCTTCAAACTGTTTTTTGGCAAAAAATTCCTGTTTGATCATCACGACATCAACCCGGAATTGTATGAAGCCAAATTCGGTCGGCGGGACTTTTTTTACAAGCTGATGGTGCTGTTTGAGCGCTGGACCTTCAACACCGCCAGCGTATCCATCGCCACCAATGAGTCGTACAAGCGCATCGCCATCGAGCGCGGCGGCATGAAGCCGGAAAACGTCTACGTGGTGCGCAGTGGCCCCAAGCTGGACCGGTTGCGCCAGGTGCCGACGGTTCCCGAACTGAAAAAAGGCCGCGAATTCCTGGTGGGCTACGTGGGGGTGATGGGCAAGCAGGAAGGCATTGATTATCTGCTGCGAGCCATGGCGCACATCGTGCATGAACGCAAACGCACTGACGTGCAACTGGGTCTGGTGGGCGGCGGCACGTCGCTGGCCCAGATGCAGGCCTATGCAAAAGAGTTGGGTATTGCCGAGTATGTAACCTTCACCGGTCGCGTGCCGGACCAGCAATTGCTGGAAATGCTCAATACGGCGGACGTATGCGTTAATCCGGACGTGGCCAATGAAATGAACGACAAATCCACCATGAACAAAATCATGGAATATATGGCGCTGGCCAAGCCCATTGTGCAGTTTGATCTCACCGAAGGGCGCTTCTCGGCGCAAGATGCATCGCTCTACGCCAAACGCAATGATGAAGTCGACATGGGCGAGAAAATTCTCGAACTGCTGGCCGACCCGGCTCGCCGCAAGACCATGGGCGAGTACGGTCAACGACGCGTGATGAACGAACTGGAATGGAAGTACGAAGTACCCAAGTTGCTGGCGGCGTATGAGGCGCTGTTTGCGCCGGCTACAGCCAAAGCAGGCATCCCGCAGACGGCCAAGGAAACCTCAGCCCGTTCGGAATGAGGAGCTGCCATCTCTGCGCGAATGTGCTCTTGCGGTGGTGTGATAACTAAGAAGTAAGAAGTTATTTGCGGGTGTCCACCAAGCGGGCCTGGTTTCATTACCAGGCCCGCTTTATTCTGTGCAGCTACTCGAAGGCTGGCAGATCAGCCCAACCATAAGCTGGTGACAATGCACGTTGGTTGATCCTCAGCCTGCCGACCCGAGGCGATGCATTTTCAATGGATGCAGAAAAGCCCACGACCGAAGTCGTGAGCCGTTCTGTTCTTGCGTGATACTTTACTGCCCGGGTGTGTCGCCCCGTGAGGCGAAACGTAACCGGTCCGGCAAACCCTTAGGCCGCAGTTGCGGACACCGAGTTAAAGCTGGTGTCACCCAGTTTGCGGCGACGAGCACGTGCTGCAACCAGAGCGACCACACCCAGACCCATCAGGGCATAGGTTTCTGGTTCCGGTACCGGGCTCAATGTGCCCAAAATGCCGTAGATACCTTGTACCGCGCCTGTTTCCAGCGTGCCGTTTACTTCCAGCGCATAGGTATGGCCGGAGAAGAACGTAGCGGTTGAGGTGAAGGGAGGTTCATTCAGTGGCACGCTACCCAGGAAAACCGGGCCGGAAGTCACGTCCCACAAAGACAGGGTTGCGGCTGCGATATTTTGCAGGCCGCCCAAAGTCAATTGGCTGAAGTACACATTGGAGGCGTACGAGGTTGGATCAACACCAAATGTGATGAAGTCATCAAATGATGGAGTTGTGACGGTATTGTCGATGATGAAGTTCCGGGGAGAACTGACCACCCCAATATCAGTCACGTTTGTGTAGGTGGTGGTCGTCAAGGCAAAAGCCCCTGCAGACGCACCGATGAAGGCCAAGCCAGCAACCAGATTACGTAGTTTCATGACTTACTTCTCCTGATTTATTTCGGACTTGAAGAGACCTGCGGCAGAACAGGCCTCGCTTGTTGCCCATCAGAATTTAAAAACCATCTTCACTTTTGGGCACAGAGTGAAGATAAAAACCCCGGGACCACTTTTCCCCCCGCGGCGATAGTTCGGCGATATTTTGAGAAGGGTCGTCGCCCCATGAACGCCTTGCGATGTGCGGCCAGATATTCCTGACTACACATTTCAATGACCAATTTTATCAAGTAAGCAATTTGCTTTCAAATACTATTTATTAAATTTAACTTAAAGAAAATTTAATCGTAAGTAAATGATGGGTGGAATGGTTTTTGCTGCGTTGCAATATCACATTTAGTTGCTCTTGGAATGACCTTTTGTTAGAAAAAACCTTTTTAAAATAAAGAGTTTGAAACTGATAGGTAAAGTTAAGTATTATTATGGTGCGTAAGGTTTGTCGGAAAATAGATCAAATTCTTACCATTAATTGTAAGAAATATGCTTTCTACAGTTTTACCTTTTGTCGGGTTTTGCTGCAAAGAAGTGTGTTCTTTTCGCAAAAAAATGTTTCGTGTAAGCCTTTTGTGAGGTTGGGTGATGAGGTGGAGCTTGTTTTGTCGTGTGGTAGACAACTTTGGCGACATTGGGGTGTGCTGGCGGCTGGCCCGGCAATTGCAGCAGGAATACGGACAAAACGTCACTTTGTGGGTAGACGACGTGGCCGCGCTGGCACGCATTGCGCCCACCGCCGCGCCGCTGGAAGCAAATCAGAACCTGGACGGTGTGCAGGTCCGGCACTGGTCGGTAAATGCCCATCCCGCTGACGACGCTGATGTGGTGATCGAAGCGTTCGCTTGTGAAATCCCGGCCAGCATGCTGGCAGCAATGCGGACTCGGGCCACCGCTCCGCTATGGCTGAATCTGGAATATCTCTCAGCTGAAGACTGGGTGACAGGATGTCACGCGCTGGCGTCGCCGCAAGGCGGTGGCCTGAATAAATACTTTTTCTTTCCTGGCTTTGTCGCGGGCACTGGCGGCGTTATTGGTGAAGAGCAGGCACGCCAGGCGCGGGCGCGGTGGTCGGTTCAGGAGCGCGGGGCATGGCTCACGGCGCTTGGCGTGGCGAACCCGACCGCGCTGACATTAAGCCTGTTTGCATATGAGAATCCGGCTTTAGCCGCGCTGATACAGCAAATCGCGGCTACGCAAGAGCCGGTTAATCTGCTGGTACCCGAGGGCAGGGTACTTCCAGAACTGGCCAAGACTCTCGGCTTGCCGGCATTGCAGGCTGGTCAGCACCATCAGCTCGGTGCGTTGAATATTCACATTCTCCCCATGGTCGCGCAGCCCGATTACGATCGTTTGCTGTGGAGTTGCGATCTCAACTTTGTGCGCGGGGAAGACAGCTTTGTGCGGGCGCAGTGGGCGGCAAGACCGCTGGTGTGGCATATCTATCCACAAGACGATGCGGCGCACGAAGCCAAGCTGGTCGCCTTTCTCAAGCTGTATACCACTGGCTGGGATGAATACCGCGCAAGTCGTTTGGCGGCGTTCTGGTTCGGCTGGAATCGCCGCGAACTGGCCGCTGGAGCGTGGGCGGATTTGCGTGAAATGCTGCCGCAAGCGCAGCAATATGCTGCAGCTTGGGCCACCCATCTGGAAAGTCTTGGTAATCTGGCAGCAAATCTGGTCAGCTTTGCCAAAGATAAGTTAAAATAGCGGGTTACCAGTTTCCGTTTTGTAAACTGCCGCCCGACAGTGATTGCTGGAAGATTGTTCGGGGCAGCCTGCAAACACCCCTATCCCAGTTCAAGCAATCAGGAATCATCAGCAATGAAGACCGCACAGGAAGTCCGTTCGGGTAACGTAATCATGGTCGACGGCCAGCCGCTCGTTGTCCAGAAAACCGAATACAACAAGTCTGGCCGTAACTCTGCCGTTGTTAAAATGAAAATGAAGAACCTGCTGAACGACTCCCCGTCCGAAGCAGTGTACAAGGCCGACGACAAGTTCGACGTCGTGACCCTGGACAAGAAAGAATGCACCTACTCGTACTTCGCTGACCCGATGTACGTGTTCATGGACACTGAGTACAACCAGTACGAAGTCGAAGCTGAAAACGTGGGCGACGCTGTCGGTTACATCGTTGACGGCATGGAAGACAAGTGTGAAGTCACTTTCTACGACGGCAAAGCCATCTCCGTAGAACTGCCGACCACCATCGTGCGCGAAGTGGAATACACCGAGCCAGCAGTGCGTGGCGATACTTCCGGCAAGGTGATGAAGCCTGCCAAGATCAAGGGTGCTGCTACCGAGATTCAAGTGGCTGCATTCATCGAAATCGGTGACAAAATCGAAATCGATACCCGCACTTACGAATTCAAGCGCCGCGCTTGATTGCTTCGTTGGTGTAGCAAACAAAAACCCGCCGCTGGCGGGTTTTTGTTTGGGCGGCATTTATGGCCGGGATTATTGCGCGACCCGACCAGCAAAACTCATAGCCCGGATGAAGCATGCCCCTCGGGGTACCCCCACAAAGCTCTTGGAGAATTACATATGACAGTTGCAGTGGGGCAGCGAGAATCCGGGGTTGCCACATATCAACAAGCAACCGGCAGTGATATTTGCCGATGCCGCATCCCGGATTCCCGCCCTGCGGGCTCGATCCGGGCTACGAGTTCCGAATCCATCCTACGCCGGTACTTCCCATCCCAACGCCTGAATAACGCGAGCAAACTCTTCCGCCAGCGCGCAGCGCAAATCCAGCACCTCCCGACTTACTGGATGTGGCAAACACATAGCGCTGCAGGCCAGAAACAGACGGTTCACGCCAAGCTCTTCGGCAAACTTGCGGTTGTGCTGGCCTTTGCCGTAGGTGGCGTCGCCAATGATCGGATGGCTGATGTGCTTCATGTGGCGGCGCAACTGATGACGACGGCCAGTGACGGGTTCCAGTTCCATCAAGGCGTACCGCGTTTGCGGATATCGATCAACCGACCACGGCTGTTCGGTGGCGGCCAATCGTTTGAACCGCGTAATCGCAGGCTGGATCGGGCCTTGTGGCGCGCCCTTGGTAATTTCGGATTCATCCAGTTGCCTGGCCAGCGCGTGGTCGATGGTGCCTTGCTCGTCTGGCCAGCCGCGCACGATGGCGTGGTAACGCTTGTCGACCAGCTGTGCTTCAAAGCTCATCGATAATGCCCGGCCGATTTCTGGCGTCAAACCAAACAGCAACAAGCCAGATGTTCCCTTATCCAGTCGATGCGCCGGATAAACCCGCCGCCCCAACTGATCGCGTAGCAACTGCACGGCAAAGCGGGTCTCGTGCCGGTCCAGCATGGAGCGATGCACTAGCAGTCCCGCCGGTTTGTGGATGGCCACCAGGTATTCGTCCTGGTAAATGATCTCTAGCATGCTGCGGCGGCTTCGCTCAGTTGTGCCCGAAAGCGCGTTCGCGCAGGGTCTTCAACTGATCGCGCAGTTGCGCCGCTTTTTCGAACTCCAGGTTTTTGGCTGCGGCCATCATGTCTTTTTCCAGACGCTTGAGTTCGCGTGACAATTCTTTCTCATCCATCGCTTCGACCAGGCGCTGGCGCTTGTTCTCGATGCGCTCGGCGGCGGCGTCTTCAGCGTTGTACATACCGTCGATGATGTCTTTGATGCGTTTGGTGACCGAGCGCGGCACGATGCCGTTCTCTTTATTGAATGCGATCTGCTTGTTGCGGCGGCGCTCGGTTTCGTCGATAGCGCTTTTCATGGAGCGGGTGATTACGTCGGCATACAAGATCGCCTTGCCGTTCAGATTCCGCGCCGCCCGCCCTATGGTCTGGATCAGCGAGCGCTCACTACGCAGGAAGCCTTCTTTGTCGGCATCCAGAATCGCCACCAGTGAGACTTCTGGAATATCCAAGCCCTCACGCAGCAAGTTAATGCCGATCAGCACATCAAATACACCCAGGCGCAGGTCGCGGATGATCTCGACGCGCTCCACCGTGTCGATGTCCGAGTGCAGATAACGCACTTTGACCCCGTGTTCGCTCAGGTACTCAGTCAGTTGCTCGGACATGCGTTTGGTCAGCGTAGTGACCAGCACCCGCTCGCCCAGCGCAGTGCGCTTGCCGATCTCCGACAACAAATCGTCGACCTGCGTGCCCACTGGCCGGATCTCTATTTGCGGATCGACCAGCCCGGTTGGTCGCACGACTTGTTCGACGACCTGGCCCTGATGCGTGCGCTCGTATTCAGCCGGCGTGGCTGACACAAACACCGTTTGCGGCATCATCCCTTCAAACTCTTCAAACTTGAGCGGACGGTTATCCATGGCCGACGGTAGCCGGAAACCGTAATCGACCAGGTTCTCTTTGCGCGCCCGGTCGCCTTTGTACATGGCGCCAACCTGACCGATCAGCACGTGCGACTCGTCCATAAACATCAGGCTGTCTTTGGGCAGGTAGTCGATCAACGTTGGCGGCGCTTCACCGGCTTTCTTGCCGGAGAAATGGCGCGAGTAGTTTTCGATCCCTTTGCAAAAGCCCATCTCATTGAGCATTTCCAGATCAAAGCGCGTACGTTGTTCCAGCCGCTGCGCTTCTACCAGCTTGTTTTCTTTGTGATAGAACTCAAGCCGGTCATGCAGTTCGATCTTGATGGTGTCCACGGCGCGCAGCACGGTTGCGCGCGGCGTCACGTAGTGGCTGGCCGGGAACACGGTAAAGATGCCCATGCGCTGTTTGATATGGCCGGTGAGCGGGTCGAACAAGTGGATGGTTTCCACTTCGTCATCAAACAAACTGATGCGCACCGCCAGTTCGGCGTTTTCCGCCGGGAAGATATCGATCACGTCACCGCGAACCCGAAAATGCCCGCGACTGAATTCCATCTCGTTGCGGTCGTACTGCATCACGGTCAGGCGTTTGATGATCTCGCTCTGCGGGCGGGTTTCACCTTCACGCAGATGCAGAATCATCTGGTGGTAATCGGATGGATCACCGATACCGTAAATGGCCGATACGGTGGCGACAATAATGCAGTCGCGCCGCTCCAGCATGGCCTTGGTGGCCGACAGCCGCATCTGTTCAATGTGCTCGTTGATCGAAGAGTCTTTCTCGATAAACAAGTCTTTGGACGGAACGTACGCTTCCGGCTGGTAGTAGTCGTAGTACGAAACAAAGTACTCGACCGCGTTTTCCGGAAAGAACTCACGGAACTCGGAATACAACTGCGCCGCCAGGGTTTTGTTCGGCGCCATCACAATGGCAGGCCGCCCGGTGCGGGCAATGACATTGGCCATCGTATAAGTTTTGCCAGAGCCGGTGACGCCCAGCAAGGTCTGAAACTGCAGCCCGTCGTCCAGGCCCTCAACCAGTTGCCCGATCGCCACCGGCTGGTCACCAGCAGGCGGGAAGGGCTGAAATAGTTTGTACGGGGAATTCGGAAACTCAACGAACACGGGCACTCCTTTGCGCAGGGCGGGCGTGGGTCGACGGCAATCGTACTATTCTACTCGCGGTTGGCGGCAAATGAAACGAACGTTCTATGTGGGGTCGGTATCTGAGTTAGATATGGTCTGGTGGCGCTTTAAAAAGAGTGTGGATGTGCGAAGCGGGCGCAACCCGCTGGGTGGTGGTTGTGCGTGCTTCAAGAGCTTGTTGTTGGTGCCTTCGGCACGGGTTGTAAAGGCGTTTGATACCCGGGGGTGACCGGGGACACGTTACTTTTCTTTGCGTCGCCAAAGAAATGAAACCAAAAGTCCCGCAGAGCGGGATAGCAAAAGGCGACCGGGACGCAGGCGTCCGACGGGGCCCAAATTCAAAAGCCGCGCCCCTTGGGGGTACCCCCACAATGCGGTTACGTGCATTGGATGCAAGTTGCAGCGGGTAAACGAACCGTCTGTTGGCCTGGTGTTTTTGCGCGCATCCTGCGTTCCCTCGGTCGGCCGGAGCCTAAGGTCTCCGGCTCTCGCTCGGCGTGGTTTGCTGTGTGGAGTGCCAGAGTCAGTTGCAACAGCAATAGTAGATACCCCATGCACACCAATTACATCGTCATTCGCACGCAGGCGGGAATCCAGTTGCCATGGTCAATGCAGCCACTAGATTACCGCCTGTGCGGGAACGACTAATTGGTTGAGGGCAGGGGTATGGGAGGTAGAACCGCTATTTCTCACCACAATCTCTGGCCAACAGACGAAGTGCTTTTCCTCCCCTGTCAGGCGCCAAGCGAAGCATGATTGACCCGGGGTTTCGGGTGACGCCTGTCCGACGCCCGCTTGCGGGCTAGTTCGTCGACCCGCCGGGGTAATCATGTGAAAGCGCGGGTATCCAGCCGCAGGCTGGACGCCGGTTCGGGGTCGCCTTCTTTTTGGTGACTTTTTCTTGGCGGGGCAAGAAAAAGTCACGTGTTCCCGGTCACCACCGGGTATCAAAATATCGTGCCGAAGGCACTCAAGTGGTTAAACCCAAACCCAAACCCAAACCCAAACCCAAACCCAAACCCAAACCCAAACCCAAACCCAAACCCAAACCCAAACCCAAACCCAAACCCAAACCCAAACCCAAACCCAAACCCAAACCCAAACCCAAACCCAAACCCAAACCCAAACCCAAACCCAAACCCAAACCCAAACCCAAACCCAAACCCAAACCCAAACCCAAACCCAAACCCACCAAAACATAAAACCCCACGTCCAAGGTGGGGTTTTATGACGCTTGCCGCTTATTGCAGCTGGATCAAATCACACTCTGCCGCAACTGTTCCAGAATCGCCGGATTCTCCAGGGTGGAGACGTCCTGGGTCACTTCTTCGCCCTTGGCGATCACGCGCAACAGGCGGCGCATGATTTTGCCGGAACGAGTCTTGGGCAGATTTTCGCCGAAGCGGATTTCATCCGGCTGGGCGATCTTGCCGATTTCGTGGGCGACCCATTCGCGCAGTTCTTTGGCGATGCGCTTGGCTTCCTCGCCTTCCGGGCGATCTTGCTTGAGCACCACAAAAGCCACGACTGCTTCGCCTTTGATTTCGTGCGGTCTGCCGACCACGGCGGCTTCGGCGACCAGCGGGTTGGCGACCAAGGCGGATTCGATTTCCATCGTACCCAAGCGGTGACCAGAAACGTTCAGCACGTCGTCGATGCGACCCATGATCCAGATGTAGCCGTTCTCATCAAAGTGGGCGGAATCACCGGCCAGATACAGCTTGCCGTTGAACTCCTCCGGGAAATACGTTTTCTTGAAACGCTCGGCATCGTTCCAGATGGTACGAACCATTGAAGGCCATGGCCGTTTGATGACCAGCGACCCACCTTTGCCCGGATCAACCGGCGCGCCGGCTTCATCCACGATATCGGCCATGATGCCTGGCAGTGGCAGGGTGCAAGAACCTGGCTTGGTCGCAACGGCACCCGGCAGCGGCGCCACCATATTGGAGCCGGTTTCGGTTTGCCACCAGGTATCTACAATCGGGCAGCGACCACCGCCAACGACTTCGTGATACCAGATCCACGCTTCCGGGTTGATCGGCTCACCCACGGTCCCCAGCAGGCGCAGGCTGGATAGATCGTACTGTTTAGGCAGATCGGCACCCAGTTTAATCAGAGAGCGGATCGCGGTTGGTGCGGTGTAGAACGTGGTGACCTTGTGCTTTTCGATCATCTGCCAGAAGCGGCCAGCGTTCGGATAAGTCGGTACGCCTTCAAACACCACTTGCGTCGCGCCAATACCCAGCGGGCCGTAGCACACGTAGCTGTGGCCGGTAATCCAGCCCACATCGGCGGTACACCAGAACACGTCACCTTCGCGGTAGTCGAATACCCACTTCATGGTCACGATCGTACCCAGCAGATAGCCACCAATGGTGTGCTGAATGCCTTTGGGTTTCCCGGTCGAGCCGGACGTATACAGAATGAACAGCGGGTCTTCGGCGTTCATCCATTCCGGTTCGCACTGTGCGGGTTGGCTGGCGGTGAGCTCATGCCACCACAGATCACGACCGGCCTTGAATGGCACGTTGTCGTGATCGGCGCGGCGGTAAACCACCACGTTCTTGATCGACTCGCTGCCTTCCAGCGTCAGCGCTTCATCAACCACGGCCTTCAGCGGCACCGGTTTGCCGCCGCGTACGCCTTCGTTGGCGGTAATGACCAGCGTGGCGACCGCATCTTGAATGCGGTCACGCAGGGCTCCGGCAGAGAAGCCGCCAAACACCACCGAATGGATCGCACCGATCCGTGCACAAGCCTGCATGGCCACAATGGCTTCTACGCTATGCGGCATGTAAATGACGACGCGGTCGCCTTTCTTCACATCCAGCGCTTTGAGTGCGTTGGCGAACTGGCAGACCTGGGCATGCAACTGGCGATAGCTGACCTGTGTTGAGCTGCCGTCATCGGCTTCGAAAATGATGGCGGCTTTATCGCCGCGTGCATCCAGATGACGATCCAGGCAGTTGTACGAAATATTCAGTTCACCATCTTCAAACCATTTGAAGAATGGGGCGTTGGTTTCATTGAGCACCTTGTTGAACGGTTTCTTCCAGGTGACGAGGTCGCGAGCAAGTTCTGCCCAGAAACCTTCGTAATCGTTATTGGCCTTGTCGCACAGGGCGTTGTAGCCCTCCATGCCAGAGACATTGGCCTTGATGCGAAAGTCTTCTGATGGCGGAAACAGGCGGTTTTCCTGGAGAACGGAATCAATGGTGCTCATAAAGGCTCCTTAGCCGCAGAGGTAAGTAATTTGCTGTAGGAGGACTCTATCCGGCCCGGCAGGGGCGATCCAATCGTGTTTTTTGATGCGCTGAATCAGTTACGCTGATATTGCGCTGCAGCACCAAATAATGTGGCTATAACGGTAATCGTGTCTGGTGACTTTTACGCCGCATCAGAAACCGCGCCAGACAGTTCCAGCTAATTCTGATTGGCGGGGACAGGGGGCAAACGTTAGATTGCGGCCTCTTCGATATTTTCCCATTGGGGGTGTCTAGTGTCTGCGAAAGCCTATCGTGCTGAGTTTCTTGGCACACTCATTCTGGTGTTGTTTGGTTGCGGCTCGGCGGTGTTTGCAGGTGATCACATTACCTACACCGGTATCTCGCTGGCTTTTGGTCTGGCGATTGTGACGGTGGCTTATGGTTTTGGTCATTTGTCCGGCGCGCACGTAAACCCGGCGGTGACCTTGGGTGTGCTGGTGTCCGGGCGGATGAACCCCGGAACAGCAGTGGGTTACATGGTGGCCCAATGCCTGGGCGCGCTGGGTGGCACTGCGGTCATTTATCTGATCGCCACCGGCATGGGCCAACACGCAGGCCAGTTTGGCCAGAACATGTTTGCGCCGGGAACCATGCAGGCTGCACTGGTGTTCGAGTTTGTCGCCACGTTTATCTTTGTACTGATGATTCTGGGCGTGACCTCGCGTTCTGGAAACAGCATGATGGCCGGTCTGGCCATTGGCCTGACTCTGACCGCAATTCACCTGGTCGGCATTCCCATCACGGGTACTTCGGTTAACCCGGCGCGTAGTCTGGGCCCGGCATTGTTCGCGGGCGGCCAGGCGCTGCAACAACTGTGGTTGTTTATTGTGGTGCCGTTAGCTGGTGGTCTGGTGGCTGGCCTGGCGCATCGGCTGTTGCTGGAAACCGACTGAGATTGCGGGTGATCGCGTATCTGATAAAAGCGGCCTTGCGGGGCCGCTTTTGTTTTATGGTCGCCGCTGCAATTTGAGAAAAATCAGTGCAGCGATAACCGCATCACAGAATGGATCGTGGCGCGGTAATTGCGGTAACTGCAGATCGTTGCAGATGGCTGGCAAGGACAAATCAACTTCTGGCTGCCACGCCGTCACCTTGCGGTCGTAATACAGACCGGAAACCTCAATGACCGGGTTGGGTAAATTGATTCCCAGCCACGGTCGCACATAGCGGTTGAGGATGGCCAAATCGAACTCAAGATAATAACCAACGATGGGGCGGCTGCCGATGAACTGCAGTAATTGCTCCAGCGCGGCCTGCGGCGTTAGCCCTTGCGCGACATCCTGAGCACGCAACTGATGGATCGGAATTCCCGCGTGGCTGATTTCGCCTTGTGGGCGCACCAACAGCTGCAAATGGCTGGATGTCTCAATGCGCTGGCCGGATATTTTGACCGCAGCAATCGATAGCAACTCGGCGTGTTTGCGGTCCAGGCTGGTCGTCTCGCAGTCCAGACTCACATATTCATCGGCAGGTGGCGGGTCCAGTAGCCACTGCCATGCCGGATCACGCAATTGTTTACGCAAACGCGCCACGCGCCTGGCCTCTCGCCAGCGGCCCAGTGCGCCGGTCATAGCGAGTCCAGATGAAAATGATGGCGCAGCAACTGGCGAAAGCGCTTCACCACACTGAGCGCATCCTTGAGGAGTTCGCGCTGCAAGGTGCCCAGCAGATCGGGTCTGATGAGGTAATCGGGCGACTGGCCCAGACTGACTTGCTGCAAGCCATGCTGCAAATGCAGGCCTTGCAAAAAAGTCAGCGTTTCTTGCAGGTCTGCGGCCAGTTGTGGCTCCAGTTTGTTGGTCTGCTGTAGTGCCTGCAATCGGGCGTAGGAGTTCTGCTCGCTCAAGCCGGCCTCTAGCGCCAGGCTGCGCAAGCCGTGGACGATGGGAAAGATGCCGGCTTTTTTTAGATCCAGCGCGGCCGTGGCAGTGCCCGCATTGAGTAACCGACCGAGCATGCCGCCCGGTGGATCAAATTGCTCAACCGCCAAGGCAAAGCGCGCCAGGAATGCGGGTTGTGTATTCAGATTGCGTTGCAGATACGCTTGCGTCTGTTCCAGTAGCCCGGTATTGCCGCAGACGGCTTGCGCGTCGGCAAGAATGGCCAGATTCATGACCGCCGCGCCGTCGGCAGCATCAATCCATTGGCCAATCTGTTGCTGGAATGCCGTCGTGCTCAACCGCCAGCGTGGGTTGCGTACCATGATTTCGCCGGGGCAGAGCGGATAACCCAGGCGGTTGAGTTGCTCATTGAACTGATTTGCCAGTTCGGGCAAAGCCGGGTGGTCGTAGCCGTCTTCGATCAACAAGGCGTTATCTTGATCGGTTTTCAGAATCTGCTCGCCACGTCCTTCAGAACCCAGCACCACCAGGCAGGTGTGGGCCAGTACTTCCGGCGGCGCCAGTAACCGATACAGCCGCGCCAGCAACTTCAGATGTAAAGCGCTGACCAGTTCAGCAATCAACCTCACCTTGCTGCCATTGCCATGCAGCAACTCCACCAGCTTGTCCATGCTGCTGGCAGCTTGCTGCAGTTCTTCGACACTTTGTGCGCGCTCAATCCGCGCCGACACAATATGCGAATGGTTGGAGAGATAAGACAACAACTCCACCTGTTCCAGCACGCCTGTTACTTCACCATGCCGGGTGACGATCACCCGTTGTACCTCGTGCCGGGTCATGGTCAGCATGGCCTGAAACAGGAAGTCATCTTCATCCACCGTATGCAGCCGGTATTGTGCGTGGTGGCTTAAGGCCTCGGCGGATGCCTGCAAGCCACCGATTACAAAGTTGCGTAAATCGCTCTGGGTAAAAATGCCTATGCGTTCACCTGCGCGCACCAGCACTGACGTCGCATGATGCGTCTGCATCGCCTTGGCTGCATCGAGCACCGTCGCGTTGGCGTCTTGCCAGACCGGCGCAGATACGCAGGCCTGATGCACACGCGCCAGCATCAACGACTGCGCTTGTTGCTGCAGCGGGCGCTGTGCCAGCGTTGCCATGCGCCGGGCGATATCGTGGTAGAAAAATGCACCGAACAGTGGAGCGCTTTGCGTGAGGGCGAGGATGGCAGCGCGTGGCAAGCGTCCGACGATGCTGTCTTCCTGGGCTTCAAAGCGGGCGCTGGCGATACCTGTTGCCACTGCGCGCGCATCAAAGACTGCGTTGGCGGCCAGCGTGTCGCGTAGCTCGTCAGCAGCGTATTCATGGATCAAGCCTTTGATGACCACAAACAGGCTATCGACGGTGCTGTTGCGCGCCATCACCTTGCTGCCTGCAGGGAAAAACTCGATATCGGCCTGGTTTTGCAACCGCTCACGCTCAAGCGGGCTGAGCAGATCGAATGGCGGGTGGTCCAGATTGATCAAGGCAACCATGGGTCAGATCCAGATGTGTGTCGGGTAGGTCACTCTGTGATTGTAGTGCTGCGGCTATTGCTGGCTGCTGATGTTCCGGCAAGCAGGTTTGAGTGAGCGCAGCGGTCGATATGAAAAACGCCCCGACGATGCGGGGCGTTTTTCGTTTCTTTTAGTTATTTGCAGTGTCGTACCTTCTTGTCGAGGTTCCGTTTGCAGTCCTTCCATCCTGTGATGCTTGTTGCCTTTGTTACGCTAACGGCTTAATGCTTTGCTGCGCCTTCTGCACCCACGCCGGTCATTGAGCGCACAAACTGGGCCGGGAAGGCGTCATGTTCGCGCTTGGCCGAAGCGCTGGTATCCATCTTCGAAACCAGATAGATCACCAGGAAAGCCAGCGGCATCGAGAAGATCGACGGGTTGTCGTACGGGAAGATAGGTGCTGCGTTGCCCAGAATCTTCACCCATACGGTCGGGCCGGTGACAATCATCAAGACCGCGCACAACAGCCCGGCAGAACCACCGGCTACCGCGCCACGGGTCGACAGACCGCGCCAGAACATCGACATGAACAACACCGGGAAGTTGGCCGAAGCCGCTACCGAGAAGGCCAGGCCCACCATGAATGCAACGTTGGTTTTCTGGAAGGCGATCCCCAACAGAATGGCAACGACACCCAGAGCCAGTGTGGCGTACTTGGATACGCGGATTTCTTTGGCTTCGTCGGTATGACCGCGAGCAAACACGTTGGCGTACAAGTCATGCGAAACCGCCGACGCACCAGACAGGGTCAAACCAGACACCACGGCCAGAATCGTGGCAAATGCGACTGCCGAGATAAAGCCGAGGAAGAAGTCACCGCCAACGGCATTGGCCAGGTGAATGGCCGCCATATTGGTGCCGCCAATCAACTGAGTGACCGCCTTGCCTTTTTCCATGACAGTGGTGGTGTACTCAGGCTTGCCCAGCACCAGCATGATCGCGCCAAAGCCGATGATGAAGGTCAGGATGTAGAAGTAGCCGATGAAACCTGTCGCGTAGAACACCGATTTGCGAGCTTCTTTGGCATCTTTCACCGTGAAGAAACGCATCAGGATGTGGGGCAGACCAGCGGTACCGAACATCAGGCCAACACCCAGCGAAATCGTGTCAATTGGCGACATCGTGCCCGGTGACATGATCGCCAGACCTTTTGGATGGGCTTTAATGGCCGTGTTGAACAGGGTTTCAAAACTGAAACCGGCTGCGGACATCACCATAAAGGCCATGAAAGTAGCGCCACAGAGCAGCAGCACCGCTTTGATGATCTGTACCCAGGTCGTGGCCAGCATGCCGCCGAAGGTGACATACAGCACCATCAGCACGCCCACGATCAGCACGGCGTAGGTATAAGGCAGGCCAAACAGCAACTGGATAAGCTGACCGGCACCCACCATCTGGGCGATCAGGTACAGCGTGACCACAACCAGCGTGCCAATTGCGGCAAAGGTGCGGATCGGTGTTTGTTGCAACCGGTACGAAGCTACATCGGCAAAGGTATATTTGCCCAGATTACGCAGGCGCTCTGCCACCATGAAGGTGATCAGTGGCCAACCCACCAGAAAGCCCAGCGAATAGATCAGGCCGTCATAACCTTTGGTAAACACCATGGCCGAAATGCCGAGGAACGACGCCGCGGACATATAGTCGCCGGCAATTGCCAGACCATTTTGCAAGCCGGTAATGCCGCCGCCGGCCGCGTAAAAATCTTTGGCCGAGCGAGTGCGGCGTGCTGCCCAGAACGTAATGCCCAGGGTAAACGCCACAAAAATGAAAAACATGATGATGGCGTGCCAATTAATGGAACGCTGAGTAACCGGGCCTTCGAGCGCACCGGCCGCCCAGGCGGGCAGGCTGGCGCAAACACCCAGCGTGGCCAGCCCGATACGGTTTACAAGTCGGTTGGTCATTTGCGGGCATCCTCGACAAGTTGTTGATTGAGTTGGTCAAATTCGGTATTGGCACGGCGCACATAAATGCCGGTCAAGACAAATGCCAGAACAATCAAGGCCAGACCGAGTGGAATGCCCAGGGTAATGACGCTGCCAGCGGCAACAGGGGTGCCCAGTACGGCAGGCTCAAAAGCAATCATCAGAATCAGCCCGAAGTAGGCCACCAGAATGATCAAGGTGAGCATCCAGCTCAGGCTGGTTTTTTTCTGTACAAGTTCGTGGAATTTCGGACTGTCCTGGATTCGCTGAATCACTTGGTCATCCATCTTTCTCTCCTCTCGTCTGTGCGGTATGCCCCGGGCGTGCCGTGTCGGCTCACTCTCCCAAGTGAAAAATACCAACACTCTCGGGGTCCACGGCCACTGTATGAGGACGAGGGGGTAGAAGCTAATTGCAAATTCTGATGCTCAGAATCAAAAACGTTTATGTTGCGTTGCACGAAACTTACTGAGAATGGCGTAGTTGCTGGATTTGAGCTACACAACGCACTGCTTTGCAACACCGTATGAACGTTCTGCGCAATAATCGGGCATATGGAAATTTATCAATTGCGTACTTTTGTTGCAGTTGCGCAGCAAGGCCACCTGACACAGGCTGCCGAGTTGCTGCATCTTTCCCAGCCCGCAGTGACCGCGCAGATCAAGGCACTGGAAGAACAATTGGGCATGGCGCTGTTCGAGCGTTACCCTGGCGGTGTGCAATTGACTGAGGCTGGCAAGGCGTTTTTGCCAGACGCAGAGCACATTCTCGCCGTATCGCAGGACATGCTCTACCGTGCCAAAGCCATGTCGGCCGAACCCAAGGGCAAGGTGCGGATTGGTACGGTGGGCGTGGCGGCGCGTTTGCGCATCGGGCCGTGGCTGGCGTTGTTGCGTCAGCGCTGTCCCTTGATGACGGTGCAGACCACGCACGGGATATCCGGAGTGATTCTTAACGATGTGCGCAAAAAGCTGCTTGATGGCGGCTTCTACTTTGGCCGCAATCCCTATCAGAACGTCAACACAGTACAACTGGCCGAACTGGGTTTTTGCGTGGCGTTACCCCCGGCCATGGCTGACACCCATGCCGAAGCAGACTGGAAGACTCTGGGCAAATTGCCGTGGCTGGGTTTGTCACAGTTCATGAGTCTTTCCGGCATCACCCAGGAGCTCTGGCGCACGCATAACATCGCGCCCAAACGGGTGGGGGAGTTTGACGACGAAGGCACGCTGGTCGAACTGGTAAAAGCAGGATTGGGGGTATCGTTGCTGGCAGAACGTACGGCGCGACGCTTTGCGGCCGATGGTTCTATTGTGTTGTGGCGCGGTGGCGAGATTGCCATCTCGGCCCCATTACAGTTTCTGTATTCGGCGGAACGGCAAAGTGATCCAACGATCGGCTTGCTGCTGGATTCGTTGCGCGAAATCTGGACGCCGGAATGATGGTGAGATGAGTGAGCTGCTGAACTGACAAATGAATGCCAGATAGAAATGACAAATAAAAAACCCGCTGCAATGAGCGGGTTTTTTATTTCCGGCACGGGACCAGGGAATCCTTTTGCCGTTGGTATTCCAACGACTAGCTGAATTACTTCAGCTTGATTTCCTTGTAAATCACATGCTTGCGGACAACCGGATCGTACTTTTTCAGTTCGATTTTTTCCGGAGTGGTGCGCTTGTTCTTGGTGGTCGTGTAGAAGTGACCGGTACCGGCGCTGGATTCGAGCTTGATTTTTTCACGCATGATCGTCTATCTACCTGGTTACAGTTCGCCGCGGGCGCGCAGGTCGGCCAGAACAACGTCAATGCCGTTCTTGTCGATGGTACGCAGGGCAGCATTGGATACGCGCAGGCGCACCCAACGGTTTTCGCTCTCAACCCAGAAACGGCGAGATTGCAGATTCGGGAGGAAACGACGCTTTGTTTTGTTGTTGGCGTGGGAAACATTGTTCCCTGTCATCGGGCGCTTGCCGGTGACTTTACATACACGTGCCATGGTTAGGATTCCCTGACTTCTGGAAAAAACACGATTTATAACATGACTCAGTGATTTTGTTCAAGCCAAATCAGCGAGTCGCGGTAAAGGGGCGACATCCTCACACTGCAAAATGGCGCCCATCTCAATACTGTTTCGGCTGGCTTTATTCGCTCGGTGGCGCTAAAACCGTACGGTTGCCGTTGGTTTCCATCGGCGAAACCAGCCCGGCGCCTTCCATCTGCTCAATCAACCGCGCCGCACGGTTGTAACCGATGCGCAGCTGGCGCTGCACGGACGAGATTGATGCCCGTCGGCTCTTGAGTACGAACGACACCGCTTCGTCATACAGCGGGTCGGTTTCTTCGCCGCCAGCTTCTGCCCACGCCCCACCGGCACCGCTGGCTGCGGCTTCGGCATCAAAGCCGCCGTTGAGAATCGCTTCGACATAATCCGGCTCGCCGGTGGTCTTCAGATACTCGACCACGCGATGGACTTCATCATCGGCCACAAACGCACCATGAATGCGTTGCGGGTAACCGGTGCCCGGCGGCAGGAACAGCATGTCGCCCTGGCCGAGCAAAGCTTCCGCCCCCATCTGGTCCAGAATCGTGCGACTGTCGATCTTGGACGATACCTGGAACGCCAGCCGGGTCGGGATGTTGGCCTTGATCAGGCCGGTAATCACATCCACGCTCGGGCGCTGCGTAGCCAGGATCAGATGGATGCCCGCCGCCCGCGCTTTCTGTGCCAGGCGGGCGATCAATTCTTCAATCTTCTTGCCCGCGGTCATCATCAAATCAGCAAACTCGTCCACCACCACCACCACGAACGGCAGATGTTCCAGCGGCTCCGGGTTGTCCGGGGTCAGGCTGAACGGATTGGTGAGTGGCTTGCCCGCCTTTTCAGCTTCTTTCACTTTCTGGTTGAAACCGGCGAGGTTACGCACACCCATGGCGCTCATCAGCCGGTAGCGCTTTTCCATCTCCGCCACACACCAGTTCAGCGCGTTGGCGGCCAGCTTCATGTCGGTCACCACCGGGGCCAGCAAGTGCGGAATGCCGTCATAAACCGACAATTCCAGCATCTTCGGGTCAACCATGATGAAGCGCACTTCGTCCGGCGTGGCCTTGTACAGCAACGACAGGATCATCGCGTTCACGCCCACCGACTTGCCCGAGCCGGTTGTCCCGGCCACCAGCATGTGCGGCGCCTTGGCCAGATCGGTCACCACCGGCTTGCCGGTGATGTCTTTGCCGAGTGCCATGGTCAGTCTGGAACTGGTGCCGTGGAAGGCTTCCGAAGAGAGTATTTCGGACAAGCGAATCATCTGCCGAGTCGGGTTCGGCAATTCCAGACCCATGCAGGTCTTGCCAGGAATCGTCTCGACCACGCGAATCGAGACCAGGCCCAGTGCCCGTGAAAGGTCTTTCATCAGGTTCACAATTTGCGAACCCTTCACGCCCACTGCCGGGTCAATCTCGTAACGCGTAATTACGGGGCCGGGATAAGCGGCGATGACTTTGACTTCCACATTGAAGTCAGCCAGCTTGCGTTCAATCAGGCGACTGGTGAATTCGAGTGTTTCATGGCTGATGGTTTCTTGCGAAGCCACCGGCGGTGTCAGCAAGCTTAGCGCGGGCAGGGCAGCCTCGCCGGGCACGCGAGGGATATCGTCAAACTCGAACAAAGTCGGTTGGACGGCTTTCTTTTGTTCTTGCGCGGCTTGTTTCTCAGCGGCTTTGACCACCGCCTTGGCGACAGGGATTTCCATGACCGGAGAAGAGATGACCAGCGGCGGCGATTCGTCTTTCTTCTTTTTCTCGACGCTCACGCGTTCTTCACGTGCCACCGACGCTTGACGACCGATCCGCCGATCCTGCGTGGCGTGCCAGGTATCGACCAGCTTGAAGCCGACCCATTCAATGGCGCCGCCAACGCGCTCCATCAAATCCAGCCACGACAAGCCGGTGAAGAGAGAAACGCCCACCGCCCACATCGCAAACAACAAGACCGTTGCGCCGGTAAAGCCCAGTGTGTGGAACAGCCAGCCGCCCAATGCCAGGCCCAATACACCACCGGGGGAGAGCGGCAAGTTGAAATGAATCGAGTGCAGGCGCAGCGCTTCCATGCTGCAGCTGGACAAAATCACCGCCAGAAAGCCGATACAGGCCAGCAAAACCACCGGACGGGAAGACTCGCTCACGCTATCGAGACGTCGATAACCCCACCAGATGGCGGCAAACAGAAAAGCCACCCACCACCATGCGGAAAAGCCGAATACCGAAAGCAGGATGTCGGATAACCAGGCGCCAAATGAACCAGCGCGGTTGTGAACATCGGCACGGGTGGCGCTGTGCGACCAGCCCGGATCTTGCGGATGCCAGGTGGAGAGCGCCAATACCAGATAGAGCACGGCAGCCACCAGCAGCAACCACCACGATTCGCGCAGCAGGTTGGCCAGTTGCGGCGGCAGCGCGGAACGGGAGGAAGCGTTGGGAACGTTTTTCTTGCGAAAGAAAGCCATGGTCCTGAGTCTTGGAAACGACAGCGCGATTATAGCGGCAAGCGCTGCGGCAAACGCGAACGGGCCAGGTAAAACGCGATGAATGTGGTGAAGTAACGGGCTCGGCGCAAAGAGGTTGTCGCGCCCGCACTACAAAGGGCGGTGTTGGTGTGTTTCATGTCACCCGCGTGGCTCACAAATAAGCAGCGAGTTTGTTTTCCAGCATGCGCGGGTTTTCGCCACTGGCGATGGTCACCAGGCCTTCGGTGAGCATTTCGCGGCGGCGAACTTCGGTGCCGATATGCAGTTTGAGTTTATTGGCGATAGGCAAGAAGATCAGGTTGGCTGAGCCGACACCATAAATGGTCGCGACAAACGCCACGGCGATCCCGGCGCCCAGTCGGGACGGATCGGAAAGGTTTTCCATCACATGGATCAACCCCAGTACGGCGCCCAGAATACCGATGGTAGGTGCGTAGCCGCCAGCGGCTTCCCAGATTTTGGCCGCACTACGGGCGTGTAATTCCCACACATCAATATCGAGTTCCAGCGAGCGGCGGATGGTTTCGGGTTCGGCGCCGTCCACGAGCATTTGCACGCCGCGTTTCACGAATGGATCTTTCTCGCTTTGCACGTAGGGTTCCAGCCCCAGCAAACCGGTACGGCGTGCTTGCTGGCTCCAGGTGGTGAGCGTGTTCAGGATGCGGCGAAAGTCATGCACCGGCGGCACAAACACCCATTTCACCATTTTCATGCCGGCGACAAAGTCGGATACCCGGCTTTGCAGCATGACCGCACCGGCGGTACCGCCGATCACGATCAGGAATGCGGTGAACTGGAGCAGCGAGCCAATGTGGCCGCCTTCCAGCCATTGGCCCAGCGTAATGGCGACCACACCGAGAATAAGGCCGATAACACTGATTTTATCCATGCGCTGAGTGGGTTTTTGTCATTGAAATTATTGTGGGCGATATCCGCGTGTCAGCGATGTAACCAGTCTTTGAGGTGCACGCGCAATCGGGCAACGGCCTGACTATGCAATTGTGAGACACGCGATTCGGTAACACCAAGCACTGCGCCGATTTCTTTCAGGTTCAGTTCTTCATCGTAGTACAGCGCCATCACCAATTGCTCACGTTCTGGCAATTTGCCGATGCCGTCGACCAAGGTCTGGCGAAACCCGGCGTCGGCAATCTGGGTAAACGGGTTGGCTTTATGGTCAGCCGTAAACTGATCCAGATAACTGCTGTGATCGTCTTCGTCTTCAAAGTCTTCGTAGTACACCAACTGATGACCACGGGCTTCGGCCAGCATGTGCTGGTATTCGTCCAGTGGCAGCGCCATGGATTTGGCCACTTCGCCCTCGGAGGGTGCGCGGCCGAGCTTGTGTTCCAGTGCGCTCAATGCGGTTTCGATCTCGCGCATGTTGCGGCGGGTCTGGCGTGAGGCCCAGTCGGCGTTGCGCAACTCGTCAATCATGGCACCGCGTATGCGCTGCGAGGCGAAGGTTTCAAACTGCACCCCGGCGGCCGGATCAAAATTGCGGGCCGCTTCCATCAGTCCGATCAAACCCACCTGGATCAGGTCTTCAACATCCACGCTGGCGGGCAGGCGCGATACCAGATGGTAGGCGATGCGCTTCACCAGCGGCGCATGACGAGTTACCCGCTCGTCGTCACCGGCGTGCTGGGTCTGGCGATAAAGATGTAAGGCACGTTGTGCGGGCATGTCGAAGCTTGCAGGTTACGGCTATATCAATATATCAAAATCACTGCATCGCGCAGCGCGCACGATCAAGGATGACAGGTGTAACGTGCTCAGCATACTTGATTGTCATATCAATCCCCTGTGTTGAGCAACTTTGCGGACGCGCCAGGCGCACAATTACCAGGTGCTGACCTGGGCCAGTTCGTCTTGCAGGCGGTGGAGCAAGTCCATGCGGGATTGGGCAATTGCGCCACTTTTGGCTGCATTGAGTATGGCGCAATCGGGCTCGTGGCGATGCCGGCAGTTGTGGAAGCGGCATTGCCCAACGTACGGGCGTAAATCCGGCATCAGATTGGGCAGTGTCTCTTCTTTGAGATGCGCCAGCCCGAACGACTGCACGCCGGGTGAGTCAATGAGCGCCGATTGCTCATCAAGATGGTAGAGGGTGGCGTGCGTGGTGGTGTGCTTGCCGGTATCCAGTGCGGTGGAAATATCGTTCACCCGCGCACGGGCTTCCGGGATCAGCGCGTTGAGCAAGGTCGACTTGCCCATGCCCGATTGCCCGACCAGCACGGAGGTGTGCCCTTGCAACTTGGCTCGCAGCGGCGAGACATCTTCTTTGGCCGACAAGGCCAGCAGCGGATAACCCAGCGTTTCGTAATAGCGCAGTGCTTCGCGGGCTTTCACGGCCTCAGGCAGGTCGCACTTGTTCAGCACAATCAATGGTTCGATATCTTGCGATTCGGCGGCTAGCAGCGTGCGGCCAATCAGTTCATCCAGATAACTGGGAACCGGCGCCACCACGATGGCAATTTGCGTAACGTTGGCGGCGATCAGCTTGGAGCGCCATTGATCCGAGCGATACAACAGCGTTTTGCGTTCCAGAGCTTTCTCAATCACCGCCTGTTCGTCATTGAGCACCTTGATGGCAACATTGTCGCCGCAGGCAAAGTCGGTTTTCTTGCCACGGGCGCTAGCGCTCAGGCGGCGGCCATCGGGTAACTCGATGATGTAGGCGCGGCCATGGCTGGCAATGATGCGGGCGCTATCGCTCATCGTGAGGTCAGACACAAAGTACGGCTAAAGTCGGGCGTAAAGGTCATTGCTTCCTGCATCACACAAAATATCGGTTTAAAACAAGCGGCGGGCCGTCCGGTTTCAGGCCAGGCGCTTGAGTGCCGCCACGCGCAAACTGGCGGGCGGATGGCTGTCGTAATACACGCTATGCAGTGGATCGGGCGTCAGCGTTGAAGCGTTGTCACGGTAGAGCTTGACCAGGGCGTTGATCAGATCGCGGGCAGAAGATTGCTGCGCGGCATATTCATCGGCCTCGAACTCATGCTTGCGCGACAACCACGAGCCAATCGGCGCAAACAGAAAGGTAAACACCGGTAGCACCATGAAAAACAGCGTCAGCGCGGCGGCGGTGCTTTGGGTTTGTACGCCCAGACCGTTGTAAAACCACGCTTCCTGCATCAGTTGGCCGAGCACCCACAACAGGCCCAGCATCAGCACAAAGGTCCAGATGATGCGCTTGACGATATGACGACGCTTGAAGTGTCCCAGTTCATGGGCCAGCACGGCTTCGATCTCGTCGCCATCCAGTTGTTTGAGCAGCGTGTCAAAGAACACGATGCGTTTGGTTTTACCCAGGCCGGTGAAATAAGCGTTGCCATGGCTGGAGCGCTTGGAGCCATCCATCATGAAAATGCCGCTGGCGACAAAGCCACAACGATTCAACAATGCTTCGATACGCAAACGCAGGCTTTCATCCGGTAGCGGTTCAAACTTGTTGAACAGCGGCGCAATCCAGGTCGGGAACACCCACATTACAAACAGCGAGAAACCCATCCAGGTCAGCCAGACCCAGACCCACCAATGCGCGCCCATTTGTTGCATCAGCCACAGCACCAGCGTCACCAGCGGCAAACCCAGCGCTGCGGCGATCCCGGCGGTTTTGAGCAAATCGCCCCAGAACACGGCGGGCGTGCTCTGGTTAAAGCCGTAACGTGCTTCGATACCGAAAGTGCTGTGCCAGGAAAACGGCAAACTCAGCACGGTCTGGATAACTGCGAGCATGGCGATCATGCATACGCCGGCGGCCAGTCCATTGCCAAACCAGCCTTGCGCAATGTGCATCAACCACTCGATACCGCCACCGAGGGTGAAGGCGGCCAGCACGATCGCTTCGAACACGGTACTGATCATGCCAAAGCGGGTTTTCTCCACCGTGTAATCGGCGGCACGCTGGTGCGAAGTTAAAGTGATGCTACCGGCGAAGGCTTCGGGCACGGCGCTACGGTTGCGGCGGACATGATTGATCTGGCGCGCGGCGAGCCACAATTGCAGCAAGACGCTGGCGGCCAGGGCAAATACAAACAAGGCGGAAAACTGGGAAGCTGTCATTCGATTCTGGCGTGGCTGGAATGCATGAGTGGGAAGCGTTTGCCGGGCAAACATGTTGTTTGAGTATGCCACATTTTGCGACCCGCCCGGCAGCACTGCGGCCCGGCCACGCGGGCTGCAGTGCTGGTATACCCCAGCGCCATTGCAATTTAACTCGCGTGCGGCGCCGGGGTGGCGCGAATCACCCGCAGCCTGCGTCGACGCATGCCACGCCAGATGGCCAGCACAAGCAGCAGCGCAATCACCACCAGTACTATGGGCAAGATTTTGGGCACCTTGGCCAGTAGTGGTGGCTCACCGCCTTTTCGCGCGGTGGTGACGTCTCCTGCGGTGACTTGCACCGCTGCGTTGCCAAACTGGCGTAAGGTGTAGTTGGCCAGCGCAGCGATATCGGTATCAGAGAGCGGGTTAACCAGGCTGTTGGGGCCAAAGCCAGGCATGAACGCGTGGCGACCATCAGGCAATGGCCGGTCAACGCCGTACAAGATGGCGGCGATCAGATTGCTGGCATTGGCATGGCCCAGCGTGGTGTTGTTACTGAGTGAAGGATAAGCGCCGTCGCTAGTGCCGCTGCCGGTGGTTTGGTGGCAACTGGCGCAATTGGCGCTGAACAGTTCAGCTGCACTGGTGGGCTTGCTGCTTTGAGTCACGCCCGAAGTGCCACGTAATGTCGCATCATCATTGGCCGGCGAGCCCCAGGCAAAGGCCGGTTTGATATCGTTGCCGTCGCGAACCGGATTGATGGTCTTCAGGTAAGTGGCAATGGCTTGCAGGTCGGTATCGGTCAAATAACTCAGGCTATTTGATACCGCCTCTGCCATTGGCCCGGCTGCCGCTGCTTTACGCGGCACATGGCCGGATTTCAGATACTGCATGAGCTCGGCATCACTCCAGCCACCAATGCCACTGGCGGCATCCGACGTAATGTTCGGCGCGTACCATGCGCCCAGCTGGCCGCCAGCAAATGCTGCGCCTTGTTTCTCCGCCATGAACACATTGCGCGGGGTATGACAGGCGCTGCAATGTTCCAGTGCGTCTACCAGATAGCGCCCACGATTCCATTCCGCGCTTTTGGCGGAGTCGGTTTCCAGCGGTTTCGGGTCCAGAAACAACCCGTTCCACATCGCCATCGACAAGCGGATATTGAACGGGAACGGCAATCTGGTTTTGCGGGCAGCGCCATCGACCGGCGCTACACCATGCATCAGATAGGCATACAGCGCGGCGACATCGTCAGACGTCATCTTGGCATAAGAGGTATACGGCATGGCCGGGTACAGATGCGCACCGTCTTTGCGTATGCCTTTGCGCAGCGCGTTATCAAAGTCGGCCAGTGTGTAATCGCCAATCCCGCCATTAACGGATGGCGTGATATTGGATGAGTAGATCGTGCCCAGCGGTGAAGCAATGCCATAGCCACCGGCAAACGGTTTATTGCTGTGGGGCACGGAATGGCAGGCGATGCAGTCGGCGGCACGCGCCAGATACTCGCCGTGTTTTATTTGTTCCGGGCTGGGCAAGGCGTCGGCCAGTGCCAGGGAAGACGTCGCCAGCAAAACAGCCAGGCCAACTGCACGCCAGGCGGGAAAAACAGCACAGATCAACATGGTGTCGGATTCCTCAGGTGCTGGATTTGCCCAAAGCGTGCTTGAGCGTATCGGCAATGCGCAGCGAGAGCGCGGCAATGGTCAGCGTGCAATTCACACTGCCGGCTGAGGCCATTACCCCACTGGTGGCCAGATACAGGTTCGGGTGGTCGTGCGCCCGGCAGTCGCCATCCACCACCGAGTCCTTGGGATTCTTGCCCATGATCACCGAGCCCATCAGGTGATTGTTGGGGGCGAACTCATCGTGGAACTCGATTTCCTCGCCGCCAAACAGGGCGGCGATTTTGGCGTAGGACTCGTGCGTATGTTCGGCGCTGCGCTTGGTGTAATCGCCAATTTTGTAGGTGATCTCCATACGTGGCAGACCCAGCGGATCTTTCTGGTCAGACAGCACCAGCCGGTTTTCCGGCTCCGGCAAAATGTCGTGAAAGCTGTTGATGTTCACCATATGCGCAGCGCGGCGGCGGATTTCATCATCCAGCGCTTTACCCACCAGACCCATAGACAACGCTTTGGCTGTCGCAGCACGGGTTTGCGACTGGTTGTTCAGATGCAGCTTTTTGCTGGCCCACTCGCGGCGAAAATCTCCGTCACGATGATCCACAATCGAGGTTAACTCCATCGGCCCGCGCCCCGGCCACAGTGGCTCGTTGGCGATAAAACTCACGCCGGTGCCCGGGTGATCCATCAAATTGCGACCGACTTGATCTGAACTGTTGGCCAGCCCGTTGGCAAACTTCTCGGTCTTGGACATCAACAGAATCTTGGCGGATTCGAGCGCGTTGGCGGCCAGCACAAAATACTTGCCAGTGACCCGATGGCTATTGCCGTCCGGGTCTTTGTAATTGGCGGCAATGATATTGTCGTGGGCGTCCACTTCCAGCTTGTACACCACGGCGTTGGTCAGCAGACGCGTGCCAGCGTGCTCGGCTTTGGCCACATGGACGATGCCGCTATACATGGCGGCAATGGGGCAGATCGGCATGCAGTTGTTATTGCCACAACAGGTCGGGCGCTGATCGTAGGGCTGGCTGTTGCGGGCGACCGGCTCCGACACCAGCTTGAAACCGTTGGCGTTCAACACATCATGAAAGCGCTGATCGTTGTACGACAGCGGCAGGTGATCCATCGGATACGGCTGTTTGCGCGGCGAGCCCAGATCAGTGCCATCGTTGGGGCCGGATACGCCCAGTTCCAGTTCTGCCTTGAAGTACCACGGCTCCAGATCGTCATAACTGATGCCCCAGTCCCGACCGACACCGTAGACCTCTTTCATGTGAAAGTCGCTGGGCAGAAAACGCCAGGCCGAAGCCGCCCAATGCCAAGTGGTGCCGCCGACCACGCGCAGATATTGCGAGGCGTAGGATTTGGCGTCTGGCCCTTTCAGGATCAGATAATTGTTGTCCGGGCCGTATTCTGGATGTGGCGCGTGTTTTGAGGCGGGGTAGGGGCGCTGGTTGTCATCTTTATTGGCGCCGTTGCGATAGTTCTCGACAATGCGCCAGCGCTCAAGCCGTGGGCCAGCTTCCAGCATGATTACCGATGCACCGGCGCTGGATAACTGATGCGCCACCAGCGCGCCAGCTACGCCGGAGCCGACCACGATCACATCGGCAGACAGGTTTTCTTCACTCATGTTGATCCTCGGGTCAGACCAATGGCGGTTTGGCCGACCAGTACAACGGCGCGGCGTGACAATAAGATGGCGGGGCAGTGGCGTCTTTGACCGGGTCGAACATCAAGGCGTCGGCATAAGTGATGACCACCGCATTGGCGCCTTCACCCACCACGCCGGTGTACCAGGCACCAATAATGGAATGCAGCGTCTTGGCCAGCTCGGGCTTATTCTGGTCCAGCGCGGTGGCTAATTCATCCACGCTATGCAGGCTGTTGGTTTGGGCTTCGCCGGCAATCTGCATGACCGTGTCGGCAAAGTTATTGTCTTGGGCGCCCAGCGCAGAGAAAAAGCGTTGCGCAATGCCGGCATCCAGTTGTTTGCGACCAGTCAGTAACTGCGAGAGATTCAGAAACGCTGCGCTTTGCGGTGTGGTGTCGGCAAACACGCGCCGCACCAGGCTACCGGAAAAAGTCAGCGCGCCCAGCGTAATCCCGGCGGCGAGCAGCAGGCGCCGTCGTTCGGGTTGGGGCGGACAGGACTGCGCATCAGCAAACAGCTTCATGCAACCTCCATGAACGCGATGATCGGGCTGACATTGCTATCAGACATCGCGCCAAACGATCACTGCGTTGGCCAAACCGGACAAGGCGCAGTGGTGTGTTGATCAGGACTGCGGGTATTTCGGCGTTGCAGGTAATGCGTGCTGATTGCCAATGGGCTGATGGTTTATTTGCAGTCGGCCAGCGTGGCGGGGTGGTGACTGCAAAGTGTCTTGGGGTCGAGGTGTTCTCACAAGCATCGGTGCGCCGCAAATCACGTAGGATTTTGCTGACGCAGTATGCTTGCCATGCACCTTCTTTCTTGTTGATGGCCCTGTCATTGTCAAGTAAGCCAGGCTGCGGCAAGCAAATAAGCCGGTCGTTCGGCACAAGTTGGGCATATCGCGTGGGGAGTTCGGCGGCGCGCTGCGGGGCGGCTGAAGGTGGATGCGCTATAATGCCGATCAACTATTTAATTGGCAGACAGGAACACACAATGGCACAAGATCCGAACCATCTGCTCTGGCTGGACATGGAAATGACCGGGCTGGATCCAGATAACGACCGCATTATCGAACTGGCCATTGTGGTGACTGACAGTCAGCTCAATATCGTTGAAGAAAGCCCGTCCTGGGCGGTGCATCAGCCCGATTCCGTGCTCGACGCCATGGATGACTGGAACAAAGGCACGCATGGCCGCTCCGGTCTGATCGACCGCATCAAGGCATCCTCCCTGAGCGTGGCCGACGTGGAGCGCGAGGCGCTGGCGTTTGTGGCGCAATACGTGCCGAAAAGTGCTTCGCCGATGTGCGGCAACTCCATCTGCCAGGATCGCCGTTTTATGGCGCGCGGCATGCCTGAGCTGGAAACCTGGTTCCACTATCGCAATCTGGATGTCTCCACCCTTAAAGAACTGTGCAAGCGCTGGCAGCCCGAGATTCATCGCCAGTTCAAAAAGCAGGGCAAGCACACTGCTTTGGCCGACATCCATGAATCGATCGAAGAACTGAAGTTCTACCGTGAACACTTCTTGCGAGTGCCGAGCGCACCGCTGGTAGTGGATTAAGCCCATACGAGCTTGAGTGATTGGCCCGCACCACGCGGGCCAATGTTTAACAACTCGTTCCAGTCTGCATTTTCGGTCGCATTGAAAAAATCATGTCCAGCGCCATTTATCCCACTTACGAATTAGCCGAAGAACTGGGCCGCCTATTGCTGGCTCGCGGTCAAAGCGTCACCGCAGCCGAATCCTGCACCGGCGGTTTGATCTCCGGGGCGATTACCGATGTACCCGGTTCCAGCTCCTGGTTTGAGCGCGGGTTTGTCACCTACGCCAACAGCGCCAAGATCGACATGCTGGGTGTGCCGCCAATGTTCCTCGAACAAGTGGGCGCGGTGAGCGAGCCAGTGGTCGCAGCCATGGCGCAAGGTGCCGTTGAAGCGGCGCAGGCGCAGTGGGCGGTGGCGGTCTCTGGCGTGGCCGGGCCGTCCGGCGGTTCGCCAGAAAAACCCGTTGGCACGGTCTGGTTTGCCTGGGCTACACCGTTTGGTATTGAAACCGAACGCAAGCTGTTCAGTGGCGACCGGCAAGACGTGCGCGGTAAAACAGTGGTGTACGCACTCAAGACGTTGATTGAATTTATCAAGGAAACCGCATGACCACGGTCGTGGTAGTCCGTAAAGGAAACGAGGTGGCCATTGCCGCCGACAGCCAGTCCACTTTTGGTGAAACCCGTCTGGGTGCCGGGCTGGATGCGCATTGGAACAAGATTTTTGAATCGCATGGCGGGCATTTCGCCATTTCGGGCAGCGCCGCCCATGATCTGGTGCTGCAAGCCGTGCTCAAAAAGCCGAAGACGCTGGATTTTTCCAGCCGCCCGGCCATTTTTGAGAGCTTTCGCAAGCTGCATTCTAAATTGAAAGATGATTACTTCCTCAAAACCGATGAGGAAGAGAACGACCCGTATGAATCCAGCCAGATGACCGTATTGATGGCCAATCCGCATGGCATTTACGGGATTTTCAGTTTGCGCGAGGTCTATGAGTACGAGCGCTTCTGGGCCATTGGCAGCGGTGCCGATTACGCCCTGGGCGCGATGCACTCACATTACGACAACCCGGAACTGGGTGCGGCAGACCTTGCCCGAATCGGGGTGGAAGCCGGTTGTGCTTTTGATGTGAATTCGTCATTACCCATGACCAATTACACCGTCAAGCTAGCCAAACGCTGATCAAGTCTGACTGGACGGACATCGGCAGAACGCAGGAACTCAGGAACACACCATGCAAGACATTCTGGAACGCTTTGTATTTGAAGAAGCCCCGGTGCGCGGCGAAATCGTTCAGTTGCACGACACCGTGAACGAGGTCATGAGCCGCCATAACTACCCGCCGGTATTGCAAAAACTGATTGGCGAATTGATGGCAGCCGCATCGCTGCTGTCAGCCACACTCAAGTTTGAAGGCACCATGATCATGCAGCTACACGGCTCCGGCCCGGTAAAGCTGATCGTGGTGGAATGCACTAGCGAAATGACGCTGCGTGCCACTGCCCGCTGGGATGGCGACGTGCCGGACGTGGCGCTGGGCGATTTGCTGGGTAAAGGCAAGTTTGTGATCACGCTGGACCCCGACGAAGGCGAAACCTATCAAGGCATCGTGGCCTATGAACCGGGTCAATCCGTGGCGCAGATCATCGAGCATTACATGCAGCACTCCGAGCAACTGGAAACGCGCATGTGGCTGACCAGCCAGCATGGTGGCGCTGCCGGTTTGCTGGTACAGAAAATGCCCGCCGGTAAAGGCGATGCTGATGCGTGGGAACGCGTGCAAAAGCTGGCCGAAACCATTACCGACGAAGAACTGCTGGGCCTGACTCCGCGCGACGTGCTTTATCGGCTGTTTAACCAGGAAATCGTGCGCGTGTTCGATCCGCAAACCCCGCGCTTTGCCTGCACCTGCTCGCGTGAACGCGTTGGTGGCATGCTCAAGATGGTAGGGCGGGAAGAAGTGGAAAGCGTGATCGAAGAACGCGCCAAGGTCGATGTCACTTGCGAATTCTGTGGCAAGGAATACGAGTTCGATGCCGTAGACGTGGCGCAGCTGTTTGCTGGCCCCGCCGCCGTGCCCGCCGGGCCGCAAGTGCACTAAATATTATTGATTTGAATGACAGAAACGGGCGCCCCATAGCGCCCGTTTTTTATTGCCTGAGCCGGTGAGCGTTGTGCAAATTGCGACGGGCTGGCCATCACATTCTGCGAAATTGGCGTAGTTCAGCCACAATGGTTACATGCATTTGTTGTGCTCGCGCCCTGCATCTCCAAGCCAGGCTGCGGCCCAAGTCCATGAAGTAGCAAGTTTTTAGCCTGGAAAGCAAGGAGCCTGGCAGTCAACATCGCCAGCCCGGTTTTCCGTTGTTGATGAACCTGGTTACGGAGTGACGCATGAAAGCATGCTGGATTCTGGCTGGCGCCTGCAGTTTGTTGATCAGTGCTCTGGGACACGCCGATGGTGACGTGATCCGCCTGGGCAATCTCAAGTTTGCCCACTACGGCGCCATCTCCTACATGAAAGAAATCGCACCCAAATGCGGGATCAAGATTGAAGAGCGCATGTTTGCCAAGGGGCTCGATATCATCCCGGCGATCATGGCGGGGGAGATTGACGTCGCTGCCAGCGCTGCGGATGCCGCCATTGCCGGGCGTGCCAGCGGCGCGCCGATTTATGCTGTAGCCGGTTTTGCCAAAGGCGGCGCACGCATCGTGGTGGCGAAAGATTCACCCATCAAAAAAATGGCGGATTTCAAAGGCAAAAAAGTCGGCGTGGCCCGTGGCGGCGCGCAGGAATTGCTATTGCTGGCTGAACTGGCCAAAGTCGGTTTGAGCTGGTCTGACCAGCCGGGCAAAGACGTGCAGATTGTTTATCTGCCCTTTGCCGATCTGAACCAGGCGCTCATGCAAAAGCAGATCGACGCCATGGCGCAATCCGAGCCGCAAGCGTCCCAAGCCATCAACAAAGGCTTTGGCACTGAACTGCTCAAGCCTTATGACACGCCAATGGGTGAGCCCATCCGCACGCTGGTGATGACCGAGAAGTTCTACAACAACCGCGCGCTGGCGCAAAAATTCATGCAATGCTTTGTGCAGTCCACCAAGGTCTTTATGGACGATCCCAAGCTGGCCGAGAACTATGTGCGCACCAATATGTTCAAGGGGCAGATTACGGCGGACGATTACCAGGATGCCATTGCCAATTCGCCGTTCGCCTACGAACTGACTACCGAGCATATCCAGACCACCACCGACTTCATGGTGAAGTATGGCGTAGGGCGCATGGCCAAGCCGCCGGTGGCCAAAGACTGGGTCAAGCTTGATCTGCTGGACCAGGCCAAAAAATCCCTCAATGTGAAATAAGGCGTGCCCGTGGCTGAATCGAAACTGCGGATCGGGTTGCGTGGTTTGTGGGTACCGCTGGCGCTGCTGGTGGCATGGCAAAGTGCCGCAATGCTGGGCTGGTTGAATGCGCAGGTGTTGCCGTCGCCGTGGCAGGTGCTGGTGCGCTGGTGGGCTTATCTGGCGCCAGCCGCGCCTTTTGACCCGGCGCAAGGCGGCAAGCTGGCCTGGATTTTTTCTGGCGAGTTGATTCACGACGCCATGGGTAGCCTGGGGCGGGTGATCAGTGGTTTTGCCATTGGCGCGGTACTGGCGCTGCCGCTGGGTTTGGCCATGGGCGCCAGCCAGCGCGTGAATGACTGGTTTAATCCGCTGATCCAGTTGTTGCGGCCCATCCCGCCAATCGCGTATATCCCTCTCTCTATCTTGTGGTTTGGTCTGGGCAACCCGCCCGCCATCTTTCTGATTGCCATTGGTGCGTTCTTCCCGATTCTGATGAACACGGTAGCGGGCGTGCAGCATGTGGACGAAATCTACTTACGGGCGGCGCGCAACTTGGGCGCGGACCGTTACACGCTGTTTACCCGGGTGATCATGCCTGCCGCTACGCCGTACATCCTTTCTGGCGCTCGCATCGGCATGGGTACGGCGTTTATTGTGGTCATCGTGGCGGAGATGATCGCGGTGAACAACGGACTGGGCTTTCGCATTCTGGAAGCACGCGAGTATTTCTGGTCGGACAAGATTATCGCTGGCATGTTCAGCATTGGCCTGATCGGGTTGGCGATTGATACGGTGATGAGCCGCCTCAACCAGCATCTTTTGCGCTGGCATCGCGGGCTGGAACGGGACAGGGGATAACTGATGGCCGCTGAGACGCAAATCCGCATCCAGCAAGTCAGCAAGGTATTTAGCTCGGCTGGCGGCGACGTGCAGGCGCTGCACGATATCAATCTGGATATCCCGGCTGGGCAGTTTGTCTGCTTGCTGGGGCCATCCGGGTGTGGCAAATCTACGCTTTTGAACGCGGTAGCCGGGTTCTCGCCGGCGACTTCCGGCGCAGTATTGGTGAATGACGTTGCGGTCACAGACACCGGGCCGGATCGCGGCATGGTGTTTCAGGAGTACGCGCTGTTTCCGTGGATGACGGTGGCGCAGAACATCGGTTTTGGTTTGCAGATACGCAAAACCCCCGCCGCCGAGATCACTGCCACGGTGGATCGGTTACTGGATACGCTCAAGCTAACCGAATTTCGGGAGCGCTTCCCCAAAGATTTATCGGGTGGCATGCGCCAGCGTGTGGCCATCGCCCGCATTCTGGCGCTGGATTCGCCCATCATGCTGATGGATGAACCCTTCGGCGCGCTCGATGCACTCACGCGCCGCAGCTTGCAGGACGAACTGCTGAAGATTCACGCCACCTGGCGCAAGACCGTGCTGTTTGTGACTCACAGCATCGACGAGGCAATTTATCTGGCCGACCGAATTGTGGTGTTGTCATACCGGCCCGGCACAGTGAAGCTGGATGTGGCAGTGGATCTTCCGCGCCCGCGTGATCCCAGCGCGGAAGGCTTCAATGCGCTCAAGCGACAATTGTCGGAAGTGGTGATGCACGAACAGGCCCGACATCAGGACGATGAGCTGCGCGGGATTACATCGTAGGGTGGATTCGGCGCAGCCAATCCACCTCGGGGCCAATATCCAGCATCAAATGGGTTGCTGGCCGCGTTAAAACCCGCTACCCGGTTTGGCCAGGTGCGCCAATTCCGCAGGCGTACTCTCGCGCTTCATTACCGCGTTTCGATGTGGAAAGCGCCCAAACTCCTCAATCACCGCATGATGGCGCACGGCATAGTCGTAATAGCCTTGCATGACTGGGTCATCTTTCCAGTGCTGCATCAGCGCCACGCAGCGTTGCTGGTCCGGCAAATGTTCGGAGTGTTCCAGCGGCAAATAACAGAACACGCGCTGGATCGGGGCAAGTTGTTGATCCCAGCCGCGTTCAATAACCAGCTGTGCCCAGTGGCGGGCACGCTCATCAAAGGCAAATGCCTGGGCGGTACCGCGATATAAATTGCGCGGAAATTGATCCAGTAAAATGATCAGTGCCAACGCGCCACTGGCATCGTGTGCCCAGCTATCCAGCTTGCCTTTGCCAGCCTCAAGTAACGCGGACTGAAAATGCCGGCGGATGGCATGGTCGAACATGTCGTCGGCCTGAAACCACACTTTGCGCGGCTGGCCGAAATCGGGGTCATCCGGACAGCCAAACCAGAAGGCCAGTACGGTAGCGGGCGTCACCGCATGCGGGCGGCGGCCGGATTTTACTTTGCCTTCCGGGCTGGCGCGGTGAATCAGCGGGGCGTCATTCATTCGTTCACTCCAAAAGGCAGCCAGACAAATGCTGCGATGCTACTGGCATGCAGGATACCGCCTCTGGCCGGTTGCGGCCAAAACTCACGCCACATGCCAGCCCGGCAAACTTGACCCGACAGCGCGATGCGGTAGACTTGCGCGATGATTTTTTACCACGAACCGCATCCTTCTTACCATTGGTGGCGCTGCAGATAAGGCAGCACTGCGGTTACGTCCAGATCACACCAGATATGTTCAAACCCGGAGTCTGCCATCAGGCCGCACCGGGTTTTTTTATGGGCGCCCAGCAACAGGCATGGGCCGCCGCTTAGCCGGAGATTTGTAATGTCTGCCCCAGCTGTAACTTCCAACGACATCATCCTGACCGGCGATCGCACCACCGGTCCTTTGCATTTGGGTCACTTTGTCGGCTCGCTGCAAAACCGTGTGCGCCTGCAGGATGTCTGTAAACAATATTTGTTGCTGGCTGATGCCCAGGCGCTGACCGATAACATGGGCAATATCGCCAAGGTGCGCGACAACGTCATTCAAGTGGCGCTGGATTACCTGGCAGTGGGTATTGATCCGGCCAAAAGCACCATCTTTATCCAGAGCCTGGTGCCGGAACTGACCGAACTATTCTCGTATTATTTGAATCTGGTCACCGTGGCGCGGCTGGAACGCAACCCGACCATCAAAGACGAAATCAAACTGCGCGGTTTTGAGCGTGATATCCCGGCTGGGTTCATGACTTATCCGGTGGCGCAGGCTGCTGATATCACTGCGTTCAAGGCCACAGTGGTGCCGGTCGGTGCGGATCAGATTCCGATGATCGAGCAAACCAATGAAGTGGTGCGCAAGTTCAACGCCAGCGTGGACGCTGAAATTCTGGTGGAATGCCGCGCGCTGGTGCCGGAAAACGGCTCGCGCCTGCCGGGTATTGATGGCAAGGCCAAGATGTCCAAATCGTTAGGCAACTCGCTCACGCTGGGCGCCAGTGCCGACGAAATCAGCAAAGCCGTGAAGATGATGTACACCGACCCCAACCACCTGCGCGTCGCTGATCCGGGCCAGGTGGAAGGCAATGTGGTGTTCACCTATCTGGATGTGTTTGATACCGATATTGAAAAGGTTGCCGAATTCAAAGCGCACTATCAGCGCGGTGGCTTGGGCGATAGCGTGATCAAACGTTACCTGGAAGAACGCTTGCAAGCCCTCCTGGAGCCGATCCGTACTCGTCGCGAAGCGCTGGCAGCGGACCCGGCTGCGGTGATGGAAATTCTGCGGCAGGGGACTGACAAAGCCCGTGAGCAAACCGCAGCGACGCTGGATGCGGTGAAGCGGGCGATGGGGATTGTTTATTTTTGAGTGAGGTTGTGGCTGTTTTGTTGGGTGGGTTAGCTGATGAGGCGTAGCTCACCCTGCAGAGCCGTTTGTTGTTGAATGGATGGTTGTAGCCCGGATGAAACGTAGTGAGAATCCAGAGAGCTATGTTTCAACGGAGCGCTGTTTGTCAGTGCCTTCGGCACGGTGTTGAAAGGCATTTGATACCCGGTGGTGACCGGGAGCACGTTTCTTTTCTTTGCGTCGCCAAAGAAAAGAAACCAAAAGAAAGGCGACCCCGCTGCCGCAAGGGGGCCCAACGTCAAAAGCCGAAGCAAACCGTCTGTTTGCTTAAGTTCTTTGCGCGGCTCCGCCGTTCCCTTGGTTGGCCGGAGCCTAAGGTCTCCGGCTCTCGGTCGGCGTGGTTTGCATAACGGTATGCCTAGGTCAGATGCAAGAGCAAGAGCGCCAGCTCTTCGCATCCCAACTACCTCGTCATTCCCGACCTCGGCGGTCCCCTTGGCGGGAATCTTGTGCACTGGTGGTTGCCCGCAGCGGCAACAATAAACAGGCACTGCCCGCCAACAGAGGTGTGTTTTCCGTCCCTTGGTACTACCTCCCCGCATTTGGCAGCCACCAAACGCATCAAACCGGCCATAACCATTTAAAATCCCACCCTTACTCCAACAAGGCCAAGCTTCATGCCAGCATGTGACGTAGTCGTAGTAGGCGCAGGTGCCGCCGGCATGATGTGTGCGGCCACTGCCGCCCAGCGTGGTCGCAAGGTGCTGTTGATTGATCACGCCACCAAGCTGGCCGAGAAAATCCGGATCTCGGGCGGCGGGCGCTGCAATTTCACTAATCTGGATGCGCGCCCCGAATGTTATCTCTCGGAAAACCCGCATTACGTGAAATCAGCGTTGGCGCGGTATACGCAGCACGACTTCATCAAGCTGATGAATCGCTACCAGTTGCGTTATCACGAGAAAACGCTGGGTCAGTTGTTTTGCGATGATGGCTCGCAAGCCATTATCGATATGCTCAAGGCCGAGGTCGACGCCGGTGGCACGATCTGGCGAATGGGCACCGCGGTGCTGGCGGTGCATCAAGTGGACGGTGGTTTTGAGGTGGAAACGGCCAGTGAAACCTGGCGATGCGCTTCGCTGGTGGTCGCCAGCGGTGGCTTGTCGATTCCGCAGATTGGCGCGACCGCTTGGGGTTATGAAGTCGCCAAACAGTTTGATTTAGGCATCGTGCCGACCTTTGCCGCGCTGGTACCGCTGACTTTCCAGCCGCAAGATTTGTGGACTGAACTGGCGGGCGTGGCGATTGATGATGTTGAAGTCAGCTGCGGCAAAGGGCGCTTTCGCGAGGCGATCTTGCTCACGCATAAAGGCGTTTCCGGCCCGGCGATTTTGCAGATATCTTCATACTGGCGGGCGGGCCAGCCGATTACCATCAACTTGCTACCCGATGTGGACGTTGCGGAATGGTTGGCTGAAGCTAGCCGTGATGCACATCTAGTGACCGTCTTGTCAGAACGCTTGCCGCGCAGTTTTGTGCAGGCGTTTGTTGCTCGCTGGGGGCAGAACTTGCCGCTCAAGCAATACAGTCCCAAGCAATTGGCGAGCCTGGCGCCGGCTTTACAAAACTGGCAGATCATCCCTTCTGGTTCAGTGGGCTACAAAAAAGCCGAGGTGACGCGCGGCGGGGTGGATACACGGCAGCTGGATTCAAAAACCATGATGGCCAAAGCGGTGCCTGGTTTGTACTTCATTGGCGAAGTGGTAGATGTGACCGGCTGGCTGGGCGGTTACAACTTTCAGTGGGCGTGGTCGTCCGGCTTTGCTGCAGGCAGCGCGGCTTGATCATGTTGGACAACAAAAAAGGCATCCTGCGGGATGCCTTTTTTGCGTCTGCGAGTGCGGCTTAACGCAAGCGCATGCGGCTCAACACACCGTCTTTGACCGCAAACTGATGCCACAAAGCAGCCAGAATATGCACTCCAACGAGGTAATAAACCGCGTTGCCGATAAATTCATGCACTTCTTTAACCGGGCTACGCAGGTCCGGGTTGGCGGCAATCAGATGCGGCAGGGTGAGGCCAAAAAAGGAAATCTCGCGCCCACCTGCCTGTACAAAGATGATCCCGGCCAGCGGTAAAGCAAACATCACCGCATACAACACCAGATGCAACACACCTGAGGCGAGCTTTTGCCAGGTTGGGCCGGGCAGAGCGGCGGGCACGGGTTGGGTAAAGCGCAGGTACACGCGTACTACTGCCAACAACAGCACCAGTTGCCCGGCGGTCATATGCACCAGTGCCAATGTGCTGCGTAACGGGTCGCCTTTGGGAACAAAGCTGCGGATCTCAATCGCCGCGAGTGCTACGACGAAGAGTAAAAAGATCAGCCAGTGTAGTGTCACCAGGCCCGGGGAGTAACGGCTTTGACGGATAGCCATGAACGGGAATTCTCCAGATTTGCAGGTGGCATGATAGTGCGACTGAAGGGCTTAACCTTTGCTTAACAACAATGCAAATGGCCCAACCGGTAAGGGTTGGGCCATTGACGTGTTTGTTAGCGTAAACCTAGCACATCTTGCATATCGAACAAGCCGGTGGGCTTGTCCGCCAGAAACCGCGCGGCGCGTAATGAGCCTTGAGAGTAAATGATGCGGCTGGATGCCTTGTGGGTAATCTCAACCCGCTCGCCCATGCCTGCAAACACCACCGTGTGATCACCCACCACGTCGCCGCCACGCAATGTGGCAAATCCGATAGAGGATGGATCGCGTTCACCGGTAATGCCTTCGCGGTCGTACACGGCGACTTCTTTGAGATCCCGGCCCAAGGCGCCGGCAACCACTTCGCCCATGCGCAGGGCGGTGCCGGAAGGCGCATCCACTTTCATACGGTGATGCATTTCGACGATCTCGATGTCGTAACCGGTAGCCAGAGACTTTGCCGCGACTTCCAGCAACTTGAAGACCAGGTTCACGCCCACGCTCATGTTCTGGGCGTAGACAATTGAAATATCTTTGGCGGCGGCGCTGATTTCATCTTTATCGGCTGGCTCAAAGCCCGTTGTGCCGATCACCACACTCACACCGTGTTCGCGGCAGACCTTGAGGTGTTCCAGCGTGGCTTGCGGGCGTGTGAAGTCGATCAGCACGTCGGCGTGCGCCAACGCTTGCAGATCATCAGTGATCAGGACGCCGGACGTTTTGCCCAGGAAGGCGGTCGCATCCTGGCCCAAGGCCGGGCTGCCTGCGCGATCAAGCGCCACGGTCAGTTGGCAATCCGGTGCCGCGCTAACGGCTTCAAGCAGCATGCGACCCATACGTCCGCTGCTGCCGGCAATGGCGATCTTCAAAGACATGGTTTTACGTATTCCACAAAGCAATTACTTGAGCGGTGCGACATCCACTGCAGAAGCTGCCGAAGCGCGCGCTACTGGCGTTGCGGATGACAACGCAGCGGCAGCAGCAACGGGTTCGTCCAGTGCCATTGGCGCGCTGGCGCCATCGGTGCCCAGCTTGATCAACTTGGAAGCGGGCAGGGTTTCGCCTTCCCAGCTCTTGAGTTTGTCACCCTCGAACTCCACGTGGAAGGTAAGCTTCTCACGCAGCTTGCCGCCCTTGGCATCGCTGTAGATATAGTCCCAGCGATTGGCGTGGAAAGGATCGGTCAGCAGTGGCGTGCCCAGTACGAAACGCACTTGCGTACGCGTCATCCCTTCTTTGAGCTGTGCGACTTGATCTTTGGTGACCTCATTACCCTGTGGAATATCCAGTTTGTAGGGAGTGAGAATGTTGCCGATACTGCAACCGGCCAGCACTGTGGCGGTACCGATTGCTAAGAGAAATGGTTTGATATGCATGCGTCTTTGCTGTTTCACAACGTGGGTCGGTTGGAGCGGGTGCGGCAAACGCTATATCATAACCTGTTCTTGCTGCTTGCCGCAGCCGCCAGGTGCAACTTGTGATTTGCACCGGGTCGATGACCTAAACTAACGACGGGGTACACCATGAGTTCTGCCGCTGATTTGAAAGGTATGGGGCTGAAAGCCACCGGTCCCCGCCTGCGTATTCTCAATCTTTTCGAAACCAGCCCGCAACGCCATCTGACCGCAGAAGATGTCTATCGCCTGCTGCTGAATGAAAACATTGATATCGGCCTGGCCACGGTTTACCGGGTGCTGACCCAGTTTGAACAGGCCGGGATTCTGGTTCGCCATCACTTTGAAACCGGCAAAGCCGTGTTTGAAATGAATCAAGGCGGTCACCATGATCATCTGGTTTGCCTGAAGTGCGGCAAGGTAGAAGAGTTTTGCGATCCGGAAATCGAGAAACGCCAGGACGCCATTGCGCTTAAGCACAATTTTGAAATCCAGGATCACGAAATGTATCTGTACGGTTTGTGTGCCGATTGCCGCATCAAGTAAAAACCTGCATCGATAACCTGACCGTTTATCAGTTGTACCGTTGTATCGGGGGAGGGCGCGGGTGATCGGCTGGCTGGATGACACTGAGCGCTTTCCGCCATTGCAGCACGCGCTGCGTGAGCCCAATGGTTTGCTGGCAGCGGGCGGCGATCTATCTGCGCCGCGCTTGCTAGCTGCCTACCGGCAAGGCATTTTCCCTTGGTATATGCCGGGCGAACCCATCTTGTGGTGGAGCCCGGATCCGCGCATGGTACTCATCCCTGCCGCGCTGCATGTCCCTGTTTCTTTAGGTAAAACACTGCGCAACAAGCCTTATCGCATCTCCTTTGATCAAGCGTTTGATCAAGTCATGCAAGGCTGCGCCGCACCGCGCCAAGGCGAAGATCTGACCTGGATCAGCGATGAAATCCGCGGCGGTTATGGCCAGTTGCACGATTTGGGTTATGCCCACAGCGCCGAATGCTGGATGGATGGCGAGTTGGTCGGCGGCCTGTACGGCGTTGCCATCGGCAATATGTTTTATGGCGAATCCATGTTTGCCAGCCGACCCGATGCGTCCAAGCTCGCCTTTGTGCATCTGGTTCAGTATTTGCAGTCGCAAGGATTTGGCATGATCGATTGCCAGATGCATACTGAACACTTGGCGCGCTTCGGTGCGAGCGAGATCGAGCGCAGTCTGTTTATAGAAAATCTGACCCGGCTGACTGCCGCACACCGAGAACCGGGCCGCTGGCAATACGATTTCCATAATCCGGGAAGCTGATATGAATCCGCGTGGCCACACGCTGCAGCTGCAGTTTTACGCGACTACTTCTTATCCGTGCAGCTACCTGCCCGAGCGCATGGCACGCTCGCAAGTAGCGGTGCCCTCTGAACTGATTGATGCCAGGACCTACAGCCAACTGGTGCTGCATGGTTTTCGGCGCAGTGGCCAGTTTGTTTACCGTCCGCATTGTGATCATTGCCAAGCGTGCGTGCCAGTGCGTATCCCCACTGCCGACTTCACGCCAGATCGCGCCCAGCGCCGGGCGCAGAAACTGCATGGCAATCTCAAAACCCGTTTGTTGGGACTGGAATATTCCGAGGCGCATTTCCAGTTGTATCAGCGCTATCAACTGGTGCGCCATGCGGGCGGTGGCATGGACCAGGATAACCGCGAGCAATACGAGAATTTCATCCTCAAAAGTAACGTCGCCAGCTTTCTGGCTGAGTTTCGTGATGACACGGGCGTGCGTATGGTCAGCCTGATCGACCAACTGGATGACGGTTTATCGTCGGTCTACACGTTTTACGATCCGGATGCTGTGGGCGCCAGCTTTGGCGTGTTCAATATCCTGTGGCAAGTGGGACTGGCCCGCCAGCTTGGCTTGCCGTATCTGTACCTGGGATACTGGATCGAAGATTGCCGCAAGATGGCCTACAAGACGCGTTATCAACCAATGGAAGGGCTGGTGAATGGCGAGTGGCAGCGGCTGGCTGAGTTGCCGGCGACCACCAAAACGCGGTGAAGCGCGGATTATCAAAGTAGGCCCGATCAGGTCGCACCGAATGGTCGGCAAACAAAAAAGCCAGGCAATGCCTGGCTTTTTTGTTTGCAGTAGAACCAGAGCCGTATCGCCGCCTTAGCTAGCCAGCCCGTTATGGCGCAGCAGTGCGTCGGTTTGCGGTGCACGACCACGGAAGGCGATGAATGACTCCAGCGCTGGCCGACTGCCGCCACGCGCCAGCACTTCCTGTCGGAAACGCGCGCCGGTTTGCGGGTTCAACACGCCGGATTCTTCAAACGCGGCATAAGCATCCGCCGACAGCACTTCCGCCCATTTGTAGCTGTAATAACCGGCAGCATAACCGCCAGCAAAGATATGGCTGAAGCTATTGGGGAAGCGGTGATATTCCGGCACGGCCGGGGCGTCGAATTCGGTCAGCAGCTTGAAGTAGCGCTGCAAAGCTTGCGGGCCGACCGTATCCATATGCAGTTCCATATCGAAAATGGAGAACACAATCTGGCGGATCATGCCGGTGCCAGAGAGGAAGTTCTTCGCCGCCAGCATTTTCTCAAACAGCGGCTCGGGCAACGATTCCCCGGTTTCCACATGTTTGGTCAGTTGCGGCAGCAGTTGCCATTCCCAGCAGAAGTTTTCCATAAACTGGCTTGGCAGTTCAACCGCATCCCATTCCACGCCGTTAATGCCGGACACATCACGCTCGTCCACCTCAGTCAGTAAGTGGTGTAAAGCGTGGCCGGTTTCGTGGAACAGTGTGATGACGTCATCGTGCGGCAGCAGCGCGGGTTTGCCATCCACGCCTTGGGCAAAGTTGCACACAATCAGCGCGACTGGCGTTTGCACGCTGCCATCCGGCAATAGATGACGGCTGCGCACTTCGTTCATCCACGCGCCGCCTTGCTTGCCTTCGCGCGCGTACATATCCATATACAGGCCGCCAACCAGGCTGCCATCCTTGTTGCGCAATTCGAAATAGCGCACATCCGGATGCCAGACGGGCGCTTCGGCCGCCACAAATTGCAGGCCGTATAGCGTTTCGACTAGATGGAACAAACCGGCGATGACGGTTGGCTCGGTGAAATACTGTTTTACTTCTTGTTCGGAGAACGCATAACGCGCTTCGCGCAGTTTTTCTGCGACAAAGGTTTGATCCCACGATTCCAGCTTATCCAGGCCAAGTTCATCCTGGGCAAAGCGCAGTAGTTCAACGCGATCCGCCTGCATGAATGGCTTGGCGCGATGGCCCAGATCACGCAGGAAATCGAGCACTTCAGCCGGGGAATCGGCCATTTTGGTGGCCAGCGACTCTTGACCGAAATTGGCAAAACCCAGCAGTACTGCGGCTTCCTGACGCAGGGTATGGATTTGCTCGATCAGCGGCGAGTTGTTCCAGTCATCCTTGCCAAACTCAGCCGCGCGCGTGGCGTACGCCCGATACAGCTTTTCCCGCAGCGCACGGTTGGTGGCGTATTGCATGACCGGAAAATAACTCGGCATTTTCAGCGTGAGCTTGTAACCGGGTTTGTCGTCGGCTTGGGCCGCAGCACGAGCGGCGGCGAGGTTATCTGCAGGCAGGCCATCAAGCTCTTTGGCGTCATCAATAAACAGCGCAAATTCGTCAGTGGCATCCAGCACGTTTTGCGAAAAGCGCGTGGTCAGTTCCGAAAGCTTTTCGGCGATCTCTTTAAAACGTTCTTTCTGGGCGGGCGGCAATTCGGCGCCAGACAAGCGGAAGTCGCGTAGCGCATGGTCAATCACCACGCGGCGCGCTTCGGTAAAAGCGGTATATTCCGGGCTGGCAGCAATGGTTTTGTAGTGCGCGTACAGCGCCTCGTTCTGTGCCAGTTCGGTAAAGAAATTGGAGATGCGCGGGATATTGCCGTTGTAGGCTTCACGCAGTTCCGGCGTATTGACCACGCTTTCCAGGTGCCCGACGGTGCCCCAGGCGCGGCCCAGATTTTCCAGCGTTTGATCCAGCGGCACCACAAAACTGTCCCATGTCGGGTTAGTCAGCACTTCTGCTGCTTTTACGGCTTGGGCCGCTGCTTGCAGCAAGACATCCAGCGCGGGGGTGATATGTTCCGGGCGGATTTCGGCATAACGCGGCAGGCCGGAAAAATCGAGCAGTGGATTGGTTTGGGGCATAGGTGGACTCGTTTAAAATGTCGGGATCATGAAATGCGTTGGCATTGCGTCGATAGATTAGATGGAACCGGCCATGCTGGTTGCCACTCGAACCCACCGGAACTGTGTCTGGATTGGCTGATTTGTTAGCGGGTAACTAGATAGTCTAGATGTACGCGCCTCGAACAATTATCAAGCGAGAATTGTATGGCAGTCGAAAATTTTGAGTCTTATGAGCCGCTGGTTCCGTCGACAGCGTGGGTACATCAGTCCGCACAGGTGATCGGCGAGGTCACGCTAGGCCAGAACGCATCCGTATGGCCGGGCGCGGTGGTGCGTGGCGACGTGAACTTTATCCGCATTGGCGACGATAGTAACGTGCAGGATTGCAGTGTGCTGCATACCACCCACCGCCGCCCGGAAGACCCGGAGGGCGCGCCCTTGATCATTGGCGATCGCGTGACTATTGGCCATGGCGTAATGCTGCATGGCTGTACGATCGGCAACGAATGTTTGATCGGGATGGGATCAATTGTGCTGGATCGCGTAGTGGTGCAAGACCACGTCATGCTCGGCGCCGGCTCATTGGTGCCACCAGGCAAAGTGCTGGAGTCAGGCTATCTATATGTAGGCCGCCCCGCCAAACAGGTGCGACCACTGACTGCGCAGGAGATCGCCCACTTTGCGTACTCGGCGCAGCACTATGTGAAGCTGATGCGTAAATATCATCTGCGGGATTTGAGTACGGTGCGGGATAAGGAACACGGCTAGACCGTTTTTTAGTTGTGCCCAACAAAACAAAGGGAACCTGCGAGGTTCCCTTTGCTTATGCGCGCTCTCTAATCGAGCTTATTGCAGTGGCAGTTGCATCCACAAATACGCTTGGCCTGGAACACGAAGAACCGTAATCAGATTTTTGCCATAAATCGGCGCGCTCTGGGTGCCTTTATTGACGACGTCAATGGTGGCCAAGCCGGTATAGGACGTGCCATAAACAAGATGGCAAGCTGCCGACTGGGCCACAGTCAATGTGACGTTGAAAATGTTCTTCTTGCTGCTTGGATCAACTAGCGTGATGGTGCCCGAGTAATTACAAACGCCGACGGAACCCGATGTCACCGTGGTACCAGTGAACGAGCCATCTTGGGCCACGATAACTTTGGCTGGAAAACCGTCACCCCAAGTGCCTGCCACGCTTGCTGCAGTTGTTGCGAGTGCATTGGCCGGTGCGTAGGTATCAAAAACAAACGAAGAGCCCGCAGCAGTATCGGTTAGCGAAGTTTTTGCAACAAACGTACCGCCATCATTGAATGCAGTGACGTTGCCAGATGCCAGTTGTTCGGCAGGCGAGGCCACCCAATTGGTGCCAGCCGGAGTTGCCGTGCCACTCCAGTAGGTGTTTGACGTGCTGTCAATCGCCACGAACTTGCCATCAGGCGCGACGATAGCCAGACGCGGATTGGATGAAGTGGAGAGTGAACTCTTCCAGTACCCCTCAAAGCCATTGCCGACCGCAGCGGTAGAGCCCGCATCTGGCGCGCTCAGGCTAGGTGGTTGAGGCTGCGGGGTTGGAGTCGGCGTAGGGGCCGGAGTTGGTGTTGGCGCAGAAGTTGGCGTCGGCGTTGGGGTCGGCACTGCGGAATTCTGTGCAGGCGAACTGCTGTCGCTACCGCCACCACCGCCGCAAGCGGCCAATGCCAAAGAAAGTGCTATCCCGCTCAGTGCGAGTAGTTTGTTCATCTCGGTCCCCGATTAATTTATGTGATGTGAAATTCTGAAAACGGTGGAGATTGTAAATAATGTAAGGAAACAGAGCACCTTCTTGGATTGGTAGGTGTTATTTGCATACTGTAAGAATTTTTAAATGACTCTGCTCTAGCAATTAATTTGATGCGTCACGTTAGAAGACGATGAGAATTACGTTGGGTGATGAGCTGGATCACTAAAGGATTTTTTTGTTAACGCAATGATATTTAACAAAAAAATAATAATGTTTAGAAAAATAGAGCATTAGTAAAAGATGATATTTGCGCAGCAAAATCTCATCGGCGGTTATTCAAAATTTGCCCGGTAACCTTGAGTGTTTTGTAATTTTTAAAATAAAGTTAATGCTTTCGTTATTTGTAATAATTGGCCCCTGCGTTTTGCTAATGTCTTGAATTTAAGGGATTTCTAATATTTCTGCCGTCCGTCGATGAACGGCTGGTCTGTGTGTCGCAATGTATCGTAATGGATACAAAATTAGCGTGTAAATCCAGCGGGTTGCGAATCATTCGTAGTAAAAGTCTGTTCTGACGTATCAAACCTTTCCTGCCGCTCAATCGAGCAGCCTGTTCTTCCCGCTGGTTTCCCCCGTTTACACAATTTTTACACCCATCCCCACAAGCTTTACCCGCCCTTTATCTCCCTCTCCCTACAGTTCACGGTGTCCAAAAGCCCTCAATCCGTGGGGCTATAACCCGCAAGGAGAAAACACATGGACGCTGTGTATCTGCTCCTCATCATCGTCTTTGGTGCGGCGATACAGGGGCTGGCAGTTTTCTGCAGGCATCTGGAGGCACGCAAATGAACTGGCTGTATTTAATGGCAACGGTAGTGTTCGTGCTACTGCTGGTCTATCTCGTTTATGCGCTGTTTAACGCGGAGGACGTGGCATGAACTCCTCTCCCGTGTTTCAGACCGTGCTGTATCTGGTGGTGTTGTTTGCGCTGGCATGGCCGTTGAGCCGTTTCCTGGCGACGGCGCTGGATGGCAGCTTGTCGCAACGCTTTGCCTGGTTGGGCCGCTCCGAGCGTGCCTTGTGCCGCGTTATTGGCGCCAATCCGGATGAAGACATGCCGTGGTGGCGTTATGCGCTGGCGCTGATCGTTTTTCATCTGATTGGTGGCTTGTTTGTCTACGCCCAGCAGCGACTGCAAGGCAGCTTGCCGTTGAACCCGGCCAATATGGGTGCGGTTAGCCCGGACTCATCGTTCAACACGGCGGTCTCGTTCCTGACCAATACCAACTGGCAGGGCTACAGCGGTGAATCCACCATGAGTTATCTGACTCAGATGCTCTCGCTGGCCACGCATAACTTCATGTCGGCGGCGACCGGTATGGCGGTGGCGATTGCGTTTATCCGTGGCTTTGTGCGCCGTAAAGCGGGTGGTGTGGGTAACGCATGGCTGGATCTCTATCGCTCCACCGCTTATATCTTGCTGCCCATCTCCCTGGTGTTTGCCGTGTTCCTGGTGGGGCAGGGCGTGATTCAGAATTTTGATGGTTACAAGGATGCGAAGCTGACCGAAGCGGTCGCGTATCAAATCCCCAAGACCGGCGCTGATGGTCAGCCAGTGAAAGATGCCAAGGGCAACCCGGTGATGGTCGATGCCAAAACCGACGTGCAGACCCTGCCGATGGGGCCGGTGGCTTCGCAAGAAGCGATCAAGATGCTGGGGACCAACGGTGGAGGCTTCTTTAACGCCAACTCGGCCCATCCATACGAGAACCCGACGCCGCTATCCAACTTTGCGCAGATGCTCAGCATCTTTTTGATCCCGGCGGCGCTGGTGTTCATGTTTGGCCGCTGGGTCGGCGATACCCGCCAGGGGCTGACTTTGCTGGGTGCCATGACGTTGCTGTTTGTGGCCATGGTGGGCGTTGAATACTGGGCAGAAATCACCGCCAATCCGCTCCTCACGCATCTGGGCATGGATGGCAGCGTGGGCAATATGGAAGGCAAGGAATCGCGCTTCGGGATTGTTGCCTCGGCGTTGTTTACGGTGATTACCACGGCCGCCTCCTGCGGTGCGGTCAACACCATGCATGACTCGCTGATGCCAATGGGCGGTCTGGTGCCAATGTGGCTGATCAAACTGGGCGAAGTGGTGTTTGGCGGCGTGGGCGCTGGTCTGTACGGCATGCTTATTTACGCCATCCTGGCGGTGTTCCTGTCGGGCCTGATGATTGGCCGCACCCCGGAGTATCTGGGCAAGAAGATCGAAGCGTTCGAGATGAAGATGGTGGCCGTCGCCATTCTGGCAACGCCGTGTCTGATTCTGGGCGGGACGGCGTTATCGGTGATGCTGGATGTGGGTAAAGCCAGCATGGCTAACCCTGGGGCGCATGGTTTCTCGGAGGTGCTGTACGCGTTTGCTTCGGCGGCCAACAACAACGGCTCGGCATTCGGTGGGCTCAACGCCAATACGCCGTACTACAACACCATGCTGGCGATTGCCATGTGGTTTGGCCGCTTCACCGTGATCATTCCGGTGCTGGCCATTGCCGGCAAGCTGGCTTCCAAGCCGCGGCTGGCGGTGACTTCCGGCACCTTGCCTACGCACGGCCCGCTGTTTGTGGCGCTGCTGGTCGGTACGGTGGTGATTGTGGGGGCGCTGACGTACATCCCGGCGCTGGCATTGGGGCCGGTGATTGAACATCTGCAATTGTTCGGTCATTGACCGCTGGATAACCAAATGACATCCGTAGCCCGGATCAAGCGAGCCCCTTGGGGGTACCTCCGCAAAGCTGCCTGATCTCACACATGGCCGTTGCGGCGGGGTAGCGAGAATCCGGGCTACGGGATGGTGGATTGGCCTGGCCGAATCTGCTCTACCGAAATCTGACTCATGGAGTCATGGAAAATGAGTAAAACCAATACCTTAACGCTGTTCGACCGCAAACTCGCGGTCCCGGCGATTTATGAGTCGTTCCGCAAACTGTCGCCGGTGGCGCAATGGCGTAATCCGGTGATGTTTGTGGTGTGGGTGGGCAGTGTAGTCACCACCATTCTCGGCATTCACGCGCTGGGTGGTCATGGCGAAGCACCGGCGGCATTCATTCTGGCGGTGGCGGCATGGCTGTGGTTTACCGTGCTGTTTGCCAACTTTGCCGAAGCCTTGGCCGAAGGGCGCGGCAAGGCGCAAGCCGCCGCGCTGCGGGCCACGCGTAAAAACGTGGTGGCCAAAAAACTGGCCAGCGCTGCACGTGAGGCCAAAGTCTCAGTTATCGATTCCAACTCGCTACGCAAAGATGACTGGTTACTGGTCGAGGCGGGCGATATCGTTCCGGCCGATGGCGAAGTGCTCGACGGCGTGGCTTCGGTGGATGAATCGGCCATTACCGGCGAATCCGCCCCGGTGATCCGCGAATCCGGCGGCGATTTCTCGGCGGTGACTGGCGGTACCCGTGTATTGTCGGACTGGCTGGTGGTGCGCGTTACCGCCAACCCGGGCGAGGCGTTTCTGGATCGCATGATTGCGATGGTGGAAGGCGCCAAGCGCAAAAAGACCCCGAACGAAGTGGCGCTGACCATTTTGCTGGTGTCGCTCACACTCACCTTCTTGGTGGTGTGTGCCTCGTTGTTGCCGTTCTCCATCTACAGCGTGACCGCCGCTGGAGCTGGTGCGCCGGTCAGCATTACGGTGTTGATTGCTCTGCTGGTGTGCCTGATCCCCACCACGATTGGCGGCTTGCTGTCGGCCATTGGTGTGGCCGGGATGAGCCGCATGATGCAGGCCAATGTCATCGCCACCTCTGGCCGCGCGGTCGAAGCAGCGGGTGACGTAGATGTGCTGCTGCTGGATAAAACCGGCACGATTACCCTCGGTAATCGTCAGGCCTCGTCGTTTATTCCTGCCCCGGGCGTGACCGAGCAAGAACTGGCTGACGTAGCGCAACTGGCCTCGTTGTCGGACGAAACCCCGGAAGGCCGCTCCATCGTCGTCCTGGCTAAAGAGCGCTTCAACCTGCGCGGCCGGGAGCTGCAAGACGCGTTGTTTATCCCGTTCACGGCACAAACCCGGATGTCTGGTGTAGATCTGGGTGTGCGCCACGGCAAGACCGATCCGGCACACGCTGTGGCTTTGGCCACGGATGGTAGTCAAGTTGCGACTTCGGTGACGGTGGCCCATGACCATGTGCGCCAGATTCGCAAAGGTTCGGCCGATGCGGTACGCAAATACATTCTGGAACTGGGAGGTGATTTCCCCAAAGCCGTGAATGACAGCGTCGATGATGTCGCCCGCCGTGGTGCCACGCCACTGGTAGTGGCCGATGGCAAAAAAGTCGTGGGCGTGGTTGAGCTCAAAGATATCGTCAAAGGCGGCATCAAAGAGCGTTTTGCCGAACTGCGGCAGATGGGCATCAAGACCATCATGATCACCGGCGACAACCGGCTGACTGCCGCAGCCATCGCGGCGGAAGCGGGTGTGGATGACTTCCTGGCAGAAGCCCGCCCGGAAGACAAACTGGCGCTGATCCGCGAACACCAGGCCGCAGGCCGGTTGGTGGCCATGACCGGTGACGGTACCAATGACGCACCAGCGCTGGCCCAAGCCGACGTAGCCGTAGCCATGAACTCCGGGACGCAAGCGGCCAAAGAGGCCGGCAACATGGTCGATCTGGACAGCAACCCGACCAAGCTGATCGAGATTGTCGAGATCGGCAAACAGATGCTGATGACGCGCGGTTCGCTTACCACCTTCAGCGTGGCGAATGATGTGGCCAAGTACTTTGCGATTATCCCGGCGGCGTTTGCGGTGACGTATCCACAGCTCAAAGCGCTGGACGTGATGCATCTGAACAGCCCGGCTTCGGCGATTATGTCGGCGGTGATTTTTAACGCACTGGTGATTGTGGCGCTGATTCCGCTGGCGCTCAAAGGCGTGAAATATCGGGCGCTGGGGGCGGGCCCACTACTGCGGCGCAATCTGCTGGTGTATGGCTTGGGTGGGTTGTTGGTGCCGTTTGTGGGGATCAAGGTGATTGATTTGTTGTTGGGGGTGGTGGGGTGGGTTTGAGCGCCTCGGCGGCTGTTGCATGACTGGGGATGTAGCCCGGATGAAGCGAAGCGAGAATCCGGGGAGCGATGCTTCAACCGAGGGCTGGATTTGGAGGCTTTCCAGTTAGTGCCTTCGGCACGGTTTGATTTTGGTACCGGGGGTGCCCGGAGCACGTTTCTTTTCTTTGCGTCGCCAAAGAAAAGAAACCAAAAGAAAGGCGACCCCGCTGCCGCAAGGGGCCCCCAGGTCAAAAGCCGAAACGAACCGTCTGTTTACCAGTGGTCTTTACGCGGCTCCGCCGTTCCCTCGGTCGGCCGGAGCCTGAGGTCTCCGGCTCTCGGTCGGCGTGGTTTGCAAAGCGGCATGTCACCGGAAACAACGGCAAAGGCTGATGGCAATTTGTTGACTCGTCATTCCCGCGGAGGCGGGAACCCAGTGCAAGAGGGATAACCAGCACTATACCAAGCAGACCCTTTCCGCTAACAGACGGTTTGCTTTTTTAACCCCCTGACGCCACTGCCGAGGGAGTGTCGGGAGACCTTAGGCTCCCGACCGACCGAGGGAAGAAAGCCCGGTGCGCGTGTGAATCTTTGATTCGCTCAGCCATAGCCAAGAGCGTGGGGTCGCCTTTCTTTTGGTTACTTTTCTTTTGCGAAGCAAGTTGCACGATAAGGCTTTACGACCACACTACCGTGTTCCCGGTCACCACCGGGTATGTAAAACACCGTGCCGCAGGCACAGAGAATTCTCAGGAGCACATGAAATGAGCACCATCATCCGTCCAGCCATCACCCTCTTCGTGGTGCTGACAGCCATCACCGGCCTGGCCTATCCATTGGTCGTAACCGGTGCTGCCAAAGCCATCTTCCCGGATCAGGCCGCCGGCAGTCTGATCGAAAAGAACGGCAAAGTAGTCGGTTCCAGCCTCATCGGTCAAAGCTTCTCCGGCCCGACCTACTTCTGGAGTCGCCCGTCCGCCACCGGCCCGCAACCGAACAACGGCTTGGCTTCTGGCGGCAGCAATCTGGGTCCGACCAATCCGGCGTTGAAAGATGCAGTCAAAGCCCGCATCGATACCGTTCGTGCAGCACACCCTGATCAAACCGGCCCGGTGCCTACCGACTTGGTGACAGCATCGGCCAGCGGTCTGGACCCGCATATTTCGCCAGCGGCGGCGGCGTACCAAGTGCATCGCGTGGCCAAGGCACGTGGCTTGACTGATGAAACGGTGCGGCAACTGGTTGACGCCAACACCGCTCGCCCGCAGTGGGGTTTGTTTGGCGAGTCGGTAGTGAACGTGCTGCAACTGAACCTGGCGCTGGACGATGCAGGCAGTAAAGTGAAAGCATGAATCAATGCCGCGGACCGGGACTGCGTCGTCGGTAGCCTGCGCAATCCCGATGGTTATCCAATGCAAGGCTGGGAGTCTCGTTGCGGCTAATCGCAACGGCCGGCTCTGTGTCTCAATGTCCATTTGGCAGTAACGGATTTTCGCTACCCAACTGCAAACCGCATTTGACCGTGCGGTGTCATTGTGGGGATGCCTCTAGGGGCAAGGCCCAATCCACCCTACACTACAAACCATGACCGACGACCTGCGCCCCAACCCTGACCAACTGCTTGCCGAATTGCAGGCCGATGAAGCCGTTGCCCATCGCGGCAAGCTGAAAATCTTCTTTGGTGCCAACGCCGGTGTCGGCAAAACCTGGGCGATGCTGACCCAGGCGCACAGTCGCCAGCGCGAGGGTGCGGATGTGCTGGTGGGGCTGGTGGAAACGCACAAGCGCGAAGAAACCGCCGCCTTGCTGGGTGGCTTGAGCCTGCTGCCACGGCGAACGCTGACTTATCGCGATAAAGCCTTTGAAGAGTTTGATCTGGACGCCGCGCTGGCGCGCAAGCCGCAACTGATCCTGGTCGATGAACTGGCGCACAGCAATGTGGTGGGTAGCCGCCACCCGAAGCGCTGGCAGGATATTGAAGAACTCCTCGCTGCCGGGATTGACGTTTACACCACCGTGAACGTGCAGCATCTGGAAAGCCTGAACGATATCGTGGGCAGCCTCACAGGCGTGCGGGTGCGCGAAACCGTACCCGATCAGGTATTTGATGCGGCTGACGATATCGCCTTGGTCGATTTGCCACCGGATGAACTGCTCAAGCGCCTGCACGAAGGTAAGGTGTATCTGCCGGGTAACGTGGCGCGGGCGCGCGATTCGTTCTTTCGCAAAGGCAACCTGATTGCGCTGCGGGAACTGGCCTTGCGGCGCACGGCGGATCGGGTCGATGCCGAGTTGCGGCGTCATCCTGCAGCGGGCTCTGCGCCGGGCGAAACCCTGCTGGCGGCGATTGCACCGGGGCTTGCAGGTGAAACTTTGGTTCGCCACACCGCGCGGCTGGCTGGCCGGTTGAAAGTGAGCTGGTGCGCGGTAACGGTAGAAACCCCCACCCTGTTGCGCAGTAACACCAAGCTGGCCAGCGCGCGCCGCAATCTGGATCTGGCGGAAAGCCTGGGCGCCAAAACGGCCATGTTGCCCGGCCCGAACGTACCCGAAGCGCTGGCCGCTTATGCCAGCGATCACGACATGGGGACGGTGGTCATTGGCAAACCGCCGCGTCGTCTCAACATCCTCGAAAGCTACGCTGCCAAGCTCGCGCGCTTGTCGCCCAATCTCACGGTGCAAATTGTCGGCGTTGCCCCGGCGCCGGTCGAGCGCATTGATCCGTGGGCGGTGATCGGTCGCCGCTGGCAAGGCGCGGTATGGGCGCTGATTGGGTGCGGTATCAGCACGATCATTGCCGCCCAGTTGACCCAGGTGTTCGATCTGGCCAACGTCATCATGTTGTATCTGCTGTCGGTGTTATTGGTGTCGGTACGCTTTGGCCGCTTTGCCGGGGCGCTGTCGTCACTGTTGTCGGTGGCGGCGTTCGACTTCTTTTTTGTGCCACCGAAGATGTCGTTCACGGTGGCCGATACCCAATATTTGCTGACTTTCGGCATCATGCTCACCGTGGCACTGACGCTGAGTCAGATGTCGGCGCGGCTGCGCTTTCAGGCGGAAATTGCCACCCAACGCGAGCGGCGTACGGCTGCGTTGTATGAGCTGTCGCAAGCGCTGTCCGGCGCGCTCATGCGCGAACAAGTGGTGGAACTGGCATTGGCGCATCTGGCGCCACGTTTTCAGACCGATATCGGCCTGGCTTTGCCGGATATGGACGAACAACTGCATCAGGAAGGTGGCATGGCGCTCGATCTGGCCGTAGCCGACTGGGTCTATCGCCATGGTGAAGAGGCTGGGCAAGGTACTGGTACGCTCGCCGCCGCAACAGCGTTTTATCTGCCGCTGACGGCCCCGATGCGTGTACGCGGCGTGCTGGCGCTGATCCCCAAGGGCGATTGGCTGGGTGACCGCGAAGAAAAGCGTTTTTTGCAGACTTGCGCTGCGCAAATCGGCTTGGCGCTGGAACGTGTGCACTTTGTGGAAGTGGCGCAGAACGCGCTGGTGTCGATGGAAGGCGAGCGCTTGCGCAATCATCTGCTGTCGGCCATCTCGCATGATTTACGCACGCCGATCACCGTATTGCTGGGGCTGGCCAGCACGCTGTCCGAAAGCCCTTACGCTGCGCCGCCCGCCCGCGATATCGCGCATCAACTGGTCGGTGAAATCCGTCGCATGAACGATCTGGTGAACAACTTGCTGGATATGGCGCGCTTGCAGGCGGGTGAAGTACGCTTGCGCCAGGATTGGCAGGCGGTAGAAGAAGTAGTCGGCACCAGTCTGCGCTCGCTGGAATTGCGGCTGGTCGAGCACCCGGTGCAACTGGATATTCCGGCCGATCTACCGTTGGTGGAGTTCGACGCCGTTTTGATGGAGCGCGTGTTGGTCAATCTGGTGGATAACGCCATCAAATACACGCCGTTTGGTACGCCCATTACTATCGCCGCTCGCGCCGCGCCGCAAAAACTGATAATCACGGTGGCCGATACCGGTCCAGGTTTGCCGCCGGGGCGCGAGGAGATGATTTTCTCCAAGTTCACGCGCGGCCAGACTGAATCCGCGACGGCAGGCGTCGGTTTGGGACTGGCGTTATGCCGGGCAATTGTCGCGGCGCATGGTGGTACGATAACCGCCGCCAACGCGCAAGGTGGCGGGGCCGTATTCACCGTGGCATTGCCACGCCGCGCACCGCCTGCATTGCCCGACCCTGAAAATTTGCTACAAGACCCCATCGCATGAACAGCCAGAGCGCCACCATCGTCATTATTGAAGACGAGCCGCAGATTGCCCGTTTTGTGGCCATGACCGTGGAAGGGGCGGGCATGCAGACACATCACGCCAGCACGGCGCGCCAGGGGCTGATAGAGGCCGGAACGCGCCAGCCGGATTTACTGGTGCTGGATCTGGGCCTGCCCGATGGCGATGGCATTGATCTGATTCGCGAGCTGCGCACCTTCAGCGAGGTGCCGATTCTGGTGCTGTCGGCGCGCAGCCAGGAAGGCGATAAAGTCGCCGCGCTGGATGCCGGGGCGGACGATTATTTGACCAAACCGTTTGGCGTGAACGAATTGCTGGCTCGCGTGCGGGTATTGCTGCGGCGGCATGCCAAAGATGCGCCGGGCGATGGCAAAGTCGCGCTGGGCGAAGTGGAGATTGATCTGGTCGCCCGCACCGTCACCCGCAATGGCGAGTCCATTCACCTCACGCCAATTGAGTACCGTCTGCTGGCAACCTTGATTCGCCACGCGGGCAAGGTGATTACCCATCGCCAGCTATTGCTGGAGGTGTGGGGGCCTGCTTATGTGGAACACAGCCACTATCTGCGCATCTATATGGGGCACCTGCGGCAGAAACTGGAAGATGAACCGGCGCAACCCCGACATCTGCTCACTGAATCAGGCGTGGGTTATCGCTTGCTGATCGCCGGTTAATTTGGCCGTTGGTGCGTGGAGCGGTCACGCCAGCAGAATATGCGTACCGGCGTTGATAAACGCATTCAATAGCGCAGGCTTGGTGTCGCGCTCGACGATGATGGTGCTGGCTTCGGTGATCGGCGCAATCACGTAGGGAGAAGCGGCGTTGAGCTTTTCGGACGATGCCAGCACGACCGTTTCTGCCGCCCGTGCCATCAATGCCCGCTTCATATAGGCCTCTTCCATATCGCCGGTGCTCAGGCCTTCACTGGCATGCACGCCGGTGACACCCATAAAGAAAATATCCGCCCGGATATGCGCCAGGGATTCCAGCGCGGCCGCGCCGACATTGACGATGGAATGCTTGAACAGCCGGCCGCCGATCATGACCACATCTACGCCCGCATGCTGGACCAGTTCTACCGCCACGCTCGGGCTGTGTGTGACCACCGTCGCGCGCAATGTCGCAGGGAGCGAGCGCGCCAACTGCACGGCGGTGGTGCCGCCATCCAGGATCACAATTTGCCCGTCACTGATCAGCCCGGCCGCCGCCTTGGCAATGGCGGCTTTGGCTGCTGAGGCAATTTGCTGACGCTGGGCAAAATCACCCACCGCTGGCGAAGCGGGCAGGGCGCCACCATGCACCCGTTGCAACAATCCTTCTGCTGCCAGTTCGCGCAAATCGCGGCGGATGGTGTCCTCCGACAAACCCAGTTCCTGGCTGATGGCTCTGGCCTGAATCTGGCCGTCCCGCTTCAGAACGGCGAGCAGATGTTGTTTGCGCTGACGGGTGAGCATGGTCTGGATATCCGGTTACCGATTTCTTGTTTGCACGAAAAATCTTGTTATTGCACGAAACTGCATGATAGCTTAATGGCTCATGCTCAAAAGGGCAATGGCTCTGCACAAGGGTGAGGCAATGAGTGATACAGCAAACAAGGTAAGAATCGTCGATGTGAAGGTGTTATCGGACGACTGGTATGTGCTGAAGAAAACGACTTTCGACTTTCAGCGCGCCAATGGTCAGTGGCAGCGCCAAAGTCGCGAAACCTATGACCGAGGCAACGGCGCAACCTTGCTGTTATACGATCCGCAGCGCAGGACAGTGGTGCTGACGCGGCAGTTTCGTTTGCCGACGTATGTAAACGGTTATCACGGCATGCTGATCGAGACCCCGGCCGGTTTGCTGGATCAGGCTTCGCCCGAAGAGCGTATTCGCACCGAGGTGGAAGAAGAAACCGGCTATCGCGTGCAAAACGTGCGCAAAGTGTTCGAGGCCTTCATGAGCCCCGGCTCCGTCACCGAGAAGCTGTACTTCTTTGTGGCGCAATACGATGCTTCGCACAAAGTGGCCGACGGTGGCGGGTTGGCGGAAGAAGGTGAGGATATCGAGGTGCTGGAGCTCACCTTTGCCAACGCAATGCAAATGATGGCGGATGGCGAAATCGTCGATGGCAAGACCATCATGTTGCTGCAATATGCGGCGTTGCATCTGTTTGCCGAGGTGCGGGCCAGCAAATAAAAACGCCCGCTCAAGTTGAGACGGGCGTTTGGCTGATTGATTGGGCGAGTCGCAGTACGGCTGCCCGATAATCCAGTTTGATCAGGCCAGCACGGCCAATGCAGCAGCGTAGTCTGGCTCGTTAGCGATTTCGGATACCAGTTCGGTATGCAGCACTTTGTCGTTGGCATCCAGCACCACAACGGCACGCGCAGCTACGCCAACCAGCGGGCCGCCAGCGATCTCGACGCCGTAATCATTCAGGAATTCACGACCGCGCATCAGCGACAGGGTTTGCACGTTATCCAGGCCTTCGGCACCGCAGAAACGGGCTTGAGCAAACGGCAGATCGGCGGAGATACACAACACGACAGTGTTATTCAGCTTGGAGGCGGATTCGTTGAACTTGCGTACAGACATGGCGCAAGTCGGGGTATCCACACTCGGGAAAATATTCAGTACTTTGTTTTTGCCAGCAAAGTTGGCCAGCGTCACGTCGGCCAGATCCTTGCCAACCAGTGAAAATGGTTTTGCCTGGCTACCAACGGCGGGCAGCGAGCCATTCACCGGAACGGGATTGCCGCCGAGAGTTACTTGGGACATGGGTATCTCCTGAATTGCCTGTGTGGAATGCCCGACCAACGCGAAGTTGGCCGGGTGGTCTTTGTAGATGTTGCTGGTTTTTTTGTTGTAGATGTCTGTTTGCTTTGTGCAAAGGCAGACCGCTCAACAGATGAGGTCGTGCGGCGGGATTTTCAAGCGTAAACGCGGATCAACTTCCATCGGTCGAAGATCGCCAAGGCGAATTGGCACCGTTTATGGATAAAACCAGTACAACGAGTAGCCACTGGCATTCAGACCCGCAGCATTGAGTTGCAGGAAAACATGCAATTCGTCATTGGTGGCCAGGGCGCTACGTTTTTTCTCGTTGGCAACCAGATAGTCTTTGGCAGTAAACACCTTCTTTGCCACAACTTCTTCTTGCGCGTTGGTCAAGGTCAGCTCCAGCGATGGGAGGGCCTGATCATAAGCGGCCAGATTGCGCAGAGATGCCGATAGCTGAATCAACTCTGGATGATCTGGTACAAAGATCAGCTCGGAATAGTCCGAACGCAGCAGACTGGCATTGCGTGGCAACGGCAGGTCACAACCAAACAGCTGGCAAACGGAAGTCAGCGGCGGACGCAACCACGGGAAGTTGACGCTCAACTCATTGCGATAGCGGATTCCTGCCTGGAACACCAATAACAGAATCAGCAGCACAGCCACGGGCAATGCGGCGTAATGCCACTTGGGCCTTGCAGGTGGCAACGCCAGCAATGCATCGTCTTCTGCGGTACGAATCGGGAAATAACCTTCACCACGCTCACTGGCCTGGGCAGACCAGGTTTCCAGCGGCACGGTAAAAATTGGCTCTTCTTCTGCGACAACATGAGCAGGCTCGACCGCAACTGGCGGCGCGACAGGCTCGGCGGCGGGCGCAGTTGCAGTTGATGCAACCGGCTCAATCGCTGGTGTCGGAGTTGCTACAGGCGGTGCAACGTAATCGTCGTAGTCGGTGGCTTCGGCTTCAGCTGCCACAGCGGCAATCGCCTGAACGTAGGAATTTTCCAGCCAGTCCTGCACGGACTCTTGCGGCGCCGCTGTAATTGTCTTGGCGAGGTCAGGTGCGATTGCAGCTTGCGGCGTGTGAGCGACGGCTGCCGGCGTAGGAGTTGGCAATGGAGCCGGTGCCAGCAACGGCGCCGGAACCGGGCTGGGTGCCGGTGTCTCAATGGGGGCAGGCGCTGGCGCAAAAACCGGAACGTATTCTTTGGCGGCAGGTTGTGCGCTGATGCTCACTGGTGCCGGAGCGGCTGCCACAGGGGTTGGAACAACTTGCGGCGCGGCGCGTTCGACCACTGGCGCAGGTTTTTCGGTGCTGGCTTGCAGTTCCAGGCTGTCACGTGCATTGAAAATGAATGCACATTTGCCGCAACGCACTTTGCCGCCATGGGCGGCCAGTTGCGTTTCGGTTACTTTGAAGGCGGTGCGGCAGTTGGGGCAGCGCGTAACGTAGCTCATGGCCGCGATTCTAGCCTGTAACCTGACACCGGTCACGGTTGCGCAAGTATGTTGTTACGTGCAATACGCAGGCATGCAAAGAAGCGCCCGGAATATGCGATCATCATCGGGATTCTTTCTCAGAGCCTCAGCATCATGAGCAATCCAGTCAGCGGCGTTAGCCACCGCCGCGTGCTTGGCCTGGCGTTTCCTATTGCGCTGGCCAATCTGACCCAACCTTTGCTCGCCGCCGTGGATACCGCCATGGCCGGGCATTTGACCGATGCATCCGCCATTGGTGGCGTGGCCTTGGGCGGCGTGTTTTTCAGCTTCGTGTTCTGGGGTTTCGGCTTTTTGCGCATGGGCACGACGGGTCTGGTGGCACAGGCTTGGGGTGCCAGAGATGACATTGCTCTGCGCGATAACCTCTTACGCGCCATGTCGCTGGCGCTGGCGATCGGGCTGACGATTTTGCTGTTGCAGGTGCCGTTGATTGGCTTCGCGCTGAAGTTGCTCGGCGGTAGCCCGGCGGTACAAAGTGACGCGGCAAGCTACGCGCATGCCCGCATCTGGTCGGCTCCGCTGGTGCTGGCCAACTATGTGGTGCTGGGCTATTTGCTGGGCGTGCAGCGGGTGCGCTGGGCCTTGTTGCTGCAGTTGCTGATCAATCTGGTCAATATCGTCGCGGTTTACAGTTTTGTGCGTGGGTTGGGGTGGGGGATTGTCGGTATCGGTTGGGCCACGGCCTGTGCCGACCTGGCGGGTTTTATTGCTGGCGTGCTGGTGTTATCCAGATTGCTGCCACATGATTTGCCAGGCATGGTCTGGCGCCGCCTGATTGAATCTGCCTCACTACGCCGCCTGGCGTTAATCAATCGCGACATCTTTTTTCGGACCATGTTGCTGTTGGCCAGCTTTGGCTGGTTTGCCCATGCCGGTGCCAGGCAGAGCGACGTGATCCTGGCCGCCAATGCCTTGTTGATGAATTTCCAGACATTTATGGCGTATGGGCTGGATGGCCTTGCCCATGCGATTGAAGCACTGACCGGTGAAGCTATTGGCGCGCGCCGCCGCGATCAACTGGTGCGGGCGATCAAGATCAGCCTGTTATGGTCTAGCGTGCTGGCTCTCATTTTCAGCGTGGTTTATGCCCTGGCTGGCCCGACGATCATTGGTTTGCTCACAGATCAGAGCGCAATCCGCATTGCCGCCGAACGTTATTTGCCCTGGGCCGTACTGGCACCCGTGATCTCGGTCTGGGGGTTTTTGCTGGATGGGGTGTTTATTGGCGCCACGCGCACTCACGATTTAATGCGCTGCATGGCCTTGTGTTTTGGCTGTTTTATCGTGCTGGCACTGATCTTGTTGCCCTTAATGGGTAATCACGGCTTGTGGCTGGCACTGATGCTATTCATGGCGTTGCGCGGCGTGACGCTGGGGCTGCGCTTGCCCGCGTTGCTGGCAGATGTTGCGGACGAAGCCGATACGGATGTTGGGCTGGCCGGGCGTGTTGTGACGGTTCGGAGTTGAGCCTGGTGATGCGCTGGTCCACCTGGAGTGGCAATAAAAAAGCCGGTTGCAAACGCGACCGGCTTTTATCTGGATGACGCGAACGGCCATCAACCTTGTTTGCGCGTACCCGACAAGCACACCCAGCCTTCTTCGGCAGCGGGCGGCAAGAAGGTGAACCACACGCCGTAAATCGCCATGACTTCATCGGCCTGTTCTTCCAGAATGCCCGACAACGCAATGTGCCCACCGGCACGCACACGCCCGGCCAGCAACGGTGCCAGCGTTTTGAGCGGGTTGGTCAGAATGTTGGCGACCACCACGTCGTATTGCTGCTGGGGTGCTTCGTTGGGCAAGAAGAACGAGATTTCCACGTTGTTCTGCTCGGCATTCTGGCGTGATGCAATCATCGCTTGCGCATCGATATCCACGCCGTGTGTGTCGCCAGCGCCCAATTTCTTCGCGGCGATGGCCAGAATGCCGGAACCACACCCGTAATCCAGCACGGTTTCGCTTTGCTGGATATTGCTGTCCAGCCATTTCAGGCACAGCCGCGTGGTGGGATGGCTGCCGGTGCCGAACGCCAGACCGGGATCAAGCACGATGTTAATCGCACGTGCATCGGGCGATTCGTGCCATGTGGGTGTAATCCACAGCCGGTCGGAAATGCGGATCGGATCAAACTGCGATTGCGTCAAACGCACCCAGTCTTGTTCTTCCACGATCTGCACGGTGTACAGCGGGTGGGCAATGCCGGTGCTATTGCATGCTGCGGCCACGATGAATTCTGGCGCTGCGCCATCTTCCAGCAAGGCCACCACGATGCTTTTTTCCCACAGTTGTTCGAGCGGTTCACCCGGCTCGCCAAAAATGGGTTTTTCATCGGCGGTGCCCGCAGTGGCGTCCTCGATCGACACGGACAGGGCGCCCAGATCGAAGAGGGCGTCCGACAGCGCCTCGGCATTCCGGGAATCTGTTTCGATACGAAGTTCTTGCCAGGACATGATGCTGCCTCAAAACCAAATGACCATTCTCGCATTGCTCAGCACTGCAAGAAAAGCGCGATTTACGACATGCAACAGGGGCTTTGCCCGAAGTTGCAGATTTTTTGCTGGCTAACAAAGCAAAACGGAGCCGTAGCTCCGTTTTGTATTACCACCATTCAGAGGCAGTTTAGCCGATCTGATTTTCCAGCAATGCGCGGATTTCCGGCATTTTGTGCTCCAGGTAATGAATACTGGTGCCGCCCTTGATAAAGGCCGCATCCAGCAACAATTGCTGGTGCAAAGGAATATTGGTGTTGATGCCTTGAACCACCATTTCCGACAGCGCAATACGCATGCGGGCCATGGCCTGCTCGCGTGTGTCACCGTAGGTGATGATCTTGCCGATCATCGAATCGTAGTTTGGCGGAACAAAATAGCCTTGGTACACGTGTGAATCCACCCGCACGCCTGGGCCACCCGGCGTATGCCACGTGGTGATGCGACCTGGGCTCGGTACAAACTTGAGCGGGTCTTCGGCGTTAATGCGGCACTCAATGGCGTGGCCTTTGAGCTTGATGTCTTTTTGCGTGTAATTGAGCTTCAAGCCAGCAGCAACGCGGATCTGTTCTTGCACGATGTCCACGCCGGTAATCATTTCGGTCACCGGGTGTTCCACCTGCACGCGGGTGTTCATTTCAATGAAATAGAACTCGCCATTTTCGAACAGAAACTCAAAAGTACCGGCACCGCGATAACCGATCTTGCGGCAAGCATCGGCGCAGGCTTCGCCCACACGTTTGCGTTGCGCTTCGGTAATGCCTGGAGCCGGCGCTTCTTCGATCACTTTCTGGTGGCGGCGTTGCATGGAACAATCGCGTTCGCCCAGATAAATGGCGTTGCCGTGGGTATCGGCCAGAATCTGGATTTCCACGTGGCGTGGGTTTTCCAGAAACTTTTCCATGTATACGGTCGGGTTGCCGAAGGCCGCGCCTGCTTCCGACTTGGTCATTTCGACCGAACGCAGCAGTTCGTTTTCTTCGTGCACCACACGCATACCGCGACCACCGCCGCCGCCAGCGGCCTTGATGATCACCGGATAACCGATCTTGCGGGCAATCTTCAGAACTTCGGTGTTGTCGTCTGGCAGCGCGCCATCTGAGCCCGGTACGCACGGCACCTTGGCCGCTTTCATGGCGTTCTTGGCGGAAACCTTGTCACCCATCAGGCGGATGGATTCAGGCTTGGGGCCGATGAACACAAAGCCGGATTCTTCTACACGTTGCGCAAAGTCAGCGTTTTCCGACAGAAAACCGTAACCTGGGTGAATGGCTTGTGCTTCAGTGACTTCAGCGGCAGCAATCAGCGACGGTACGTTCAGATAGCTCAAACCGGACGGGTTCGGGCCGATACATACCGACTCATCGGCCAGCTTTACATATTTGGCTTCGCGGTCGATTTCAGAATGCACGACCACGGTCTTGATGCCCATTTCGCGGCATGCACGCAAAATCCGCAGAGCAATTTCTCCGCGATTTGCGATCAGAATCTTGTCAAACATGGCTCAACTCCGTGAGAAGTGAGAGATCTGGCGCAACCTGGCTGGCGTTATCGACCAGTTTTGCAGCGCCGTACACCTCACAGAATTATCCAATAATGAACAGCGGCTCGCCGTATTCAACCGGCTGACCGTTTTCCACCAGCACGGCTTTAACCGTGCCGCTGACTTCGGCTTCGATCTCGTTCAAGAGCTTCATCGCCTCAATGATGCACAGCGTATCGCCGACATTCACTTGCTGGCCGATTTCAATGAAGTTCTTGGCGCCAGGGCTTGGCGCGCGGTAGAACGTGCCGACCATTGGCGACTTGACCGGTGTGCCTTCTTGCACGGCCGGAGCGGCTTCAGCCGCAACCGGTGCCGCAGCTGCCGCAGGGGCGCCGGCTGGCAACTGGATCTGCGGTGCCTGGGTCAGGTAAGTTGGCGCGAGGGATTGATTCACGCGGGTAATGCGAACTTTTTCTTCGCCCTCGGTCACTTCAAGCTCGGCAATGCCGGATTCCTCGACGAGATCGATCAGCTTTTTGAGTTTGCGCAAGTCCATTGATGGCAACCCTTCTTTGATATGTATTTAGTTTTGGGACAACGACGTCGTCTTCAGGACGTCTTGACGGAATGATTGAGCGCGAACGCCAAGGCATATTCATAGCCTTTGGCGCCCAAGCCGCAGATCACGCCAACGGCGAGATCGGAAAAGAACGAGTGATGCCGAAACGATTCACGGGCGTGAACGTTGGAAAGATGTACTTCCACAAAAGGCTTTTTGACGCCGGAAAGGGCATCGCGCAACGCCACACTGGTATGGGTGAACGCGGCCGGATTAATGACAATGAAGTCAGTGCCGTCGTTCAAGGTTGCATGAATGCGTTCGATCAACTCGAATTCGCGATTGGACTGGAATGTTTCAACCAGGGCACCCACTGCGGCGCCTTGTTCAATCAAACGGGCATTGATGGCAGCCAGTGTATCGGCGCCATAATGTTGCGGTTCGCGTACCCCGAGCAGATTGAGGTTGGGACCGTGCAGAACCAGTATTTTTCGGCCTTGCGTCATGGTCGCCCCGGATCGAGTGTTCCCTGTCATCGGCGGGAGTTTGCCGAGCCAGATGGGTGTTGTCCAGTAAATTCGACGAAATTCGCAGAATTTGCAAGATAAAACACTCGTTTGAAAACGTGTTTTAACGAAGCACAGCGCGGCTTGCGACCGTTTGCTGCTGATATACTGCCGTAACTTTGTTACAGCGACTACTGAGTATTTCCATGCAGTTATCTGATTTTGATTACCACTTGCCCGAGCATTTGATCGCCCAGTTTCCGCCGGAACAGCGCGGTGGCAGCCGTTTACTACACGTGGATGGTGCCACCCTGCAAGATCGCACGTTCGCCGAACTTCCCGGCTTTTTACGCGCAGGCGACGTTTTGGTGTTCAACGACACCAAAGTGATCAAGGCGCGGCTGTTTGGGCAGAAAGAAAGCGGCGGCCAGATTGAGGCGTTGATCGAACGCGTATTGGGCCCGCATCGCGCGCTCGCGCACGTGCGTTCATCCAAGTCGCCCAAGCCGGGCAGCAAACTGATCTTCAATGGCGGCTGGGCTGCCACCATGATTGAACGCCAGGGCGAGCTGTTCTTGCTGGAGTTCGATGCAGAAGCATCGGTGCTGGAGATTCTGGATGCGGCAGGCTTGTTACCGCTGCCGCCGTATATCACCCACGTGCCCGATGAGGAAGACGCCAAACGCTATCAAACCGTTTATGCCCGCGACCCAGGCGCTGTGGCGGCCCCGACCGCCGGGCTGCACTTTACCGATACGTTGCTGGAACAACTGCGCGCGCAAGGTGTGCAAACCGCGTTTCTGACTCTGCATGTGGGCGCTGGTACTTTCCAGCCGGTGCGGGTGGAGAACGTGGCAGAGCACAAAATGCATTTCGAGCGCTACGCCATTTCGCCAGAAACGGTGGCGCTGCTGCAAAAGGCCAAGGCTGAAGGCGGACGCATCATCGCGGTGGGCACGACTTCATTGCGCGCACTGGAAGCTGCCAGCCAGCAGGGCTTTCTGGCGCAACCAGAAGGCGATACCGATATCTTCATTACGCCCGGATATCAGTTCCGCGTGGTGGACCGGTTGGTGACCAACTTCCATCTGCCCAAGTCCACGCTGTTGATGTTGGTGGCCGCGTTTGCCGGTCACGACACCATGATGAACGCTTATCAGCACGCCGTTGCGCACGAATACCGTTTTTTCAGTTATGGCGACGCCATGCTGCTGGAGCGGCAATCCCTGTAGAATCATGGGTTTTGCTTGTTGGCCCGGGTGTGGCCAGCGCGGCGCAGGCAGCTGGCTTGTGCTGATTTTTGATCAAGCATCGGACTGTTTTCCGATAGCGAGAGGTATGTATATATATGTCCCAACACACTCAGCAAGCACTTGATGGCTTGCAGTTCGAACTGAAAACCACCAGCGGCGGTGCTCGCCGTGGTCAGGTGACGCTGAATCATGGCGTGGTGCAGACCCCGGTGTTCATGCCGGTCGGCACCTATGGCACGGTCAAGGCCATGACCCCGCGAGATCTGAATGAAATCTCGGCGCAGATCATCCTGGGCAACACTTTTCACCTGTGGCTGCGCCCGGGGCTGGAAGTAATTGGCCAGTTTGGTGGCCTGCATGAATTCATGGGCTGGGATAAGCCCATCCTCACCGACTCTGGCGGCTTTCAGGTGTTCAGCCTGGGCGATTTGCGCAAGATCACTGAAGAAGGCGTCAAATTCCAGAGCCCGGTGAACGGGACTAAGTTGTTTCTCACACCCGAAGAATCCATGCGTATCCAGCGCGTGCTTAATTCCGACGTAGTGATGATTTTTGACGAATGCACCCCGTATCCGGCCACGCATAAAGAGGCGGCGGATTCAATGCGGATGTCGGCGCGTTGGGCGCGGCGTTCTCGCGATGAGTTTGACCGGCTGGAAAACCCCAACGCGCTGTTCGGCATTGTTCAGGGTGGCATGTATGAAGACCTGCGTGACGAATCGCTGGCGGGTCTTGATGACATCGGTTTTCACGGCATGGCCATTGGCGGCCTGAGCGTAGGCGAGCCACGCGAAGAGTTTTACCGCGTACTGGCGTACACCGGCCCCAAGTTGCCGGTGAACAAGCCGCGTTATCTGATGGGTGTGGGTACGCCGGAAGATCTGGTTTTTGGCGTTTCGCAAGGCATCGACATGTTCGATTGCGTGATGCCAACCCGCAATGCGCGCAACGGTATGTTGTTTACACGCTACGGCGACATCAAGATCAAGAATGCCAAACATCGGCAAGACAAACGTGTGCTGGATGAAACCTGCGACTGCTACACTTGCCGCAATTTCAGCCGGGCGTATCTGCATCATTTGTTCCGCTCGGGCGAAATTCTGGCCGCACAACTGAATACTATCCACAACTTGCGCTACTACCAGGTGTTGATGGCAGACATGCGCGCCGCCATTGAACAAGATGCATTCCCCGCCTATGTGACCGGTTTTCATGCTGACCGGGCACGAGGAACTGACTGATTACACGACAGTCAGAGGCGAGCTACCGGCCACTTCGGGCCTGGTAGCATGTCCGCTTGGACGGCCCGTTGTGGATTTCATCCAGGTCGCGGGCTAAAATAAGCGGCTTTTTTAATCGTTTTACACTTATACGGAAAATCAACCGCCATGCAGCTGATCCCTTCTGCCTTCGCCGCTGATGCGGGCGCAAGCGCCGGCCCAATGGGAGGACTGCTGTCCTTCGCGCCGATGATCGTCATCTTCGTGCTGTTCTATTTCTTGTTGATTCGTCCGCAACAAAAGCGCGCCAAAGAGCAACAAGCCATGTTGCAAGCCGTGCAAAAGGGCGATGAAATTGTGACTACCGGTGGTTTGCTGGGACGCGTTGCCAAAGCAACGGATGCTTATCTCACGATTGAACTGGCTGACGGTGTTGAAGTGTTGATCCAGCGTTCGGCAGTTGCCCAGCGCCTGGAAAAAGGCACGATCAAAAACAATAAGTAAAACGTAACCCGAGAAGCGGCAGCATCGTCTGCCGCTTGTCATTACCGGCTCTGAACATGAACCGTTATCCCGTGTGGAAGTACCTGCTGATCATCGTCACCGTTGTGGTGGCGGTGCTTTACACCCTGCCGAATCTCTTCGGTGAAAGCCCCGCAGTGCAGATTTCCAGTGCCCGGGCCACCGTCAAGGTGGATGCCGCGCTGCAAGATCGCGTAACGGCTTTGGCTACCAAGGCCGGGTTTACCCCAGAAGCTGTGCTGAGCGATGCCAATTCGGTCAAGCTGCGCTTCAAAGATACTGAAACCCAGCTCAAGGTCAAGGATGCCATCCAGTCCGCGCTGGGCGACGATTACTCCGTGGCGCTAAATCTGGTGCCGCAAACACCGGCATGGCTGGTGGCCATTGGTGCCAAGCCGATGTCGCTGGGTCTGGATTTGCGCGGTGGTGTGCACTTCTTGCTAGAAGTGGACATGGATGCTGCGGTCAGCAAGTCGCTGGACAAAACCGCCGGTGACGTGCGCCGCGAACTGCGCGACAAAGAAATCCGCTACGGCAAGATCGATCGCCTGCGCGACAGCGTAGTCGTGCAATTGCGTGACGCACAAACGGTGGATGACACCACCAACGCGCTGCGCAAAGCCCTGCCGAATATGGCACTGACCGAAGCCAAAGACCCGAACAACTACTCCGTGACGTTGACCTTCACGCCAGCCTCTTTACTGCAACTGAAGAACGATGCAGTGAAGCAGAACATCACCACGCTGCATAACCGCGTGAATGAACTGGGTGTGGCCGAGCCGGTGATCCAGCAACAAGGTGAAGGCCGCATTGTGGTCGAACTGCCTGGTGTGCAGGATACCGCCAAGGCCAAGGATATTCTGGGTCGTACCGCCACGCTGGAAGTACGCTTGGTGGACGATGACCAATCGCATCTTCAGCAAGCGCTGGCTGGTAACGTTCCGGATGGCACGGTACTGATGACCGAACGTGGTCGCAATGGTCAACCTAGCCCGATCCTGGTCAAGAAAGACGTAGAACTGACTGGCGACAGCATCAACGACGCCCAGCCTGGTTTTGACGATCACAGCCAGCCAGCGGTCTCGATCAGCCTGGATTCAACCGGCGCCAATATCTTCCGTCAGCTCACTCACGACAACGTGAACAAGCGCATGGCGATGATTCTGGTAGAAAAGGGTAAGGGCGAAGTCGTTACCGCTCCGGTGATCCGTAGCGAAATCGGTGGTGGTCGCGTGCAGATTTCCGGCGCCATGACGGTGGCTGACGCCAACGACACCGCGCTGCTGCTGCGTGCCGGTTCGCTGGCCGCGCCGATGAACATCGTGGAAGAACGCACGGTTGGTCCAAGCCTGGGTAAGGAAAACATCCAGAAGGGCTTTGAGTCGACCATGTATGGTTTCCTCGCCATTGCCGTATTCATGGTGATCTATTACCGCGTGTTCGGTGTGTCCTCGGCCATTGCGTTGAGCGCCAACCTGATGTTCCTGCTGGCGCTGTTGTCCATGCTGGGCGTTACGCTCACGCTGCCAGGTATCGCGGCGATTGCGCTGACGCTGGGGATGGCGATTGACTCCAACGTGCTGATCAACGAGCGCGTGCGTGAAGAACTGCGCAACGGCATGAGCCCGCATATGTCGATCCAGAACGGCTACGCTCACGCGTTTGCCACCATTCTGGATTCGAACGTCACCACCTTGATCGCCGGTCTGGCTCTGCTGATCTTCGGTTCGGGCGCGGTGCGCGGCTTTGCCTGGGTGCATTGCTTCGGCATCATCACCTCCATGTACAGCGCTGTGTTTGTTTCCCGCGGCCTGATCAACTTGTTCTACGGCTACCGTCGCCGCTTGTCCACGCTGGCTGTATAAGGCGGGGGAGAAAAAAATGATTGAGTTTTTCCATGTAAAGCGCGACATCCCGTTCATGAGCTACGGGAAGATCACCACGGCGATTTCGCTGGCGACCTTCTTGCTGGCCGTGTTCTTTCTGGTGCACAAAGGGCTGAATCTGGGCGTTGAGTTCACCGGTGGTACGGTGGTCGAAATGCAATACAGCCAGTCAGTGGATCTGAATTCGGTCCGGACCAAGGTTGATTCGCTCAAGTACGGCGATGCTCAGGTGCAGGCGCTGGGTAACACCCGCGACGTGATGGTGCGTATCCCGAACATCAAGGGCAAGACCTCGGCCCAGCTATCTAACGATGTGCTGAACACGCTCAAGCAAGACCGCCCGGACGTACAAATCCGCAAGGTTGAGTTTATTGGGCCGTCGGTGGGCGATGAACTGGTGTCGCACGGCCTGACCGCGCTGACGCTGGTTTGCGTCGGCATCATGGCCTATCTGGCGATTCGCTTTGAGTGGCGTTTTGCGGTCTCCGCCATCATCGCCAACATGCATGACGTGGTGATTATTCTCGGGTTCTTTGCGTTCTTCCAGTGGGAGTTCTCGCTGACCGTGCTGGCCGCGGTGCTGGCTGTGCTGGGTTACTCGGTGAACGAATCGGTGGTGGTGTTTGACCGGATTCGCGAGAACTTTCGCAAGCCCAACATGCGCGGCAAGGGCGTGCCGGAAATCATTGATAACGCCATTACCGCCACCATGAGCCGGACCATCATCACTCACGGTTCGACCGAAGTGATGGTGTTGTCTATGCTGATCTTCGGCGGCCCGGCATTGCACGGGTTTGCTTCGGCACTGACGATCGGTATTTTGTTCGGGATTTATTCATCGGTGCTGGTGGCTTCGCCACTATTACTGATGTTTGGCGTGACCCGCGACAACATGATCAAGCCAGTGAAAGTCAAACAGGAAGCAGTGGTCTAACCGCCCCGCAGATGTGGTCTGAAGCCACATCTGCAATGCAATAGATCATGACGCCGGCGCTGTTTGCGCCGGCGTTGTCTTTTTCTGAGTCAGTTTTATTTAACAAGTGCCGTGATTACCCGTACCATTCCGGCTGCGCGTGTCACACTCTAACCAGACAGGACTTCCCCGCCCCATGGACTTCAATCTGATCCAGATTTTTCTGCACCTGGACGTTTATCTGCAGCAAATGGCGCAGAACTACGGCACCGGCATTTATGCGCTGCTGTTCGCGGTGATCTTTTGCGAAACCGGTCTGGTGGTTTTTCCGTTCCTGCCGGGCGATTCATTGCTGTTTGTGGGCGGCGCGGTGGCGGCACTGGGCGGCATGGACCCATACCTCTTGGCGGGGACGTTGATTCTGGCGGCTATCCTGGGCGACAGCACCAACTACATCATTGGCCGTACCATCGGCGAAAAGCTGTTCAGCAATCCCAATTCAAAAATATTCCGTCGTGATTACCTGACGCGCACGCATGAATTTTATGATCGCCACGGCGGCAAGACCGTGACGCTGGCGCGATTCATCCCCATCGTGCGCACCTTTGCACCGTTTGTCGCAGGTGTGGGCAAGATGCCGTATCTGCGCTTTCTGGCGTTCAGCGTATTCGGTACGCTGGTTTGGGTAGGTGGTCTGGTGGCGCTGGGTTATTTCTTTGGCAACATCGAGTTCATCAAGAAGAATCTTTCCGTGATGATCATCTGCATTGTTGGTATTTCTTTCCTGCCGATGATCATCGGCGCGGTACGGCACAAGCTGGGTAAGGCATGAGTGAAGCGTTTTACACCGATAAAGTCGCCGTTCGCGCGGCTTTTGACAAAGCAGCCAGTACCTATGACGCCGCAGCCGTATTGCAGCGTGAAGTCGTCCAGCGCATGGCCGAACGGCTGGACTATATCCGCATCAAACCAGAGCGCATGCTGGATGCAGGTAGCGGCACCGGCTTTGCCTGTCCGATTCTGCGCGAACGTTATCCGGAAGGGCGGCTGATTGAACTTGATCTGGCGCCCGGCATGCTGCGCATCGCACGTGAGCAACGTGGTGGTGGCATCAAGGCCATGTTCGACCGTCGCAAGCCAGTACAGGTATGTGGCGATCTGGAAGCACTGCCGCTGGCCAGCAACTCGGTTGATCTGATCTGGTCTAGCCTGGCCTTGCAGTGGTGCAATGTGCCGGATGCGGCCTTTGCCGAAATGCTGCGCGTGCTCAAGCCGGGCGGCTTGCTGATGTTCTCCACGCTCGGCCCGGATACCCTTAAAGAGTTGCGTTCGGCCTTTGCCAGCATTGACGGCTACACCCATGTGAACCAGTTTATCGACATGCACGATCTGGGCGATGCGCTGGTGAATAGCGGCTTTGCTACGCCAGTGATGGACATGGAACACATCACGCTAACCTATCCCGAACTCAAACCCATCCTCGCTGACCTGAAAGGCATTGGCGCGCATAACGCAACGCGCGGCAGACGTAGCGGCATGATGGGCAAAACGGCATGGCAGCGGGTCGTGGCCAATTACGAGCAATTCAGGCGAGATGGCGAACTGCCAGCAACCTACGAAGTGGTTTATGGCCACGCCTGGAAACCTGAAATCATGCCGGCCAGAACACTGGCCGATGGTAGTCAGGTGATTGAATTCCGGCCGAGAGCACGCTAATGGCCGCGCAGGGTTACTTCATTACCGGCACGGATACCGAAGTCGGTAAAACCGTCGCCACTTGTCAGTTGCTGAGAGCCTTTAACGCAGCAGGCAAGCAAACCATCGGTATGAAGCCGGTTGCGTCAGGTTGTGAGCTGCGTAGCGATGTAGATGGTCATTCTTTTATGTGGAATGCTGACGTTGCCGCGCATGCCGCAGCCTCTAGCGTGCAGGCAGACCACCAGTTGGTGAATCCCTACCGCTTCATGCCGCCAATCGCCCCGCATCTGGCCGCTCGCGAAGCGGGAATTGACGTTTCTTTGCCACATCTGCTGCAATGCTCCGCGGCCTTGCAGCAGCAGGCAGATGTGGTGCTGGTGGAAGGTGCTGGCGGCTGGTATGCACCGCTAAACGAGTCCGCCATGATGGCTGATCTGGCTAAAGCGTTGGGCTTTCCGGTGATTCTGGTGGTGGGGATGCGTTTGGGTTGTATCAACCATGCGCTTCTGTCGGCGCAGGCCATAGAGGCGAGCGGGCTCCAGTTTGCGGGGTGGATCGCCAACCGGGTTGATCCGGCCATGTCACGCTACGAGGATAACCTGCAAACCTTGCAAAAGGCGCTGCGTTCCCCGCTATTAGGGCAGATCGAGTATGCTGCCGCAGCCGAGCAAGGCTGCTTGCCAACGACGGCGCTGCATTTTCTTTGCTGAACACTTGTGTCAGGGTTTCGCGTGGCGCAAACTTGCGGGCGACATAGTCGGACCACCCAATGAAAAAACTCTCTGGTTTTTTACGGCCTGCGATATTCGCGGTTCTGATAGCACTCTCTTTGTTGACTGGCTGTTCTAAAGTCGCATTCGAGGGCACCGATATTACCGGGGTAGACTTTGGCGGTGATTTCACGCTGGTGGACCATCACGGCAAAGCCCGACGTCTGGCGGATTTCAATGACAAGGTCGTGGCGCTGTTTTTTGGTTACACCCATTGTCCGGATGTTTGTCCAACCACCATGGCAGAATACGCGGCGGTCATGAAAACACTGGGCAGCAAGGCGTCGCAGGTACAAGTCCTGTTTGTGTCGCTGGACCCGGAGCGGGACACCCCGGCGTTACTGGCGCAATATGTGCCGGCGTTTAACCCCGGATTTATTGGCATGACCGGCACGCCACAACAAGTGGCGGAGGTCGCCGCGCGTTATAAAGTGGTGTACCAGAAACAAGGTTCAGGTGCGGATTACACCCTGGATCACAGTGCGGGCAGTTATTTACTGGATAGAAAAGGGCGCCTGCGGGTGCTGGAAAATTACGGTGCTGCGCCATCGGTATTGGCGAAAGACCTGAATACCCTGATTGAGGAATAAGCTTGCATGAGCGAGCCTGAGAACCAACAAGAACAGCAAAGCCCCATTGCAGAGGGCGAAGACGTATCACCGTTCTTGCTGACCAACGTACTGGAAATCGGAGCCGTCTTGCGCCAGTTGGTGCAGCGGGGCGATTTCGTGACCATCTATTTTTCGCATGGTCAGCAGTTGATGCTGTCGCGCATTCTGGCTGTGGATGTCGCCAAGCGCGAACTGATCCTGGATGTCGGCGGTCACCAGGCAACCAACGACGCCCTGGCCAAATCCGAGCGAAATATCGTGGTGGCCATGCCTGATGGGGTGAAGGTGCAATTTGTGATCGGCCAGCCAGACATCGTCGAATTTGAAGACTCGCCTGCATTCAGGGTTCCATTTCCGCGTGACCTCGTAAAACTGCAAAGGCGCGAATTTTTCCGGATTGATACCCCGTTGGTCCGCCCGTGGGCCTGTGAAGTAATCCTGGCAGGTAACCAGCGAGCCACGCTTGAGGTCCACGATATTTCGCTCGGCGGCGTGGGGCTGTGGGCAAACTCAACTCAAGCGGCAATGCTTCAGCCAGGTGAGAAGGTGCCCAAAGCCGAACTGGAGCTGGGGCAATGGGGCAACATGCCGGTGAATCTGGAAGTGCGTTCCCGCCGGGTGATGATGACGCGTTCCGGGCAGGAAATGCATCATATCGGCTGCCGCTTTCTTAATATTGGCCGCAGCGCCGAAGCCATGCTGCAGCGTTTGCTGGCGCACCTTGAACGTGAGCGTAAGTCATTGGTCGATCGCTAGGAGCAAGGTTACTTTTGAGTCGCCCTATAAAACAAATACCCCGCTAGATGCGGGGTATTTGTTTGGGTTAGCCACAAGTGGCAACCGTCAGGGATGGATTGATCTGAAGAGTCAGAAGGTCAGCACCACGCGTCCCAGCAATTCGCCCGCTTCCATTTTGGCGAAAATCTCATTGATCTCATCCAGTTTGGCTGTGCTGTAATGCACTTTGACCTTGCCGTCTGCCGCAAACTGCAGTGATTCACGCAAGTCTTCGCGGGTGCCAACGATGGAGCCGCGAACGGTGATGCGCTTGAGCACGACGTCAAAAATGGGTGTTTCAAAAGTGCCCGGTGGCAAACCAACCAGCGAAATCGTGCCGCCACGGCGCAACAGATCGATACCTTGTTTGAAGGCGGCAGGCGATACCGCAGTAACCAGCGCGCCGTGCACGCCACCGGTGTCTTTCTGCACTTTGGCCACCATGTCCGCGTCGGCGTAGTCGTAGGCCAGATCTGCGCCCAGTTCTTTCGCCAGCGCCAGTTTGTCAGCGCCGTGGTCAATGGCAACCACCTTGAAACCCATGGCCTTGGCGTATTGCACCGCGACGTGCCCCAAGCCGCCGATGCCGGAGATGGCGACCCAGTCACCGGGTTTGGCGTCGGTCTCTTTCAATCCTTTATAGGTGGTCACGCCAGCGCACAGAATCGGCGCGACGTCCGCAGGATCAAGCCCTTCCGGAATCACGGCCACGTAGTCGGCCGGGGCGAGCATGTATTCGGCAAAGCCACCGTTCACCGAATAACCGGTGTTGTTTTGGGTTTCGCACAGCGTTTCCCAGCCGGTGACGCAATAAGTGCAGCAGCCGCACGCATCATGCAACCACGGCGAGCCAACGATATCACCCTTTTTGATGCGTTTTACGCCCGGCCCAACCTGCACGACTTCGCCAACGCCTTCATGCCCCGGAATAAACGGTGGTGTTGGTTTCACCGGCCAGTCCCCATGGGCCGCGTGCAAGTCGGTGTGGCACACACCGCAGGCGATCAGGCGGATCAGCACCTGGCCTGGACCTGGATCGGGGATATCGACATGGGTGATTTCGAGCGGTTTTTTGAATTCGCGAACCACGGCTGCGCGTGCGGAAACCGGCATGATGAGACTCCTTGCCTGAGGATAAAAGGAGGAAGCCACGGCAAGCCGTGGCTAATTGGAAAACGATACGACTCGGTGACCTACTGAGGTTTGACCTTAGGCAATTTATGAGAAATTTGCGAATGCAAATATTTCATTGTCGTGGGCCAGCGCAAATGCAGGCGCAATTCTCGTTTGATACGGCAGTTGCGCAGTTTTCTGGATTCATTGAGATACGACATCAGCGCCGGTGACAGCTGCTGACTGGCTTCGCTGCGGGCGATGCGTGGTGGTCGGGGTAGATCGCAGGCGTCGGCAACCTGGTCAAACCAGTCGCCCATGAGTGTCGGGTGATCATCCACCGCGTTGTAGGCCCGTAATGGTTTGCCCCGAAATAACGCCAGGCAAACCGCGTGGGCCAGGTCGTCGGCATGAATATGGTTGGACCAGCTGTCCTCTGCGGGATTGATAGAAGGATCGCCCCGCCTAACCCGTTCTACTGGCAAACGGCCTTCGGCATAGATGCCAGGCGCCCGCAGGATGCTTAAGCGCCGACCAGCGCGCCGCGCCCAAGTCCGCATTTGCTGTTCTGCGCTGACTCGTCGCTGGGCACGTGCGGAATCCGGTCGCAATGGCGCGCATTCGTCCAGCCATTGGCCGTCGGCATTTCCATAGACCCCGGTCGTGCTGATGTAGACAGCCGCCAGGGTTGGGTATGCTAAAATTGGCCGCTTCTGTGGTCTTGCCGACGATTTTTGTAATGCAGCAAGCAACTTGTGAGTTCGCAAATCGGCCTCACCTGAAGCAACAGGCGGCGCGCTATGAATCAGTGCTGCGCGCAGGCCGCCGAGGCGGCTGAGTGTAGACGCATCGTCAAGGTCGGCCCGCAATACATGGGCACCGGCGTGTCGCAGTTCGACGGCCTGATCTTCGCGGCGGCAGATCACAAAGACTTGAAACCGTGCCAGCAACCAGGGCAGTGCGCGCGAAATGACGTCGCCACAACCGGCTATCAACAAGCGGGGGCGCATGAGGTGACGCGATCTAATTCTGTTTATTGGCAACACTTGATTGATCTGGAAAGATTTTACGATGTCCAAGCAACTTACCATCCTCCCCGCTGGCCAGCAAATCACCATGGAAGACGGCCAGACTATCCTTGATGCCGCCATTGCTGCCGGTTTCAGCATGCCCTATGGCTGCAAAAACGGCGCATGTGGTGCTTGCAAGGGCCAAGTGGTGAGTGGCGAAGTCGATTATCCAGATGGTTACGCCGAATCCGCTTTGCCACATATGGAGCGTGAGCGTGGCATGGCGTTGTATTGCTGCGCGGTTCCCACGGGCGACATTACGGTGGAATGCCGTGAAGTCTCGGCCACCAAAGATATCCAGATCAAAACCTTGCCGTGCCGGGTGCAGAAGATCGAAAAAATCTCGCATGACGTCGCGGTACTGTCGTTCAAGCTGCCGACGACTGAACGTTTGCAGTTTCTGGCCGGGCAATACATCGACCTGCATACCAAGGGTGGCAAGAAGCGCAGTTTCTCTATTGCCAATGCCCCGCATGATGACGAATTCCTGCAGTTACACATCCGCTGCATGCCCGGTGGCGAGTTTGCCAACTATGTCTGGAATGAGATGAAAGAGCGCGAGATCATGCGCTTTACCGGACCGCTGGGGTCGTTCTTCCTGCGTGAAGACAGCGACAAGCCGATCATCTTTATCGCCACCGGTACAGGCTTTGCGCCAATCAAGGGCATTCTGGAGCACGCCTTCAACAAGGGCATCAAGCGCGAGATGATCCTGTACTGGGGCTGCCGCAGCTTGCAGGATTTGTACATGCCGCAACTGCCTGCCGACTGGCAGCAAGCGCATCCGAACTTCAAGTTTGTCCCGGTAATGTCAGACCCATTGCCGCAAGACAACTGGTCGGGGCGTACGGGCTTGGTGCACGAAGCGGTGATGGATGACTTTGGCAGTCTGGCCGGGCGGCAGGTTTACGCTTGCGGTGCGCCGGTTATGGTGGAGGCGGCCTTCAAGAATTTTGTTTCGCGCGGCTTGCCGGAAGATGAATTCTTCTCCGACGCATTCTTCAGCTCCAAAGATCTGACCAAGCCACCGGTTGCTTGAGTTTCGTTTTGTGCTTTTGCGGATGTATGCAAACAACCACCTGCGGGTGGTTTTTTGTTGGACGCCAGCGATGCCGATATGCAAATGGCTGGCCCAAAAAAAGACCCCGCCGAAGCGGGGTCAAGCTAGTGCAAGGAAAGCCTGGATTATTGGGTGACCGGTTGCAGCGTTGCTGGTTCAACAGCCAGTTGTTCATCGCTCCAGTGGCGCAAGCCAAGAATTTTCTCGCCCAGCGACGACAGGGTTGCACGCGGGTAACGCGTTTGCTCCCAATTGCGTGGATCGCCAGGAAAGGCGTAACCCCGCGCCGGTTCGCGGCGGTACCAGCTACCGACGCGCCAATTTCGCAACTCGGTATTGGTTTCGTCAGCAGGGGTAAATGAAATGTACTGCGCCAGCCGCACCTTGTTGCTTGAGGTATTTGGACGGATACCGTGGGCGAGCAAGCTGTTGAAGATCAACAAATCTCCAGCCTGCATCGGAATAAACCGCGGTGACCACGGTACGGTGGTCAAGTCTGGTTGCCACGGATTGCGAGCCGCCGGGGCGCTTTGGCGCCATTGGGCAAAGTGTTCAAATAATTCGGGAATGCACTGAAAACCGCCACCTTCCTCGGTGGTGTCAGACAATGCCAGCACGCCCTGAACATTGACTGGCAGCGGGTCGAGCGTGGTGTCGGAATCCCAGTGAATGAATCCGCCAAACTTGCGGGTGCCCAGGTTGGGTGGATTGAGATTGGCGCGATCAATAGTGACCCACAAGTCTTCGCGGTCCCAGATATCCACAAACGCATTGTAGATGCGCTCGTTCTGGCGGTTATTCCACATGGTCTGGTTCTGGTATGCCTCGACCATGCCGGAGCCATTGAGCTCTTTCATTTCATGGTCGCGCAACTGCGGCTTGCTCCAGTTGGCCGGGTCTTGCGGGCTTAACTCCTGGAACTCCCATAAAAAATCGGTAGTGCGTTTGACCTCGGCCGGGGTGATGGCCTGTTTGATGATTACAAAGCCATAACGCTGCCAGTGAGCGAAGTCAGCCTCGCTCAACACTCGCAACGGTAGCTGCTTTCGCAGATCACGCAATTGGACTTGTTCAAGATAAGCAACAGATGGGTTGCCTGGGCGATTGTCGCCGTATTGATAACGGTCATTCATGTCGGTCTCCGGTGTGGACGGTTGATTGTGCACGGGCAAAGACCGGTGAATTGCGCCGTAGCTGGCGCAGTTTGATACTATTGTGACGTTTCATTGCGCAGTGCAGGTACAAAAGTGAAGCCGCAACTAGAGCACGTTACTGTTCCCGATGGCGCATCCTGGGCGTTGCTGTGGCGCGAGCTACCGGAGTTGCCTTTTGAGTGGCATTACCATCCCGAATACGAACTGACGCTGACGGTTAACGCGTGCGGCCAGCGCTATGTGGGGGATCACCTGGGCGACTTTGCCGATGGAGATCTGGTGCTGGTCGGGCCTAACTTGCCACATACCTGGTCCGCCGCGCAGGCATTGGAAAGCACACGCCCGGTGCTGGCAGTTGTGGTGTGGTTCAGTCGGGATTGGGTAACGCGGTTGGTGACGGATTTGCCGGAGTTGCTGCCTATCCAGCGACTGGCGGATAACGCGTTGCAAGCATTGGCTTTTTCTGCCGAAGCGGCTGCTCGCGTGCAGCCCAAATTGCTGTCGTTAAATGCGTTGGATGCCGGGCGGCGCATGCCCGTATTGCTGGATGTGTTGCTTGATCTGGCGCAGGACGCCAGCGCGCAGACATTATCTGCACAGATCATGCGGGCGAGTACGGATGGTAGTGGTGAACGGCTGGGCAAGGTACTGGATATTTTGCATCAGCGTTTTGCCGAACCAGTGCCGGTGGAGGAGTTGGCACGCAAGGTGGCGTTGTCGGTCGGGGCGTTTCACCGCTTCTTCAAGCGCCATACCGGCAAAACCGTGACGGCTTATCAAGCGCAGTTGCGCATCGGGCACGCTTGCCAACTACTCATTCAGACCAGCAAACCCGTTGGGGTGATTGCCGAGATTGCGGGCTATCGGAATCTGGCGCATTTCAATCGCCAGTTTCTGGCCACCAAAGGAATTACCCCAAGGCAGTTTCGCCAGCATTATCGGTAATGATGAATCCCGCAGTTGCCCAAATGACGCGCAAACAAAAGCCGGGCCTTGCGGCCCGGCTAACTTCAAATTACCAGGAGAGACCGGTTGATTAGAAGTAGGTCTTCACGCCAGCCATGACGCGGTAGCTGCTTTCACCAGCATCTGCACCGGTGTTGCCGTAGTACAGCGCGTCGTCAGCTGCGCTGAACGATGCGTTGTCCTGGTTCTTCACGTAGCGAGCGTCAACAAACGCCAGCGATTGCTTGGACAGGCTGTAGTTGTAACGTGCGTCAATTGCTTGTGCGCCGGAGTCTTTCTGGTCAGCGCCGTTCAGCTTGCCATCACGCAGGTTGAAGTAGCTCAGGTACACGCCGTGCTTGCCGGTTTCGTACGAACCTTGAGCAATCCACATGTCTTGACGTTGTTCGCCACCCAGTGCGGTGCCATCAGCTTGAGCTCGCTTGAAGCCACCTTTCACGCCGATACCATTGCCGAACTTGTAGTTCGCACCAGCGTACCAGTCTTTGGTGTTGGTGCCATCTGGCAGCACTTGTTGCGAAGTCACGTCAGTAGTGGAGGACTGAACGTTGTCACGTTTTTGGTAAGTACCTTGAACACCCAGGCCTTCCCACTTGTAGGTTGCAGCAACGTCGTAGCCCTTGTTGCCTTGCACGCCTTGATCTTCAAACAGGTAAGCTGCCGAAGCGTTGAAGCCGTACAGGTTAGGGGTGTCGTAACGAGCTACGTTCTTGGCGTAGTTCGACTGACCCATACCGTAGTCACGTGCCAGCCATTCTGCGCCAGTGTTGGCATACAGAGCGTCCAGAGTGTCATAAGTCGGGGTCAGCATGTTACCGGCGCGGAATGTACCGTAGTCACCAGTCAGACCGATGTACGCTTGACGGTTGCCCCAGTTGGCTACGCCGCCTTGGCTGCGGTCGCCAGGCTGGCTCTGGATTTCTTGCTCAACACGCCAGATCAGCTTGCCGCCGGCATCCAGCTTGTCGCTACCGGACACACCAATGATTGCATCATAAGAAACACCGCCGGACTTGGTGTCGCCAGCCTTCAGGTATTGCACGCCACCGGTGATGTTACCGTCGATGGTCACGTCAGCCATGGCAGCGCCAGCACCCAGAGCCAGAGCAACTGCGAGTGTTGTGTATTTGATTTTCATAATGTGTTCTCCTTTGTCTTAATCCACGTCTTGTTTGGCTTGTCGGCATGGCCGCAAACTTGGATGCAGTTTAAGGAGAGGGCTTCTGGCACACCCGTAACTATTTCCAACGGCATAATGTGAATTTTTACGGAATTTTTTTGACCTAACGCGCTACATACCCGCGTGCTATATTGACTTCCCGCAAGGCTCTGGTAAGAGATCAATGCCCATGGTATGTCGTGTGGTGTTCAATCAGAAGGGTGGGGTGGGCAAGTCCACCATCACAGTCAATCTCGCTGCAGCGGCCGCCATAGCCGGTCGTTCGGTGCTGGTAGTCGATCTCGACCCGCAAGCCAACACCAGTCGCTACCTGTTGGGCGAGGTGCTGGCGCAGGCCACGCCGACGCTGACCGAGTTCTTCGAGCAAACACTTAATTTCAGTCTTTACGCTCACGTGATGGATGATTTCGTCCATGCCACGCCGTGCCCGGGCTTGTTTCTTCTCCCTGCTGGCGACAGCCTGGCCGAGCAGCAAAGCAAACTGGAAGCGCGCTACAAGATCTACAAGCTGCGTGAATCGTTGCAGGAGTTTGGCGGGCGCTTCGACGAAATCTGGCTTGATACGCCACCGGCGCTTAACTTCTTCACGCTTTCAGCGCTGATTGCCGCCGATCGGTGCCTGATTCCCTTCGATTGCGACGCGTTTTCGCGTGAAGCATTGGTCGGTTTGCTGGGGCGAGTGGCGGAAATCAAGGCGGATCACAATCCGCGGCTGGAAGTGGAAGGCATCATCGTGAACCAGTTTCAGGCGCGCGCCAGTTTGCCGACCCGAATGGTCGAGGAACTCGCCGCCCAAGGGCTGCCGGTACTGCAGCCCTACTTATCCAGTTCGGTCAAAATCCGCGAATCGCATGAGCGGGCGATGCCATTGGTGCAACTGGATCCACGCCATAAACTTGCGCAAGCGTTTAGCGAGCTCTATCAATCACTGGCAAAGTAGCGGCCCAGGTGTGTTCGCCGCATGATTTGACTCAGGAGTGCTGTATTCATGAATTCCGGCAGTATCGATAGAAAACCCCGTTTGTTGATTGTGGATGACGAGCCGTTCAATCTCGAAATCCTGAGCGAGCATCTGCAAGACGCTGATTATGAAGTCATTACTGCCGAAGACGGCGAGGCTGCATGGGACTTGCTGGCAACTGATCGGGCGTTCGATGCCATATTGCTGGATCGCATGATGCCGCGGATGGATGGCATGGCATTGCTGGCGCGGCTCAAGCAGCAACCGGAGCTGATGCAGGTCCCCGTGATCATGCAAACGGCAGTTGGCGCAGCGGAAAACGTGCGGGAAGGGCTTACCGCCGGGGCGTATTACTATCTAATAAAGCCGTTTCAGCGCGACATGCTGCTGGCCATTGTCAGCGCGGCGGTGGATTTCTATCGCGAAAAGCGCCGGCTTGAACAGCAACTGGTGGCGCAAGCTGGCAATTATGGCCAGTTGATCAATGCCGAGTTCGAATTCCGTTCACTGGAAGAAGCCCGGCAACTCACGCTAGTGTTATCGCACGCCTGCCCGGAACCCCAACGCGTGGCGCTGGGTTTGTCCGAATTGCTGGTGAATGCGGTTGAGCATGGCAATTTAGGCATTCGCTATGGCGAAAAAACGCGGCTGTTGCAGTTAGGGCGTTGGCAGGATGAAATTGAGTCCCGGCTGAGCCACCCGGACTACGCCGGTCGCCGCGTAAGGGTGCAGTTTCAGCGGGGTGAGGCGGCAATCACCATCGTGATCACCGATCAGGGCGCGGGTTTTGACTGGCGGCCATTCCTGGAGTTTTCGCCGGAGCGGGCGTTTGATCCGCACGGGCGCGGCATTTCCATGGCGCGCATGCTGTCGTTTGACCAGATCGAATATCAGGGCGAAGGCAATACGGTCGTGGCACGGGTGTCTCTGGCTGGCGCATGAGCGCTAACCAGCATCCCGCAGGCGGACGGTTACTCCAGAATCTCGACCGGCATGCCTACTTCAATCCGCCCAACATTGCCTGCCAGCACGTTTTGCCCGAACTCTGCCCCTTCCGGGCCTTTACGCCGCTGGGCGATGGTACGCAGTGGTTCCTGGTCGGCTGACTTTTCGGCCGTTTGAGGATCAACCGTGGTGAATACACAGCGCCCGCAGGGCTTGGCAATCTGAAACATCACATTGCCAATGCGGATCTGCTTCCAGCCATCCTCGGCAAAGGCGGGTGCGCCGGATATCACCAGGTTGGGCCGGAACCGTGCCATTTCCATATCCCGGCCAACCCATTCGCTGAGTTGCTGGCGTGAAGTTTCGCCAATCAACAGTAGTGGAAATCCGTCGGCAAAAGACAGTGGCACATCCGGAAAAGGCCGCACCCGACGCTGGGTTTCGCCGGTATACAACAACCGCGCCGCGCGGCCCAGATAATCACTGAACCAGGCGTCTGCCGACTTGGCGCCAGACCAGGCCGCAAAATCGTCTTTCCACACCGATGCCGGGCAGGCCTGACTAAACAATGCGCGTTCCACGCTCAGGACCGGCATGCCAGGAGCGGACAAGGTCAGGCTGTGCTCGTCCACGTCGGTGACGACTTTGACCAGCGTTGGGCAATCACGCCCGGTAATCATGCGGCCCTCGGTTGAAGTCACCATCCACGCGCGATCATCGGGCAGGCCCGACGGGGACAACTCGCTGGTCGTTAGCGACAGACCTTGGGTGGATTTAACCGGATAACGATAAATGGCAGAAAGCGTGGGCATGGAAGTCTCGCAAGTGCGCAATCAAGCGGCGAAGCGCTGCAGATATGGATGTACTAATAGAGCGCTAGCTTATCACCACTGCATAAACCAGTAATGTGGATGCGTTTCGCGCCAGCGCTCAATGGCTACTTCGCTACCGCTGGTTGTGATGATGACGGCGCCGTCCCGATCGGTGCGCAAATCCTGCGCACCTTGTGCGGCGTAACGTGCGACGATTTCTGGCCGGGGATGACGAAAGCGGTTGAGAAAGCCGGATGAGTACACCACCCAGTCCGGGTGTGTCGTCTCGACAAAGGCTAGTGATGACGAAGTAATGCTGCCGTGGTGCCCGGCGACCACGACGTTGAAATGCCCTAGCCAGTTGCGCTCCAGCATGGCGGCTTCCTGGGCGACGCCCACATCGGCGGTAATCAGCATGCGGGCATGGGCGGTTTCGATTTCCAGTACGCAACCGCGAGCATTTTCATCGGGCATGGGTTCTCCGGCCACTGGCCACAACACGGTGAACTCCACGCCATCCCAAGTCCACGCGTCGCCAGCTGCGCAAGGTTCATCGTGTCGGGCCAGCGCATGCGCCGGATGATCCGTCGGCAACTGCGCCCGCAACGTATTCACCGGAATCGCGTGCATCAGCGCTTCGGCACTGCCGGAGTGATCATTATCTTTGTGCGACACCACCAAGGTGTCGAGTGATGAAACGCCGTTGCTTTGCAGCACCGGCAAGATTGCCCGCTGCGCCTGGCCGGGTTTGCCAGTATCAAACACTAGCGTGTGCTGACGGGTCTGGATCAATACCGACAAGCCCTGGTCGACGTCGATTACCGTTGCCCGGAATTCGCCTTCAGTTACTCGGACAGCGGGAACAACGAACAAGGGCAATAGCATCACCAGTCCAAAACAGCGCCCGGGCAGCCCACGCGGCAACAGCAAGATCAGCACGCCCGGCAGCGCGAACGCCACAGCAAAGCGCGATGGCGGAACGAAAACCGGGGAAGGTGCCAGGCTGCTCAGCCATGTCACAGCAAAGTTGGTGTACGCAAACACGCGTTCCGCCGCCTGCAGCGCATAACCAGTGGGGTCCAGTAGTCCGACCAAAGTGAGTGGCGTGACCACCATGCTGACTACTGGAATGGCGATGGCATTGGCCAGTGGAGAAATCAACGGCATGCGGCCGAATACGCAAAGCAGAATGGGCAGGGTGCCTAACGTTGCGGCGAGTTGCATAGACGCCCAGCCGCGCCAGCCTCGCGCTTGTTGCAAACGGTTGCCGCTCAGCCACAACAAGGCGCCGACGGCCAGAAACGATAACCAGAACCCGGCAGAAATGACGGCAAAAGGATCAACCAGTACCACGATGAATAACGCCAACAGCCAGATCAGGCTGCGTGCCATCGGCCGCGCGCTGACCAGGCACAGAACGCCAACAGCCAGCATGAGGACGGCGCGTTGCGTCGGGATACCGAGCCCGGCCAACAGGCTGTAGCCAATCGCCGCAGCTAGCCCACACCACAGGCGCAATCGGGGAATGCTCAAGCGGCGGGCGAGAATGGGGATGCGGCGAACGACACCGCCGGCTGCCAATCCGGCGAGCGCGGCGACCATGCTGATGTGAAGTCCTGATATGACGATTAAATGATTGATCCCGGCCCGGGCAAAGCTTTGCCACTGTTCAGGTGAGATTCCACGGCGATCTCCAGTCGCGATGGCGGCGATGACACCAGCGTAGGGTGCGTCGCCCAGCACGGCGTTGATATGATCGACGATGCCTTCACGTACCCGGTCAATAGCGGCCTGCCAGGCATAACCCGGCAACGGTCTGGCGCCTTTCACGCTGGCACTGCCGCCGAGGTTCTGTTGTAGCATCCAGCCTTCCACATCAAAGCCACCGGGATTTTGCTGGCCGTGCGGGCGTTTGGCGGAGAGATCGAACTCCCAGCGCGTACCGCTGCGCAGTTCCGGATGATCGCCGTACCACTGAACGGAGAGTCGGCGCGGCAGTGTGGCGCCGGCGGTCAGTACATCCTGCGTGACGAACACAAAGCGCGGACCAAATTGCCCGGTTTGCGGCAAGCCAGCGACATAACCGCGCGCTGTGATCACTTGGCGCTCCATGTTTTGCGGTAGCCGGTCGGCCAGCCGCCAATTTGCGCGAAGATCGGCGTAGCCAAAACCCAAGGTCGCCGCAAGGATGATCAAACCTGCCAGGCGCCAGCGTTGTGCCTGCCAAACCAACGTGGCGGCGGCCAATGCCACCAGCAGCGGCCAGAGCAAAGCTGGCAAGACCGGTTGTATTTGCAAGAGACAAACACCGGTGACAAAACTGGCCAGGACAGACAGATAACGCAGCAACATGGCCGCTAGCCTGACAGCGTGTGATGGATTAAGCGACGCGCCCGTCACCGGGTATTGTTGATGGTCAATTTGTCAGAAGCGCAGTTGGGGCCGCCCAAGGGACACCAGGCATCTGCTAAACTCACCCGCATGAAATTTTACGACGCAGATGTTCTGATCGTGGGTGGTGGTCTGGTGGGCTGCGCGCTGGCGTGCGCACTGAAAGACACCCGGCTGCAGGTCACTTTGCTTGATAGCCGCGAGCCCGCCCAGACTTGGGATGCCCAAACCTGGGATAGCCGCATTTACGCCATCAGCCCGGCCAGCCGCCGGTTTTTGACTGCGATTGGCGCCTGGCAGCACATGGACGCCACTCGCCTGCAATCCGTCGCGCAGATGCGCATTGCCGGGGATGATGGTCGTTCGGAACTGGCCTTCAATGCTACCGATGCGGGCACTGATGAACTGGCACAGATTGTCGAATCGCGCGAACTGCAGCGTGCGTTGTGGCTGGCAGCGCAAGCCGCGCCTAATGTCACGCTGATTGCTCCAGCCAAACCCAGTGCTTTGCACGACGAAAGCGATGGCATGCTGCTGGCGCTGGAAGAGGGTCGCCGCTTGAGCGCGCGTCTGGTGGTAGGCGCAGATGGCGTGCAATCCTGGGTGCGCGCGCAAATGGGCATCGAAGATAAAACAACGTCCTATGAACAATGGGGCGTGGTTGCCAATTTTGATTGCGAAAAACCACATCTGAGTACCGCCAGTCAGTGGTTCTTTGCCGACGGCGTGATGGCCTGGTTGCCATTGGCCGGGCAACGGATGTCCATGGTCTGGTCTTGCAACGACGAGCGTAAACAAGCGTTGCTGGCGCTTTCTCCCGCTGAGTTGTGCGAGCAAGTGGCGCAGGCCGGGCAGGGGCGTCTGGGGCAATTGCAATTGCGTACGCCTCCGGCGGCTTTTCCGCTGCGCTTGATGCATGTGGCTGATCTGGCCCGCCCGCATCTGGCGTTGATTGGCGATGCCGCCCACGCGGTGCATCCATTGGCGGGGCAGGGGGTGAATCTGGGGTTTGGCGATGCTATGGAACTGGCAAAGGTTCTGGCTGCCCAAGCGCCCACGCAGTGTGGTGATTACCTTGTGCTGCGGCGCTATGAACGCGCCCGGCGCGAGAATGTTTTACTGATGCAGGGTGTTACGCATGGCCTGCAGAAACTTTTCAACAACACCAATCCGGTTTTGCGCTTGATGCGTAATACCGGGCTGGGGTTGACCGACCAATGGGTATGGCTGAAAAACCGTTTGATTCAGCATGCAATGAACGCTTGAAGGATAAACAATGAAGTTTTCGAAAATGATGCGTAGCCTGGCGGTTGTGGGTCTGGTTGCCCTGACCGCGTGTTCGGCCGAAGCAGAAACCGTCAATGCCAAGCAATTGCGCGACAAGCTGCAGCAACAATTGCCGGGACGCGAAATCACCAGCGTGAACCCGTCGCCCATGAAAGGAATCTACGAAGTGGTCGTTGCCGGTCACCAGATTCTGTACACCGATATCAAGGGTGATTACGTGTTGATCGGCGACATGATCGACATGAAAAACAAGACCAGCGTTACCGAAGCGCGCGCAGCTGAATTGCGCCGCACCGATTTCAGCAAATTGCCGCTGGATCAATCGTTCAAAGAAGTGCGCGGCGATGGCAGTCGCAAACTGGTGGTGTTCTCCGATCCGGATTGCCCGTTCTGCAAGCGACTGGAATCGGATAGCCTGGCTGGCGTGACCAACGTCACCATCTACACCTTCTTGTTCCCGCTCAATATCCACCCGGATGCCGAGCGCAAGTCCAAGTTGCTGTGGTGTGCCGCAGATCGTGACGGCGCGTGGCGCGACTGGATGGATCATGGCAAGTTGCCAGACAACAAGGGCGATTGCGATACGCCTATCCAGAAGAATCTGGCACTGGGTGACAAGCTGGGCATTACCGGTACGCCCGCACTGGTGTTTGCCAACGGCCGCATGGTCTCCGGTGCTATCCCTAAAGAGCAACTGGAAGCGTTGCTGGCCAAGGGCGGCCCAGATCAGTCCGGGCAGTAAAACCCGCCGCCTGCGAATTGGGCGAAGGTGTGGACAAATAAAAAAGCAGCCAATCATCTGGCTGCTTTTTTTGTGTGCACTGCCCGGATTATTTGGCGGCGCTGACTGTCGGCGCGTCAAATACCGGAGTCAGGGTATAACCGGCTTTGCGCAGCAAGGCGACCAAACCCTGCGGGCCGGGTAAATGCATGGCGCCAATCGCAATAAAGTTGCCACCCTTGGCCAGCGGCTCTTGCAGACGTTGGGCAAAGCGCAAGTTGCGATCAATCAGCAGATCTTTTTTGTTCCACTTGTCAAAATAAGCCTCGTCAGCTGCGGGCATGGGTACGTCGCCTTGCTCACTGAGCCGCTCAATAGCCGGAATGTCGCGGGCTACATAGGCATCGATGACTTTGTTGATTTGCGCGGCAAAGACTTCCTGGTGATCCAGCAACGCATATAGCAAGGTGCGTTGTTTGTCTTCGGGGATATTCTCGAACAGTGATAACTGTTCCTGAACGGTTTCCAGCCCCGAATAGTTTTTGCCACTCTCGATCGCCATCTTGGCCAGCAGCAAATCCAGCGTGATCTGGCCGCTTTGTTTCTTGGGTTCCATCATCAGCATGGCTGCAGCCCAGGTTTTCAGGCGGCGGGTAGCGACTTCGGGATAATCACGCGCAGCCAGTTCCGGCAGCAGTTTCTGGTAGTACGCATCGCTGATATGGGCGGGCAATAAATCGCCTTCCGGGCGCAAGACGGCCTTGGCCAGTTCCATCATCATGCTGAAATCGGTTTTGACCTCGGTATAAACCTGGTCGGACGACTCAAACGCCTGCGCTACCGGGTCAGACAGCGTGGTGACACGTGGATCGGCCACGTGGGCGGTGCCAAACAGCCAGGACGACGGTACGCCAGCCTTGTCGATACGCCAGAGCACAGCGTGGGGAAAAGGCTCGGCTTTGGCGATGGCAGCATGCGCTGAAAGCGGTAAAAAGGTGATGCTGGCCAGCGCCAGGGCAGCAACACGCGTACAGAATCGGGCGAGCATCTTGGGGTTTCCTCTTCCTCTTAACGAACGGATTTTTCTGTCTGTATAAATCTGTTTTTGTCGGTCTTTGCCGGATGGCGAGCCAGTATAACCAAACTCGCCCGGCATCAGGCAAAGCGGGGAACGAATCCCCGCCGAACCCGCAAATATGCAACTCGCTTGCACTGTCCAGGCAGGCTTAATGCGGCTTGCCGCCAGCCGCAATGCGGTCCATCACGGCGAACAGTACGCCCGACAGCACAAAGGTCAGATGGATACCAATCAGCCAGCCCAGCTTGAGCGAATCCATCGAGTCTATATTTACAAACGCCTTGAGCAAGTCGATGGCCGAGATCGCCACAATGGAACCGATCAGCTTGAGTTTGAGATCGGAATAGCTCACCTTGCCCATCCAGCTGGGCTTGTCCTCTGAATGGTGAGCCACCTCCATTTTCGAAATGAAGTTTTCATAGCCGCTGAACATCACAATCAATAACAGGTTGGCGATCAGCGTGACGTCCACCATGCTCAGAATGCCGATGATGATGTTGCCTTCGCCAGTCAGCAATATCTGGCCTAGCGCGTAAAGCTCTTTGAGCATCTTTACAAACAACGCGAACAAGCCGACCACCAACGCCAGATAAAACGGGGCAAGCAGCCAGCGGCTGTGGAAAATGGTTTTTTCGAGCGCGGATTCGATACGCGAATGCATCGTTGACCTTTATGATGTTTGGAATATCCAGGTCTGTCCTGGCTGCAAGCAGACCGGAAAAAACATCGCCAGTTCCCGCAATCATTGCCATGAGCAAGTATGAGCCATCCCTGCCAGCTGGAAATCCTGCATCACCCACCCACCCGCGCGCCCTTGTCGGCTCCCCCGCTATTGTTTGTGCATGGCGCCTATGCCGGTGCCTGGTGCTGGCAAGATCACTTTCTGCCATGGTTTGCGGCCAGAGGTTATGACTGCTACGCACTGAGTTTGTCCGGGCACGCCGGTAGCGCCGGGCGTGAGCGGCTGGACCGCTTGGGTCTGGGTGACTTCCTGGGAGATATTGAACGTGCGGTCGGGCAATTGCCGGCTACGCCGATCCTGATCGGACATTCGCTGGGCGGCTATCTGGCGCAACGCTTTGCCCGCAAGCACGCGGTCGCTGGCCTTGCGTTGCTCGGCAGCGTGCCGCCCATGGGGCTGGTGAACTCGCTGGGCCACATGATGTTCAGTTCGCCTCACTTGCTGATGGGCTTGAACCAGTTTCAGTGGCACACCGGGGCGATTGATTTTGATCCGGCGGTGTTGAAACAACTGCTGTTTTCCACGCAAATGCCGCGAGACAGGTTGGCGACGTTCGCCGCCCGCGTGCAGCCGGAGTCCGCCTTGGCGCTGGCCGAATTGATGCTGCCGCAACCTTGGCTGGCGTGGGGCATACCCGAACACGTGCCTTGCCTGGTGTTGGGGGCAGAAGCTGACCGGGTTATCCCTGCCGCAGACGTACGCGCCACAGCGCGGGCATGGGGCGTCGAAGCCCGGTTTTTGCCACAACTTGGGCATGCCATGATGGCTGACATGGGTTGGGAAAGCGTTGCACAGCACTTGGCGGACTGGCTGCAGACGGTTGCGCCTGGCGCAGAGTGATCTCTTGCCTGGGCCGGCTGGTGGTTTTCTTTTGAGCTGACGGTTGTGGGTCTTGCCCCGCACCCATATCTTTAGACAAACAGATTAAAACTGGAGAGCAGCATGACCGACAAAGTGGTTAAAACCGACGCAGAATGGCGAGCCCAGTTAACCCCGGAACAATATCGGGTAGCGCGCCAGGCCGGTACCGAGCGGCCTTTTAGCGGTGAGCTCTACAAACGCAATGATGATGGCGATTATTACTGTGTTTGTTGCAATGCCTTGTTGTTTCATTCGGGCACCAAATTTGACGCCGGTTGTGGCTGGCCCAGTTTCTGGGAAGAAGCCATTCCTGGTGCGATCAAGCGCATCGAGGATTATTCGCACGGCATGGTCCGCACTGAAGTACGTTGCGCAGCTTGTGATGCCCACCTGGGGCATGTCTTTCCCGATGGCCCAGAGCCAACCGGCGAGCGTTATTGCATCAACTCGGTGTCCATGACCTTTACACCTGAGGCTTAAATCCTGCAAATGAGCATCTGAACATTGTCCTGAGACTGGTTTTGCGGTATCTATTTCTGTGGACGTGGTTTCTCATATTGGTTTGCATATCAATTTCAACGTTCTCGACCGCAGAAAAAATCATCACATATCTATAAATCAGGAGTGTTAACAGATGGAACGCGTGCATGGAAAACGCCGGGTGGCGTCAGTCGTCGCGCTGGCAGCGGTATTTGCGCTGACTGCGTGTGGCAAAGGTTCAGAGGCCCCTAAAGTTGCGCTGGATGACAAAGACGTCATCAATACACTCAACAACTTTATCCAGGCTGATCAGCAAAATTGTGTTTCCATGCCGGTTGCCTTTAATACCCCTGTCGCCAAGGACTACGCCAAGCTCACAGACCCCAACGGCGCGCAACTGGCCGCACTGGTTAAAGCCGGGCTGATTCAGGAACAAGCGGCTGAAGCCGGGCAAACGCAATTTGCGGTGACGGACAAGGGCAAGGATGCCTACGACGGCAATACCCCACCCGGTTTTTGCAGTGGCACGCCAGAAGTGGACAAGATTGTCAGCAACACGGTTGAAGAAACCAAAGACAATTACAGTCGCGACAAGATCGTGTTTACCACCAAACTGGATGGTATTGCCGATTGGGCCAAGGATGACGGCATTCGCCAGCAGTTCCCCAAGTTTGCTACGCTGGTTGATAACCAGGGCAAAGAGCAACACACGGTCGAGATTGAAAGCCGTGGTCAGGGCTGGCGCGTACTTGAGCCAAGCCCGGTGGCCAACTGATTCTGGCCTGCTGCTGAGCAATCCTGTTACGGGATTGGCGCCCAATAAAAAAACCCGTCTGCATGACGGGTTTTTTATTTCTAATGTTGCCGGGGCTAAAGCAGTTTACAGGCCGAGTTCTTCCACCCACGCCAGCGATTGACCGTGTGCCCGGTTGAGCATGTCCGGGGTCAGTTGCAACTGGTCGCACAGGCGTGGCACTTCGGACATATCCGGGTCTTCACATGCTTCAGCCAGCTCCAGGAACGGGCCGTACATGCCGGAGCGTTCCATCAGCGCATCGGCAATGCTTTCCGGCAGGATCAGCGTTTCCAGCACGCGATCCATCGGCATATCAAGCAATACATCCAGTAGCGAGAAGATGCCGACGATAAACAGATTGTCGCGGTCCTGGCCATCCAGCAAATGGCTGCCCAGCAATTCCACCAGACGACCGCGTGTCACTGCGGTTTTCAGCAGGGCAGGTGGTGAGCCCGCTTCGGTGCTGGCAGTCACCAGCAACAGGGTTAGCCAGCGGTACAGCTTCTGGTAACCGAGGATGGTGACGGCATGGCGGAAGGACTGGATTTCGCACGACAAGCCAAAGCCAACCGAATTGATATAGCGCAGCAGCTTGAACGACAATGCCACGTCACGCTTGAGCGCATTTTCGATATCGCGAATCTCTGCGTTGTTCCGCAGCATGTTCAGCAGATTCAGAATGTTGGCGTAATTCGGATTGATCACCTTGGCCGACAACGTTTCCGGATGGGCAAAGTAATAGCCCTGGAATGCGTCAAAGCCGATATCCATGCACTTGCGGAATTCTTCTTTGGTTTCGACCTTTTCCGCGATCTGCAGCATCGGATACTTGCGCAGTTCTTTGGAGATCGCAGGCAAGCGATCCATGCCCAGAGCCTGTACATCCAGCTTGATGTAATTGGCAAACTCCAGGAACGGCGCGGTTTGCGGAGACAACTCGAAGTCATCCATCGCAATACCGAAGCCTTGACCGCGCAGTTCTTTCACGCGGGCCAGCAGTTCCGGCGTAGCGGTGGTGGTTTCCAGCACTTCCAGTACTACGCGTTGCGGTTGCAGCAACTCCAGGAAATTACTTTCCAGCATGGATTCAGCAACGTTGATAAACGCCAGTTTGCTGCCTACCAGCCAGTCGGTCCCCATATTGGAAATGGTATTGACCAGCACGTTGGTGCCTGCCTGCATGTCGCTGGAGAACTCGGCCGTAAGGGCGTCCTTATCCAGGCGGAACAGCAGTTCATAACCGATGATCTGCTGTTGGCGATTCAAAATTGGCTGGCGGCCGATAAATGCGTGATCTTGCGTCATTTCAGGGTCTCTGGCTGCACATTGGGCACAGCGAAGTATATCAGTAATGTCTGATTTTGCAGGTGTTTGGCATAAGTGCTTATCGCACCGAAATATAATGCATCACGCGGCGATTTGTTCAATGAACTGTGAGCTTCTCACTGCTGCGTTATCTGACGTGCCCGAGTGCAGCAGGTCTTCCATGTCCAGTACCAGCACTACCGAGCCATCGCCAGACAGCGTGGCACCGGCTACGCCGTGCGGATGAATATTCTGCAGCGGCTTGATCACCACGTCGTCACGACCCACAAAACTGTCGACTGCCAGAATGAAGGAGTGCTCGGCGGAAGTCATCAGCACGCCGAAGGACGGTACTTCAGTTTCTTGCCAGCCGAGCAATCGAGCCAGTGATTTGACCGGCAGGATTTCGTCGCGAACCACAATGGTGGCGCGGCCGGAGACTTCCTGTACTTGCTCGCTCTTGATCGGGATGATTTCCCGCACCATGGCCAGCGGAACGGCAAACGGCTGATCACAGACGCGTACCACCAGCACCGGCAGAATCGCCAGAGTCAACGGCAAGGTGATGGTAAAGCGTGAGCCTTCACCAACCACCGACTGGATGTCGATACGGCCGTTGAGTTTCTGGATATTGGTCTTGACCACATCCATGCCCACGCCGCGACCAGAGATGCTGGAAATCTGGTCTTTGGTGGAGAAGCCCGGCATGAAAATCAGCTGCAGACACTGTTTGTCGTCCAGGCTGTTGGCCGTTTCGGCATCGATCAGGCCTTTTTCCAGTGCTTTCTTGCGGATCACGTCCGGGCGCATGCCGCGACCGTTATCGGTGATCTCGATCTGGATATGGTCGCCGACCTGGACTGCGGACAATTCAACCGTGGCTTGCGCGGGCTTGCCGGCGGCGGTGCGCTCGGCCATTGTTTCGCAGCCATGATCGACCGCGTTGCGTACCAAGTGAACCAGCGGATCGTTCAAGTCTTCGAGCATGGTTTTATCTAGCTCGGTTTCTTCGCCGATCAGCACCAGATCCACTTCTTTGCCCAGTTGACGCGCCAGGTCACGCGCCAGGCGCGGGTATTTCTGGAACAAGCGGCCAATTGGCTGCATGCGGGTTTTCATGACCGCGTTTTGCAGGTCACCGACCAGCAAATCGAGCTGGCTGATGGCTTCGTCCAGCGCTTTGAGCGTCACGCTGTCCATCTTGCCCGCCATGATGTCGGTGCGCAGGGTGGTCAGCCGGTTTTTGGTCAGGCCGATTTCGCCGGACAAATTCAATACCTGATCCAGCCGCACTGTATCGATGCGGATGGTGGTTTCTTGCGAAGATTGCGACATCGGTTGCTGCATGGTTGCCGGGCCTTTGGCGGCGGCGGGCGCAGCACGAACTGCCGCAGCCGGGACAGCAGGCAGGTCGTCAATGACCACTTCCTGGTTGGCGTCGGCAACTTGCGGCGGGTTTTCAATATCGAGTAAGGCGTTGTAGAGCACGTCCCATGGCGGCTCGCCATTGGCGTCGGCAGCGGTACTGGCGGGCGCGACGGCAACTGGGGCAGGAGCCGCTGCGACAGGGGCTGGCGCGGCAATCACAGGTGCTGGTGGCACTTCGCCTTGCAGCACGGCATCCAGCGATGCCAGCAGGCCCGCATTGGCAGCCACAGGCATGCGGCCTTGCTGCATGACCACGAACATGTCTTGCACGGTGGCGGTGGCGGAGAGGATGGTGTCCATGATTTCGGGCGTCAGCGTCATCTCGCCATTGCGCAGCTTGTCGAACAGGTTTTCCGTGCGGTGGCACAAACTGACCATCGCATCGACATTCAAGAACCCGGCGCCACCCTTGATCGTATGAAAGCCGCGGAAAATGTCGTTCAGCAAGTGCTTGTCATCGGGCCGCTTTTCCAGCTCGACCAGCTTGCTGTCGACATCTGACAACAGCTCGGTGGATTCGGTGAGGAAATCCTGCAACAGGTCATCCATACCGGAGAATTCGCTCATTTCGGCCCCATTTGTTTCTGGTGAGTTCAAATACATTGCGGCTTGCGCCGCACACAAAATGCACCACCCGTAATTACCTTAGCCTGGTATCGGCTTTGGGTCAGGCGATCTTGCCATCGTTACCGATCACATGAGGGCGTTGGCCAGCGGTTTGGGCGAAACCAGTGCCATCATGCAATCTTTCCATTTCAATTTTCAGTCTGACTGACTGATCCGGCTCGTTAGAAGCCCAGACTTTCCAGCAGATCATCAACCTGTTCCTGGTTGGTGACCACATCCGTGCGACCTTCGCCGCCAATAACCGGACCAGCCAGCAGGCCATCTTCGCGGGCAACGCTGCTGCCTTGCTGTGGCGAAAAGGTAACCAGGAATTCCAGCAACTGGCTTTCCATTTCCTTGACCATGACCAGCACTTTCTTGATGACCTGACCGGTCAAATCCTGGAAGTCCTGCGCCATCATGATTTCCAGCATCTGGCTGCTGATTTTTTCCGAGTTCACGCCGGTCTGGCCCAGATGGGCACGGGTGGCATGAACCAGTTGCTTGAATTCTTCAACCGACAATTCATGGGCAAACAGCTGGTTCCAGCGGGCATTGAGCTGGCGTGCGCTGTTGGAGATTTCATCCTGCAGCGGCTTGGCATCGTCGAGTGCGTTCAGCGTGCGCTCGGCGGCTTGTTCGGTCATGGTGGCGATGTAGGACAAGCGATCGCGCGCATCCGGGATCTGATGCGCGGCTTTTTCCAGCGACTTGTCCAGGCCCAGTTCACGCAGGGTGTTATGCAGATGGCGAGTCAACTGGCCAATCTGGGTAAACATGGTGCGTGCCGGTTCTGCCATATCCGCAGGCAGGTTGGCGGCTACATCGCCAGCTGGCGCGCTGACGGCTGCGGCGGGTGCATCTGCATCCGCGGCGGTTTCTGCTGCACGATTGGCATTAACGATGCTGTCGAACAGTGCTTCCAGATCGGCCGAGTCTGAACTATTGAGGGCTTGATCGCTCACGGCGAGCCTCCTTTTTCCGGTGCATAAGTGCCGGTGGATTGGGTTGATCAGTTAGGCATGGTGACGAAAATTTTCTTGAGCTTTTCGTCTAGTGTGGCTGCCGTGAAGGGTTTGACAATGTACCCGGAGGCACCCGCCGAAGCGGCGGCAATGATGTTTTCCTTCTTGGCTTCCGCAGTCACCATGAGCACCGGCAGGTGCTTCAACTGCGCATTGGCACGAACTTGTTGCAACAGTTCCAGCCCGGTCATATTGGGCATGTTCCAGTCGGTCACGACAAAGTCGTAAGTCGAGTTTTGCAGTTTATGCAAGGCGATCTGCCCGTCTTCGGCTTCTTCCACATTGGAAAAACCCAATTCTTTGAGCAGGTTGCGCACAATCCGGCGCATGGTAGAAAAATCATCCACCACCAGAAAGCGCATATTGTTATCCGGCATGCTGTTTACTCCATCGGGGTTGGCGACGCGCTTTTTTCCAGCGCCAATCCAGTTTTTTCAATAAAACTCGCGGTAGACCAAACGTTCTTGTCCGGGCAAGCCAAGTGTCTGGTTTGCCGGCATTATTGCTGTGTTACCTGATATTGCGATCAGCTTTTGTCGACGATATACGGCAGCACCGTGTCCGCCAGCACCACCGGGTCAAACTTGGCCACGTAGGCATCTACGCCCACGCTTGCACCCATGGCACGGTTGGCATGAGAAGACAACGAAGAATGCATGACCACTGGAATGCCTTCAAAGCGGCGGTCCGATTTGATATGGCGGGTCAGTACATAACCATCCATTTCCGGCATTTCGGCGTCGACCAGAATCATCTTCAGCTTGACGCGCAACGGCTCGTTATCGTGCCCGGCGCGCTGTGCCAGATTCTGCAGTTTGTCCCACGCTTCCTTGCCGTTATTGGCCTGGTGATATTTGATGCCCAGCTTGTCGAGTACGCCGACGATTTCTTTGCGGGCGACGACAGAGTCATCGGCAAAGAACGTATAAGCGTCAGGGCTGACCGCAGCGGTAGGCAGATCCGGAATCTCCGGTTCGCCCAGCACGCCAGACAAAATCTGTTCCACGTCCAGAATCGACACCAGCTTGCCGTCCGGTAGTTCGGTCAGCGCGGTAATCAAGGCCTGATTGCCAGCCAGCATGGATTCAGGCGCACGCACTTTGTCCCAATCCACGCGAATGATGCGATCGACCTCATGCACCAGGAAGGCCTGCGTGTGCTTGGAGAACTCGGTCACAATCATCGTGGCATTGGCGGTATCCGCCGCGCCTTGGGTGGTGGCGACAAAACGCGACAGCGAGATCACTGGAATGATATTGCCGCGCAGCGAAATGACGCCTTCAACACCTGGCGGCATGTTCGGGGTGCGGGTGATCTTGGGTGTTTGCGAAACTTCACGGACCTTGAAGACGTTGATCCCGAAAACTTCGCGCGTGCCGAGCGAGAACAAGAGGATTTCCATCTTGTTAGAGCCCGCCAGGCGAGTGCGGGCATCTACGCTATCAAGCATATTGGCCTGTGCTTCGATCATATTCACTTGTGTTGTTCCTGTGCCCGGTTTCAGGCCACTTGCGCGTCAAGCAAGTAGTTGGCAATCGCTTGCGATAGCTTGTGGGGTTCAAACTTGGACACGTAGCCGTCAACGCCGACCGACTGGCCGAGTTTCTGGTTGGAGGTGCCAGACAACGACGAGTGCATCAAAACGGGAATACCGGCAAAACGGGCGTCAGTCTTGACCATGCGGGTGAGCATGTAGCCATCCATTTCCGGCATTTCCACATCGGTCAGGATCAATTGCAGATAATCGCGCACCGGTTTGCCCTGGATTTCCGCCGAACGGGCAATGCGCTGGAGTTCTTCCCAGGCGCGTCGGCCATTCAGCGCCGACTGGTGCCGCAAGCCCATGGCGTCCAGAGTCATTTCAATCTGGCGACGCGCCACCGCTGAATCATCGGCAAAGAACACGCGTTTTTGTGCGAACGTGTTATCGCGAATGACGGTTTCGGCATCAATGGATTGGTCGGTCTGCAGCGCTTCGGCCAGCACCTTTTCCACATCCAGCATCATGACCAGCTTGCCGCTTTCCAGTTCGGTAACGGCGGTGACGAGGCCGCTCATCTGATGAGTCAGCATGTCTGGCGGCACGCGCATGGTGCTCCAGTCCAGTCGCAAGATGGTATCGACGGCTTCCACCAGGAAACCCTGGGTATGGCCGTTGTACTCGGATACGATCATGATTTCGGGGCGATTGGCGGTAACAATGCCGGCATACTTGGCCAGATCGATCACCGGCACCAATACGCCGCGCAAGCTGACCATGCCTTCTACGTTGGGCGGGGTTTCCGGCGCATGCGTGATTTCAGGCGTGCGCATGACTTCGCGGACCTTGAAAACGTTGATGCCGAAATGTTCGCGACGACCGGATCGCTGGTCTTCGCCGAGCGTAAACAGCAGAATTTCCAGCTTGTTTGTCCCGGCCAGCTTGGTGCGCGCGTCGATGCTTTTGAATAAGTCAGACACAGTGGACTCCAGGATAAAACAATCCTGCCAATAAATGTAAGTTATGTCGCATTATGGTGTAAATCAATGCAGCATGCTGTGATAATAAGAGTGTAGCTGTTCTCCGTTATCGGTAAATGACTAAAAACCTTTAGGTTGCGAAAACGCATAACTAAAGTAGCCAATGCTTATGGCATTTATAATGGAAACGCCTGTATTCAACAAGGAGTGGCAGCAATGCCGGATGAAAGTGCCAGCATGAATCCACGCGATCTGGAAGAGGCTTTCTCATTATTTACTGCAGCGTCAAGGCAGTTGAGTGACGCTTATGCCGATTTGCAGCAGCAGGTTGAGTTTCTTACAACGCAACTTGAAATCGCCAACGGAAACCTGCGACGCGAACTGGAAGAGAAAGCTGCGTTATCTCGTAGATTAGCTCATCTTTTGGCTTGTCTACCCGCCGGTGTGGTTGAACTGGAAGCCGACGGCACCATCTTTGCATTAAATCCGGCCGCAACTGAATTGCTGGCCCCATTAACAGTGGGGGAAAACTGGCATCGCTTTTTAAGCGACAAGCTGCAATCCACGCCAGTGACCGATATCTGGGTTTATCCTCGGGCACAAGGCGCATTGCGCTTGAGCATGGTGGAAAGTGATATGCCGGAGGAAGACCGGCGGATTTTGCTGGTGCACGATCTGACCGCGAGCTGGGCGCTGGAACAGGCATTAACACAACACAAAAGGCTGGCTTCCATGGGTGAAATGGCGGCGGGTCTGGCTCACCAGCTGCGCACGCCACTGGCTACCGCACTGTTGTATGCCGGCCATCTGTCGCGGGCGGAACTGGCCGAGGCAGATCGAATCAAATTTGGTGAAAAAACCACGGCACGATTACGACATCTTGAAACACTGATTCAGAACATGCTGCGTTTTGTGCGTGGCCAGGATATGTCGCTGGAACCGGTAGGACTGGTGGCAACCGTCACTGAAGCGGCTCAGACCTTGCAGCCGCAGATGGACATTCGGCACCTGCGGCTTTCGCTAAAACTGCCAGAGGATGAAATCCTGATTCTGGCAAATCGCAAGGAATTGCTTGGCGTAATTCTCAATCTCCTCGACAATGCAATGCTCGCATCTGTTGATGACAGTGAGATTGGTTTGTCGCTGGAACGCGTAGGCGACAACGCATTCTTGCGGGTTAGCGATGCTGGTTGTGGCATGTCAGCGCAAGTCCAGGCACGATTGTTCGAGCCGTTCTTTACTACCCGCAAAGAGGGTACCGGTTTGGGTCTGGCTATCGTGCGTAACCTGATCACTCACTGGCATGGCGATGTGGAAGTACGCTCGGCGCCCGGTGAGGGAAGTGTGTTTACGCTGCGGTTGCCAGCTCGCCGCGACCCAACTAATGTTTAAGTACGATGTTTGATAAAAAATAGCCTAAGCTGCTTACAGTTTTTATATCATCGCGCTGTTGTGTAACTTGCAAAAGGTTGAATATCTCATGACACCCACTGTTCAAATCGAAGGGGATGCAGGTCGAGTCATCCTCTCGGGACAGTTTGATTTCAGTGCCCATCGCGAATTTCGCCAGGTCTGTGAATCCTTGATTGCCAATACGGAAATCAAGGAAGTACTGGTGGATTTCCAGAATGTGAATTATCTGGATAGCTCTGCGTTGGGTATGTTGTTGTTATTGAAAGAAAAAATCGGCGCTGCCAGTAAAACAATGGCGCTGGTTAATTGCCGCGACACCGTGAAACAGGTTCTGGAGATCGCGTGTTTTGGCAAAATTTTCACAATCCGCTAAGCCTGCGGTCAGTCTGATATGAAAATCCTCGTTGTCGATGACACCGAGGCGGTTCTTTTGCTGATTTCCCGTTTTATCGAAGCGCTTGGGCACAAAGTGGTGCAAGCCCGGGATGGCAAAGAGGCGCTCGAACTATGGCGCCAGCATCAACCTGATCTGGTGCTGATGGACATGATGATGCCGGTCATGTCCGGCCCCGAAGCTGCCGTGGCCATCAAGGCCGAGGCGGGTGAATCGTGGGTTCCCATCGTTTTTGTCACCGGGGTGGGTGAAGAAAACCGGCTGGCCGACGCCATCGAGCGCGGCGCTGACGATTACATCAGCAAACCTGTCAATTTCCGCGTACTGGAAGCCAAACTCAAGGCTTTCCATCGCACGCTGGAACTCAATCGCAAAGTTCGCGAACAATCTGCCCGTCTGGCTAGCTATTACGACGCCGCCGAAGAAGAAAAGCGGGTTGTGCGCCATCTGATGGATCAGATGGTCAATGCCGAACGCCTGTACGACCCCTTGCTCGATTACTGGTTGTCTCCGGCGGAAAGCCTTTCCGGCGATTTGATCGCCGCTGCGCGCACGCCGGGACAAGTGCTCTACGTATTGCTGGCCGACGGCATCGGTCATGGCCTGACTGCCGCGCTCAACGTGCTGCCGCTGACACAGCCGTTTTACAGCATGGCGGAAAAGGGCTACTCGCTGTCCGATATCCTGGTTGAAATGAACAACAAGGTGCGCCAGGTTTTGCCGGTGGGCCGCTTTGTTGCGACCGTGCTGATCGCCATTGATGAAGTGACCGGCTGCATCGAAGTCTGGAACGGCGGCATGCCCACGGTGCATATGCTGGACCGCGCGGGCAAGGTGGTGCACCAGTGGAAGTCCTCGCATTTGCCGTTGGGGATTGTGCCGACGCAAGACATGGAAACAACCACGTCGCGTTTTTTCTACAGTGCGCCGGGGACGGTACTGGCGTGTTCCGACGGCCTGACCGAAGCGCGGGCACCGGATGGCGAAGCCTTCAGCGAGCAGCGCTTGCTGCAATTGCTGCTGCAACATCCGGAAGGGGACCGTCTGGTGGCGTTGCAAGCCGCGTTGAATGCACACCTTAATGGCAGCCCGCATCATGACGATATCTCCATGGTGATGATGCGTTTTGGCGAGCGCATGCGCGAAGACCTGCCCCCGGCTGCGCTACAGACCGCTGAAACCCAGGCCACCATGGCGCTGGTCGGTAGCGGCGAGAGCATGTGGCATTACAGCCTCACCCTCGGCGCTGAAGAACTGCGGTACATCAACACGGTGCCTTTCATGATGTCTTTCGTGAACGAGATCAAAGCATTGCGACAGTTCCAGTCCGAAGTGTTTTTGATTCTGAGCGAGTTGTTTGTGAATGCGCTGGATCACGGTCTGCTCAATATGGACTCGCGCCTCAAGCGTGGTGAGCAGGGGATGGATCGTTACTTGCTGGAACGCGGATCGCGGCTGGCGGCACTCACGCAAGGTCATATCGGGATTGACCTGAATGGCTTGCGGATCAACGGCCGCGATGTGTTGCGTATCCGCATCAAGGATTCCGGCCCCGGTTTTGACTGGCCGCGCTTCAATTTGCCGAATGATGATCCGGCGCGCATGCATGGTCGCGGCCTCATGCTGGTGCGCTCAATGTGCGCGTCTATCCAGTTTACTGGCAGCGGCAACGAAGTCATCGTGCATTACCTGCCAGGATTGACAGCAGGCTAGCGCCAGAGCGCGCATCTTCTGGCCAGATGTCATTTAATTGCAGGGCCAGCCCTTCTTTCATTAATTCGATAATGATATAAAGCGGCTCGCGTAAAGCGGCCCGTGCATCTTTGGTCGCAATCACCCATCACCTTTCAGGAGCTTGGCATGCCGCGGTCAGATCAGGGAGAAAAGCCAGCTTTGGTCAATGTCCCCAGTCATTCCGCCGACATTGTGCTGCCCCGCAAGGTACGACTGCCGATTTCCTCGGCGCGAGTCATTGTGATCGGTGCTTCCACTGGCGGGACTGAGGCGCTCAAGGTGGTACTGGAAGGGCTGCCGCTGGACACGCCGCCCATATTGATTGCCCAGCATATGCCCGAAAGTTTTACCCAGTCGTTCTCGCAACGGCTGGACTCGATCTGCCGCATCCATGTCAAGCAGGCCGAAGACGGTGAGCGCCTGCAAATGGGCCATGCTTATATCGCGCCAGGACATTCGCACTTATTGTTGTCTGCCAGTGGCCCGGCCTGGACTTGTACCTTGTCGCAAGCGCCACCGGTAAACCGGCACCGTCCTTCGGTGGATGTGTTGTTTCGGTCTGCGGCCAATCTGGGTGGGGCCAATATAGTCGGGGTGATCCTCACCGGCATGGGGCGTGATGGAGCGTTGGGGATGAAAGAAATGCGGGATGCCGGCGCCAGCACCTTGGCGCAGGATGAAGCCAGTTGTGTGGTCTTTGGCATGCCCAAAGAAGCCATCATGGCGGGTGGCGTGCAAGAAGTTTTGCCGCTCAAGGATATTGCCGCGCGGATGCTGGCCCTGAGCCGCATGCCAGTGCGTAATTAATGAATTGAAGCAGCGCCTGGCCCGCAACAGCCAGGCAGCGTTTTGGGGAAACAATGGCATTGCCGGTTTTGATCGTCGAAGATGACGACGCGTTGCGAGAAGCGCTGGTGGATACGCTGGCGCTGGGCGGGCACGCCGTCATTACGGCGGCGGATGGCCAGGAGGCATTGAGTCTGCTGGAACGGCATCGTGTTGGGCTGGTGTTGTCTGACGTGCAGATGCAGCCCATGGATGGCGAGACGCTGTTGCTGGAGATCAAGCGCCGTTATGCCTGGGTACCGGTCATCCTGATGACCGCCTATGGTGTGGTCGAAAAAGCGGTCGCTGCCTTGCATGCGGGTGCGGCGCACTATCTGCCCAAACCATTTGAACCCGATGCCTTGTTACAGGAAGTGGCCCGCTATTTGTTGCCCGACGGCAGTGACGAGCATGTAATCGCCGAAGACCCGGCCATGCGCGCCTTGCTGGATGTGGCGCGACGGGTTGCGCAATCCGACGCTTCGGTATTGATTACCGGTGAATCGGGGACGGGTAAAGAAGTGCTAGCCCGGTTCATTCATCGTTCCAGCCCACGCGCCGCCAAGCCGTTTGTGGCAATCAACTGCGCGGCGATTCCCGAGCAGTTACTTGAATCCACGTTGTTCGGTCACGAGCGCGGTGCATTTACCGGGGCAGCTTTGCAGCACATTGGCAAATTTGAACAAGCCGATGGCGGCACCTTGCTGCTGGATGAAATCACCGAAATGCCGCTGTCACTGCAAGCCAAGCTGCTGCGGGTGCTGCAGGAGCGCGAGGTGGAGCGGGTAGGTGGCAGCAAGCCGCTCAAGGTTGATCTACGGGTGCTGGCAACCTCTAACCGTGATTTGCCCGAGGCAGTGGCCAATGGACATTTTCGCGAGGATCTCTACTACCGTCTGAATGTGTTCCCGCTGGAGTTGCCCGCATTGCGTGAGCGTCCGGATGATGTAGTGCCATTGGCCCGAGCCATGTTGTCGCGGCACGCAGCGCGCATGAACCGGCGCGCACCCGCATTGACGCCCGACGCGGTGACTCGCCTGACCCATCACAGTTGGGACGGCAATATCCGTGAACTGGACAACGTCATGCAGCGGGCGCTGATTCTGGCGCCGGGCGATGTGGTGGAACTTGCCCATCTGTATTTGCCGCAACGCCCCGGGATGGTGGCGGGCGGGACGGTTCCGATTGCCGAAAAAACGGTGACGCCAAGCGCGCCACCAGTTGTGCATACCGACTTGAAAGCGCTGGAAAAACAACACATTCTGGACGCATTGAAAGCGGTTGGTGGCGTACGCAAACTGGCGGCGGAACGGCTGGGAATGAGCGAACGCACGCTGCGCTATAAATTGCAGCAATATCGTGAGGAAGAAGGCGGGCTGCAGGAGTGATTCGGCACGCCGTCGGGCTACGATAAACGGTTCAGGATGTTGTCATGAATGTGCGGTCTGCATGATTCGCTTGCCGCACTGGTGTAGCGCCCCCTACAATCTGGGGATACTGCGTCTTTTTATGTCTTGTTGACATCCACATTTGATTCATTCGCGGGAAACGGACTTTTTCAAGCATGAATAGCGTGCAAGGCATCGATCAACTTCTGGGCGAACTTAAAGCCATGTCCTCGCTGGCAGCGGGGCAGCCTGCTGCGCCGGCCGCAACGGGCACTGGTGCGTCCGATTTTGCCGGCATGCTCAAATCCTCGATTGATCAAGTCAGCCAGGTACAAAACAGCGCTGAAGCACAACAAACCGCTTTTCAGTCTGGAGACCCGCAAACTGACCTGCAAGACGTGATGGTTTCGCTGCAAAAGGCGAGCCTGTCGTTTCAAACCATGGTGCAGGTGCGCAATAAACTGGTCAGCGCGTACCAGGAAATCATGAATCTCCAGGTCTGATGAGATCTGGCGACATAACCGGGCACTGACAAGTTTGTTATGGCGGAAGCGGACGTAGCAGTTGAGGGCGGGCGTGCACAGGGTAGTGCCCTGGACAATGCACGCAGGCGCTTTGTCGATCTCCCTGGTTCACGCAAGGCCATGTTTATGGTCGGACTGGCTGCGCTTATTGCGGTGCTGGTGGGCGTAGCGTTGTGGAGCCGTGAACCCGATTACCGCATCCTCTATACCAATATCCCCGATAAAGACGGCGGCGAAATTCTGCAGTCGCTGCAACAACTCAATATCCCGTACAAGCTTGAACAAAGCGGCACGATTTCGGTTCCGGCCAATCGTGTTTACGACGTGCGCCTGCAATTGGCGGCAAAGGGCCTGCCCAAATCCGGAGAAGTCGGTTTTGAATTGATGGACAACCAGAAATTCGGGGTGTCGCAATTCGCCGAACAGGTCAATTACCAGCGCGCGGTTGAAGGCGAGCTGGCTCGTTCCATTGAAACTATCCAGTCCGTTGATAAAGCGCGGGTGCATCTGGCCATGCCGCGCCAGACGGTATTTCTGCGCGATCAGCAAAAACCCACTGCATCAGTCATGCTGACGCTGCGCCCAGGGCGTACGCTCGATAGCGGGCAAGTGGCGGGCGTAGTGCATCTGGTGTCGTCCAGCGTGCCTGAACTCACCGTTGCCAACGTCAGCGTGGTGGATCAGGACGGCAATCTGCTGTCGCAAAACAGTTCGGCCAACCATGCCAATCTGGATGCGCGCCAGTTGGTGTATGTGCAGCAGATCGAAAAAGGCTATGTCGATCGGGTACAGGCCATTCTGGAGCCGCTGGTCGGCAAGGAAAACGTTCACGCCGAAGTGACCGCACAAGTGGACTTTGCCGAGGTCGAACAGACCTCCGAAACCTTCAAGCCCAACACCGCGTCGGATACTGCATCTATCCGCAGCCAGCAGACCAGCAGTCAGGAAGGTAAAAACGATACCGGTGACGCAGCTGGCGTGCCTGGTGCGTTATCCAACCAGCCTCCGGGCGCTGCAGCGGCCCCGATCACCGTAGCTACCGCGTCTGGTGCTGCGGCTGCCTCGCCAAGCGGTTCGACCAGCTCGCACAAGGAGTCGACTACCAATTACGAAGTCGACAAAACCGTGCAGCACGTGAAGCAACCCATTGGCACGGTCAAGCGCTTGTCGGCGGCGGTGGTCATCAATTACAAGCCCGTGCAGGATAAAGACGGCAAATCCAGCTGGGCGCCGTACTCGCCGCAGGAAATGGCGCAGATCAACAATCTGGTGCAAGAGTCCATTGGTTACAACAAAGATCGGGGCGACTCCATCAATGTGGTCAACGCGACCTTTGCCGGCGCGCCGTTGCCAGAAGCTGAGCAGTCGATGCAGGAACAGGCCGTTTCGTTTATCAAGGCCAATCTGGCAAACCTGATCAAGTTGGGTCTGATTGCACTGGTGGTGCTCTATCTGCTGATCTTTGTGGTGCGTCCGTTGATGCGCGATTTGTCCAAAGCGCGCGAGGAACCCAAGTCGATCGAACTTGATCTGGGCGATTCGACCGGTCTGACCGAAGAAGCCGCCAGCGCCCGTGACGAAGAAGAGCAAGATGCCATGGCACGACTGGCCGCGCAGGCCGATGTGCTCAGTCAGGCGCGTGAACTGGCCAAGAATGATCCACGCATGGTTGCGACCATTCTGCGTGAATGGATGTCCAAAGAAGAAGAGTCGGCCAATCCGAACAAGATCGGCTAGGCGTTTCTCGCTGGCAATGGCTTGAGGTCGAACGGCAATGCGTAATTCTGTTTGCTGCTAATTACCTCGGCAGATTCTGGTTTTCTGTTTTTTCTCATTGATTGTGTTTGTACTACCTCACCTCGGGAGCACTCGTTATGGCCGCCACATTGAATGAAGAAGGCGTACGTAAAGCGGCCATCTTGTTGATGACGCTGGGCGAAGATGCTGCGGTTGAGGTGTTTCGCTACCTGGGTCCGAAAGAAGTCCAGAAGCTGGGCTTCACCATGGCCGGCATGGATAACGTCAAGCGCGAAGAGGTTGAAGGCGTGCTGGGCGACTTTATGTCGTCATCGCAAAATCGCGCCAATCTGGGCGCGGCCGATGAATATATCCGCTCGGTGCTGACCAAGGCGCTGGGCTCGGACAAGGCCGCCAATCTGCTGGATCGTATCTTGCAGGGCAACGACAACAACGGCATTGAGTCCCTCAAATGGATGGATTCTGCCGCTGTGGCCGAGCTCATTAAAAACGAGCACCCGCAGATTATCGCCACGATTCTGGTTCACCTCGAACCCGATCAGGCTTCTGAAATTCTCTCGCATTTTGTTGAACGTAACCGCAATGACGTGCTGCTGCGCATTGCCACGCTGGAAGGCGTGCAGCCCGCCGCGCTCAAAGAACTGAACGATGTGCTAACCCAGTTGCTATCCGGGTCGGACAAGATCAAAAAAAGCGCGATGGGTGGCGTGCAGATGGCGGCAGACATCCTCAACTTTATGGGCGGCGTGGTCGAGGCTTCGGCCATTACCAGCGTGCGCGAATACGACCCAGAACTGGCTCAGCGCATCCAGGACAAGATGTTCACCTTCGACAATGTGCTGGACATCGACGACCGCGGCATTCAGTTACTGTTGCGTGAAATCCAGTCCGATTCGCTGGTCATTGCCCTCAAAGGCACCAGCCCGCAATTGCGCGACAAAATCTTCAAGAACATGTCGCAGCGCGCTGCCGAAATGCTGCGTGATGACCTGGAGGCCAAAGGGCCGGTCAAGTTGTCGGAAGTCGAATCCGAACAGAAAGAAATTCTCAAAATTGTACGCCGCTTGGCTGACGAAGGGCAGATCGTGCTCTCCGGCAAGGGCGAAGAAGGCGTCGTTGAATAAGCGGCGCAAAACTTATGGCTAATTCAATGCGTCGCGTCATCCCCCGCGAAGAACTCACCGCGTGGGAGCGTTGGGAACTCGGCACGATCGACGATCCGTCCCCGGTGCGCGTGCGTCCCGGCCAAGCGCCGATCCCGGCTGCGGCTGCTCCAGTGCCTGAGGCCGCGTCCGCAACGGTCGCCAGTCCTGCCGAGACTGCCGCGCCAGTCACCGCTGAGCCAGAAGCCGCGCACGCGCCTGCGCCCGGCGTGCCATTGCCCACCGCAGAAGAACTCGAAGCAATCCACCAGCAGGCCCAGCAAGAAGGCTTTGATACCGGCCATGCAATTGGCCTGGAAGCCGGGCGGGCCGAGGCGGCGGATGAAGTCGCACGGCTCAAGGCGTTGCTGGAGCAACTGGAAAATTTCTCTGCCAATGCGCAGGCTGAGCTAGCCGAATCGGTACTCGATCTGGCACTGGTGGTGGCGCGTGAAGTGGCCCGGGTCGAAATCGCCGCAGATCGGCAGCGCGTATTGCCGGTGATTCGCGAACTGATCGACTCCATGCCAGCGGCGCGGGCGCCAGCACGCATCCTTGCGCATCCCGACGACATTGCGGCAATCAACTCCATGATGGGGGTCGAATTGCCTTCCGAAATCTGGCGAGTGGTCGCTGATCCCAATCAAACCCCCGGCGGCTGCCGGATTGAAACGCCTATTTCGCGGGCTGATCTCTCGCTGACTGCTCGCTGGGCAGCGCAACTGCGGGTGCTGAAACGCGATGCTCGCCCGGATCTGGCCTGGCACGCCGAGGTGCCAGCGGCCGAAGAGGCGCTGTCGCCCGCAGCGCTGGATGCACTTTCGCTTGATCTGGACGTACCGGCCGATGACGAACCCGTTTGACGCCTGCAAGCTCTATCTCGAAGAGTGTGCCGTTGCCAGTAAACATATTCGACCCTGGTTGCCACGCGGCAAGCTGGTGCGTGTCTCTGGTCTGGTGCTGGAAGCCACGGGGCTGCGTTTGCCGATTGGTGCCTCTTGCGAGGTGATGACTCCAGGCAATCTGGCAGTGGAAGCCGTCGTGGTCGGCTTTCAGGAAGACCGGTTGTTTCTGATGCCGGTGGCCGAGTTGTATGGCGTAGAGCCGGGCGCAGAAGTCGTACCGCACGAAGATATCGCGGCGTGGGTGCCGGAGTATGGCAAGCCGCGCCCGCCGCAACGGCGTATCGAAGATCATGGTCGTCAGGTGCCGGTCGGCTGGGGTTTGCTCGGGCGCATTATTGATGCGCTGGGGCGGCCGCTGGATGGCAAAGGCCGATTGGAGAGTGACGACTGGATGCCATTGTTCTCGCGCCCGTTCAATCCGATGTATCGCGAGCCGGTGCGTGAGGTTATGGACGTCGGTGTGCGCGCCATCAACGCGTTGCTCACCGTAGGGCGCGGGCAACGGCTGGGGCTGTTTGCCGGTTCCGGTGTCGGTAAATCCGTTTTGCTGGGGATGATGGCCCGCTATACCACCGCCGACGTAGTGGTTGTGGGACTGATCGGCGAGCGTGGTCGCGAGGTCAAGGATTTCATCGAGAACATCCTGGGCGAATCCGGCTTGCAACGCTCGGTCGTGGTTGCCGCGCCAGCAGACACGCCGCCCTTGTTGCGACTGTACGGCGCCGCGTACGCAACCAGCATTGCCGAGTATTTCCGCAACGAAGGCAAGAATGTCTTGCTGATCATGGATTCGCTGACGCGTTATGCCATGGCGCAGCGTGAAATCGCCCTGGCCGTCGGTGAGCCACCGGCGACCAAGGGTTATCCGGCCTCCGTGTTTGCGCGTTTGCCACAACTGGTCGAACGGGCCGGTAACGGGCGTGAGGGCGGCGGCTCCATCACCGCGTTTTATACCGTGCTGTCGGAAGGCGATGACCAGCAAGACCCGATTGCCGATAACGCCCGCGCCATTCTGGATGGCCACTTTGTGTTGTCGCGCAGCCTGGCGGAAACCGGTCACTATCCGGCTATTGATATCGAAGCCTCAATCAGCCGGGTCATGACCGATATTGTGTCGCCGCAGGAATTTGAACTGGTGCGCCGCTTCAAACATTTGTGGTCGCGTTACCAGCGCAGCCGAGACTTGTTGAGTGTGGGCGCCTACGTGCAAGGCAGCGATCCAACGCTGGATGATGCCATTCGTCGCTTTCCGTCGTTTGAGCATTTCTTGCAGCAAGCCATTGAAGAACGCGAGGGTTACGCGGGTTCGCGGGCCAAACTGGGTGAATTGTTTGGCGTGTTTCCCGGCTGATATCCGCTAGTATTCCATTAGCATTCCCAACAGCATGAATGCGCCGAGTCCGTCCGACCTGCACGCGTGATAACAAGGTTTTAGAAGTGGCACAGTTCCGGTTTGCCCTATTGTTGACGCTCAGTCGCGACCAGCGCGAGGATGCCGCGCGCATCATGCAAAGCGCAGCGGCCAAGGCCGAGATGGCGCGGCAAAAGCTGGTGCAGGTAAATGGCTATCGCGATGAATACCGAGCCCGGCTGACGCAGAGCGGGCAGGGCGGCATGACCGTGACCCAGTGGCGCGACTATCAGGTTTTCCTGGCGCGACTGGATGAAGCGGCTACCCAGCAGCAGGGCGAGGTCGAGCGCCTGCAGCGTGACTATGATCGCCACAAAGCGGCCTGGCAGGAATGCGAGAAAAAGGTCAAAGCCTTCGAAAAGCTGGAAGACCGGCACAATGTGGACGAGATCAAACGCGAATCGCGGCAGGAACAAAAGCTGGTCGATGAGTTCAACAGTCGCCCCAAAACCAACAAAGGTTTCTAGCCGGCCACTCTGTTGGCTATGCTGGTTCTCACAGACCACTTCCTGACTCGCACCATGCCTCAATCCGACCTGCTCGAAGCGCTTAAAGCCCTGGAAATGGCCTTGCACCAGCCGGACGTGCGCCACGATTCATCACAGGTCGCTGCCTTGCTGCACGACAACTTCATGGAGTTTGGTTGCTCCGGTGCGATTTACCATAAGCCCGACATCATGACCCTATTGGCCGAAGAAGCACCGGTCCGGCTTTATTCGCAAGATTACGCGCTCAAATTACTGGCAGATGGTCTGGCCTTGCTGACATATCGTTCGGCGCAGTGGGCTGCAGCAGGTGAGCAACTGGAGCGCCACAGTCTGCGCAGTTCAATCTGGCGCCGTACTGCCGGGCAATGGCAGATGGTGTTTCATCAAGGCACGCCAACCGAGCCGTTTGCCCCAACAACCGGCGCGTGAGTCAGTGTCATAAAGTGTGTAGATCATTCGCGCCGCCAACGACCTGCCTTCGCCATCTCATGATCGAACCACTCATCACTGCAGATCTCGATGACGCTTTGCGCGTCAGCCATGCCGCAATCCTCGGCACGCAAACGCTTACCGCCGAAGAATGGGCCGAACTTGCTGAGCATATCGCGCAGAATTTCGCGCTCGGGCTGGCTGACCCTGATGCTCATTTGGCGCTGAAGTCGGTGCGGCAGGGAAAGCTGGCGGGCGTGATTCTGGTCAAGAAATTCTGGAATCTGGCCGAGCTGTATGTTGATCCGCAATGGCATGGGCAGGGTGTGGGCAGCGAGTTGTTGCTGCACGCTCTGGCTCCGTGTGCCGACCAATCGCCACGTGGCCACATCCGTACCAACTCTTCCAGTACCGCCGTCGGTTTTTATACCCGACATGGTTTTACCGATTTCGCGGTCGAGTTTGCACCACCTTATGGCTGCGTGCCGCTGATTTATCACTTCGACTAAGCACTCAATTGGGCGACGTGGCGCGTTCGCGTTTTTGCAACCGGGATGAACAACACGACGTACGTACTGGCCGGTTTCCATGCAGTGCTGGTAAATTGAAAGCTAATCTGCCAAATTTGGCTTTAATTGACATAATTGGTAAGCATGCTGGTGCTTATTTAATCCCCGTGCTGCTCAGGGCCAAGCAATGATTCACAAAATAGCCATAGAGCAACTTACAACGGGCATGTTTATTCATGATTTGAACCTGGCATGGTTTGATCACCCGTTTGTACGCAACCAGTTCATGCTGGATGACCCCAAGGATCTGCAACGGATTCGCGACACCGGGGTGAAAGAGCTTTATATCGATTCCAGTCGTGGTGCCGATGTGGCGCAGGCGCCTACGCTGGAAGAGGTGCAGGCTGAAACCGAAGCGACACTGCTGCAAGCTTTGGCGGAGCCCACCAAGCCCGCTCCCGTCGCGGTTAAAGACGAAATCCGTCGTGCCAACAATATCCACAAGCAAGCCAGCAGAGCCGTTCGCAAGGTCATGCAGGACGTGCGCCTGGGCCGCATGGTCGAGATTGCGCAAGTCGAAGATGTGGTTGAGGCCATTACCGGTTCGATCGAACGCAACCCCAGTGCCATGCTCGGATTACTGTGCATTCGGGACAAGAACGAATACACCTTTCTGCACAGTGTGGCGGTGGGCACGCTGATGATCGCGTTTGCCAAAAGCATGGGGCTGGACGCAGAAACCGTGCGTAAAGCGGGCATGGCTGGCCTGTTGCATGATGTGGGCAAAATGCGGATTCCCGATCATATTCTGGACAAGCCCGGCCGCCTGACCGACGAAGAGTTCACCATCATCAAAGGCCATCCGCAGCAAGGGTGGGAAGTACTGCGGCAGCTGGAAGGGATTGACCCGGAAGCGCTGGACGTAACGCTGCATCATCATGAGCGCATGGATGGCTCTGGTTATCCGCATCACCGCAAAGGTGACGAGATCAGCCTGTTGACGCGCATGGCTTCCATTGTGGATGTCTACGACGCGGTGACCTCCGACCGCTGTTATCACAAAGGTCTGCCGGCCTCACAGGTACTGCGCAAACTGTGGGAGTGGAGTCCGAGTCATTTTGATCCGGAACTGGTGCAGTTGTTTATCCGGACGGTAGGGATTTATCCAGTGGGTTCACTGGTGAAGCTGGAGTCCCAGCGCCTGGCGGTGGTGATTGAAGCCAACAACGCAACGCCGCTGCAGCCGCGTCTCAAAGTGGTGTACTCGCTCAAGCACAATCGCCCCGTGCCATCGCAGGAAATCAATATGGCCATTCCGGTGCAGCGAGGCAAAGACCGGATTGTCGGCGTGGAAGCGGCAGAGCACTACGGCATTGATATCTCGCGTTTTCTGGTTACCCATTGAACTGGCCGCAATCAATTAACGTTGGTTTGGGGGAGGCCCGCCAATCGCGGTAGTGTTGAAAGAAAACCCGCTCCACGAATCAGCTTGTAAGCATAATTCGTACTGTTCGCTTATGATCAAAGGGCACTCTGCCCAAAAGGACTGCTGCCATGTTTTTGCGTACCGTACGAGGCAAGATTCTGGTGTGCTATCTCGTTGCCGCCAGTCTGGTGGCAGCGGCCGCTTTTGTCGGTATCGCTGGCATGCAATCGAGCGTGCGGCGCTACGAAACCGAGGTCAAACAACTGCAAGATGCCCAGGTGCAGGTGCTGAGCATGCAGGTAGTTTTCAAAATTCAGGTGCAGGAATGGAAAGACACGCTGCTACGCGGTCATGATGCCGCAAAGCTGGAACAGCACTGGGGCGCTTTTCAAAAGCAGGAAGCTGCGGTGCAGGAGTCTGCTGACCACTTGCAGCAAACTTTGCCGCCTGGCGAAAGTGCCGATCTGGTTCGCCAGTTTCGTGATGCCCACAAAGAACTGGGCCAAGGCTACCGTCGCGGGCTAGAGGCTTTTCGCAGTGCCGGATTTGTGCCCGCCGCTGGCGATGCCGCAGTTGCGGGTATCGACCGCCCGCCGACCACGTTGTTGACCAAAGCCGTCGCCAGCATTGGTGACGAGTCGACCCGCATCCAGGCGCAAGCGCATGCACTGGCGGAGCGCCAGTTTCTGCTGAGCATGATCGGCATGGTGGTGGCAGTTGTTGCGGGCTTAAGCGGTTTTTACTGGCTGACCACGCGTACGGTGACCGGCCCCTTGTCTGAGGTGGCGTCCAAGGTTCAGAACATTACCGACAACAGCGACTTCACTTCGCGGATTGCGGTGACTTCAAATGATGAGATTGGCGCTTTGGGTGGCGCGCTGAATACCTGTCTGGCGCACGTCCAGACCGCGTTACAACGCATGCATGCGGTTTCCGGCGAGTTGTCTGCCAGCGCTGGTGCGCTGGATGGCGCGTCGCGACAACTGGCGCAAAGCACTGAGCTGCAGAACCAGAATACCGGCAGCATCGCGGCGGCCGTCGAGCAAATCGCCGTGAGCTTGTCGCATACCTCTACCGAGGCCCATGAGGCACACGCGTTGTCGCAAGACGCTGGCGACAAGAGCGGCCAAAGCGCCCACGAGTTCGAACGCACCGAAAACAGCATCACCACGATTGCCACGTTGGTCGAAGAGGCCGCACGCGATGTGGATCAGCTGGGTAAGGATTCAAGCGAAATCTCTGGCGTGCTGGATGTGATCAAAGCCTTGGCATCGCAAACCAACTTGCTGGCGCTGAATGCCGCCATCGAGGCTGCGCGGGCCGGTGAGCAAGGGCGTGGTTTTGCCGTCGTGGCGGATGAAGTACGCAAGCTGGCCGAGCATACGTCGCAATCAACCAACCAGATTCAATCCACCATCCAGCATATTCAGGACAGCGTGGGTCGTGTGGTGACCCAGATGGAACTGGTGGTGAACCGGGTAGACGATTGCCGCAGTCAGGCTAGTGCGGCGGGCGGCGTGGTGCGCAAGCTGCATGAGGCCAGCGACCGCATTGTGGCGGCGATGGGCGAGGTGGCGTTGGCCGTGCGTGAGCAAAGCCTGGCCAACGAGTCTATCTCCCGCAATGTGGAGTTGCTGGCGCAGAGCAGCGAACACAACGGTGCCGCGACGCGCACCGCTGCGGATCAGGCCACCAACGTCAGTGGCCTGGCCAGACAGATGAAAGAGATCGTCGCCGGTTTTCGCATTTAGCGGCTGAAGTCAGGGGCGTTCGTAGCCCAGATACACACCGGGCACTGCGGACAGCCCTTGTTTGACTTGCTCGGTGAATTCATCGCCCAATACTTCGTCGGCACCGGCTTCCAGCGCATCCAGCGCGCGGGTGACGATGGCTTCGGGCGAGCTTTTGGGCGCATCAAGCCCTCGCGTCAGATCGGTATCGACAAAGCCCATATGCAAACCCAGCACTTGCGTGTTTTGCTCACGCAATTGGTGACGCAGCCCATTGGTCAGACTCCACGCCGCCGATTTGCTGGCGCTGTAACCGGTCATCATGGGCGAACTGATCCACGACACCACCGACAGCACATTGAGGATTGCGCCGCCGCCATTGGCACCGAGCGTGCCGGCAAAGGCCTGACTCAAACGCAGTGGCCCAAAGTAATTGGTTTCCATCTGCGCGCGAGCCTGCTCCAGGCTGTTTTCCTCCAGAAAACCTCCCATTAAAGCGATCCCGGCGTTGTTGATCAGCACCGTTACGTCGCCCAAGGTTCGGGCCGCCGTCGCGACGTCATCGGCATTGGTGACGTCCAGCTTTACCGCCTGCACGCCGGGTAGCGTAATGCTGGCCGGGTCGCGCGCAGCGGCATAGACCTTGCGCGCACCGCGCGCCAGGGCCTCGCGCGCAAAGGCCAGACCAAGGCCGCGATTGGCGCCGGTAACCAGAACAACAGCGTTTTTGAGTTCCATGTGATTCTCCAGAAGTAACTGCGTTAATGACGCCATAACGGCGTTGAATCCATAAAATATGATGGACATCATATTTCTGATTAAAAACAAAGGCCGACTTCGGCGTTGCTACAAAAAACCGGGCATACAATTGCGGGCTACTTGCGGGTGTTACTGATGCGACTAACGCAGCGTCAGGCAGTCGCAGCGACTGGCTCAGTTTGGTCATATTGCTGAATCAAGGCTCGTCGACTGGTTTCCAGAATCGCTTTGCCCTGGTTTTTGTCGCTCATGGCCCTAGCCAGTTGCAGCGACCCAACCAGCGTGCTGACGATAACCACTGCGTTCTCGGGCGCCACCCTTGCCGGCAAAACACGCTGCACCAGCGTAATCAGGCTTTGTATACGGGCGCAGGATGCTTCCCGTACCTCGGGCGACTGCCGCGACATTTCCGAACTCAGTGCGGCAACGACACAGCCACATTCCTGGCCAGTCAGATGGTCCTCAGACAAATATCCTTCAATTAACGCCCGCAAAGGGCTCACGCCGCGCGCTTTGCCGTCGGCAAACATCTGCGCAAACAGGGCGGCACCTTCCTGGGTCACATATTCGAGCGCCTCGACCAGCAAGGCATTGCGGGAAGGGAAGTGCGCATAAAAGCCGCCATGGGTGAGCCCGGCTTCTTGCATGATGTCGGCCACGCCCACACCGTCATAACCCGCACGACGAATCGCCCGCGCCGTAACCGCAACGATGCGCTCGTGGCTTATTTCTTTACGGCTCGGTTTGTGATCCATGATGGGCCTAGGTTCGTAATTAAATATGATGACCGTCATATTTATCGAAAACCCAAAACGGGTCAACCCGTATCCTGATGAACGGAACACGCCGCACCAGCCGATGCAGTCTGGGGTGGGCTCACGCACATCCTTGAATCGGCCGATGTTTTCCAACCGTGGGGGATTGTTGCGCCAAAAGTATGAGGCGACGCACAGCTTTTCGTCCGCCAGCAATAACGGGCAGAATGGCGCGGCGCGCTGGGTCATTAGAACGCAGCCGTCTACTGGATGAGAAAACGATGAAACGTCTTTGCCTGGCCGCCTTGTTGAGCGCTTGTCTCGGGTTTTCCGCCTACGCCCAGCCCGATCAAAAAACCGCCGTACCGGTGCAATGCAAAACCACCAAAGGGGGTATGACCATTATGGTCGAGCCCGCTTGGTCGCCCTTGGGTGCTGCGCGTTTTCTGCAAATGGTGGATGCGGGTTTCTTTAAAGACGTACCGCTGTTTCGCTGCGTGAATAACTTCATCTGCCAGTTCGGCGCAGTCCCGCCCCGTGGTGACGCCAAAACCTGGAGCACGATTGCGGACGACCCCAAGCAGCCCGCCTTGCGTAACTTCAAGCGGGGATATCTGAGTTTTGCTGGCAATGGAGCCAATTCGCGTGCCACCCACATGTTTATTACCCTGGGCGACAAAATTGACGCCTTGGGCACCATGCCTTGGGAAACCCCGTTTGCCTACATTGAGCCGACATCGCTGCAGAAGACCGTCGCGCAACTCAATACCGGGTACGGTGACATGCCGCCTTGGGGCGCAGGTCCCGATCCGCAAAAAATCACCGCACCCGATGGCGCCGCCTATCTCGCGCACAACTTCCCGCAGCTTGATTACATCAACTCTTGCAGCTACAAACACTAGCTTGGACGCCAAGCCAATGCTGTTTGACCAAGATCGGATGCCGGGCACTTGCCGGCAGCCAAAGGGCAGGGGAGCAGGTCATGAATCCGCAAAAGGTTGATCGAGATCGCGTAGTCGCGTTGACAGACCTGCCCAATATCGGCCCGGCCAGCGCCAAAGACCTGCGGCTTTTGGGCATAGAGCAACCGGCTCAGTTGGCCGGGCGGTGTCCTTATGCCATGTATGCGGCGCTCTGCGACCAGACCGGGGTGCAGCATGATCCGTGCGTGATTGACGTCTTTATCTCGGTAACCCGTTTCATGGCTGGTGAGGCAGCGCAACCGTGGTGGGCCTACACCGAGGAACGCAAGCGCACGCTTCAGCAACGACCAAACCAGCCAACACTCAACGACCTGTCTGCCATCAACCTTTAGCAGGAGCACCGCCATGTGGAGCCACGCCGAAAGCATCGTAACCACCGCAACCCCGGCGCAGATATGGGCGTTGTTTTCTGACGTACCGGGCTGGAAAAACTGGAATGCGGGAATCGCCCATATTGAAATTCATGGCCCATTTGTGGCGGGAACCACGTTTACCATGCAGCCGCCCGGCGAAGATGCGTTCACCAGCACCTTGCTGACGGTAACGTCAAACGAAGGCTTCACCGACGAAACCGTGATCGATGACACCCGGGTAGTGGTCAATCACCAGATCAAGCTATTGGGTGAGGGCAAAACCCAAGTTACCTACAGCACCGAAATCACCGGCCCCAACGCCGCAGAGTTTGGCCCGATGGTGACGGGAGATTTCCCGCAGGTGCTGGCGGCGCTGAAGCGCTTGGCGGAGCTTCGGTCATGATTGAGTTGGTTGTTGCTGCGGCATCCGCACAATACGGGGCGAGGTTACGGAAGTAGTCGCCCCTTTGGCGCGCCGAAACGCAGAAAGCCTGAAAACAATAAAGCCCTGAATAATCAGGGCTTTATTGTTGAATCTGGCGGAGGCTGTGAGATTCGAACTCACGGAGGACTCGCATCCTCGGCAGTTTTCAAGACTGCTGGTTTAAACCACTCACCCAAACCTCCACGGGCGACCTTGGTCGCTGCAAGGCGCGTATTCTAACGGGAAACCGCCGATCCGGGTAGGGGGCAAGCAGCGGTTAACTGCAAGTTATTCACCAGCCCCTGCGCAATCATCCTCAAACCACTACTTTTTCCAGCACCGCAAAACGCACCAGGGTGGCGTGGCTGCTTTGTTCGATGGCCGGTGTGAGCTTGACGCGCCAGGCTTTGCCTTGTGCGGCCAACTGGAACTCGCGGTCCTGGGCAAAGTGGCTTTCCGGCAAGATCAAAAAGCGGCCATGGTTGGGGTTGATGCTGTCTGGGGCATACACGGCGGTAATGCTGCGTCCGCTCGGTAACGGAGTGAGTTCAACTGTGACCGGCGTTTGCGTTAATGCTTCCACGCCCACCTGCACATCGCCGTCACGGGTTTTGTTCAGGCGCCGCACGATGCCAATGGTGAACGGCTTGTTGCCAAAACCGGCCACGCAGAGGATTTCGCCGACCTGTAGCTTGTCGTCATCCACCGCGCGGTAGCTCAGCGCCAGGCCGCCGGTACTTTCATTTTCGACTGACCAGCGCAACAGCGGCAGACCATCTTCCGGACGCTGCCCGCGCAAGAAGGCGGCGATATGATCAAGCCCGCGTACCACGCTGATTTTCTTTTCGGCAGTGCGGCGTTCCTGTTTACGGATCGGTTGCGGAATATCTTGCGACCACAGGTTGATCAGCGTTTGCAGCAGTGCCAGGTTGCCGGGTGATCCGGCTTCGGCTTGCAAGCTCAGGCTTAGCGGATTGGCGCCCGCCTGCAGTTGATCACGAATTTCTTCCATATGCCGCACCAACGCTTCGGTACCCCAATAGCGCCAGTTATCGCCAACCATGTCGCGCCGCAGGCGTTTGGGTGGGGTAGAACCAGCGCCGTTCACGGCAAACAATTGGTAGTGCGGGCGAATCTGCTTTTCGATCTGCAACAAGCCAGTCCAGCGACCCAGCCATAGCGCTACGGTTTCGATTTGTACCGGCTGCAGCTTGTCGGGTGTGGCCAAGGCCAGCATCAAGGTTTGCAGGTACTCGCTGCGCACGTCGGTCAGCGGAGCGTTGTCCCAGGCAGCCAGTGGCGTGTCGGTAAAGTTGCCTTCTTCGGCATATAGATAAAGCTTGTGCAGATTGCGCCAGGCGTTGGGCTCTACATCCAGATAGCGCAACCAGCACCATTTGGCATGCGCGCCGTAGTACGTGATGGCGCGCAGCGTAAACATATGGATGGCTTTATCCAGCCCGCGGCCGCCGCTTTGCAGTGCTTGTTTGACGCAGATGCGATAGGCATCGCCCATTTCGCGCCAGAAGGCGAGCATGGTCGGCAAAACCTGTTGCGGGCTGGCTTTGTCGTCCAGGATATTGCCTTCACAGATATCCACCAAATGGCGCTGTAGCGAGCGGGCTTTTTCGTCCAGATAGGGCACGGCACGACTGCGTTCTTTGAACGAAATGTCCGGGTTGGTATTGAGCTGGCGCAGCGCTTTGACGATCTCGATCTGCGCTTGCAGGATGTCGCTTTCTGGCAACTCCGCCATCATTAGCGTGGCTGATTTGAAGTCACGCACGCCCTCGTCCAGGCGTTGCGTGAACAGAGCGCTGACCAAGCCTTTGAAATCGAACATATGCTTTGCCTGTCATGAACCGGCCAGCGCTGAGAGCGAGTCGCGCGTCAGCGAGCCTACTGTTTGGGGATAATTGTGCCGGTGCGGGATTTTGTGATTTCTCTAAGATTAAGCCAAAAACTTACGGTGTTCAACTCGATATCAAGTAGTTATGAATTCGATTGCATGCTTGTTTGAGTGTATTTGTCGGCTGCGTGTACGCAAAACGTAAGAAATTGGGATTGGAGCCAAAATCATCGCCCGGCGTAACAGCCACTGCCTGAGCTTGCAGCAAGCCTTCACAAAAATCCGCAGAACGCGTGCCCAGATGGCTGGCGTCGGCCCATAAATAAAATGCGCCAGCCGGTGTGGCGGGAATGACAAACCCGAGTTGTTCCAGCGCACTTTGCAAGTATTGGCGGCGTGTATCCAGTTCTTGCCGCCGTTGTTCGATGATGCCCAGCGTGTCGGGTTCAAAGGCTGCCAATGCGGCCCATTGGGCGGCGGTGGGTGGCGCCAGAAACAGGTTCTGCGCGAGCTTTTCCAGTGCGGCCACATGCTGCGGCGGGGCGACCAGCCAACCCAGCCGCCAACCAGTCATTTGAAAGAATTTTGAAAAACTGTTCACCACAAACAGTTCTTCGTCCAGTGCCAGCGCGGTTTCATGGGGTCGGCCGTAGACCAGACCTTGATAGATCTCATCCACAATCAGCGTGCCGCCGCGCGCCGTGCAGGCCTGAGCCAGGGCTTTGATCTCGGCGGGCTCGAGCACCGTGCCGGTGGGGTTGGCCGGGCTGGCGACCAGCGCTGCAACCGTTTTGTCATTCCAGTGCTGTTCAATATGCTCAGGCATAAGCTGAAAACGGGTATCGGCGCCGACAGGCACGTTCACCGGTACGCCTTCAAACAGGCTGACCAGATGCCGGTTGCACGGATATCCCGGATCGGTCAGTAGCACTTCGCTGCCCTGATCCACCAGCAAGGCCATCAGCAATTGCAAAGCGCCAGACGCGCCGGGCGTAACGATGATGCGGGCGGGGTCGACGGATACACCGAAGCGGGTTTGATAAAACCCGGCAATGGCCTCACGTAGCTGGGGAATGCCGCATGCGCCGGTATAAAAAGTCTGCCCTGTGCTTAGCGCGCGCAGGCCAGCTTCAATAATTGGTTGCGGGGTGGGGAAGTCCGGTTCGCCCACTTCCAGATGGATGACATCGCGCCCGGCGGCTTGCATGGCTTGGGCGGCACCCAGAATGCGCATGACGTGAAATGGCTCGATCTGGCTAAGGCGCTGGGCGTAACGCATAAGATTTGGTCCGGTTATGCTAAAATGCACGGTTAAGCAAAATATTGAATTTTAATCGCTTTCCGGCGGTCTGCGCCGGGCGACGAGGAAAACGCGACAGATGATCAGTACTTCGAATATCACGATGCAGTTTGGCGCCAAGCCGCTGTTCGAGAAAGTGAGCGTCAAGTTTGGCGACGGTAACCGTTACGGTTTGATCGGCGCCAACGGCTGCGGCAAATCCACATTCATGAAAATCCTGGGTAGCGATCTGGAGCCTACCAGCGGCAACGTGGCGCTGGACCCGGGCGTGCGTCTGGGTAAATTGCGCCAGGACCAGTTTGGCTACGAAAACGAGCGCGTGCTCGATGTGGTCATGCAAGGTCACGCCGAATTGTGGGCGGCCATCCAGGAACGCGACGCCATTTACGCCAATCTGGAAGCCACAGAAGACGATTACATGCGCGCCGCCGAACTGGAAGGCGTCGTGGCCGAGTTTGACGGTTATACCGCCGAAGCGCGCGCTGGTGCGCTGTTGTTGGGCGCGGGTATTCCCATCGAACAACACAATGGTCCGATGAGCGAAGTGGCGCCGGGCTGGAAGCTGCGGGTGTTGCTGGCCCAGGCGCTGTACAGCAATCCAGACGTGTTGTTGCTGGATGAGCCAACCAATAACCTGGATATCAACACCATTCGCTGGCTGGAAGAAGCGCTGAACGAGCGTGATTCCACCATGATTATCATCTCGCACGATCGCCACTTCTTGAACCAGGTGTGTACGCACGTGGCCGACGTGGATTACGGCGAGATCCGTATTTATCCAGGTAACTACGACGACTACATGCTGGCCGCAACGCAAGCCCGTGCCCGTCTGTTGACCGATAACTCCAAGGCCAAGGAACGCGTGGCCGAACTGCAGGCATTTGCCCAGCGTTTTGCCGCCAACAAATCCAAGAGCCGTCAGGCCACTAGCCGCCTGAAGCTGGCTGACAAGATCAAAGACAATATGGTCGAGGTGAAGCCGTCGTCACGGCAGAACCCGTACATCCGCTTTGAAATGGAAGACAAGCAAAAGCTGCATCGTCAGGCATTTGAAGCAGCCAATCTGTCCAAGTCATTCGACAAACCGCTGATCCAGAGCTTGTCGCTGATTATGGAAGCAGGTCAGAAGCTGGCGGTGATCGGCGGCAACGGTGTGGGTAAATCCACGCTGATGAAGCTGCTGGTCGGCCAACTCGGCCCGGATGCCGGTACCGTGAAATGGGCAGAAAAAGCCCAGTTGGGTTACTTTGCCCAGGATCACGAAGCTGACTTTGCTGAAGACATCACTCTGTTCGACTGGCTCAAGCAATGGACCCAACCTGGTACCGATGACCAGATCGTGCGCGGTGTGCTGGGCAAGTTGCTGTTCAGTGGTGATGACGTGCACAAGTCAGTCAAGGTGCTGTCCGGTGGTGAAAAAGGCCGCATGCTGTACGGCAAGCTGATCCTGGAAACGCCAAACGTGCTGGTGATGGATGAACCGACCAACCATATGGATATGGAGTCGATTGAATCGCTGAACCTGGCGCTGGAACTGTACAAAGGCACGCTGATTTTTGTATCGCACGACCGGCAGTTTGTGTCGTCGCTGGCGACGCAGATTCTGGAACTGAACGGCGATGGCACCTACAGCTTCTACTCGGGTGGCTATGAGGAGTATTTGCATAGCCGTGGGGTGGAGTGAGGGTTTGGCTTTGGCGCCGGATTCGGATTGATGATGGTGCCGGCAGTTAATGCCGCATTTAAAGGACGCAGCTTTCGGGCTGCGTTTTTTTATTGCTGGGCTGGATTGCGCACGTGGTGAGAATCCACTTTTGGGTATTGGCCGGTGTCCACGTCAAAGACTTGTTTGTGGTAGTGCCTTCGGCACGGGTTTTAAAGGCGTTTGATACCCGGGGGTGCCCGGGAGCACGTTTCTTTCTTTTGCGTCGCCAAAAGAAAGAAACCAAAGAAAAGGCGACCCGGGCGCAAGCGCCGACGGGGCCCAAGGTCAAGAACCGAAACGAACAGTCTGTTGGCCTGTGTTCTTTGCGCGGCTCCGCCGTTCCCTCGGTCGGTCGGAGTCTAAGGTCTCCGGCTCTCGGTCGGCGAGTTTTGCCAGGCTGTTTGCCAAGTGCAAAAACCTCGGCTTCGATTGGGTTGGCGTGTAGCCCGGATGGAGCGAAGCGGGAATCCGGGGTGGCAATGCAAAACGAGCCACTGACATTTGCAGTTGCCCAAGTCGCTCCCCGGATTGCTTCGCGAATCCGGGCTACATATTTGCCGTCTCCCGCCAGCCAATAAAAAACGCAGCCCGCAGGCTGCGTTTTTTTCACCGCATCAAATACCTCAAACTCCAAACACCAACGCCCCAGTCAAATCACCGGGTGGTTGTGCGCCGCGGGCGGTGAAGGCGGCGTTGCGCTGGGCGATGCCTTCCAGCGTCGGCAAATCGTGCAGGCGCGTGATCAAACGCAAGATGGAGGTCGTGTCGTAGAAGGTGTGGTCCACCGAGCCTTTTTTGGCAAAGGGCGAAACCACAATTGCCGGGATGCGTGACCCCGGACCCCAACGGTCGCCTTGCGGCGGCGCGACGTGGTCCCACCAGCCGCCGTTTTCATCATGCGTGATCACGACCACCATATTTTTCCACTGCGGGCCGTTCATCAAGTGCGCCAGGATGTTGGCAACGTGGCGGTCGCCAGACTCCACATCCGAATACCCGGCGTGCATATTCAGATTGCCCTGCGGTTTGTAGAAGGTCACCGCTGGCAGCTTGCCGTCGATGCAGTCGGCAATGAAGTGATTGGAAATCGGGCTGTCGCCCATGCCGGCGTCGCGCAGGTGTTCGGCGCGAGCGGCGGTGCCAGGGGCGAACTGGGTGAAGTAGTTGAAGGGCTGATGATGGAACTGGAAGTTAGGTGAATCCGGGCCGCCCTTGCCGTTCAGTGCTGCTTGCCAGCCACCTGCGTACCAGGCCCAGCTGACTTTTTTGGCGGACAACAGATCGCCAATGGTGTTGTAGCTTTGCGGCGGCAACACGTTTGCGTCGGTCGGGTCGGCGAGGTTTTTGTCACCACCTTGCGCTGGCGGAATGTAGCTGGGCTGATAAGGCGGGGCCATGGTGTTCACGGCAAAGCCATCGGGGGTGATGGCGCCGTTGTTGACGAACTTGGGTGCGCCATCCATGGCCGATGCCGGGGAATTGGCGGCAACGGTCAGCTTGGTGCCTTGCGGGCCGCCATCCACCACCGCGATTTTCTTCTTTGCCGGGCCGGTTGCGGCATTCGGGTATTCGGGAGTGCGCGAGGCAATCAAATACTGGTGGTTCAGGTATGAGCCGCCAAATGCCGCCATAAAGAAGTTGTCGCACAGCGTGTACTGACGCGCGATGTGCCACATGTTCAGGTTCTTGGCCGTTTCGCTGTAGTAGCCCATGACCAGGCCGCCGGAATCAGCCCACGCGGCAAACTGGTTGTTAAGACCGCCATTGATTTGCATCTGGTTCTGGTAGAACACGTGCCACAAATCGCGGGTGATCACCGCCTCGGGCAGCGGTTGGCCCTCCACGTCTTTGAGCGGGAACGGGCCATTGGGCAAGTTCTGGATTTGATCCTCGCCAATCAGATAATGCTTGCCGCCGACGTCCTGGCCACGTTGCACCAGGCCGCCCCAGATTTTTGGCAGCGTCTTGAGCGTTTCGCCATTGCGATCCAGTTGCGCGCTTTGGCTGGCGGCCACTGCTGAAAGCGGATATTTCACGCCCGGGAAATCGCCATACAAGTTATTGAAGCTGCGATTTTCCAGATAGATCACTACCACGGTTTTGATATTGGCTTTCAGCTGCGCATCGACCGAACCATGACGATGAGGGCTTGGCGCTGCCTGTTTTGCGGCAGCAACCGCTTCGGCAGCAGGTACTGCCCCAGTCAAGCCAATGGCGGCCAGGCCTTCCAGCAAGCGCCGGCGTGTCGGATCAACCGGCGCATCGGCCGTAGCAGGATCAAGGGGTAACTCGGGCGTATTTTTTTCGGACATGCAAGCCTCGACTCAAGGGCGTTTTCAAATGTAACTGGTAAAGGTAGCAGCCGTTATAGCAGTTTTTTGTGACACAACGCGGTCAGTGGGGGCGCTGGCCTGCTGGCCTGCAAATAATGGCCCGCCTTGGTGGTCCGGGGGTAGGACTGCTTGCGAGCACTGTCGCGTGTGCCGCCAATGGCACAAGTCGTTGCTGCATATGCAACGGGTCGTTTGCCCGGCGTGTCAGGCGGCGTAACATCTCGCCTTTGTTTCTTGTTTGGCGGTTTGCGGCATGTCGCTTCCCACTCTCAATGTGATCGGCCCCGGTCGGCTGAGCCAGACGCTGGCCTGGCTGTGGCACCGCCAGGGTCTGCTTGGCGTACAGGGATTGCTGGCGCGAGATTCGGCGCACGCCTTGGCGGCACAGGCGTTCATCGGTGCCGGGCAGGTGGTGGATTGGCCAGGCTTGCAGACGGCCAGCATTACGCTGATCGCCACCCCAGATGATGCGATCCCGTCAGTGGTAGAGCAGTTGTTGCAGAGTGACGTGATCCGGCCAGGTCATGTGGTTTTTCATTGCAGTGGCGCCCTGACTAGTGATCTGTTGGTGCCGTTGCGTGATGCGGGTGCTAGCGTGGCCAGCGTGCATCCGCTCAAGTCCTTTGCCGATCCAGCGCTGGCCGTGAACAATTTTGCTGGTACCTGGTGTGGTCATGAAGGCGACGAAGCTGCCTTGGCTTGCTTGTTGCCCTTGTTCGATGCACTAGGCGCGCAACGATTTGCCATCGACCCTGCGCACAAACTGCTGTATCACGCCGGGGCTGTGCTGGCGTGCAATCATCTGGTGGCATTGATGGAAACCGCCTTGCGCAGCATGCAGGGCGCAGGTGTGCCGCGAGAGGCGGCCTGGCAGGCACTACGCCCCTTGATTGATGGCACACTGCTGAATCTGGATCAATGCGGCCCGGTGGGGGCGCTGACCGGCCCGGTGGCGCGTAATGACATGAAAACGGTGGAACTGGAATTTGCCGCCACCGGTCAACTTGACCCGACCGTCGCAGCGGTTTACCAATCGCTCACCGCCGTGGCAGTGCAACTCGCCGCACTACAAGGTGGTCACAAGAGATAGCAATGACGCTGCGTGCGTTATGTGAGAGCACTGATTTATTGCGTGGTCGCCAGCGCCTGGATTGCGGCGCGGCGTTACCATCAAGCTGTAAACCCGTAAAGACTGCTTACTGTTTAATTGAGGAGGAATTCATGGCTCACTGGTTTCAGGACAACGCGCAATCCATCGGCAACACACCGCTGGTCAAACTCAACCGCATTGCCGATGGCGCGCCGGCCACCATTCTGGCCAAGGTAGAAGGGCGCAATCCGGCATATTCGGTGAAATGCCGCATTGGCGCGGCCATGGTGGCTGACGCAGAACAACGCGGTTTGCTCGGGCCGGGCAAAGAACTGGTCGAACCTACCAGCGGTAACACGGGTATCGCGCTGGCGTTTGTGGCTGCAGCCAAAGGCATTCCGCTCACTTTGACCATGCCGGAAACCATGAGCCTGGAGCGGCGCAAATTACTGGCGGCATTTGGTGCCAAGCTGGTGCTGACCGAAGGCGCCAAAGGCATGAATGGCGCCATCGCCAAGGCCGAAGAAATCGTAGCTTCTGATCCGGAGCGCTACGTGTTGCTGCAGCAATTCAAAAACCCGGCCAACCCGGCGATACACGTTGCCACTACCGGCCCGGAAATCTGGGAAGCCACTGACGGCAATGTCGATATCCTGGTGTCTGGCGTGGGCACCGGCGGCACCATTACCGGTATCTCGCGTTATTTCAAACAGCATCGCAACAAGGCGATCCAGTCGGTGGCGGTCGAACCAACGGCTAGCCCGGTGCTAACGCAAAAGCTGGCGGGTGAGCCGATCAAGCCGGGTCCGCACAAGATTCAAGGCATTGGCGCTGGCTTTGTGCCGGATGTACTGGATTTATCGCTGGTGGATGCGGTGGAACAAGTCAGCAACGAAGAGGCTGTCGAGTACGCCCGACGCCTGGCGCGCGATGAAGGTTTGCTGTCGGGTATCTCTTGCGGCGCCGCTGTGGCCGTGGCGGTGCGTCTGGCCAAAAAACCGGAAAACGCTGGCAAAACCATTGTGGTGATCCTGCCGGATTCGGGCGAACGCTATCTGAGTTCGATCCTGTTTGAAGGCATGTTTGATGACAAAGGTATCGCTATCTGACCGGTAACGATATTGCCTGTCCACTCGTTACCTGGCGTTGATAGCTAGCCTGTCGCGCAGGGTTGACGGGCGCGCAGGCGCTGTTTGCTGCGGGTTGCGCTTGAACCCGCAGCCCGCTTGCACTAGCCTTCGCCCATGCTACGCGACTTGAACCCTGAAATTGCCGATTACCATGCGCCGTCATGGCTGCCCGGCGGCCATCTGCAAACGCTTTATCCCGCGCTGATATTGGGCGGACGACCTCAGCTGGCATTTCGCCGCGAACTATGGGCGACCCCCGACGACGACGAGATCGCCACCGACTGGCTGGACGGCCCGACAGACGCGCCATTAGTGGTGCTGTTTCACGGTCTGGAAGGCAGTTCGCGCAGCCACTATTCCTTGTCTTTATTCCAGGCCGCGACGGCGCGCGGCTGGCGCGGCGTGGTGCCGCATTTCCGTTCATGCGGCGACATCACCAACAAGCTGCCGCGTGCTTATCATGCGGGGGATTCGGCCGAGATCGACTGGGTACTCAGACGCATTCGCCAGCAATATCCGGACGCGCCATTGTTTGCGGCTGGGGTGTCGCTGGGTGGCAATGCCTTGCTTAAATGGCTGGGTGAGAACGGCAGTGCGGCGAGTCAGGTGATCGACGGTGCTGCTGCGGTTTGCGCGCCGATGGATCTCACCGCCTGTGGCGCGGTGCTGGATGCCGGGTTGAACCGGCAGATCTATACCCGTGAATTTCTGCGCACGCTTAAAACCAAAACCCTGACTAAACTCAAGTTGCACGCGAGTACGCGGATTGACCGCGACGCGCTGTTGCGGGCAAAAACCCTGCGTGAGTTTGATAACCTGGTCACCGCACCGTTGCATGGTTTTCGCAATGTGGATCATTACTGGCAAGCCGCCAGCAGCAAGCCGCATCTGATCAATATTGCGGTGCCCACGCTGATTGTCAGCGCCCGCAATGATCCGTTTATTCCCGCCCACAGTTTGCCCACGCGCATGGATGTGTCCGCCAGCGTGACTTTGCTGCAGCCGCAAACGGGCGGACATGTCGGGTTTGCCAGCGGCAGGCCGCCAGGCCAACTGGCGTGGTTGCCCGACACCTTGTTGAAGTTCTTTCAAGCGCATTTGCCAGCGTCACGAGCGCTGCACGAATAATCTGTAAACACAGCCTGTGAACACAGTCTGTAAACCGGAGGTATTATGGCCCGCATCGACCGCACCCTGTTCAAGGCATATGACGTCCGTTCCACCGTGGACAAGCTCACGCCACAAGCCGCTTACCTGATTGGCCGCGCTGCCGGCACCATGGCCGTACGCGCAGGTCACAAGCGTTTCTCAGTTGGCCGTGACGGGCGTTTATCCAGCCCGGAACTTGCCGCGCAACTGATTCGTGGTTTGCAGGAGGGCGGCTTGCAAGTGCTCGATCTAGGCCTGGCCGCGACACCCATGATGTATTTCGCGGCGCTGTATCGTACCGACGGGTGCGGCGCGGTGGTGACCGGCAGCCACAACCCACCCAATTACAATGGCATCAAGATCATGGATGGCGGCGTGACCGTGGGCGATGAAAAGCTCGCGAGTCTGGCCGACCTGATCGAAGCCGAAGACTTCGCCACTGGCACGGGTAGTGTTGCAACGCTGGATATTACCCCTGATTACCTCACCGACTTGTGCGCCCAGAATCAGTTGAAAAGGCCGCTGAACGTGGTCATTGATTGCGGCAACGGCGTGACCGGAGCAATGGCTCCTGAGTTATACAAAATGCTCGGCTGCAATGTGACCGGCCTGTTTACCGAGGTGGATGGCCATTTCCCCAATCACCATCCCGATCCACAAGTTGCGGCCAATCTGGTCGACCTGCAGGCTGAAGTGGCTCGCAGCGGCGCTGATGTTGGCTTGGCGTTTGATGGTGATGGCGACCGGCTGGGCGTGGTCACCAAAAGTGGCCGGATCGTCCCCGGCGACAAAATTCTGATGTTGTTCGCCAAGGCAGAGCTAGATCAACAGCCCGGTGGCCATATCTTGTACGACGTGAAATCCAGCCGGGCGGTATCGGTGTGGGTGCAGCAACTGGGCGGCACCAGTGAAGCCATTGCCACTGGCCACACGCATATGAAAAAGCGGCTGAAAGAGACAAATGCCCTTGTTGCTGGTGAGTTGTCCGGCCACCTGGCGTTTGGCCAATGGAAGTTTGACGACGGCATGTATGCCGGCGCGCGCATCCTGCAAATGATCGCCGCTGGCACTGATCTGGACGCCTTGCTGGACAGCATGCCGCAATTTGTTTCTTCGCCGGAAATCCAGGTGCCGGTGTCGGAAGACGGTCACGCGGTGGTGGCACGGATTGCGCAAAGTGCGACCTTTCCGACCTCCACCAGCCTGATCACCATCGACGGTTTACGCATTGAATACGCGGACGGCTTTGGCCTGATCCGCGCTTCCAACACCACGCCGGTGTTGACGCTGCGGCTGGAAGCAGAAAACGACGCCGCACTGGCGCGGATTCGCGGTGAGGTCAAAACTGCCATCGCACCGCTGCCATGGCCGGAACACTAAACCGGCCAACTGAAAACACGAGCTATCCATATCTTTCAGGAAACAAGAAGTCATGACTGCTGTATTGCCTGCAAATCACGTTATCGCCGCTCAGGTGGCTGCCGCACTGTATGAAGATATTGGCCAATGTGACTGGACCGCTCAATTGATTGCGGCAGACCATAAAGGCAGCGCCACGGTCATCGCGCGCGAAGATGCCGTGATCTGCGGTCAGGCCTGGTTTGAAGAAGCCTATCGCCAGGTCGACCCCAACAGCCGCGTGCTCTGGCAGGTGCAAGAAGGAAAGCGCGTGGCCGCAGACACCTTGCTGTGCACGATTGAAGGCTCGGCGCGCGGTTTGCTGACCAGCGAACGGACGTCGCTCAACTTCCTGCAATTGCTATCGTCAGTCGCGACCGAGACGCGGCGCTATGTCGATGCGGTCGCGGGCACGAATGCCAAGGTTTACGACACCCGTAAAACCATCCCGGGGCTGCGGTTGGCGCAGAAATACGCGGTGCGCGTGGGTGGTGGCGAGAACCAGCGCATTGGTTTGTATGACGGCATTCTGATCAAGGAAAACCACATCATGGCGGCCGGGAGCATCAGCGCCGCACTGGCTGCCGCCCGGGCCTTGGCGCCGGCAGAGGTCACCATCCAGATCGAAGTGGAAAACCTGGATGAACTGAACGAAGCACTGCATGCAGGCGCCACGTCGGTGTTGCTGGACAATATGAGCCTGACTGACATGCACGCCGCAGTCCAAAGCTCGCGTGGCAAGGCAGTGCTGGAAGCTTCGGGCGGGGTGGATCTGGAACACATCCGCGCCATCGCTGAAACCGGCGTGGACCGCATATCGGTAGGCAAGTTGACCAAAGATGTGCGGGCGATTGATTTGTCGATGCGCTTCAAAATCTGATCTGGATGCAAGTTGATGTGGCGTTAGGGCCACTCAAAATTGTTTTTTCGATATGAGAATGTGAGCTGGTTTTTTGGCGCCTCGTATGTTGAGGAAAATCAAGGATGCTGCAAATTCGGTTGATGGCGCGTTTTCGCAAATAAAAAGCGGCACATTTATTTGTGAGAACGCATTTGGTCAATCAGAAATATCCTGTTGTCTGATGGGTGGATTAAGAAACTTCTTACGGGCAGAATGGCCGCAATCTGAACGGCACCGGTTGAGCGTGCCCTCAACCCGGGGAAGAAAAATGCGTAAGCAGCATCGTGGTCTGGTTTATCTGAACGAGGAATGGCAAGGCTGGCTGGCCGACAATCTGGCCAGCGGTTGCCAGCCCAATGATTTGCAACGCTTGCTGATCCAGGCGGGATTTGCCCCCAGCGTAGCGCGAGCGGCTTTGTCGCAGGGTATGCCGGAACGCTTGGAGACGCGCCAACTTCCTCTCGACGTATCGCAGGGAAACCAGATTGCTTGCAGCATGCATCAGTCTTCCAGCGCCCAATGCGATGCCTGCTGGCTGCAAGCCCGCGATGGCAATGGCAATGCCACGTTCTTTCCCCAACAGTCATTCGCCCTGCACTAAAAGCCCGTCAATACCTGGCCGCCGCGCTGAAAACAAGCTTGCCCCAAGTCTTCTTGATGCCCGTGGCCTGATTTCATTGCGACTGACTACATTGGTGCTCCACCTGGTATAAATCCGCCTGGGCATATTTTGGGGTTTCTGGATCCATCACCCAGCCTGAATCCGCTGTGGCGAAAGTGACCCGTTGATCAGGCAGGGATTTGCCGTGCAGACTGGCTGATGAGGTGGCTGCCTTGAGTGCGGCAAATCGTCAATATCGGGCCAAGACCAGCCAATCGATTGTGCGACAGTTATCCGCGCAGCATTGACGCCAAACCCGCGAATAAGCTATGTTCGCAGGATTTTCCGCCGAGTTTTGCACCATGCCCAAAACAGTCAAACAGCCGGAGAATTTCGAAACCGGTTTTGCCGAGCTGGAAGCGCTGATCAGCCAGCTGGAATCCGGCAACCTGGCGCTGGAGGCGTCACTCACTGCCTGGCAACGCGGGCAGGAGCTGCTGCAATACTGTGAAGGCAAACTGGCCGATGCCGAGCGCCAGCTCAAGGTCCTGGAAGGCGACCGCCTGCAAGCCCTCAAAGTGGATGGGGACTCAGCGTGACCGAATTCAAAGATTGGATGCGTGACGTTCAGTCGCGCATGGAAAACACGCTGGAACATTTCCTGCCCCCGGTCAGCCACGCCCCGGCACGGCTGCATGAAGCCATGCGCTATGCCGTGCTGGATGGTGGCAAGCGGGTGCGGCCACTACTGGCTTATGCCGCCGGTGAACTGGTCGGCGCGGATGAAGCCTGTCTGGCGCGTGCCGCCGCTGCAGTAGAAATGATCCACGCTTATTCGCTGGTGCATGACGACATGCCCGCAATGGATAACGACGTGCTGCGCCGGGGCAAACCGACGGTGCACGTGCAGTTTGATGAAGCCACCGCCTTGCTGGCTGGCGACGCGTTGCAAGCGCATGCTTTTGATGTGCTCGCACATGCCAGCTTTGCCCGTGCCGAAGATCAAGTGGCCGCACTGGCCGTGCTGGCGCGCGCTTCCGGCAGTCTGGGCATGTGCGGCGGTCAGGGAATTGACCTCTACAGTGTCGGCCAGACACTGATGCTGCCCGAACTGGAATTGATGCATATTCTGAAAACCGGCGCGCTGATCCGGGCGAGCGTGGTGTTGGGCACTTACTGTGGCCAGCCATTGGCGCATGAAGACCGCCAACGGCTGGATCACTTTGCCAAATGCATGGGTCTGGCCTTTCAGGTGGTGGATGACGTGCTGGATGAAGAGGCCGACACCGCTACCTTGGGCAAAACCGCCGGTAAAGATGCGGCCAACCACAAGCCCACTTATGTTTCCCTATTGGGACTGAATGGCGCCAAAGACAAAGCTGCCGAGTTGCTGGCGCAAGCGCATGCCGCACTGGAACCCTTTGGTGAACGTGCTGCACGTTTGCATGCCCTGGCGGATTTCATTGTCGACCGTCGCAGTTAAAAGAATAAAGTCATGACCACATTGCTCGACCAAATCAATTTGCCTGGCGATCTGCGCCAACTCGACAAAAGTGAACTGCCACAGGTTGCTACCGAACTGCGCCAGTTTTTGCTGGATTCGATCAGCAGCACCGGCGGCCACTTTGCATCCAATCTGGGTGCAGTTGAGCTGACCATCGCGCTGCATTACGTGTTCAACACGCCAGAAGACCGCATCGTCTGGGATGTGGGTCACCAGAGTTATCCGCACAAGGTGCTCACGGGCCGCAAAGAGCGCATGTCCACCATGCGCCAGCAACATGGTCTGGCGGGCTTTCCCAAGCGCGAAGAAAGCGAATACGACACCTTTGGCGTGGGTCATTCCAGTACCAGCATCGGCGCGGCACTGGGGTTTGCTGAAGCGGCCAAGCTCAAGGGCGAAAATCGGAAAGCCATTGCGATTATTGGTGACGGCTCGATGACCGCCGGTATGGCGTTCGAGGCACTGAACAATGCGGGCGATCGTGATGTGGACCTGCTGGTGATCCTCAACGACAACGAAATGTCGATCTCGCCCAATGTCGGCGCGCTCAACAACTATCTGGCGCGCATGTTGTCGGGTAAGTTTTACAACGGCTTTCGCAATGTCTCTGGCCGCATGCTGGATAAAGTGCCGCCGCTACGTGAGCTGGCCAAACGCAGCGAAGAACAATTGAAGGGACTGTTTACGCCCGGCCTGTTGTTTGAAGAATTCGGTTTTAACTACATCGGCCCGATTGATGGCCACGATATGGATACGCTGGTTGCCACGTTATCCAATATCAAAAAATTGTCTGGTCCGCAGTTTCTGCATGTGGTGACCAAGAAAGGGCAGGGCTACAAACTGGCCGTGGCCGATCCGGTCAAATACCACGCCGTGACGCCGTTCACGCCAGAAGACGGCATGCAGGGTAAAGCTGCGGCCAAGCCGACATTTACCAAAATCTTCGGCGACTGGCTGTGCGATATGGCTGCCAAAGACGAGCGTCTGGTAGGTATTACCCCGGCGATGCGCGAAGGTTCTGGCTTGGTGCGTTTTGCCGAGCAATATCCCACCCGCTATTTTGATGTCGGTATCGCCGAACAACATGCCGTGACCTTTGCCGGTGGTATGGCCTGTGAAGGCATGAAGCCGGTGGTGGCGATTTATTCCACCTTCCTGCAACGGGCCTACGATCAACTCATTCACGACGTCGCGCTACAGAACCTGCCGGTGGTGTTTGCCATTGACCGCGCTGGCCTGGTGGGCGCCGATGGTCCAACGCATGCGGGTTCGTTCGATTATTCGTTCCTGCGTTGCATTCCCAATATGGCGATTCTGGCGCCGGGTGACGAAAACGAATGTCGCCAGATGCTGTACACCGCGTTCCTGCACGACGGCCCGACTGCGGTACGTTATCCGCGCGGTTCCGGCATGGGCGTGGCGGTTGAAACTGAAATGACCGTGTTGCCGTGGGGTAAAGGCGAAGTGCGTCGCCGTGGTGAAAAGATTGCCATCCTGGCATTTGGTACGCGTCTCGGTGCTGCGCTGCAGGCGGGTGAAGCGCTCAACGCCACCGTCGCCAACATGCGCTTTGTGAAGCCGCTGGACGATGCGCTGATCGCCGAACTGGCCGCGACGCATGACCTGCTGGTGACGGTAGAAGACAACGCCATCATGGGCGGCGCGGGCAGTGCCGTGCTGGAAAGTCTGTCGGCGCAAGCGGTGGTGATCAACACGCTGGTACTGGGCTTGCCGGACGCCTACGTCGAACATGGCGAGCAGAACCAGTTGCTGGCTGATTGCGGGCTGGATGCAGCCGGGATTGAAGCGGCGATTCGCAATAAGTTGGGATAACCCGGTTTGGGTTTGCGCAATAAAAAAACGCCAGTGATGCTGGCGTTTTTTTATGGGAGCTATTTCGTAGCCCGGATGAAGCGTTAGCGAGAATCCGGGGAGCGACACAAGCAAATGCAAGTGTAAGTGGCCTATAGCGGCATTGCGATCCCGGAATCCCGCCGTCCCGCTGCAACGGTCATATGTGATATCCAGGGGCTTTGTGGGAGTACCCGCAAGGGGCACGCCTCATCCGGACTACGTTTAAAACCTGGGTCTACTTCTGCCCGGACAACTCTTTGGTCCGCACGACACAGGCACCGACTGCCTCAATCAGCGTACTGCGCAAGCCACCTGCTTCCAGCGCGGCAATGGCGGCGATGGTGGTGCCGCCGGGCGAACAAACCTGGTCTTTCAGTTCGGCTGGATGACGCCCGCTGTCGCGCACCAGTTGCGCGGAACCCATCACTGCCTGGCTAATCACTCCGTATGCTTGCTGGCGCGGCATGCCATGTTGCACGGCGGCGTCGGCCAGTGCTTCGATGATCACGCACACGTAGGCCGGTAACGATCCGGCGACCGCCGAGAAAATATCGAACTGGCTCTCGTCGATAAACACGGCGCGGCCAAAGCTTTCGAAGATGCTTTTGGCCACCGCGCGTTCGGCCTCGCTAACATTGTCAGAGGCGCACAACGCGCTCATGCCCGCACCAATCTGCGCCGGGGTATTGGGCATGCTGCGTACCACTTTGACGTGCTCGCCAGCGTTGCGCTGGACCCGTTCAATGCCATAACCCACGGCTACCGTCACCACCACATGCCGTGGCAGCAGCAGCGGGCGTAACTGGGCCAGCATGGCGTCGTAACCCTGCGGCTTGACCGCCACGATCAGGTAATCGCTCACAGCCGCTAGCTCGGGCAGTGAATCCGCTGGTTCCAGTCCGTAGCGATTTTGCAGATCCAGCAGCTTTTCCTGGCTGCGGTTGTAACCATGGACATGCCAATCCGGGTGGGTGTGCTTCAGACCTGCAACCATTGCACCAGCCATATTGCCGGTGCCGATAAATCCGATATTCATGGTGAAAGCTGCCTCGTATGCGGTTCGTTGCAAGCGGCTATGTTAATCGCCATGCCGGTTAAAGACATCAGCATTTTCCGGGATGGCGAGCGGGCAAAAGCATTGGTCGCGACTTCTCCCCACTTTCAGTTGCACAAACTTGTGAGCGGCATGTGGACAACCCGTTTAGCGCGCTGTTTTACAAAGGATTTAGCTGGCCGCCTTTCTTTTGTTCAATCGCCTTTGCGTACGTCTGGCTCGAACTGCGGTGACTGCCTGTGGGTTCGTGCCAGGTTTATCCCCGCCCGGAACGCCGCGAACTGTGTGTGGCCTGTGGACAAGCTGTCCAGGTGTTTGATCACAAGCAGTATTTTCGCACCGCCTGTTTTTTGGGCAATGATTGGATTGAAGCGGATTTTGCATCTGTGGGAGGCGCGGCAAGGGTATTTTGCGGGCAAACACGCTCTGGTAAGTCACTGCGAAAAAGGCCTGCCCCGCAGTTATCCACGGCCAGAGCGTAACAACCTTGTTGGTCAGCTGTGGACAAGCAGCACAACACCTTGAGCCGCAAGGTAATTATCGGGCTGCCAAAAAAACGGGCAATCGCCAGTGGCTTTCCACATGGTTGGGGCACAAGGCTGTGCGCTCCCTGTGGATAAATGCCGCAAGTGTTTGTCCTGCATGGCCTTTATGCCTGCTGCCTGTTATTTAGGCAAAATGTCCAATGCAAGAATGAGCTTTCCGGCAAGGCTGCGATGCTGTGGGTTTTCCCCGCAAACAGCAGCACAACCTTGTGCATGGCCTGTGGATAGGTTGATCAAATAGCTGTTTTATTGGCACTTTTACCAGCTGCCTAAAATCAGGGCAGCGGAATGCTCGCGTTATAATCCGCCAGATACTTTCACGGCCCCATTGGCGGGCCGTTGCCATTTCTGGATTGCTCACATGACGCTGCTCAAAGCCCCTGAATTGCTTTTGCCTGCCGGCACACTCGACAAAATGCGCGCTGCCTATGATTTTGGCGCCGATGCGGTTTATGCCGGTCAGCCACGCTACAGCCTGCGTGCCCGCAATAACGAGTTCCGTCTGGAACAACTGCAGCAAGGCATTGAAGAAGCGCATGCGCGCGGCAAGAAACTGTTTGTGGCGTCCAATATCTTGCCGCACAACGCCAAGGTTAAAACCTATCTGGCTGACATGGAGCCGGTGATTGCCATGCAGCCCGACGCCCTGATCATGGCTGACCCCGGTTTGATCATGCTGGTGCGCGAAAAATGGCCGGATATGCCGATTCACCTGTCGGTACAGGCTAATACCGTGAACTACGCTGGCGTGAAGTTCTGGCAATCCATGGGCCTGAGCCGGATCATTCTGTCGCGTGAACTGGGCCTGGATGAGATCGCCGAAATCCGCCAGCAATGCCCGGATATGGAACTGGAAGTATTCGTGCACGGCGCGCTGTGCGTTGCATATTCCGGCCGCTGTTTGTTGTCGGGCTATTTCAATCATCGTGATCCCAACCAGGGCACCTGTACCAATGCCTGCCGCTGGGATTACAAAGTCCACGACACTGCTCAAGATGACGCGGGCGATGCGCAATTGATTGGGTTCGACTTCAATCAGGCACTGACCGATGCGCAGCAGAATTTCTCCGCTTGTGGCGATGTGCCGCGTCACCCGGCCGCAGACAAGGTGTATCTGATCGAAGAAGCCAATCGCCCGGGCGAACACATGCCGATCATGGAAGACGAACACGGTACTTACATCATGAATTCTCGGGATCTGCGCGCGGTGCAGCACATCGAGCGGCTGACGCAGATTGGCGTGGATTCGCTCAAGGTGGAAGGGCGCACCAAGAGCCTGTATTACGTGGCCCGCACGGCGCAGGTCTACCGGCAGGCGATTGATGACGCAGTGGCGGGGCGCCCCTTCAACCCGGCCTTGTTGGCCGATCTGGAAGGCCTTGCCAACCGTGGCTATACCGATGGTTTTTTGCAACGCCACCAAAGTCATGACACGCAGAATTATCTCAAGGGTCATTCCGAATCAAAACGCAGCCAGTTTGTCGGCGCAGTCACGCGTATTCAGGATGGCTGGGCGGACATCGAAGTCAAAAACCATTTTGAAGTCGGTGACCAACTGGAAATCATTCACCCCAGCGGCAATGTGGTGATCGAATTGCAGCAGATGCGCGGCAAGGAAAACGAACCGGTGACGGTCGCAGCCGGGAATGGCGTGCAGATTGCCATCCCACTTGAGGCCCGCTTTGACAAAGCGCTGATTGCCCGTCTGCTCTGACGTGTCAGCACTGTACGCTGCACAAAAAAAGGGCTTATGCGTGATGCGCATAAGCCCTTTAACTTGATGATCACAGAGGCGCACCCTGTCTGCCCGCCGTGATCGCCCCTTGCTTACCAGCGATATTTAACGCCACCGATTGCACCGTAGTTGGTATAGCCCGCTGCCCACTGGCCATGGCCCTGAACCCAGGCAGTGGTGTCGCGATCCAGCCGCGCTTCCGCACCGGCTTTCAGCTCGCCACGGTTGGCCGGAGTGTCGCTGGCGACGGTCTGGCCATCAAAACTCACGTTGTCGGCATGATTGCCATGTAGCCAGTTGGCCTCAACAAATGGCTGTACGCGATTGCTGCCATCGTCCACCGCTTGCCGGCGGTACACCCGTACACCCACGCGGGTATCAATCTGACCACCGTTCTGCCCATTGATGCGGGTGCCTGCGGCATCCACCACGTTGTCGGCGCGGTAGTTGGTGTAGACCATTTGCGCTTGCGGCGTCACCACCACTTGCTTGCCATCACGTTCATGCACGGGCAGGTCGTAACCTGCTTCCACCGAGGCGGACAAGGCATTCGACTTGTACGACTGGGTGGCATAGGCATCGGCGCTGACCTTGTTGTCGAAGCGGCCATATTGCAGCCAGCTGTCGACATACGCGCCCTTGTGTTCAGCGGCATTGTCAAACCAGGTGCCATACAGCCCGACGCTGACACCGTTCACTTCACCGCGCGCCCTGGCGTTGTTGCCATCTGCTGTTATGTCGGTGGAACCATGACCGGCACTGATCATGGCACCCAGGTGCACGCGCTGGCCGTCATCCTTATCCCAGCGGGCGAATTCGCCACCTGCCTGAAGCAGATACTGCGAACCCGATTGGCTCAGTTCGCCGTGACCAGCGGTGCTGTCGGTACGATCTCCCGTGACCCGAGCCCATGCGCCGCGTGGTTCTGCGGCATTCTGGTCAAAGTACGATTCGCCGACCCGATCACGCAGGGTTTGCATCTGCCAGCCTTTGACCATGGATTGATTGGCCAGGTATGCGCCGGGTTCCGGGCGATAGACAGGTGTGACAACGGCTGGCGCGCCCAGGTCGGTAACGACCGGATGGCCGGGCTGGCCACGTTCAATCTCCGGATCAGGTTCATCGACAAGTGACAGATCCTTTTGCGAGCGCAGATACCAGTTGCCATCAGCAATATCGGTCGAGCCCTTGTAAAGCTTGTACTCATACGCGCCCGCCACCGCCCGGCCTTGCAGCGCAAACTGTCCGTCAGACTGGCCATCGACTTGAATCAGTTCGATGCCGCGACTGGTCAGGGCACCGGCACCATTGGCGTTTCTCACCTGTACACGGCTGCTGCCCGAAGTATTGCCGGTGACTTCCATGCGGTCAGTGGCCGAGTTATCGTCACCCAGCACCGTGTTGAACACCAGCATGCTGCCCGGCTGACCGGCGTAGTTACCAGCAATTTTCAGCGTGTTGCCCGGCTGGCCATCGGCCCCGGCCAGCATGACGGTTCCGGCATTGTGTAGATCACCACCGATATTGAACGCACCGAGCGGGCCACCGGCTTGCGCGGCACTGCCGACCAATACGGCACCTCGATTGTTCACCGATCCATTCACTGTGCCGTAACCACCCAGCGCAGCGCTTGGCGCAACGTTGACATTGGCACTCGCCAGCTGGCCTGTGCTGCCGACAAACAGCGTCCCGGCGTTGACCTCGGTATTGCCGGTCCAGGCCTGTGCGGTATTCACCGACAGTGTTGCTGCGCCATTCTTGACCACTGTGCCAGCGCCATCAACGGCGTTGACCAGATTCCAGTCCTGATTCACGTTCAGATTGAGCGTACCGCCGTTGTTCACGCTGGCGGTGCCCAGATTGGCGGCATTGGAAGCAGTCAACTCTGTGCCCGCGGCAGTTGCAAACTGGCCGGAGAAAGCACTGTTGTTGGCAACCAGGGTCACATTGGCCGCATCGGCCAGATTTACCGCGCCAGTGCCATCCAGCACATTGGCCAGATCTCCCGTGGCGCCCTTCAATTGCAGTGTGCCGGTGTCGCTGATGTTGCCGCTGCCCAGGCCTTGCACGTGATCCAGCTGCACTGTGGCGCCATTGGCAATCCGGGTGTGGGCAGTCAGGCCCGCGTTGGCACCTTGCACATCCAGCGTGCCGCCCAGCGCGAACAGATCACCCGCCCCGGTCAACGCCCCTTGTGAGATACCGCCGTTGCGGATGCTCAGCGCGCCGCCGTTGAAGTCCAGCATCGAACCCGCCGCGCCATCCAGCGCGCCGATCGTCTGGGTTTTGCCGTTCAGATTGGTCCTCGTCGCATTGGCAATGTTCAACTGGCTGGTGTTGCCCAGCGCGTTATTGGCTTCGAGCCGCAACGTACCACTCTGTACTGAGGTTTCACCTTCATAGTTGTTGGTGGTGTTGGAGAGTGATATCACCCCGCCACCCGCGTTAATCGCCAGATTGCCGCTGCCGATAATCTTTGCCGACATATCCGCTGCTGCCCCGGTGGCGCCGGTGTTTTGCGCCAGCGTCAGGGTCTGGTCTTGTTGCAGATCCAGTTGAGTCAGGCCGTAGTTCACATACAAGCCGTCGCCGGGTTCGGTCGTCAGCCGGTAGCCATACGTTCCCTGGGCGACGGTTTCACCTTGTTGGGTGATATCGAGCACCGTGGTGCTGCCGACAGTAGCGCCGTGCTGGTCTTGCAGACTCAGGGCGCCGCCGTAGCCCTCGACCGCAGCGGCCTTGACCAGTTGCACGCCGATCTCGCCATCATCTTGTTGCAGCAGATTGGCGGTATTGGGCGTATCGACTGGACTGGGGACGTAAGGAGCCGGAATGGTAATGCGTACGTTGCCGGCTCCGGTTGCATCCAGATGCGCGGTGCTGATAGTGCTTTGGGCAATCGTTGCATCGGGCACCGTGGCGTTGAATACGGTGGTCCCGCCATTAAAGGCCAGGCCGCCAATGGCTTGTTCGCCATCGCCCACGGTTACCACACTGCCGTTATCGACCAGCAAGGTGGCGTGAGTCAGTGCGCTGGTGTTGTCACCTTGCAGTGCCAGCGTGCCCCGACCCATATCCAGCGTGCCGGTGAAGGCGCTGCCGGTGTTGGCCCCGAAATTGAAGGCTTGGTCGGCGGCGCCCATATTGGCGATCACCGTACCCTGGCCAGTCAACGTGTTGTCTACGGTAAAGCCGCCGCTCGCCGGTGCCACATTCAGCGTGCCATCCAGTGCAATGGCGGCGGTACCGAGGTTTTGCTGGTCAACGCTGACTTGCATGCTGGCCGCGTTGCCAATCTGCCATTGCCCGGCAAAGGCGCTGTTGTCGCCGGTGATGCTGATATCGTGACCGCTCACCACCACATCGCCGGTGCCAGTGAGGTCGTTGGCAAAGGTGGCGTCGTAGTTGCCATCGGTGCCGGAGAAAGCCAACTGGACTGTCGTGGCGCTGGCCAGCGCCACGGCGCCGATCCCGGCGGCGTCCTGGTTGTTGAGCAGCAAGGTGCCTGCATCGACGTTGCTGCCGCCGCTGTAGCTGTTCGCCGCGCCCAGCGCCAGCGTACCGCTGCCTGCCTTGTGCAGGCTGCCGGTGCCAGCCAGCCCGTCGTTGTAAACCAGGGCGCGGTCCGCTTCGACCTTGGCATCGACGCTGCCGTTCAGCGTAATGCCGCTGGACGACAATGTGCCGCTACCGGTGATCAGGGCGCCGTCGTTGGCGTCGATGCGCACGCTATCGGTTACGCTCAGCGTGCCATCCGTAGCGCCATCGCCAACCTGCAATGTGCCGTTCAGCGCCACACCGTTGGTCGAGGTCACGGCGCCATTCCCTGCGAGTGTCCCGCCTGTGTTGACTTGTACTTTCCCGGCAAAGCCCACGTTGGCATCGTCCAGAGCCAAGGTCGCACTGTCCTGAATGCGCAGTGTGCTGAGCTTGTCGGTGCTGGTGAAGTTCAGGCTGTCGGTGACAACAGTCGTCCCACCGCTCACGTCGGCCAGTACGTTCACCACATTGGCGCCGCTGGTCATGCCGATGCTGGCCTGGTCCACATTGACGCGGGTGAGGTTCAGCGTGTCGGTGCCTGCACCGAAGGTGATCGAGTCGGTAGTGGTGCTGCCGAAAATGCTCACATTGGTGAGATTGGCCGTATCGTTGCCCGCGCCCAGCAGCATGCTCGATGCGTTTGCCAGATTCAGCGACATGTCGCGCAGATTGGCCGTATCGTTGCCGTTGCCCAGATCAATGGCGACGCCGCCTTGCAGCGTGGTGCCGGTCAGGTTCAGCGTGTCATCGCCGTCATCAAGCTTGATCGATACACCATTGAGCGTCGCGGCCGTGGCGGTGAAGGTATCCGGACCATTGCCCATGCTGACCTTGCCGCCGATGAGTTGCGCACCGTCAGCCACGGTCATGAAATCGTTGTAATAACCGAAGTTGTAGACGATGTCGGTGGACGAAGCATTCCTGCTGATTTGCACGGTGTCACTGGGGTTTTGCCCGGTGCCTTCCCCCATGCTGCCGGTCAGTCCGCCGGTGCCTTTGTCCTGGGTATCGGCAAATTCGTACATCCGCACTTCGCTGACTGGCTGGCCGTTGACTCGCAATGCGGTGATGGAGATGCCTTCGGGCACGATAAAGGTGTCCGAACCCATGCCCATCTCGATCTTGCCGATGGCTTGGTTGTCTTCATCCGCAGTGATGATATCGTCGCCGCCGCGGGTTGAAAGCCAGCCTCCGTTAAAGATGAAATTGGAGAGTTTTACATCGGTATCGTGGCGATAGGGGTCGTAGCGGAACGTCCCGCCAGTCAGCTTGATATGACTGTTTTCGCCGAAGACCACTGGCGTGTAGTTGTAGTCGTAATTGCCGTTGTTGGTTACGGCGACATAATTGCGGCCTTCATAATTGAACGCGATTTCCAGCGTGGCGTTCTTTTCCAGTACCAATTGGCCGCCCGGTTCGCGCGGGTCGTAAAGCAGGAACATGGCACCGGATTTCGACGGCGCGACATCCAGTGCCGGAAGCGTCGGAAAGTAGGAAGGCAGCCCAGTACCACTGCCGCCAGTGATCTTGCCATATTGCCCTTCGGCGACGGTGAATTTGCCGGTTGCGCGGTAGTAACCACCGGTTACATCCAATATTCCTCCAGTAAAGAGATAGTTTTCAACGACTTGCGTGGCATCCGGTGCGGCGCCACCGGCTTTGGCCTGGTCCTTGTAGCCGCCAAGGATTGTTTTGGTGTCGTCTTCGGACAGTTCAATGGTTGCCACGGCCAACGCATCTACACCGGCCAGCGCCAAAACCAGTCCGTAGCCCACGGCCAACACGCTGCGAGGCAAGTTCACATGCTCGCCCACTGTCTGCTGTTTGGCCGGTTTGCCATGTGCAGAGGCATTCTCGGCGACGGCAACCCAGGCATTGCGGCTGGCATTCCAGATTGTGCGAAAGAAGCGGTTCATGATTGGTACTCCCCACTCAAAGTGTTGGCTGGCGCGCGGAGCACTGCTTGCAATGCAAGCTGGTCAGCCCTTGAATTGCCCGCATTGGCAATGGTGATGAAGTCTTCGAGATTGAATCGATCTTTAGCTGTGCTCATTGCGGTATGGCGTTGCGGCAAATTCTGATTGGCATCTATTCGCAGGTTTTCATCGGTCACAAAATAATTTCTTTTCATTTGAGGATGCTCACTTTGCTGAATGAGATGAATTGGTCATGCCCAATTAAAATTCGCCAACTCGGTCATTCATGAAGTAATTAGGGACGTGACATTGCCTCGCAATGGAGCGAAACAAAGCGGATTCACGTTATTGAAAAGCAGCAAGCCGCTGGCTCTGATGAGCTGGAAATGAAACTGCCGCGTCTGGCTTTTAAAACCAGCGCAATATATCCAGCAAATGAAATGCTCTCAGAATCCCGCTAGCCAGCCGTAATTCAAGACAGCCTGGTTTTTCGGTACAGGGTCAGCACAAATACGGCAGGTATTCGAAACGAATTTCATGGGAAGCCCTTTCAGATAACAGCCATCCAACTGGTCTTATGACCAATACATGGCCGCTATCATGAAAGTTTTAGAAAAAGACGATAATCGCCAGATCACGCACGTGACGTAGGAATGGCACTACATCGTATCTGCGAGGCCGGTTTTTAAAGGAATTGCCCATTCACCGGCGTTGCATCTGATGAATGCCTGGCACATATCCGCAGTCACGTTATGGCACTGGCTCATTCAGCGCGCGAGGCAGCGGCAGCCACAAACTGATTTGCTGCCCGTGCAGGTTCAGGCGCCCATCCAGACGCTCCACCAACTGCCGACACAGCAACATGCTGGCGTGGTCTTGTTCGGGTTGATCCAGCCAGATCGCATCCGCAGTATCGATGGAAATATCCAGTTGCATGTCCAGCATGGCGCGACTTTGCAGCGTGGAATGCAACTGCACATGCAACGTGCCAGTGCCTGACGTGGTGGCGACAGCATGGCGCATCAGCGCATTCACAATCCCGGCGTAACAGCGCTGATCCAGCCAGACCTGATCTTGTTGCATGCCGGTACCGCTTTGCTCCAGTTGCAGGTCCAGACCTCGCTGGCTGGCGGCATTGCGCCAGGACTCAAGCAAATCCACGGTCAGGCCATGCAGCGGCGTGCGCACCGCGAGCAAGCCCTGATCATCGCCTTCCGCCTGGACCAACAGTTCCAGGTTGGTGAGCCGCGTGCGCAATGCCAGCAAAGCGTCGCGTGTTTTGCCCAGCACCTCCTGGGTTGCAAGCGGCAGGCTGGCACGGTCTGTTTGCAGTTGTTGCAGTAACTCGCCGATCAACTGTACGGGTTCGCCTAGTTGCCAGTCGGTTTGCCCCAGCAACACGCTTTTTGCCTTGCTGGCGGCTTGCGCATGCTCTTTGGCCTGGCGCAGTTTCTGAAATCCCCTTTCCAAACTGGAGATATTCTGGCTGCCGCACACCATGGCGATCAGCTCGCTTTGTTCGTTCAGGATCGGCGCGCCCCAGTGCAGCACGGCCTTGGTGCCATCTTTTCCGGGAAAAGCTACTTCGCAAGAATAGGGCCTGGCTTCCTGCACCGCATCGGCAAATGCAGTCTTGACGGCAGCGACTTGCGTCAGGTCGAACAAGCCACCCAGATCGTCCAGATTGCTACCCATGACCTCACGACCTGGCAGGGTAAACGTGGACCGCAAATACGCATTGGCAAACAGCACGGTACCGGTCAGGTCACGAATGGTGACAGGTGAGGGAATGGCATCCAGAATCGTTTTTGTCAGATGGGGGTTTTGCTCGTCAATGACCTGCAAGGCATTGGACTCGGCCTCGGCACTCTGGCCCGGTCCCAGCACGTTATGCCGTTTGGCAACCTCTGCCAGTTCAATCAGTGAACTCACGTTCAGCTTGCGCATGAGGCGGATTTTATAGGTGCTGACGGTGCGATCACTCAGAATCAGCGCTTGGGCGATCTCCCGGTTGCTGCGCCCGGCGGCCAGATAATTAAGCACGGTCATTTCGCGTGGCGACAGGGTCTGAATCTGCGCGTCGGCCGCCTGGGTGGCCGGGTCAGTGCCGGTAAATTCCAGTACGGAGGAAGGGAAGAAAGTTCGCCCGCATCCTACGGCCTCCACCGCTTGTACCAGATCGCCCAGGTCATCCGTCTTGCTGACAAAACCGGCGGCACCTTCCTGCAGACACATGCTGATAAAGTGGCCGCTGTCCTGGGCTGTGAGTACCAGCACGCGGGTGTCTGCTCCGTGTTGACGCAAACGTTTGATGACTTCCAGTCCGCCGAGGCGTTTGAGCCGCAACGCCAGGATCAGGATATCCGGTTTGAGTTCCAGCACGCGATGCAGCGCATCCATGCCATCGGCGGCCTCTTCGACGACCTCGTGACCTTCTTGTTCCAGCAGATTGCGTATGGCGTGACGGGTAAGCGGTTGTTCTTCGGCAATCACGATCCGGTACATTGCACGGCTCCAGGCTTTACTCCAGGCAGCGTCAGAGTGAAGACAGTAATTACGCTGGGTATCGTTTCAATGTAGCTGGATTCTGGCATGTACCAAGGGGTTTTCCGCGATGGACAAGAGGCAGCACGGCATGGCGACAGCTGACATGCATCCGGCGTCTGGCAGGAAATAGTCAGGTTGCAGCGGTATCTTCTCCCGTAACCGTATCCAAACCGTCATAATTAGCGCAGTGCTGAGCCAATTATCAAAGAATCAAAGAAGGAGATGTCCATGACGCATCGCGCCACAGACCCGAACGGGCAAGGAATCCAGAGCGCGGAGTGGTTTCGTCACACTTATGGTGACAACGCCGTTGGCCTGTGTGAGATCTGTGAGGCCGAACTGGTGCTGCGCGTGGCGCATCCGCCGCACACGATGACGCACTTTGCCCACAAAGGCGGCAGCCGTTGCAGTTCCATCGAAAAATATCGCCACAACGTATTCAATTTGCCGCCTTCGGCGCTGGATGTTGCCAATGGCAAGCGCATTCGCGCGTGGTTGCTGGACCAGCTTTATCCGGTCTATCTGAAGGCGTATTCGTTGTCGGGCCGCAAGCTGGCGTGGGGCGATTTTCAACGTGCGCTGATGGATGCCAACACCCGCGGCATCTTCGATCATGCCGGGCTGCAACCGCACTATCTGCCGTACTTGCTGCTGTGTTTGTATCCGGCCCGCTTTCACGAAAAAACCACCTACGACCAGATTGACGCCTACTTTGTGTTGCCGTCGGGCCTGACCCATCTGGACGATTTGTGGAACAAGCCGCAAACGGTCAAACAAACCATGTGGAAGGTGTCGCACATTGCGCGCCAGTCGCGACGCGGTGCGCCCAAGTCGGTTGAGCTGTTTACCGAAGTCGAAGCCATTGCCATCGACGATGCCCAGTTTTATATCCCGGACTGGGTGGAGTCGGCCAAAGCCAAGCTGGAACCACTGCTGGCGCCATAATTTGCTGCTACCGATGCACGGCGGCGCGGGTCAGGTGTTGTACTTATACCTGGCCTTGCGCCGCCGTTTTGCGTCCGGCCATCGGTCCGCGTTAACGTAACGCCAGTTCTCATAATTTTAAAAAAACATTCCCCCGACTTTCAGGAGCCAGACCCATGAATCACCCCGTCAAGATCGGGATGATCGGTTGCGGTGTCGCCGCTCGTGAGCTGCATTGGCCCGCACTGCAAGCGGTGACCGAACATGTAGAACTGGTTGCCATATGCAACCGCACCGCCCAGAAAGCCCAGCACTTCTCGGCCATGTCCGGCGGTGTGGATTGGTACGTGGGCTGGGACGAATTGCTGGCGCGCCCCGACATCGAAGCGGTTGATATCGTGCTTCCGGCCACGGAAAACCTGCGCGCCACGCGGGCAGCGCTGGCTGCTGGCAAGCACGTACTGGTGGAAAAACCGCTGGCCGCAACCGAGGCCGAAGCACAAGAAATGCTGGCGCTCGCGGCGCAATACCCACATCTGATCACCATGGTGGCAGAGAATTTTCGCTACGCCGCCGCATTCGAGCGCATCAAGCAGTGGCTGGATTCTGGCGAGGCTGGTCGGCCCTACGCCTTGAACTGGAACGCCATGACACTGATGCAGGAAGACAACCGTTACCTGGCTAGCGGCTGGCGGTCATCGGAGGCTTTCCCCGGCGGGCTGGTGCTGGATGCGGGCGTGCATTACATCGCCGTGGTGCGCGATTTGCTCGGCGAAATCTCTCGTGCCAGTTTGTCTCCCAGCCAGGTTAATCCCAAGCTCGGGCAACTCGATGGCGCCATGCTAAGCGCGCAAACCGCTTCAGGCGTCAACGTGACGCTCAACCTGTATTTCTCCGCAGCGGCGCACAATGAGTGGCGACTGGTGCTGCTGGCCGAACATGGTGCGGCGATATACGACGGGCGCAAATTGCTGCTGACTTCTGTGCGCCCCGATAAAACCCGCGAATGGCGCCGGGACGATGACGATGGCTATGCCGCCGAGATGCGTGCTTTTGCCCGGGCGATTCGCAGTGGTCAGCCGGTTACCAGCGATTTTGCCGCTGGCTGGCGTGACATGCAGGTCATTACTCGCACGCTGGCGCAGCCGGGACAGTGGGTGACGCTGGATTGATCACGGCACTTTCATCGGTAGGTGCGGACTTTGAAAATGTATGTGAATAAATTGTGGATAAGCTGTCTATAAGCCGGTATGACTTGTGGATGAATTTGCCCGCAACGCGGCTTGCACTACTTGCTTGTTTTTACCACTGCAGCGCTAACCAGAACCCCGAATCATGACCCAGACTTTGCCAAGTGACGACCCGTATCAGTGGCTGGAAGAGATAGACAGTGAACGGGCTCTGGCCTGGGTTGAGGGCCGCAATTCGGTTTCGCAGCGCGAACTGACCGGGCAGCCGGAATACGCCGAACTCAAGCCGCAGATCCTCGATGTGCTCAATGCCAGTGACCGCATTCCTTATGTGGTGCGCCGCGGTGAGTGGTTTTATAACCTGTGGCAAGACCAGGACCATAAGCGCGGATTGTGGCGGCGGACCACGCTGGATGAATATCGCAAACCGGCTCCAGACTGGGAAACCGTGCTGGACCTGGATGAACTATCGCTGCAGGAAAACGAAAACTGGGTCTGGGCCGGAGCACACACACTCGGGCCGGATCATAGGCATTGTTTGATCCAGCTATCGCGCGGTGGCGCGGACGCTGTGGTGGTGCGCGAATTCGATACGGTCAGCAAAATTTTTCTGACCTACGGGTTTGTGCTGCCGGAAGCCAAATCCAGCGTGGACTGGATCGACGCCGACACCATTTATGTCAGTACCTATTTTGGCGAAGGCTCGCTCACCGATTCGGGCTATCCACGCATTATCAAGCGCTGGCAGCGTGGCAAGCCGCTGGCCGAAGCCGTTACCGTATTCGAAGGCGCAACGACGGATGTCGCCGTGAGCGTCTGGGTGGATCACACACCGGGTTTTGAGCGCACCGTGTTTACCCAGTCGATCGATTTTTACAACGCGCATACCTTTGTGCTGCACGACGACGACACTTTGCTGGCGCTGGATGTGCCGACTGATTCATCCCCGCATTTCGTGCGCGACCAACTGCTACTGCGCTTGCGCAGCCCGCTCACCGTTGCTGAGCAGAACTGGCCAGCAGGCTCGCTGTTGATTGCCAAAGCGGCGGCATGGCAGGGTGGCGACAAGCACGCTCAGGCGATCTTCACGCCAAGTGCCACGCGTTCTCTGGCCGACTACACCCTGACCCGCGACACCGTGCTGCTGAACGTGCTGGATAACGTGGCTGGCAAACTGGAGATATGGCGTCAGGACGCGGCCGGGCATTTTCGCGGCGAGGCTGTGGATGCGCCTTTTCCAGGTACGCTGGGCGTGGGCGCTTTGCATGATCCGCAACTGGCCGAGGACCCGCTGGCCGAACATTATCTGCTGAGCTACACCGATTTTCTCACGCCGGATTCCCTTTACCTGGCCAGTACCGATAGCGCGGAGCGCGAATGTCTGAAAGCGCGCACCACCTTGTTCGGCACGGACAAACTGCGGGTAGAGCAGCGGTTCGCCGTCTCCGCCGATGGCACGCGTATTCCCTACTTTTTGATTGGCAACAACGCTGCCAGCGGTACTCCACAACCCACGCTGTTGTATGGCTACGGTGGCTTTGAGGTATCGCTGGAGCCTTGGTACTCCGCTGTATATGGCCGCGCCTGGCTGGATAAAGGCGCGCAGTGGGTCGTCGCCAATATTCGCGGCGGTGGCGAGTTTGGCCCGGACTGGCACCGCAGTGCGATCCGCGAAAACAAACATCGCAGCTATGACGACTTTATTGCTGTTGCCGAAGACCTGATCGACCGTGGTGTCACCAGTCCCGAACATCTAGGCATCATGGGTGGTTCCAACGGCGGTTTACTGGTCGGAGCAACCTTTACCCAGCGGCCGGAACTGTTCAACGCAGTGGTGTGCTCGGTGCCCTTGCTGGATATGCGGCGCTATCACACCTTGCTCGCCGGTGCCTCGTGGATGGCTGAATACGGCAATCCCGATCTCGACGAAGATTGGGCGTTTATGTCGCGCTATAGCCCGTACCAGAACCTGCAAACTGACAGCAACTACCCGGAAGTGTTATTCACTACCTCCACAAGGGACGATCGCGTGCATCCGGCACACGCCCGCAAGATGGCGGCGCGCATGCTGGCGCTTGGACACCCGGTGTTGTATTACGAGAATATCGAAGGCGGGCACGGTGGCGCGGCGGATAATGAGCAACGCGCGCATCTGCTGGCGCTGGAATTCAGCTATTTGTGGCGGCAGTTGCGCTAACCCTAAAGCGGCGCTGTATGTCGCGGTTGGTGGCTGATGAGCAGTTTGCGGTACTGCGCCTTCGAGAAAAGCGCCACACAATAGGGTATGACGATTGCAAAATTGCGTTTGGCAAATGAATATCCGAGTAATACACAGCCGTGGTGCTAGCGCATGAGTATCAAACCCGTTTGGGCAAACGATGCACCGCAAGGCTTGGCCGGTACCGCCGCCGTCTGTCGCGCATTGCTGCAGCAACGCTCGCTGGTCGGTATTGCCGCTTGCCTGGAGGCCGATAAACCGGTTTGGCTGATCGGTGACTGGGCCTGGTTTATCCATCGTGATGAATCGTGGCAGCAAGTCGCCGGCATCGACGACTTCAACCCGTTTGTCGAAGCCTTGCAGGACGACAACCCCATCGACGCCATTGGCGATCTGGGCGGTCAGGCGTTTTTCGCTGGCGATCCACTGCGCCCCGATGGCTGTCTGATTGTGCGCGGGCAGGTCGATCACTTTGTGGCGATGTGCGCTGCCGAGGTTTTTGGCCGCTCCGTGCTGAGCCGGCATTCAGACCATTTGCAAAAAATTGCAGACGCCGTGATCCGGCTGGCCGATCTGGCTGCCAGTGAAACGCAGCTGGATGTCTTTTTGCCGCAGGTGCATCAAGTTATTGGTACCTTGATCGATGCCGAAAATTTCTACGTGGCGCTGTATGACCGCGCCCGGCAAACCCTGCGTTTTCCATATTTTGTCGACACGCTGGACGATGCGCCGCCGGACCCGGCCACTGAAACCCCGTTTACGCCGGATGAAATTTCGCTGACTGGCTGGGTGATCCGCAACGCCGAACCGCTACTGATCGACCGCGAAGGCATTCTGTATCGGCAGCGCACCGGCAGTCTGGGCACGGAAGGGCCGGTGGCCGAATCCTGGATTGGCGCACCGTTACGTGGCGCCAACGACGACGTGATCGGTGTGATCGCGGTGCAAACCTATCGGCCAGGCTATCGCTACGATGCGGATGACCAGCGCCTGTTTTTGCTGACGGCGCAGCACGTCGGACTGGCGCTGGAGCGCTTTTTGCGCAAGGCGTTTCTGGAATCCGAAGTTGCCCGCCGCACCGAAGAACTGGTGCAACTGAACCAGCGCTTGCTAAGCGAAGTCGAAGAACGCGAGCGCGGTGAAGCGTTGCAGCACGCGTTATTCCAGATTGCCGAGTTATCTTCGCGGCCCATTGAAATGGCCGACTTTTACGGCCAGATTCACGCCATTATCAGTACGCTGGTTTATGCCAGAAACTGCTTTATTGCGCTGCATGACGCCGACACCGATATCGTCAGCTTTCCGTATTTTGTCGATAGCTGCGAAACCACACCCAAGCCGCGCAAGATGCAGCGCGGCCTGACCGAATATGTCATTCGCCAGCGGCGACCGGTGTTGGTAAACCGGGCCGTAGCCACTGACCTGGCCATGGCAGGCGAGATCGATCGGCGGTTTTTAAATCGGGACGATAACTTCACCTGGTGGCTGGGTGCGCCGTTGTTTGAGGACAACGACGTTTGCGGCGTGATCGTGATCCAGATTTATGAAGGCCAAATTGAATTTGGCGACGCTGAAATGGCGCTGATGACCTTCGTTTCGCATCACATCGGCACCGCGCTATCGCGCAAGCGCACGGCAGACCGGCTGCATGCGGCCTATGTGGAACTGGAACAGCGGGTACAAGAGCGCACGCAGGATCTGGATTCCGCTAACTCCCGCTTGCAATTCGAAAACCTGCATGACGCGCTGACCGGCATCGCCAATCGCAATTACTTCATGCGCGAGCTGGATGCCGCCTGGCAGGGCCTGGGCGTTTCCGAAGAATCGTTTGCAGTCATCTTTGCCGACCTGGATCGCTTCAAGCACATCAACGACACCTTTGGTCATATCGAAGGCGACACCTTGCTGATTGAAGCGGCCAAACGCATCCAGCACTGCTTGCGGGATGGTGATTTGCTGGCCCGCATTGGTGGCGACGAGTTTGCCATTCTGTTGCCAGGTGTACGCGTGGCGGACGCGGCCACGCTGATCTCGCAACGCATTGTCGATGCGTTCGATCACCCCATTGTGCTGGCGCGGCAATCGATTTTTGTCAGTTGCTCGCTAGGCATTGTGCTGGCCGAGCCCGAACTGCATCAGACTCCGCAGGATTTGCTGCGCGATGCGGATTCGGCCATGTATCTGGCCAAAGAGCGCGGGCGCGATGGTTATGTGTTGTTCAACCATAATTTGCGCGAGCAGGCTGGCGATTTGCTGGAGCAGGAAACGCGCTTTCGCAATGCGCTCAAAGGCCAGGACGCCATCGTGCCGTTCCTGCAGCCGATTGTGGATTGCCAGAAAGGCGAGGTGGTGGCATTTGAAGCGCTGATGCGCTGGCGTTCGCTGGATGGCAGCTGGACCATGCCCGCACAATTGCTGGCCGTGGCCGAGAACACCAAACTGATCACCCGCCTGGATTACTACATGCTGGACTGGCTCTGCCGCTGGCTGTCGCAGGTGCCGACGCACTGGCCACCGATTCATCTGAACTGGTCCGGCTTGAGCCTGGTGCAGCCCAACTGTGCACAAACCATTCTGGACCGGATGCGCCACTTTGGTATCGCGCCGGAACGCCTGCAGATTGAAGTGACCGAGGGCGCGCTGGTGGCTGATCCGGTGCAAGCCAACCAGACCATGCAAGCGTTGCAGGCGGCGGGCGTTAAGGTAGTGCTGGATGACTTTGGCACAGGCTATGCCTCACTCAGCTATCTGCATCACTACCAGTTTGATGCCATCAAGATCGACAAGAGCTTTATGCACTCGCTGGATAGCGACCCTAAAAGCGCGGCGATTGTGCAATGTGTGATCCAGCTAGCACAGGCCATGCATCTGGATGTGGTCGCGGAAGGCGTTGAGACGGTCGCGACAGTGGATCGGCTGCGGGCGATGGGCTCCAGCAAGTTGCAGGGCTTTTTGTTCGCCCGACCCATGCCTGTTGGTGACATCGATCTGGTGAGCCTGGCGGCACAGATCAAAGAAACCTGCGCTAGAACGTGGGCGCTGGATCTGGTGGAAGTGCGCTGAGGGTCTTGCTGCGCAAGTGAGTCATTCAGTGCCAGGCTATCTCTCGCAAATCATGTCAAATAAAAAGCCCAACGCAGAGCCGGGCTTTTTATTTGCGGTGTGCCAGCGGTGTTAAACCCGATAGCGTTCCACTTCACGTTGCATGTCGCCAGCCAGTTGGTGCAGCTGTTGCGCTGCGCTAGCAGTATGGCGGGCGGAGGCGCTGTTGCCTTCCGACATCTGGGCAATCCGTTCCACCAGTTGCGCGATATTGTTGCTGGCCGCGCTTTGCTCCTGGATCGCAGTGCTGATGTCATCCACGCGTTCCACCACATCGTTGGCACCGTGGCGGATTTCAATAATGGCCTGGCCAGCCTGACGGGCATGATCCACGCCATCTTCCATGCGCGAGACCACTTCCTGCATGCTGGACACTGCACGCAGCGCGCCATCCTGAATTGAGCTAACCGTTGCCGAAATTTCCTGGGTAGATGCCGACGTACGCTCTGCCAGCTTGCGCACTTCATCCGCTACCACTGCAAAGCCGCGGCCTTGTTCGCCGGCTCGGGCCGCTTCAATTGCTGCATTCAAAGCCAGCAAATTGGTCTGGTCCGCAATTTCCTTGATGACTTTCACCACGGCGTTGATCTGGCCGCTCATGGTTTGCAGGTTTCCGATTTCATCCGCGGCAGTGCGCACAGTACCGGCAATGCCTTCGATGCGGCTGACGGTGGACTCGATCACTTGCGAGCCAGTTTGCGCCAGCTTGCCCGAGTGACGCGACAACTCGTTGGCCTCACCAGCACGATCTGCCACGTGAGTGATACTGACGGTGACCTGTTCAACCGTTGCGGCCATATTGCTGGCGGCTTCGCTGGTGTTGGTGGCATTGCCAGACATCTCGGCGGCGGAGCGCGACATATCGGTGGCGGCACCGGCAACCTGGCGAATTTGTTGATGGATACCTTGCAGGCTGTTTTGCAGACCGTCCAGCAACTGGTTGAATGCGCGTACTGCTGCACCAATTTCGTCACGTCGGGTTAACGGCACCCGCAACGTGAAGTCCAGATTCTGTTGAACCTGGGTAAACGTCTTCTTCATGGCGTTGAGCGGTTGGCGGATCGCGTTGTACAGCACAATGCCACCGGCAATCAGCACCAGCGCGGCAACGGCAATGACGGCAATAAACCAGATCTGCGCAGTGTGGCGGCGCTGGTCGATGCCGGCTTGCTCTTTTTGCGCCCGGTTAACGTTATACGCCGAGACTTTTTCCAGCGTCTTTTCGACTTCAATCGATACGTCACGGCCTTGCGTGCCCGCTACGGTAATCGCCGTGGCGTTGTCACCGGCTTCCGAAGCTTTGATGATTTGGTCGAATACGGTGTGCAGTTGATTCAGCGAGGTCTTGAAGGCGCCGAAGGCTGCCGTGTCTTCGTCGTCATGCACGCGGCTTTTCTCGTACGAGCCGATCTGTGTTTTGAGCTTCTCGCGCGTTTCCGCGATGCCCTTGCTCAAGGCCACGCGATTGTCCGGGTTCTGTTCCAGAATCAATCGGCCCAACTCGATTTGCTCAACTTTGTAGCTGTTGTTCAGATCGTTGGCGATCAGCATGCTGTCGATGTCATCGTCCATCAGCCGGGTTACGCCCGACTGGATTTGCGAAAACTGGTACATCCCTGTCGCGCCAATGACCAGCACCGCGGCCAGCGCGACGGCAATCATTGCAATTAAACGGTGACCAATGCTCATTTAAACTCTCCATAATTCTGTTTTGCTTACAAATTGCCGCAGCTTCTTGAGCGAGCCGCTAGCGGGTAAGGCGAACACTGTAGGCGAATGGTTCCGGTTTCCGGTCTCTGGCGCGGCTACTTCGTAAATAGCCGTCTTGGTGCATTTTTTAGCCAGTTTGCACGAGGATAGTGCGGGATGCACTGAAAAAATGATCGAGTGTTTCAATCTCGATACCCGCTTTGAAATGGATTGCAAAACCAGGTGTGCGGCCAGGTTTTTGTCATATTGATTGTGCTGTTTACTGATAGACAAAGTCAGTCTGGTGACAATATGTGGCGCCAGCTTTGATGCGGAAAATCGGCCAGCAGTGGTTTATCGAGCGACCGTCAATCCGCATTGGCATCTCGCTCTGCCAATGCGGTATCGCCAGATCAGCCGCAAACGGACGAATATATGCTCTGGTGCAGTTGGCCCGACCACCTGTGCCAACGGCGAGCACGGCGTTTTGCCACATGTTTGCTGCTAAGATACGGCTCATTTTCATTACGCTGTTTCGGCCGCAATGGAGCCATCTTGAGCGAAGAGCGCAACAAACAACCCCGCCATTTTTCGATGATCCGCAGTTTTCATCTGGCGGACTGGATTACCCTGGCCAACGCCTTGTGCGGCACCGGCGCGTTGTTCTCTGTAATGACCTATCTGCAACGCCAGGCTCCCGTTCATTTATTGATCGCCTGCAGCCTGATTCCGCTGGCGTTACTGTTCGACGTGCTGGATGGCCAGGTGGCGCGCTGGCGTCATGCGCAGTCGGCGCTCGGGCGCGAACTGGATTCGCTGGCCGACGTGATTTCATTTGGCGTGGCACCTGCCGCCATTGCCTATGGCGCTGGCATGCAAGGCATGTGGGACCGCGTCGTGCTGGGTTATTTTGTGGCTTGTGGCGTGAGCCGGCTGGCGCGATACAACGTCACCGCCGAACAACTCAAGGGTGAGTCCGGCAAGGTGAAGTATTACGAAGGCACACCGATTCCGACTTCCCTGTTGCTGGTGTTTGTTCTGGCGGCGGCGGCATGGAGCGGGGCGGTGGGCGATGCGCTGTGGTTTGGTTATGTCCACGTTGGGCCGTGGCGGCTGCATCCGCTGGTGCTGATGTTTGCGGTTTCGGGCTCGCTGATGATCAGCCGCACTTTGCGCATTCCCAAGCCCTGAGCAAGCGGCCGGGCCAGGCAATCTAGCTGGCGCCAGCGTGGAGATTGCAGCTCAAAACCGTCTATACGCTTGATTTTGCTGGTAATGCCCCGAACTGGGCTAACACGGTATAATCCGTTTCTTTTGGGGATATGCACATGCCTATTTATGCTTACCGCTGCACCGCTTGCGGCTATCAAAATGATCATATGCAAAAGATGTCAGACCCCCTGCTGACCGAATGCCCGTCCTGCAAGGCTGGTGCTTATCAAAAGCAGGTGACCGCGGCTGGCTTTCAACTGAAAGGCACCGGCTGGTACGCCACTGACTTCAAAGGCGGCAGCACCGCGTCTTCAACCTCTTCGGCTGCCAGCGACACCCCTGCGGCCTCGTGCAGCCCCGGCTGCGCTTGCCACTGACCTGCCTTGGGCTGGTCAATAACATCGTTTTCGCGCCTGTGGCGCAAGGCTCAAACCTGAATGACGCATTTCAAGAAATACATGCTGACCGGCCTGTTGGTGTGGGTGCCTCTGGGCATCACCCTGTGGGTGCTGAATCTGATCATTGGCACAATGGATCAGTTGGGGACATTGCTGCCCCAGGCAGTGCGGCCTGATTTCTGGCTGCTCAAGCTGGTTGCACCTTATGCGCCTTTCCTGGATGGCGCACACCATATCCCGGGTTTTGGCGTGGTCTTGACCGTGCTGGTGGTGCTGATTACCGGCGTAGTGGCGACCAACGTGCTGGGCCGTCGTTTGCTGCTGATTGGCGAGCATCTGCTCAACCGTATCCCGATCGTGCGCTCGATTTATTCCAGCGTGAAGCAAGTTTCGGACACAGTCTTTTCTGATTCCGGCCAAGCGTTTCGCCAGGCTTTGTTGGTGCAGTTTCCGCATCAAGGTACCTGGTCAGTTGGCTTCATGACCGGCCAGCCGGGCGGGGAAATTGCGGATCATCTGGGTGGCGACCTGGTTTCGGTGTTTGTGCCGACCACGCCGAACCCGACTTCCGGCTTTTTGTTCATGGCACGCCGTGCGGATGTACGCGAGCTGAACATGAGCGTGGACGAAGCGCTGAAATACGTGATTTCCATGGGCGTTGTGGTGCCAACCAGCCGGCCCGCTGTCGTGCCTGCGCCCGCAGTAGTAGCCGCGCCCAATCCCGTTTAGTTTCAGATCATGACCGGGCTGGCTTGCGCTGGCCCGGTCGATTTATTTGCACTCTGGTTTATTGCAATTACGCTTTTCATATTTTCATATAGCACCCATCGAAAAACAGGTTTAGACAATGATACGTACTGATTACTGTGGCTTGATCGACAAACGATTCCTCGGCCAAACCGTTACCGTCAAAGGCTGGGCACATCGCCGCCGCGATCACGGTGGCGTGATCTTCATCGACTTGCGTGACCGTGAAGGTCTGGTGCAGGTGGTGTTCGATCCGGATACCCCGGAAGCCTTTGCCACAGCCGATGCCAGCCGTAGCGAATACGTGCTGGAAATCACCGGTATCGTGCGTGATCGTCCGGCAGGTACTACCAACAAGAATCTGATCTCCGGCGAGATCGAAATTCTGGCCAAAGACATCAAGGTACTGAACACCGCCAATACGCCACCGTTCCAGATCGACGATGAAAATCTCTCTGAAACCGTGCGTTTGCAAAACCGCGTGATCGACCTGCGTCGCCCGGCCATGCAAAAGAACATGCGCCTGCGTTACAAAGTGGCGTTGCTGGTGCGTAACTTCCTGGATAGCCGTGGTTTCATCGACGTGGAAACACCGATGTTGACCCGCTCGACCCCGGAAGGCGCACGTGATTATCTGGTGCCAAGCCGGGTGCATGACGGCATGTTCTTTGCGCTGCCGCAATCGCCACAGTTGTTCAAGCAGTTGCTGATGGTGGCCGGGTTCGACCGTTACTACCAGATCACCAAGTGCTTCCGTGATGAAGACTTGCGCGCAGATCGTCAGCCTGAATTCACCCAGATCGATATCGAGACTTCGTTCCTGAACGAAGACGAAATCATGGACATCACTGAAGACATGGCACGCCATGTGTTCCAGGAAGCCATTGGCGTGGATCTGGGCAAGTTCCCGCGCATGAAGTACGACGATGCCATGTTCTATTACGGCTCGGACAAACCCGATATGCGCGTTTCGCTCAAGTTCACCGAACTGACCGACGTCATGAAAGACGTGCCGTTCAAGGTGTTCGCTGGCGCAGCCAATATGGAAGGCGGTCGCGTGGTTGGTCTACGTGTGCCAGGTGGTTCGTCATTCAGCCGTTCGGAAATCGACGCCTATACCCAGTTCGTTGGCATCTACGGTGCGCGTGGTCTGGCCTATATCAAGGTTAACGACATCACCAAGCTGAACGAAGAAGGCCTGCAGTCGCCGATCGTGAAGAACCTGACGCCAGAATCGCTGGCAGCCATTGTCGAGCGCACCGGCGCGCAAAACGGCGACATCATCTTCTTTGGCGCAGACAAAGAGAAGATCGTTAACGAAGCCATTGGCGCGTTGCGTTTGAAGATTGGCCACGAAAAGGGCGAGGCGGGCGGTTTCTTTGTTCGCGAATGGCGTCCGTTGTGGGTTGTGGACTTCCCGATGTTCGAATACGACGACGATGGCAAGCGCTGGAACGCCTGCCACCATCCGTTCACCAGCCCGAAGGTCGAACACCTGGAACTGCTGAAAGACCAGCCGGGTGCTTGCCGTGCGCGTGCCTACGACATGGTGCTGAACGGTTGGGAAATCGGCGGCGGTTCGATCCGTATCCACAAGGCCGACGTCCAATCGACGGTGTTCGACGCGCTGGGCATTGGCGAAGAAGAAGCGCAGAACAAGTTCGGCTTCTTGCTGGACAACCTGCAATACGGTGCGCCTCCTCACGGTGGCCTGGCTTTCGGTCTGGATCGTCTGGTCACGTTGATGGCCGGTGCCGAGTCGATCCGTGACGTGATCGCTTTCCCTAAGACCCAGCGTGCCCAGTGTCTGTTGACCAATGCACCAAATGCGGTCGACGAAAAGCAACTGCGCGAATTGCATATCCGCCTGCGTAACACCACACCGGCAGCTTGAGTTAAGCAATCGAACGCTTGTTTTAAACAAAAAGCCTTCACTAGCTGACGGCAAGCTTGTTGCGAAAACGCCAGAAATACTTACGTATTTCTGGCGTTTTGTTTTATTTAACACATAATGACGCCAACCAGGTTACCGCTCCCGCCAGGCTCATGCATGGATCGAATGTGTTTTTCAATGACGCACCGCTGTGGCCACAAGCAGTTGCCGAGCACCTCTGCCTTCGACCAACACGAAGCCCGCTTTATCCGCGCGGCTTTTTCCTGTCCACACTGTCTTGCCGAATTGGCCCGCCGCTCGATGCTTGATACCCGTGTATTCATCAATTTGCACCAACATGCTGCTGGTGGACTGGCTTTTGTGATTGAAGTAGCAGACGCCTCGGACGAATTGGGCGAATTGCTGGCCAGTACCGGCTACCACAGCAACCGCAAGGCGCTGGAGCAAATGGCTTCCAGCGTGCGCGGCGTGCCGGAAGATGACCGCTTCTGGCGCAAAGAACTCAGCTTTGCCAGCGACGCTGATCCGCGCCAGGTGGTGGCGATGATTGAACATGTGAAGCTGGAAATGTCCTGGCTGGAGCCTTATCTGCCGCTGGGCGCAGAGGCAATCGAATACTGTACTTTTCCGATCTGACCCACCTTTGGGGTTTGCGGGCGCAAAAAACGGCACTGGAGATGATGACCTCCAGCGCCGTTTTGCCGTTCTACAGACGGTGTCTTTATCCGAACCGCCGCTGCTTCAGATACTTTCGCCCAGCAACGTGTGCCAGATCTGCCGCACGCTGGCCAAGGGCGCGGCCATGGCGCTGATTTCTTCGGTATTGGGTTTGTGTCCGTTCAAGCGGCCACGATGCTGCAAGCGCCGCAGTTCACGATAACAGTAGCGCGCAGCTTCAGCGGCGGATGTATCAATCAAGCCGTGGGTCGCGGCGGTGGCTAGCAAGGCGATATTGCCGCGATTCGCGGTCAGGTCCGGGTATTGCGCGGCAAAGCCCAGCACCAGGTATTGCACCATGAATTCGACATCCACAATGCCACCCCGGCAGTGCTTTACGTCTTCGGGCAGGGCAGGGTGCGTTTCCAGCATGCGCTGGCGCATCGCCACGACCTCGGCCGATAAAGTTGGCAAATCACGGGCGCGGCGCAAAATATCTATCCGGATTTGCTCAAACTGCGCGCCAATGGCAGTTGAACCAGCTGCAAAGCGGGCGCGGGTGAGTGCCTGGTGTTCCCACATCCAGGCCGATTCATTCTGGTACTGCACAAATGCTTCGATGCTCGATACCAGAAATCCCGATGAGCCATTGGGCCGCAAACGCAGATCAACGTCGTAGAGTTGGCCGGCCGAAGTCAGCGCGCTTAACCAGCTAACAATCCGCTTGGCATAGCGGGCGTAGGTTTCGGCGGCGTCCGGGTGCGGGTCGTCGTAGAGAAAGACCAGATCCAGATCCGAGCCATAGCCGAGTTCTTTGCCTCCAAGTTTGCCGTAACCAATGATGGCAAACGCCGGGATATCCAGATGGCGATTGTTGACGTCGCGCCAGGCTTCTTCCAGCGTTACCTGCAGGCACAAATCTGCCAGGTCGGAGAGATGATCCGACAGCGTTTCCAGCTGCAAATGGCCGGCGATATCTTGCGCCATTAGCCGGAACAGCTGGGAGTGCTGAAAGTGGCGCAGCAAATCCATGCGTGCTTCGGTGTCACCCGCATGATCATGCATTTGTGAGCGTAGCTGGTCACCAGCCTGAGACCAGTCAGGCGCCTGATACAACAGTCGCACGTCCAGCAGTTCGTCCAGCAAAATGGGATGGCGGGTCAAGTATTCCGACACCCACGGGCTGGCGCTGTACAGGCTGGCAAGGCGATTGAGCGTTTGCGGATGTTCTGCCAGCAAGGCCAGATAGGATTCGCGACGGCCTATGCTTTCCAGCAAATCCAGAATGCGCAGCAAGGTGGTATCCGGGTTCGGATAGCCTGCGGCGACTTCAATCAGCGGCGGCAAAATGGCGTCCATGCGCTGGCGGCTGCGATCAGACATTTGCTGATAACGGCTGCTGCTTTGCATGCCCGCCAGGCGCCGACGAATTTCCGCCGGGTCGGCGTAACCCAGTTTGACCAGCCCTTCGTCAATGCCTTCGCCGTCTTGTGCCGATAACCACAAATCGGCTTGGGGATGGCTTTCATCCTCGGCCTGCGGCGATACAAATACCTGCTCGAAATGTCGATTGACCATACCGCGCCACTCCGACAAGCCTTGATAAAACGCCGTCCAATCCGCATAGCCCATACTGCTGGCGATGCGGGCCCGGTCATCATCGTTGCCTGGCAACATCTGCGTCTGGGCGTCATCGATATACATCAGACGGTGTTCCAGATTCCGCAGAAATACGTACGCGCCCAGCAGTTCGCTCACAGCGTCTTGCGGCAACAGGCCTTGATTGGCCAGTTCAGTAAGAATGACGCGGGTGGCGCGCTGTTGCAGGGTTTTATCGCGCCCGCCACGGATCAGTTGAAAGACCTGGCCAATGAATTCGATTTCGCGGATACCGCCTGGCCCCAGCTTGATATTGTCCAGCCGGTCTTTGCGTGTGACTTCATGGCGAATCTGGCTGTGCAACTCGCGCATGGAGCGGTAGGCGCCGTAATCCAGATATTTGCGGTAAACAAACGGGCGCACCAGTTGCATCAAAGCGTCGCCATCGCCAGTGAGCGGGCGGCCTTTGATCCAGGCGTAACGCTCCCACTCGCGTCCCTGGGTTTGCAGGTAGTTTTCCAGCGCACCAAAGCTGGATACCAGCGGGCCGGAGTCGCCAAACGGGCGCAAGCGCATATCAACGCGAAACACCATGCCTTCGTCGGTGGGATGGCCAATCAGCTGGATCAGCGCTTTGCCGAGCAAGCCAAAATACTGGTGATTACTGACTTTGCGCGGGCCAGTGGTTTCGCCGTCTTCCGGGTAAACAAAGATTAGATCGATGTCGGACGACACATTCAGTTCGCGCCCACCCAATTTGCCCATGCCGACTACAATCAATTGCTGGACAGTGCCGCTTTCTTCGCCTACCGGGTCGCCATAACGTTCATGCAATTGGCGGCGGGCGGTTTCCAGCGCACAGGCGATGCTGACTTCGGCGAGGTCACTGATGACGGCGACGGCTTCATCCAGATCAGACAAACCAGCCAGCTCGCGAGCGATTAACCGCGCCATGACACGCATGCGCAACAGTCGCAATGTCCGGCTGGCGGTGGTTTCATCCTGTTCAGCACAAGTGGCCAGCGCGGTTAGCATTTCGTCGCGCGAAAACGGTTTATCCAGTGCGGCAGCAGTTTGTGCTTCCAGCTCGGGATACCGGGTAAACAGACGTTGCAGATAGCGGCTGTGGTTAACCGCAGGGGCGAGCGAGGAATGTGTCACAGCATACATGTCTAATCTCTTGGGCTTGAACGCGTTCGGGTAGAATGCCGAAGCGACACCGTAGCACAACCTGGGCCAATGCCAGAACTGCGGTCACCGGCGATTAGCGCTGTTGCAAGCAGATTCGCAGCAGGAAAAAGCCAGTTGGCGCAGTCTCATTTTTTGATATTGTTTTTTTTGAACCGGGCCACCGGGTAGTGCATGACCCCATTTCGTTCGATCTCTATTAAACCCTTGCTGGCGTCCGCCTGGTCGCGCATCAAGGGTTTTGTCCACTGGCATTATCGCTTGTTGCTGCGCCTGCTGCTGGCGGGCGCGTTGCTGTTTGTCGTGCTCGCGCTGACATGGCAATTTTATCTGTTGCCGCGACTGGACCAGTTCCGCCCTATGCTGGAAGGCCGTTTTGCCGCAGCAACTGGCAGCCCGATCCAGCTAGGCCGCATTTCCGGTGGCTGGCACGGCATGCGCCCGGGCTTTCATATTGATGGCCTCACCGTCCTGAATCGCGATCGCACACCGGCTTTGCATTTGAATGCACTGGATGCCGACGTGGCCTGGCGCTCGATTTTTGTCGGAGAAATCATCTTTCGCCGCTTGTCGCTGGCGGCGCCGGCGCTGGAAGTCACGCGCGACGCTTCCGGTTTGTGGCATGTCGGCGGTTTTGCCCTCACGGCTGGACAAGGCACTAGCGATAACCGTTTCATGAACTGGGTATTGAACCAGGATGAGCTGGATATCAACGGTGGCACACTCAATTACACTGACCTGCTGACCAACGCCCCACCAGTACAAGCGCGTGACGTGCAGCTGCATGTGCGCTCGCTGTTTGGTCGCCACAGCTTCACTATCGGCGCAACACCACCATCCTCAATCGGCCAGTCCTTTACCTTGGGCGGCGTCTGGTACGGGAGCGACGTCGGGAAGTGGGCCACGTGGTCCGGGCACGCGCGGATTGTGGCGCCGCAAATTGCGCTGGATAGCTTATGGCGGTATCTGCCGGCGGGTGCTTTGCCATTCGCCGTGCAATCCGGCACTGCGGGTGGGTCAGTCGATTTCAGTTTTGGTCAGGGACAGTTGACCGGCGCTGATGTTGATCTCGTGGCGCAATCGTTGCTGGCCCAATACGGTAGCCGCTCTCTGGAACTGCCCCGGTTTGATGCGCGCCTGCACTGGACCGAGCAAGGCGGCAAGTCTGCAATGCGGCTGGATGGCCGCCAGATCGCCACCCGCGATGGCGTAGTGTGCAATAACTGCCGGTTTACCTGGGGCAAGGATAAATCCGGCAAGCAGGATATCTCGCTGTCTGGTTTGAAGCTGGATCATCTGGCCGGGTTACGCAGCGCATTGCCAGCGGCATTGCTGGAGCGCATCCCGGACGGCCAGCTTGCTGGCGATGTGCGCAATTCGAGTTATGCCTGGCAAGGGGACTGGGACAAACCGGCGCATTACAAAGGCAGCATCGACCTGGCCAATCTGGCCGTTCAGTGGCCAGGCGTGTTGCCAGAGCTGGGCCCAGCCAATATCCAGGCCGATTTCACAGAAGCTGGGGGCAAAGCCCAGCTGGTCTCCAGTAATTTTGTATTCAATTACCCGCAACAATTTGTAGAGCCCATTCGCCTGGATTTGCTGAATGTGGCCACGCACTGGCAACGCCAGGCCAACGGCTGGAACATTTCGCTGGATACCGTTCGGCTTAACAACAAAGACATGAATGTCAGCGTGGCTGGCAAATATTTCTGGCCGGACAGCGGTTTGGGGCAACTGGATCTGGACGGCGATATCAAGGGGCTGGAGGCTTCGCGCGCTTTCGCTTATTTGCCGCGTGTGGTGGGTGACGAAACGCTGGCCTGGCTCAAAGGCTCGCTCAAACACGGGCGCGCGTTTGACGGCAAGATTCTGGTGCACGGCAATCTACACGACTTTCCGTTCCCGGATGATAAAGCCGGGCAGTTCCGCATTACTGCCAGCGCCCAGGACACCACGCTGCAATTCGCCAGCGATTGGCCAGCTATTACGCATATCAATGGCACGCTCGATTTTCATGGCAAATCGATGCTGATCCGCGCACCACAAGCGCAAATCCACAATGCGCAGCTCAATAACGTTGAAGTATCCATCCCAGACCTGGAGCATCCGCATGTGCTGGTTGATGGCAAAGCCCAAGACAGCACAACGGGGTTTCTGGATTACATCAAGGCGACACCGCTGCATGGCCCGATGGCGGCGTATATCGATGGTCTGAAAGCTGAAGGCAAGGGCGACCTGACACTTAAGCTGGATATTCCGCTGGCCAATATGGCCCAGACCAAGGTGAATGGTTCGTATCATTTTGCTGACAACATGCTGGATTTTGCGGGCAATGTGCCGCCGATAACCGCAACCAGCGGGCAATTACTGTTTACCGAGAGCGGTCTCACCGTACGCGATGTTTCCGGGCAAGCCTTGGGCGGTACAGTACAGATTAGTGGCACATCCGATAAAGATGGCGTGGTGAAGCTGCAGTTGAACGGCAAAAGTCAGCTTGCCGATGTTGCCCATAATTTTGATCTGCCACTGGCTACGCGTTTGCACGGAATGATGGGCTGGCAAGGCCAGATCGCCGCCAGCCATGACCGCTTCGACGTCACACTGACCTCGCCCATGAGTGGCACGGTGATCGATCTGCCTGCGCCCGTGGGCAAAGCCGCCAATGTATCCCGCTCACTGCGTTTGCGAGTCGCTGGTGACAAAACCGGGTACGAACTGGATATGACCTGGGAGCATCTGTTGCAACTGGTCATGCGTCAGCCGCAGGGCGGGGCGCTGACCGGCAATCTGGTTTTGGGTTCTGCCAATGCAGTCATGCCGGCGCGACCAGGCATGTTGGTTAGCGGCGGCTGGCCAGAGTTGAATGCGCAAGAATGGTACGAATTGTGGGACAAAGAAGGTCGCGGTAGCGACAGGAATGCCGCAAGCCAGACCGTAGCGCAAGCCGCACCGCCAGCGTCGTCTTCCTCCGCTGGCCCGGCCGGTGTGGATTTGAGCTTTGACCGTCTTAGCGGCTGGGGCCGCGTACTCAATGACGTGCATCTGAAAGCCAGTTATCCGGGTGCACAGAGCTGGCAGGGCGAACTGGCCAGTCGCGAACTAAACGGCAAGTTCGCCTGGAGTGGCCAGGGTAAAGGCAAGCTCACCGCACGCATGAGCAAGGTGCTGTTGCCACTGACCACTGCATCCGGCAATCAACCGACCGAAACCTCACCGATTCGCTCCTTGCCGGCGATTGACCTGAGCATCGATGATTTCCGCTACAAAACCTTGCAGTTGGGCAAGCTGGATGTGCAGGGCGAACAGCAAGGTGACGCCTGGACGCTCAAGAGCGTGAGCCTGGATAACCCTGACGGCCATTTCGACATGAGCGGCGTGTGGCGGCAGAGCAATGGCAAATCGCGGGTGTCGGGCAAGTTCAGCCTGGGTAGCGATGACTTTGGCAAGTTCCTGGCACGGATTGGTTATCCGGATACCCTCAGGCGGGCACCGGGCAAAATTTCCGGTGAAGCTGCCTGGGATGGAGAGCCATTCCCGCCCGATTTTCAAAGCATGCAGGGCAATATCAATATGGACGTGCAGTCCGGGCAGTTTGCGCGGATTGATCCGGGCGCGGGCCGCTTGCTGTCCATTTTGAGTCTGCAATCGCTCACCCGCCGCGTGCAGCTGGATTTTCGCGACGTGTTTTCGCAAGGCTTCGAGTTCGATACCATCAAGGGCGATGCGGCGATTGAACGAGGCGTAGCCCGTACCGAAAACCTGGTGATTACCGGTTCAGCAGCGCAGGTATTGTTCCGCGGCGCGGCCAACTTTGAAGCAGGCACGCAAGACTTGCGCGTACGCATTGTGCCGGTGATTGGCGATTCGGTTGCGGTGGCGACCACCATCGTCAACCCGATTGCTGGCGTTGCCGCTTTTCTGCTGCAACGGGCGTTGAAAGACCCGCTGGGGCAGTTGATCGCCTATGAATATGATATTACCGGCAGCATGCGCGACCCGCAGATTCGCAAGGTGGAAGACGTTTCGCAGCTGCTGCCGTCGATCATCCAGAAACACCGCACGCCCTGATCTCGATAACTGGTCCTGTTAAGGAAAGTTCGCCATGCAAACGGTGATTGCCGCCGCAGTGCAACTGATTTCCACTCCGGTGGTGAGTGAAAACCTGGCTACCGCGGGCCGGTTGATCGCCCAAGCCGCCGCAGAAGGGGCGCAGATTGTGGCCGTGCCGGAGTACTTTGCCATCATGGGTAAAGATCCGCGCGACAAGATTGCCGTGCGCGAAATGCCAGGGAACGGGCCGATTCAGGACTTTCTGGCACAAACCGCCGCCAGACACGGCATCTGGCTGGTGGGCGGAACGGTGCCGCTGGAGGCCAGCGTGCCCGACAAAGTGCGCAACAGCACGCTGGTATACGACCCGCAAGGCAATCTGGCGGCACGCTACGACAAGATTCATCTGTTCGGTTTTGACAATGGCGACGAGCATTTTGCCGAGGCCGATACCATTGAAGCGGGCAACGAGGTCGTTACTTTCACGACGCCATTTGGTCGGGTGGGATTGAGCATCTGCTACGATCTGCGCTTTCCTGAGCTGTTTCGCACGCCGGGTGAAGTGGATATCTGGTTCTTGCCCTCGGCCTTCACCGCCACCACGGGCAAGGCCCACTGGGAGCCACTGATCCGCGCGCGCGCCATTGAAAACCAATGTTTCTTTGTTGCGCCGGGGCAGGGCGGCATGCACGTTACCGGGCGCGAAACGCATGGCCACAGCATGATCGTTGACCCGTGGGGCCAGATTCTGGCGCAACGTGACAACGGCAACGGCGTGGTAATCGCTGAACTGAAAGCCAGCCAGAGTGAGCGCGTGCGCCGGATATTGCCTGCATTGCGTCATCGCATTTTGTAGGATGGATTCGGCGCGGCCAATTCGCCGTCCGCCTGCGGTCATCCCCAGAGCTGCAGACCTGCCCGGCTGTAGCCACCACAAAACTTAGTCCAGCCCACGCCTTGTCAAACCCCATGGGCGATGGCATGTTGTTCCATTGACCGTCATTTTTCAGAGCGATATCGGCATGAGCCATTTGAGTCTGCTACAAACCGCGCAATCCACCCTCCTGGCGCCTTATAGCCTGGATGAACAACAACTGGACCGCGTGTTCTCCGAATTGATGCAGCACGATCTGGATTACGCCGATCTGTACTTCCAGAGCACGCGCTCGGAGGGCTGGAGCCTGGACGAAGGAATCGTCAAATCTGGCAGCTTTTCGATTGACCAAGGAGTGGGCGTGCGGGTGGTCTCCGGTGAGAAAACCGCTTTTGCCTATTCGGATGAAATCGGCTTTTCGCCCTTGCTGGAAGCGGCGCGCGCCACACGGGCGATTGGTCGCCAAGGCGGCAATGGTTCGGCCGCGCTGGTAAAAACCGGTGCAGGCCACGCCTTGTATCGGCCGATTGATCCGCTGGCCAGTCTGAACGAGGCCGAAAAGGTCGCCTTGCTGGAAAAACTCGAACGCGCTGCCCGCGCTGCCGACAAGCGCGTGGTGCAAGTGATGGCGAGCCTGGCGTCTGAATACGACGTGATCTATATCGCGCGGCATGACGGGCATCGTGCTGCCGATATCCGTCCGTTGGTGCGTTTGTCTCTGAACGTCATCGTTGAAGAAAACGGTCAGCGCGAGCAGGGCAGCGCGGGTGGCGGTGGTCGCTTTGATTACAGTTACTTCACCGACGATGTGGTGAATCACTACGCGCAGGTCGCAGTGGCACAAGCGGTGCTTAATCTGACCGCACGCCCCGCGCCAGCCGGTGAGATGACCGTGGTGCTGGGCAACGGCTGGCCCGGCATTTTGCTGCATGAAGCCATTGGTCACGGTCTGGAAGGCGATTTCAACCGCAAAGGCAGCTCCGCGTTCTCGGGCCGTCTGGGTGAGCGCGTGGCGGCACCAGGCGTGACGGTGATCGACGACGGCACCATCCAGGATCGCCGTGGCTCGCTCAATGTGGATGATGAAGGCAATCCGACCAGCCGCACCACGCTGATTGAGGACGGCATTCTGCGTGGATATCTGCAAGACAGCCTGAACGCCCGCTTGATGAACATGCCACTGACCGGCAATGGCCGCCGCGAGTCGTACGCGCATCTGCCGATGCCACGCATGACCAACACGCTGATGCTGGGCGGCGATAAAGACCCACAAGAGATCATCAGCTCGGTCAAACGCGGTTTGTATGCGGTGAACTTTGGCGGTGGTCAGGTCGATATTACTAGCGGCAAATTCGTATTCTCGGCGTCTGAAGCCTGGTGGGTAGAAGACGGCAAGCTGCAATATCCGGTCAAGGGCGCCACGCTGATCGGCAACGGCCCGGACGTGCTGACTCGCGTTTCGATGATCGGCAACGATATGGCGCTTGATCCAGGTGTGGGTACTTGCGGTAAGGAAGGCCAGAGCGTGCCGGTAGGTGTCGGTCAGCCAACACTGCGTATTGACGGTGGTTTGACGGTGGGTGGCACGGGCTGAACAAGCCCGGTGTGAAAGCACCGATTTGCAATATATCACCAGATATACAGCTATTTACGAGGCGGCAAGGGCGGGGGTTTGTTACAATCCCGCCCTTCGTTTTTTGAACAAAGCCGCAAGCATGAATAACCGGGTAGATGTCCCCGCAATCCCCGCCGCGCCCGAGACTGGCCTGGCGCGCCAGCTCAAAGCCCGTCACCTGACGATGATTGCCATCGGTGGCTCCATCGGCACCGGGCTGTTTGTGGCCTCTGGCGCCACCATCTCGCAAGCTGGTCCAGGCGGTGCCTTGCTGGCGTACGCGCTGATCGGCCTGATGGTGTATTTCCTGATGACCAGCCTGGGTGAACTGGCGGCGTACATGCCGGTATCCGGCTCGTTTGCCACTTACGGCGCCCATTATGTAGAAGAAGGCTTTGGCTTCGCGCTGGGCTGGAACTACTGGTACAACTGGGCGGTGACCATTGCGGTGGATCTGGTTGCCTCACAACTGGTGATGAATTATTGGTTCCCGGGTACGCCAGGCTGGATCTGGAGCGCGTGTTTCCTCGGCATCATGTTCTTGCTGAACTACATCTCGGTCAAAGGTTTTGGCGAGGCTGAATACTGGTTCTCGCTGATCAAAGTCGTGACCATCGTCATTTTCATTGCGCTGGGTCTGGCGATGATTTTCGGCATCATCAAGGGCGGCGAAACGGCGGGTTTCCATAACTTTAACGTGGGCGATGGTCCGTTTGCCGGAGGCTTTGCTGCGTTGATTGGTGTGGCGATGGTGGTTGGGTTCTCGTTCCAGGGCACCGAATTGATCGGTATTGCTGCCGGTGAATCGCAAAACCCGGCCAAAAACATTCCGCGTGCGGTACGGCAGGTGTTCTGGCGGATTCTGCTGTTCTATATCTTCGCCATTCTGATTATCAGTTTGCTGATTCCCTACACCGATCCGCGTCTGCTCAAGAACGAAGTGAGCGACATTGCCATTAGCCCGTTCACGCTGGTGTTCCAGCATGCCGGACTGGCGTTTGCGGCGGCGGTAATGAATGCGGTGATTCTGACCGCCGTGTTGTCGGCCGGTAACTCGGGCATGTACGCCTCCACCCGCATGTTGTACACGCTGGCGGTAGATGGCAAAGCGCCCAGAATCTTTGCCAAATTGTCTAAAGGTGGCGTGCCGCGCAATGCCTTGTATGCCACGACCATTGTCGGCGGGTTGTGTTTTCTGACGTCCATGTTCGGCAAGCAAGAGGTCTACCTGTGGCTGCTCAATACATCGGGCATGACCGGTTTCATTGCCTGGTTAGGTATCGCGATCAGCCACTATCGTTTCCGCAAGGGTTACGTAGCGCAAGGGCGTGATTTGAACGCGCTGCCGTACAAATCGGGGTTCTTTCCGTGGGGGCCGATCTTCGCTTTCGTTCTATGCCTGGCCATTACTCTGGGTCAGAACTATGAGGCTTTCCTGAAGGACCGCATCGACTGGATTGGCGTAGTGGCAACGTATGTTGGCTTGCCGCTGTTCCTGGTGATCTGGGCTGGTTATCGCTTTAGCCGCAAAACGCGCTTTGTGCGTTATGCCGACATGAAATTCCCGGATTCTGTCCAATAAGCCCTGACTCGGCTTAACCCCCTGAAACGGCGCGCTTTGCGCCGTTTTTTATTGGACTGGGGATGGCCCTGTTATGGACTGAAACAAGATGGTGAGTAACATCCCGGATGCATGTGCCGCCAAGGCAAAGTAAGCTCGCCATCCCGCAGATCAATTGTTTTTACGGAAAACCCATGGTTCGTTTCCAGCTTGTTCCCACGCATAACGGCGCCTGGATCGCCGAAATTCTGCTGGATACTCCCGGCACGCTCAATGCGCAGAATCTGCTCATGGTGAACCAGATGCGCGAGCAACTGGCGCTTTGGCGTACCGATGACAGGGTGGTGCTGGTCCTGATTCGCGGCGTTGGGGAAAAAGCCTTCTGTGCGGGCGGTGATATCAAAGCCCTGTATTACGCGATGACCGAGCCGGGCCGGATTGGCGAGGCGGACGACTTCTTTGCCAGTGAATACGCGCTGTGCCGTGATCTGCATCGTTATCCCAAACCTGTCCTCGCCTGGGCCAATGGCCTGATCATGGGCGGCGGCTGGGGGCTGCTGGCAGGCGCGAGCCATAAAGTGGTGACCGAAACCGGTGTGCTGGCGATGCCGGAAATTGGCATCGGGCTGTTCCCGGATGTAGGGGCGAGTAGCTGGCTGGGGCATTTGCACCACAATGTCGGGCGCATGCTTTATCTGACGGCCTCCCAACTGAATGCGGCAGATGCCGTCGCCGCCGGAGCCGCTGACTGGGCGTTGCCAGCCAACGGATTCGAATCGCTATTGCAGGGACTGCAGGAAATGCCGTGGCTGGCGCAAGCACAGGTCGATGCGCAAATGTTGTCGCAGTTGCTGAGTGCATTAAGCGCAGCCACGCCTTGCCCGTTGCCTGAGGCGCAATGGCAGCCGGTGAGCGAGCAAGTCGAGGAGATGGTCTGCGGTGACGATCTGGCGGCCATCGCCACGCGAATTCAGGCGTATCGGGGTGAGAGTCGCTGGCTGCAACAGGCGATGAGCAATATGCAGGCGGGTTCTCCGGGTTCAATGGTCCTGAGCTGGACGCTGGCACAGCGTGCCGCGTCCATGGATTACGATGCCGTAGTGGCCATGGAAACCCTCGCGGCAAAGCATAGTGTGCGACATGGCGACTTTCGAGAAGGCGTGCGTGCAAGGTTGATTGATCGGGATAATCAGCCTCGCTGGTCCCCCGCAACGCTGGATCAAGCCTTGGCCGAAGGGGTTGCGCGCTGGTTCGAAAATATTTGATTCAGGCAAAAAGTACCGTTTGACTTGAAACTTTTGTCATATCCCTTCATCTTAAGCAGTACGAGCCAACCGCTCGATTGATCAGAAACGGAGAAGACACTATGGATTACACCACCGCCCAATACGGCGGCACGGCATTAGCCGTCGAGCGCAACAAGGTGTTGCGTAACACCTATTTCCTGCTGGCCCTGAGCATGCTGCCCACCGCCGCCGGTGCGCTGCTGGGTATTTCCATGCAGTTTGCAATGAGCCCGATGTTCGGCGCGATTGTGTTCCTGGGCGTGAGTTTCGGGATGTTCTTTGCCATCGAAAAGACCAAGAACAGCGCCATGGGCGTGGTTCTGTTGCTGGCGTACACCGGCTTTATGGGTCTGTGGCTGTCGCAAATACTGCAAGTCGCCCTGCGCTTTGCCAACGGCCCGGCCATGATTGGTACAGCCGCAATTGGTACCGCTGCCATCTTCTTTACCCTGGCAGGTATCGCCACCGTGACGAAGAAAGACTTCTCGTTCATGGGCAAGTTCCTGTTCGTGGGCGTCGTGGTGCTGATCCTGGCTTCGCTGGCTAACCTGTTCTTCCAGATTCCAGCGATCTCGCTGGCGGTTTCGGCCATTGCCATCATGATTTTCTCGGCCTACATCCTGATGGATGTCAGCCGCATCGTGAACGGTGGTGAAACCAACTATGTGACGGCAACGCTGCAGTTGTACCTGAACGTGTACAACATCTTTATCAGCCTGCTGAATATCCTGATGGCATTCAGTGGCAACAATCGCAACTGATAACGCCGCATATGCAAGTTCCAACGCCACCGCAAGGTGGCGTTTTGTTTTGGGTCCCCGGGGATGCAGGTGTAAGTCCGTAAAGGCAAATTTGCGATAAACAGGTATATTCTTCGCCCATGCGCTTACCCCGATTTCTACTTCCCTGGCACGCCATGCTGCCGTGGTTGGTTGCCCACGTTGCCATTGGTCTCGTGCTGGTTGCCTTGGCTGGTTATACCTGGCTGGATCAGCGACAAACCCAATCCGCCCGCGATATGACCATGGCGCAGGATCTGCTGTGGCAGGAGCAGGGCCTGCGGCTGCATTTGCAAACTAATCAGAATGTGCTGGAAAACCTGGCCTATAGCTTGGCGGCCAATGCCATCAACGATACGGATTTCAACGCTCGTGCGGACGCGTTGATGAAAGACAATCCGGAAATGCAGTCGGTGGAATACCTGAATGCGGCGGGGCATCGCATGGGTGGCTTGCCAGTGTATAGCTCGCGCCCCAGTAGCCTGGTGCCGCTTGATGACGAGCAAGTGCTCGAGACCGTGGATGGCGCCAGTACGCTGGGTTATGCCGTTTACAGTAACGTTATCATCCGCGATCAGCCTGTGATTGTGCTGGCAGTGCCGTACTACCATTCCACTGTTTATGCCGGCATGGTCGTGGCGACTTATTCGCTGCCCGAATTGCTGCGGCTGCGTATTCCCTGGTGGATGATCCAGCGTTACGACTTGGCCTTGCTGGACGACCAAGGTCATGTGGTGGCACCGCTCGACGCCACGGTTATGCCCGGCTCGTTGCTGACTCGAACCGTCGGCGTAGACCCGCTGGGTCACGAACTCAAGTTGCGCGCCAGTGTGCGCGATAACCCACGCGCCAGTAGCCAGGCCTGGTTGCTGGGGGCCGTGTTCTTGCTGCTCACCTTGTTGTGGTGGGTGCTGGCCATGTTGCGTCGGCGCATGTTGGAACGCCAGGCCGCCGAGGTCGCCTTGCGCGACGAAATGGGTTTTCGCTCGGCGATGGAAGATTCGCTAACCACTGGCTTGCGGGCCATGGATCGCGATGGTCGTATCATCTATGTGAACCCGGCGTTCTGCCACATGGTGGGCTGGAGTGCGTCCGAGTTAATGGGGCATATTCCGCCCATGCCTTACTGGCCGCCCGAAGAACTGGAAAACTGTGCTGCCGCCTACCGCGCCATCCTGGAAGGGCAGACACCGCAGAATGGCTATCAATTGCGCTTTATGCGGCGAAATGGCGAGCGCTTTGATGTGCGTTTGTACTCGTCACGGCTGGTGGATGGGCGCGGTGAGTATCGCGGCTGGATGGCGTCGTTGTATGACGTCACCGAAATCCGCCGCGAGCGCGAAGCTTTGGCGGCATCACGCAAGCAGTTACTCACGGTACTGGAAGGGCTGGAAGCTGCCGTGTCGGTAACTGACGAGCAAAGTGGTCAATTGCTGTATCGCAATCGTCACCACGATGACCTGTTCCCGCTGCGCGATGAAGCCGTGTGTTGTTTGATTCCGCTGATTCCGGATGACTCGCTTGCCGCCGAATCACGCGATCCGATTACTGGCCGCTGGTATCACGTGCAACGGCGACGGATCGAATGGGTGGATCGGCGCCAAGTCTGGCTGGATATCGCTGCGGATATCACCGATGTGCGTCAGTCAGCCGAAGAAATGCGCTTGCAGAGTGAAAAACTGCAGCACACCGCCCGTCTGATCAGCATGGGTGAACTGGCCTCCAGTCTGGCCCACGAGTTGAATCAGCCACTGGCAGCGATCAGCAGTTACGCCGCGGCAGCAGAAGAGATGCTGGCTACGCCAACGCCCATGGTCGAAAAAGCGGGCGATGTGCTCACACGTATTGGCGGGCAAGCGCGCCGCGCCGGGCAGATCATCCGCGGGATTCGCGATTTTGCCGCCAAACGGGCGCCACGCAAGGAAATCTGCGACCTGGCGGAATTGCTGTCGGTGCCATTGCAATTGCTCGAACCTGTGGTGCGTAAGACGCAGTCGCGAGTTATTGTGGAACTGCCAGACTCACTGCCCGAATTTCAGGGCGACAGCGTGATGCTGGAACAGGTATTGTTCAACCTGTTGAAAAACGGTCTGGAAGCCATGGCCGCCGCCGATGGTGACGCACCACGTGAAATCACGGTTTCGGCAACAGCCACCGATGAATCGCTAGAGGTGGTCGTGGCTGATCGCGGGCCGGGGCTGGCGTCGCCAGACTCACTGTTTCAGCCGTTTTACACCACCAAACCCGACGGTATGGGTATCGGTTTGAATATCTGCCGTTCGGTGATTGAGCAACATCGAGGCCAATTGCTGGCTGAGGCAAATCCGGGCGGGGGTACCCGCTTTATCTGCAAATTGCCGCTAACCATCAGTACGGCACTGACCGAGGAAACCGAATAATGCGACCAATTGCCATCATTGATGACGACATTGCAGTACGCGATGCGCTAACCCTGTTGTTTGAAACCCGCAGCTGGCCAGCGATTGCTTTCGATTCCGCCGAAAGCTTTCTGGCGGAAGCCGGCCCGGCAGATTTCAGCTGCATGGTGCTGGACGTACGCATGACCGGCATGAGCGGTCTGGAATTGTTCAACAAGATCAAAACCGCCGAATACCTGCCGCCAGTGATCTTCCTGACCGGCCATGGCGATGTGGCTATGGCTGTCGCCGCCGTAAAAGAAGGCGCAACCGACTTTCTGGAAAAGCCTTGTGACAACCGGGTGCTGGTCAGCAAAGTCCAGGCTTACCTGGAGCAGGACGTCGCCCTGCGTGGGGAATGGGAGGCGCGCCAATCGTTGTCGGATCAACTGGATGCACTGACGCCACGCGAGCGTGAAGTGCTGAGCGAATTGCTGGCAGGCAAACTCAACAAACAGATTGCCGATGCGCTGGCGATCAGTATCAAAACGGTGGAAGTCCACCGTGCCCGCATTTACACCAAGCTGCACGTACGCTCTGCAGTCGAGTTGGCGGCGCTGCTCAAAGATGTACCCTTGGCTGCCATTAGCGGCAAAGAGTCGGCGCATTAAGCAGCAAGCCTTGCATCACGCTTGAATGTAAAAAGACCTGCCGCGGGGCAGGTCTTTTTATGTGTGCAAGCCAGAACCGATAGAGCGATCGAGGCTTATTGCGAGGCCTTGGTCTTGGCTGGCTTCGGCGGCTTGGTCGGTTTTGGCGTTGGCGTTGCTGCCGCTGCGGCTGGTGCCGGCGTCGGTGTTGCCTTGGCTGCCGGAGCTTTGCTGGCAGGCGCCGGTGTTTTGGTGGCCGCTGCCGCAGCAGCAGTGGTAGCGCCACTGACCGCGATATCGCTCTTGATCTTGTTGTAAGTGCCTTCCTTGATGCCTGGCACTTTCATGATATCTTCGGGAGCCTTGAACGGGCCGGTTTTGGTGCGATAGTCGATAATGGCCTGAGCTTTGGAAGGGCCGATACCGTTAAGGGATTCGAGTTGCTCCAGAGTTGCATTGTTGATATTGACTGCAGCAAACGCGGAACCCATCAGCATGAATACGCTGAGAAGCGCGACGAACCATTTCTTCATGAAAGACTCCTTGATTGGTGTGTTGATTGCGAGACCACCGTCTTGTTTTAGCAGACTGTGATGCCAAACGCCCACGTATGCTGCATGAAGTGTTAGCAATCTGTCAGCCTGAAGCAGGTTTATGTTTGATATAACTCCTGGCCAATCGGTCGAACATTACGAAAACTTTCCCGTCGGTTCAATGCTGTTGCCGCACCGCTATCGCAAGGCGGTAGCCAGCGTTTACCACTTTGCCCGCCACGCTGATGATCTGGCGGATGAGGGCGATGCCACACCGGCAGAACGCTTGCAGGCACTGGCTGCTTGCCGGGCGGAACTGGCCCGCATTGAGCGCGGTGAAACACCACAAACGGCGCGTTATCAGGCGCTGGCAACGACGATTACCCAGTACCAGATTCCGCTTGGTCTTTGCGGCGATCTGCTGACCGCATTTGAACAAGACGTCGTCAAAACCCGTTACGAGGATTTTGGCGAGCTGGTGCAGTATTGCCGGCATTCGGCCAATCCGGTCGGGCGGATATTGCTGCATATCTTTGGCGCAGCAACGCCCACGCATCTGGCGCAATCCGATGGCATTTGCACTGCGCTGCAATTGATCAATTTCTGGCAAGACGTGGCCGTGGATTGGCAAAAAGGGCGCGTTTATATCCCGCAGGCCGATTTGCAGCGTTTTGGCGTCACCGAGGCCATGATTGCCCAGCAAACGTCAGATGTGGCGTGGCGAAGATTGATGGCGTTTCAGGTGGATCGTACCCGGCGCATGCTCAAGGGCGGCTCGCCACTGGCGCTGGCTTTGCCTGGCCGGATTGGCCTGGAGTTACGGCTGACTGTGTTGGGCGGCGATGCGGTGCTGGAAAAACTCAAGCGTAGCGACTACGACATGTTCCGCCAGCGGCCCAAGTTGGGTGCCACCGACTGGCCTGGTTTGCTCTGGCGCGCATTGCGCAAGCGTTGAGCAACAGTGCAAGCCTGCCGTAGCAGCAGGCTTGGCTGGCGTGCTTATTCGACCAGATCATCCAGCGTGACGGGGTCGCTGGCGTTCTCGGCCGCTGAAGCTTTGGCGGCGGCCGGGGCGCTGGCCGCAGGTTTGCTGGCTACCGGCGCGCTTGCTTTTGCGGGGGCCGATGCTTTGGGATGAGGGGGCAGGTAGAGCGGACCCTTGAAGCCGCAGGCGGTCAAGGATACCAGCGCAATACAACCTAACAGAGCGCGCATGAGTGGGGGCTTTGGTGGCAAAATCGCGATATTACCATGCAAGAACATGACCATGACTGAATCCGAATTCCTGAATCTTTCCGACACCATTCTCGATCGCATCGAAGCTGCTTGTGACGATGCCACTGCGGATATTGACCCACAGCGCCAGGGTAACGTGCTGGAACTTGAGTTTGAAGATGGCAGCAAAATCATCGTCAATCGCCACGTACCCAATCAAGAATTGTGGATCGCTGCCAAACACGGTGGTTTTCATTACCGCATGCAAAATGGTCAATGGCGCAACACCCGCGATGATGGCGAATTCTTTGCCGATCTGGCCACCGCCATCACCTTGCACGGTGGTGAAGAATTCCATTTTGGGGAGTCGTAAGCCTTCTGGACAGACTCATGCCCACCCTGGCGCAAATGGTCAGGGGCATGAATGAGGATGTGCCTTGCGTTGCATGACTTTACGAAACGGAGTGCTGGTTGCGGCGCTGGCGGGTTTGCTGGCGCTGCCGGTCGTGCGTGCCGATACCGGCAATCTGCCCAATCTTGGTGAGGACTCCCGCCAGGGCCTGACGCCCACGCAGGAGCGGCTGATCGGAGAAGCGGCGATGCTGGAAATTCGCCGCAGCGGCGATATGCTGGATGATGCCGAATTAACGGATTACATCAATCAGATCGGCCGTCTGCTGGTGGAAGCCAACGGTAGCAATATCCCGTTCACGTTTTTTATCGTGCGCGATGGCTCCATTAACGCTTTTGCCTTGCCTGGCGGCTTTGTCGGCGTCTTCACCGGGCTGATTGCCACCACCCAGCATGAGTCCGAACTCGCAGCCGTCATGGCGCATGAGATCTCGCACGTTACCCAGCACCATCTGGCACGCATGATTGACTCCCAGCGCATGACGCCGTGGATCACGCTGGCGGCGCTGGGGTTAGCGATTCTGGCGGCGCACGGCGGCGCGGGTGATATTGGCGTGGCAGCTGCGGCGGGTACGTCGGGGTATCTGATCCAGCGGCAACTCGACTTCACCTATGCCTATGAACAAGAGGCCGATCGCATAGGCATGCAAACACTGCTTGCTTCCGGGTTTGATCCCTATGCCATGCCGACCTTTTTTGGCCGCATGCAAAAGGCCAATCGTTTGCTGGAATTCAATGCGCCTGAATTCGTGCGTACCCATCCGGTGACCTACCGCCGTATTGCCGAAGCAGAAGACCGGCTGGCCGACGTGCGTTACAAGCAAGTCGTTGATTCAGCGGACTATCTGTATTTGCGTGAGCGCGCTATTGTGCTGCAGTCGGACGACCTTAAAGCCACCGTCCAGCGTTACCGCAGCACGCTGGCAGAAAAACGCTACCCCAATCTGGGGGCTCATTTATATGGTTTGGCGTTTGCCCAAGCCCGCGTTGGCGATTACGACAATGCCTGGCAAACTTTGCTGCGTGTCCGGGAGGTCTATGGCAAGCCCGAGTCGCACCCGGTGCTGGAATATCTGGCTGGCTCTATCCGGCTGGAGCAACAGAAATATGACGACGCGCTAACGCTCTTTCGCGAGGCGGAACGGCATTTCCCCGCCAGTCGGGCACTGATTTATGGCGAAGTGGATGCATTAACGCGTGCAAGGCGATATGACGAAGCGCTGGCGGCTATTCAGACGGCAGGGGTGATGGATGCCGCGTTGTACCAACGGCAGGCAAAAATCTACGAAGTCACTGGCCAGGCACAGCGCCAGCATATGGCTCAGGGCGAGTATTACGCCTTTCAGCATGAATACACCGCCGCCATTGAACAATTCCAGATCGCGCAGCGCCAGCCTGGTGCCGACTTTTATCAGCTATCCGGGATCGACGCGCGTTTGAAAGAATTGCAGGTACTGGTCGCCGACCGCAAAGAGCTGAGGGCGCAGTAACTGCAACGGCTCAGGTGGGCTGATTCGGTGGGTTGGTCGCGCTGCCCGGCAGCTTTTGGCGCAGGATATTGAGGTACACTGACGGATCAGGCGGCAAGCCGTAGCGTTGCGCCTGCCACAGCATTTCACCCAGGCCTTCCATCATCCAGTGCTGCGCGTCGTGCTCGTTGCCCGCCACTTTGCACAACTCTCCATATAGCGCGCGAATGCCAAAGGGCTGATCAATGGAAAGTTGTTCCTCGATAGCCAGATGCATGCTGATATGCAGAAAAGGATTGGTTTCGCCGTATTCCACCGGCCAGTCCTGGTCCAGATAATCCGGCGTCAAAAAATGGTGGTATTCCGGGTGGCGCAGCAGAACCGCCGCCGTCATCTTCTCCAGATCCGTCATTGGCTCAAGGCCGGGGATCTGGTGTTTGCGCCATGATTCGATCATGAAGTGGCGCGCTTCATCGCGGGATGGATTAAACAGCATCAGGATTCGGGCTTTATTCGCATTTTTCAGAATTACACAGCCAGATTGTCACCCAGCCCATGTGTGGCAGGAAAGCACTATCTGGCAACGCACGGAGAAACACCATGTCCAGTCTTTACGGGATTCATGTCGACGACATTCAGGGTAACGATGTCGCCATGGAGCGCTTTCGCGGCCAGGTGCTGCTGATTGTGAATGTCGCCAGCCGCTGCGGCTTCACTCCTCAATATGAGGGCCTGCAGGCCATTTACCAGCGCTTTCATGACAAAGGCCTGCAAGTACTGGGCTTTCCCTGCAACCAGTTTGGCGCGCAAGAGCCTGGTGAAGATGCAGAAATCCTCGATTTTTGCTCCACCAGCTTTGGCGTGCAGTTCCCGATGTTTTCCAAGGTGGATGTCAACGGCAGCGGGGCACATCCGCTGTATCAGTTTCTGAAATCCGAGCATCCGGGGCTATTGGGCACCGAGTCGATCAAATGGAACTTCACCAAGTTCCTGGTTGATCGGGAAGGCAATGTGGTCGACCGTTATGCGCCTACCGCCACGCCAGAGTCGCTGGTGGCCGATATCGAAAAACTGCTGTAACAAGGTTTAAACACGCGCGGATGTCATTGATCGCAAAGGCTTTAATGGCCCATTGCGAGGTGATGTCGGGGTGCTCCTGCATTTGTCCTAACGCATTGAAATGTTGAAGTAAAACGCGTTTCGCGATAGAATCCGGAAAATTTTGTGCAGACGAACGGGCCAGGGCAACCTGTCCCGTTTTTCTACGTATAGGGGAGCCTGAACGGCCCGAAAACCCCGCCCATACTGGCCGGGTGGGCGGGCGTTGCTACAGACTCCCGCACCGATTCTCATATCTGCGGGCGCAATGCCCAGGAGCCGCCAGTGTCCAAACCTGCTTTACTTGCGCTTGCCGACGGCACCCTGTTTCACGGTACATCGATTGGCGCTGATGGCGAAACCATCGGCGAAGTGGTTTTCAATACCGCGATGACCGGTTACCAGGAAATTCTGACCGATCCATCCTACTGTCGTCAGATCGTTACCCTGACTTATCCTCATATTGGCAACTACGGTGTGAATCCGGAAGACGTGGAAAGCCGTGGCGTGTTTGCTGCCGGTTTGATCATCCGCGATCTGCCTTTGCTGCATTCGAACTTCCGCGCTTCGATGAGCCTGGGCGAGTATCTGGTCAAACACAATGTGGTGGCCATTGCCGATATCGATACCCGCAAGCTGACCCGTATCCTGCGTGAGAAGGGCGCTCAGCCTGGCTGTATCGTGAGCGGCGACAACATCGATGCCGCTGCTGCCGTAGAAAAAGCCAAGTCGTTTGGCTCGATGGCTGGCCAGGATCTGGCCAAGGTCGTGAGCGCTACCGAGCGCTACGAGTGGACGACGGCAGAGTGGAAGCTGGGCGTGGGTTACACCGTTCAGTCCAACCCGAAGTTCAAGGTTGTGGCCTATGACTTCGGCGTCAAACACAACATCCTGCGCATGCTGGCCGAACGGGGCTGTGAGCTGACTGTGGTGCCGGCACAAACCCCGGCTGCCGATGTTTTGGCGATGAATCCGGATGGTGTGTTTCTGTCCAACGGCCCTGGCGATCCAGAGCCATGTGATTACGCGATCGAAGCCATTCAGGTGTTCCTGGAAAAAAGCATTCCGACCTTTGGTATCTGTCTGGGCCATCAGTTGCTGGGTCTGGCCACTGGCGGCAAGACCAGCAAGATGAAGTTTGGTCACCACGGTGCCAACCATCCGGTGCAGGATCTGGATACCGGTCACGTGATGATCACCAGCCAGAATCATGGCTTCCAGGTCGATGAAACCAGCCTGCCTGCCAACGTGCGCGTGACTCATCGTTCCTTGTTTGACGGCACCGTGCAAGGCATTGCGCTGACCGACCGCCCGGCCTACAGCTTCCAGGGTCACCCGGAAGCCAGCCCAGGCCCGCACGACGTAGCGTATCTGTTTGATCGCTTCATCAAAATGATGGAAGAACACCGACGTTAAGCAGTGTATGCGGCGTGCCCGGCGCGCCTTCACTTCTTCTCGTCATCACAGGTAGCAAGCAATGCCAAAACGTACAGACATTAAAAGCATTCTCATTATTGGCGCTGGCCCGATCATCATCGGCCAGGCGTGCGAATTCGATTATTCCGGCGCGCAGGCATGTAAAGCCCTGCGTGAAGAGGGTTACAAGGTTATTCTGGTCAACAGCAATCCGGCCACGATCATGACCGACCCGAACATGGCCGACGTGACTTACATCGAGCCTATTACCTGGCAAGTGGTCGAGAAAATCATCGACAAGGAACGCCCTGATGCGATCCTGCCGACCATGGGTGGTCAGACTGCGCTGAACTGTGCACTGGATCTGTGGCGCAACGGTGTGCTGGACAAGTACAAGGTCGAGCTGATTGGTGCCACGCCAGAAGCCATCGACAAGGCTGAAGATCGCCAGAAATTCAAAGCGGCAATGGACAAGATCGGCCTTGGTTCTGCCAAGTCTGCCATTGCCCACACGCTGGAAGAAGCGCTCGCCGCCCAAGCCAATCTGGGCTTTCCGTCGATCATTCGGCCATCGTTTACCATGGGTGGTTCGGGCGGCGGTATCGCTTATAACATCCAGGAATTCATCGAAATCTGTACCCGCGGTCTGGATTTGTCGCCGACCAAAGAGCTGCTGATTGAAGAGTCGCTGCTGGGCTGGAAAGAATACGAGATGGAAGTGGTGCGTGACCGCGCCGACAACTGCATTATCGTGTGCTCCATTGAGAACCTGGACCCGATGGGCGTGCATACCGGTGACTCGATCACCGTCGCCCCGGCGCAAACGCTGACCGACAAGGAATACCAGATCATGCGTAACGCATCGATCGCGGTATTGCGCGAGATCGGTGTGGATACCGGCGGTTCTAACGTGCAGTTCTCGGTCAACCCGGCAGATGGTCGTTTGATCGTGATCGAAATGAATCCGCGCGTATCGCGTTCGTCGGCGCTGGCTTCCAAGGCGACCGGCTTCCCGATCGCCAAGATCGCTGCCAAACTGGCCGTGGGTTACACGCTGGACGAGCTGAAGAATGAAATCACCGGCGGCAAGACCCCGGCTTCGTTCGAGCCGTCTATCGATTACGTGGTTACCAAGATTCCGCGTTTTGCGTTTGAGAAATTCCCGCAAGCCAATGACCGCCTGACCACACAAATGAAGTCGGTCGGCGAAGTGATGGCGATTGGCCGCACTCAGCAAGAGTCGCTGCAAAAAGCATTGCGTGGCCTCGAAACCGGCATGTCCGGCTTTGACGAACTCACCACTGATCGCGCGAAGATTGAGTCTGAAATTGCCTCGCCTGGCCCGGAGCGCCTCTGGTACGTGGCTGATGCATTCCGCGTCGGCATGAGTCTGGATGAAATTCACAATCTGTCGAAGATTGACCCGTGGTTCCTGGTACAGATTGAAGACTTGCTGAAAGACGAAGCCGCGCTGCGTGGCCGTACTCTGGAAAGCCTGACTGGCGCTGATCTGCGCAAACTGAAGCGTAAAGGCTTCTCGGATCGTCGCATCGGTGCTTTGTTGGGTACCGATCAGAACGCCGTGCGCCGGGCGCGTCATGCGGCTGGCGTGCGCCCGGTGTACAAGCGCGTGGATACTTGTGCGGCTGAGTTCTCCACCAACACCGCGTATATGTACTCCAGCTATGACGAAGAGTGCGAAGCCAACCCCACCGACAAGAAGAAAGTCATGGTGCTGGGTGGCGGTCCGAACCGCATCGGCCAAGGTATCGAGTTTGACTACTGTTGCGTGCACGCCGCACTGGCGCTGAGCGAAGATGGTTATGAAACCATCATGGTCAACTGTAATCCGGAAACCGTTTCTACCGATTACGACACGTCTGATCGTCTCTACTTTGAACCGCTGACACTGGAAGACGTGCTGGAAGTCGTGGCCGTTGAAAAACCGGTTGGCGTGATCGTGCAATACGGTGGTCAGACTCCGCTGAAACTGGCGCGGGCGCTGGAAGCCAACGGCGTGCCGATTGTCGGCACCAGCCCGGACATGATCGACGCCGCAGAAGACCGCGAGCGCTTCCAGAAACTGCTGCAGGATCTGGCATTGCGCCAGCCGCCTAACGCCACCGCGCGTAACGAGAAAGACGCGCTGGTGCTGGCTGCCAACCTCGGTTATCCGCTGGTAGTGCGCCCGTCTTACGTGCTGGGCGGTCGCGCCATGCGCATCGTGCACTCTGAGGACGATCTGGCCCGCTATATGCGTGAGGCGGTGAAGGTCTCCAACGACAGCCCGGTGCTGCTGGATCGCTTCCTGAATGACGCGATTGAAGTGGACGTGGATGCCATCTCCGACGGCGAAGAAGTGCTGATCGGCGGCATCATGGAGCACATCGAACAAGCTGGCGTGCACTCCGGTGACTCGGCTTGCTCGCTGCCACCGTATTCGCTCAGCAAAGAGCTGCAAGACGAACTGCGTCGCCAGACCGTGGCGATGGCCAAAGCGCTGAACGTGATCGGCCTGATGAACGTGCAGTTTGCGATCCAGGGCAAAGGCGCGGAAGCCACAGTATTTGTACTGGAAGTAAACCCACGCGCTTCGCGGACCGTGCCGTATGTGTCCAAGGCCACCAGCCTGCCGCTGGCCAAGATCGCAGCTCGCTGCATGATGGGGCAGACGCTGGCCAGTCAGGGTGTGACCAAAGAAGTGATCCCGCCGTATTACTCGGTGAAAGAGGCGGTGTTCCCGTTCGTGAAATTCCCCGGCGTGGATACCATCCTTGGGCCGGAAATGAAGTCGACCGGTGAAGTCATGGGCGTAGGCGAGACTTTTGCCGAGGCCTTTGTGAAGTCGCAACTGGCCGCCAGCATCGTGCTGCCGACATCAGGCAATGTGTTTATCTCGGTGAAAGAGAGCGACAAGCCCGTGGCCGTCGAGTGCGCGCGCGTATTGGTGCAATTGGGCTTCAAGATCATTGCTACCAAGGGCACGGCTTTGGCGCTGGAAGAGGCTGGCGTGGAAGTGACGCCAGTCAACAAGGTGACTGAAGGCCGTCCGCACATCGTGGACATGATCGTGAATAGCGAGATCGCCATGATCGTGAATACGGTGGAAGAGCGTCGTCAGGCGATTCAGGATAGTTACTCCATCCGCCACGAAGCGCTCAAGGCCAAACTGCCGGTGTACACCACCATCGCGGGCGCGCGTGCAGCATGTATCGGCATGCGTGATCTGGGCGAGGTGAAGGTTTACGACCTGCAGGGCTTGCACCGTTTGCTTAAAGCCTGATACCTTATTACCTGCAACGCCACAACCGCCGCCCTTTCTGCAAAGGGCGGCGGTTGTGCTTTTATTGTCTGGCCGCGAGACCTTCAACCTGGTTTGCAAGGCGGCGCCGCATTGGAAAACCAGGCCTCTTGGGCCGCAGGAGAACAAGAAATGATCAAAGTCCCGCTGACCGTTGTCGGTGCGGAAAAACTGAAGGCAGAGTTGCAACGCCTGAAAAGTGTTGACCGCCCTGAAGTCATTGCCGCCATTGCCGAAGCCCGTTCACACGGCGATTTGTCGGAAAACGCAGAATATGATGCTGCCAAGGAAAAACAATCCTTTGTAGAAGGCCGTATTGCCGATCTGGAAAGCAAAATTTCCAACGCGCAAGTGATTGACCCTGCTTCGCTGGCACAAACCGCAGAAGGCCGCGTGGTGTTTGGCGCAACAGTTGACCTGGAAGACCTGGAAGCCGGTGGCAACGTCACTTACCAGATCGTGGGTGACGATGAAGCCAATCTGAAAGACGGCAAGATTTCCGTCTCCAGCCCGATTGCGCGTGCACTGATCGGCAAATATGCCGGTGATGTCGCTGAAGTTGTAGCGCCTGGTGGCATCCGCGAATATGAAGTGCTGGATGTGAAGTATCTGTAAGGCTTGGCGAGCGCGGGTCGAGGTATAAGCCCCGCTCTGCGTTTTACCTGCACCACGTGCTGGCTATCCCTCGTACCTAACCCCTCACTTCTCGTAGAAAAAAATGGGTAACGGACTCAAAAACGTACTGACCGTATTGTGGATTGGTGGCCTGTGGATTGTGGGGCTGCTGGTGTTGCCATTGTTGTTTTTGACGCTGGATGCCAGTCATGGGTTCGCGCCGGTGCTAGCGGCCAAGATATTGCACGCTATGGGCTGGGTTGGGATTGTGGCTGGCGTATATCTGCTGATCTATCGCATCTGGTTTGATGGATTGCGGGCGTTCCAGACTGGCGCGTTCTGGCTGCTGATTGGCATGCTGGTATGCACACTGCTCAACCAGTTTGCCATCTTCCCGATTCTGGCCGGGGTGAAATCAAAACTGAGCGAGAGCGCTGTCGGCGTGTTTGGTGGTGGTTTTGCCAACTGGCATACCATTTCTACCGCTATCTATGCGGTGCAGGCATTGTTTGGCTTGGTCTACGTCTGGAAGATGGACAACAAATAAGCGGTTAGGGCGGGAAGGGTGAAGCGCGGGGTAAAACCTGGTGTATCTGCCCGGCAAGCCAGAGTGGGGAGGGCGGTAAATCTCGCGCCGTTACCCCACTCCTCAAGCATTACTTGGCTTTTTTGGCCTTCGGCAGCACGATGCGGGTGCGTTCTGCATCTGCCTGACGATAGATGATCAACAGCTTGCCCAGATGCTGTACTGCCGATGCACCCAAGTCTTTGCAGATTTGTTCCAGGTATTGCACGCGGGCTTCGCGATCATCACCCAGCACACGAACCTTGATCAGTTCATGCGCATCCAGATTGAGCGCAATCTCACGGATCACGGCATCGGTCAGGCCGTTGTTACCGATCATCACGACCGGATTAAGATGATGGGCAAGGCCACGCAAATAGCGGCGCTGATCCGGAGTAAGTTCCATTTTTGATTTAATACCTTGAATAAACAGGCGATTGTACCGGATGGCACGGACCAAGACCAGCAATGCATGGTTGCAAGAACATGTGAATGACCAGTATGTGCAGATGGCGCAAAAGGATGGCTATCGCGCCCGTGCTGCATATAAGCTGCTGGAAATAAACGATAAAGATCAGCTGATCAAACCCGGGATGTGGGTGGCTGACCTGGGCGCTGCCCCCGGAAGCTGGTCGCAAGTCGCGGCGCGGATCGTTGGTAATAGCGGAAGGGTCTTTGCGCTGGACATCCTGGAAATGGGATTTATTCCAGGCGTTGATTTCATTCAGGGCGATTTTCGCGAAGAATCGGTACTGAAGGCATATAGTGATTTGCTCGGAGATCGTCAGGTAGACCTTGTGATTTGCGATATGGCCCCAAATATCACTGGGACGGCGGTGACCGATCAAGCCCGTTCCATGTATCTGTGTGAGCTTGCTCTGGAATTTGCTCAAAATCATTTGAAACCAGGTGGCCATTTCCTGGTCAAGGTATTCCAGGGTTATGGCTATAACGAATATATGACCGCAATGCGTGACACTTTTGCCACAGTGGTAACGCGTAAACCGAAAGCTTCGCGTGACCGTAGCGCGGAAATGTATCTGCTTGGCAAGCAAAAAAAGGATTGAGCGGTTAGAATTCCGCTGTGCAGCAAGCATTTATGCGACAGGAGCAAGGTGTGCGCCCTTGTGTGGTTCCTGCTTCGTTACCCGGTTAAAGGGCTTGGGAAATGAATAATTTAGGTAAGAATATCGCCATCTGGCTGATCATTGGTTTGGTCCTGATGACGGTCTTCAATCAATTTACCAAACGCCAGGACACAGTCGGCCAAGTGCCGTACTCGCAGTTCATGGCGGATGTGGAAGCTGATCGTGTCTCCAGTGTGGAGATCGAAGGCTATCCACTGCGTGGTCAATGGATTCGCGGCAAGCGCAATGACGGCTCCGCGTTCTCCACTTACGCGCCGTTCGATTTCCGCCTCGTTGATACGCTGATCAAGCACAACGTGAAGTTTGCGGCCAAGCCGGAAGAAGAGCAGGGCTTCCTGACGCAGCTGTTTATTTCGTGGTTCCCGATGCTGTTGCTGATTGGCGTCTGGGTCTTCTTCATGCGACAGATGCAAGGCGGTGGCAAAGGCGGGGCGTTCAGCTTCGGCAAATCCCGCGCCCGCATGCTGGATGAATCCAACAATTCGGTGACATTTGCTGATGTCGCCGGTTGCGATGAAGCCAAAGAAGAAGTTGCTGAAATTGTTGATTACCTGCGTGATCCAACCAAATACCAGAGCCTGGGTGGCCGTATGCCACGCGGTATCTTGATGGTGGGGTCGCCCGGTACCGGTAAAACGCTGCTGGCCAAGGCCATTGCTGGCGAAGCCAAGGTGCCGTTCTTCTCGATTTCCGGTTCGGATTTCGTTGAAATGTTTGTCGGTGTGGGTGCGGCTCGCGTTCGCGACATGTTCGAAAACGCCAAGAAAAACGCCCCTTGTATCATTTTCATCGATGAAATCGACGCCGTTGGTCGCCAGCGTGGCGCCGGCATGGGCGGCGGTAACGATGAGCGTGAACAAACACTGAACCAGATGCTGGTTGAGATGGACGGCTTTGAAGGCAACTCCGGCGTGATCGTGATTGCTGCGACCAACCGTCCAGACGTACTGGACCCGGCTTTGCTGCGTCCGGGCCGGTTCGATCGTCAGGTTGTGGTTTCGCTGCCGGATATCCGTGGTCGCGAACAGATTCTTGGCGTGCACATGCGCAAGGTGCCGATCTCCAATGACGTCGAGCCGAGTGTGCTGGCTCGCGGTACTCCGGGTATGTCCGGGGCCGATCTGGCCAACCTGGTGAACGAAGCCGCGCTGTTTGCCGCTCGCCGTAACAAACGTCTGGTCGACATGGATGACTTTGAGTCGGCCAAGGACAAGATCATGATGGGCGCGGAGCGCCGCACCATGGTTATGTCGGAAGAAGAAAAGCGCAACACGGCTTACCACGAATCCGGTCATGCGGTGGTAGCAGAGCTGTTGCCCAAGGCCGATCCGGTGCACAAGGTCACCATCATTCCGCGTGGTCGTGCGCTGGGTGTGACCATGCAACTGCCGGAAGAAGACCGTTACGCATATGACCGTGAATACCTGCTGAACCGCATTGCCATTTTGTTTGGTGGCCGGATCGCAGAAGAAGTGTTCATGAACCAGATGACCACCGGTGCGTCGAACGACTTTGAGCGTGCTACGCAAATGGCGCGCGACATGGTGACCCGCTACGGTATGAGCGACAAGCTCGGTCCGATGGTTTATGGCGAGAACGAAGGCGAAGTGTTCCTTGGTCGTTCGGTAACCACGCACAAGAGCGTGTCGGAAACTACCATGCAGCAAGTCGATGGCGAAATCCGCCGCATTATCGACGAGCAATATGCATTGGCGCGCAATCTGTTGGAGACCAATCGTGACAAGGTTGAAGCGATGACGCGTGCGCTGCTCGATTGGGAAACCATCGATGCCGAGCAGATCGAAGACATCATGCAAGGTCGCGATCCGCGCCCACCAAAATCGCCACCAACCCGGCCAACAGCGCCGTCCGGTGACCGTCCAAGTGGTGATGCTCCGGCAGCGACGACAACCCCGGCTACTGAAGCCTGATTGTCAGCAAGTAATACCAAAGCGGCCACATTGTGGCCGCTTTTTTCTTCTGTAGCGTGGCAAAGCAAAGGTTCTGATTGAATTGTCTTTTGCGCGCATGCCCGGAGTTCCAATGCACAGTTTGCAGTGTGGCCGCTTTACTCTGACGCTCGATCGCCCCCAAGTCATGGGCATCTTGAACGTGACGCCCGATTCGTTTTCTGATGGTGGCAGTTTCGATACCTGTTCCAAAGCCGTTGCGCATGCGGAGACGCTGGTAAGCCAGGGCGCGGACATCATTGATATCGGCGGCGAATCGACGCGCCCCGGTGCTGAGTTGGTCAGCATCGAAGACGAGATTGCCCGCGTGGTGCCGGTTATTACCGCGCTGAAGTCGCTGAATGTGCCTCTGTCCATTGATACGCGGCGCCCGGCGGTGATGCTGGCCGCGCTGGATGCCGGTGTTGACCTCATCAATGACATCGCCGCGCTGGAAGGTGAGGGCGCGCTGCGAGTGGCGGCCAAAGGCAACGTGGCTGTCTGTCTGATGCATATGAAGGGCGAGCCGCGCACCATGCAGGTCGCGCCAGAATATGACGACGTGGTGGCTGAAGTTACCAGCTATCTGGCAACTCGCCGGGACGAGGCTGAGCAAGCCGGCATTGAACGCAGTCGCATCCTGCTGGATCCGGGTTTTGGTTTTGGCAAAAACCTGGCGCACAACATCGCGTTATTTAACGCCATGCCGCAAATGCGCGAGGCGCTCGGCTGTCCCTTGCTGATTGGCGTATCGCGTAAGTCCATGCTGGGTCAAATCACCGGCCGGGTCGTGAGCGACCGCATGGCAGCCAGTGTGGCGGCGGCGTTACTCGCTGCGCAAAAGGGCGCGGCCATCGTGCGGGTGCATGATGTCAGGGAAACTGTGGATGCGCTGAAAATCTGGCAAGCCTTACAATGAGCGCGGCTTTTTGCTTAACGGTTGGTTAATTTCAGGATTCAGAAATGGGACGCAAATATTTCGGTACGGATGGTGTGCGTGGCTTGGTTGGGGAGTATCCGATTACCCCGGAATTTGCCATGAAGCTGGGTTACGCCGCTGGCCGGGTGCTCGCTACAACCGAACGCCGCCAAAGCGGTGACCATGCTGCGGTCCTGATTGGTAAAGACACCCGGGTTTCCGGTTACATGCTGGAAGCCGCCCTGCAAGCGGGTTTGAACGCCGCGGGTGTGGATGTGCATGTGACCGGGCCGCTGCCTACGCCGGGCGTCGCTTATTTGACTCGCGCATTGCGTTTGTCCGCGGGCGTAGTGATCTCTGCGTCGCACAATCCTTACTACGATAACGGCATCAAGTTCTTTGGTGCTGGTGGCAAAAAGCTGCCGGATGACGTCGAGCAGGCCATTGAAGAGGCTATCGACGACGCGCAACCTTGCGTCGGTTCCAAAACGCTGGGTAAAGCCTGGCGCGTGGGTGATGCATCTGGCCGCTATATCGAATTCTGCAAATCAACCTTCCCCAACGAATTTGACCTGCGTGGCCTCAAACTCGTGGTCGATTGTGCCCACGGCGCAACCTACCAGGTGGCTCCTCACGTGTTCCACGAGCTGGGTGCCGAAGTCATTACCATCGGCGATAAGCCCAATGGCTACAACATCAACGAAAACTGCGGTGCCACGCACGTTGAGTTGCTGCGCAAAACCGTACTGGCCGAAGGCGCTGATTACGGTATCGCACTGGACGGTGACGGCGACCGGCTCATCATGGTGGATGGCGATGGTTCCATCATCGATGGCGACTTGCTGATCTATGTACTGGCCCGTTATCGCGCCGAGCAGGGCTCGCTGCGCGGTGGCGTGGTCGGCACACTCATGACTAACCTCGGGGTCGAGAACGGCCTGAAAGCCGCTGGAATCGCCTTTGAACGGGCCAAGGTGGGCGATCGCTATGTGCTGGAGCGCCTGCAAGCTAATGGCTGGGTGTTGGGCGGCGAAGGTTCCGGTCATATTTTGAGCCTGGATAGGCACACCACGGGCGACGGCATTGTTTCGGCGTTGCAAGTGCTGGAAGCGCTGATCGAGCAAGGCAAGACACTCAGCGCCTTCCGCGATGAACTGACCTTGTCGACGCAGGTGCTCAAGAATGTGCGCATCGGCAAGGGTTTCCAGGTCAGTTCTTCGCCTTCAATTCGCGAAGCGGTGCAGAAGGCGGAAGCCGCAATGGGTAGCCAGGGGCGTGTACTGTTGCGTCCTTCGGGCACCGAACCGCTGGTTCGTGTCATGGTCGAACACGTTGATGCCGGTGCCGCCGAGCAATGGGCTGAGTCGATTGCCGCTGTAGTCACCAACGAAGCGAGCGCAGACTGATCCAGTTGTGATGTGTATCGGGCAGAAGGCTCGTTTCTTCTGGTAGCGACAAAAGAAAAAGCCCGCTTTTGCGGGCTTTTTCTTGTCTGACGGTCAACTGCCAGAATGTGTTCAACCAGTAATCAACCGAATTTACCGGTGATATAGTCTTCGGTCGCTTTCTTGGTTGGTGTGGTGAAGATGGTGTCGGTTTCGCCCACTTCGACCAGTTCGCCCAGGTACATATAAGCGGTGTAGTCCGAAACGCGCGCTGCTTGCTGCATGTTGTGGGTCACAATTGCGATGGTGTAATCGCGCTTGAGTTCGTGCACCAGTTCTTCGATATGCGCAGTGGAGATCGGGTCCAGCGCGGAGGTTGGTTCATCCAGCAGCAGCACTTCTGGCTTCACGGCAATGGCGCGGGCGATACACAGACGCTGTTGCTGACCACCCGACAGGCCCAGGCCTGACTGGCGCAGCTTGTCTTTGGCTTCATTCCACAGTGCAGCCTTGGACAATGCCCATTCCACGCGATCATCCATCTCGGATTTGGAAAGGTTGTCGTACAGCTTCACGCCAAACGCGATGTTGTCGTAAATCGACATCGGGAAGGGCGTTGGCTTCTGGAACACCATGCCCACCTTGGCGCGCAGCATGTTCAGGTCAACGCCGCGATCCAGCACGTTGTTGCCATTCATGATGATCTCGCCCTCGGCGCGCAGCTTCGGGTAAAGCTCATACATGCGGTTAAAGGTGCGCAGCAGCGTGGATTTGCCGCAACCCGAAGGGCCGATAAAGGCGGTGACTTTGCCTTCGCGGATATTCAGATTGATGTTTTTCAGCGCGTGATAGTTGCCGTAATAGAAATTCAGATTATTGACGGCGAGTTTGATCTTGGTTTCTGCGGTCATGCTGGAGTCCTGAAGTCGCATTTTCGTTTCGTCCCTGCGGCTTAGTGTTGTTGCTGGGGTTTGATCAGCGTACGGGCGATCACGTTCATCGCCAGTACAAACAGGCCAATCAGCAAACTGCCGGCCCATGCCAGGTTATGCCAGTCTTCGTACGGGCTCATTGCGAACTGGAAGATCACCACTGGCAAGTTGGCCATTGGCTGGTTCATGTTGCTGTAGAACTGGTTGTTAAGCGAAGTAAACAGCAGCGGCGCGGTTTCACCCACGATGCGGGCCACGGCCAGCAGTACGCCGGTGACCACACCAGCTTTGGCGGCGCGCAGAGTGACCAGCAGAGTCATTTTCCATTGCGGTGCACCCAGCGCGTAGGCTGCTTCACGCATGCTGTGCGGAACCAGGCGCAACATGCTTTCGGTAGTGCGTACCACCACCGGAATAACCAGAATGGCCAGCGCAAACGAACCGGCCCAACCCGAGAAGTGCCCTGTCTTGACCACGTAGACTTCGTACATGAACAAGCCGATCACAATCGACGGCGCGGATAGCAGAATGTCATTGATAAAGCGGGTTACCGGAGCCAGCCAGCCACGATCGCCAAACTCGGCCAGATAGGTGCCGGCCAGAATGCCAATCGGCGTACCCACCAGCGTGCCAGTCAACGACATCAGCAAGCTGCCCAGAATCGCATTGGACAAGCCGCCTGCGCTGCCCGGGGCAGGTGTGGTTTGCGTGAACAGTGTGAGTGCCAGGCCTCCAAAACCGTTCTTGAACAGCGTGTAGAGAATCCAGGCCAGCCAGAACAGACCAAACAACATGGCAGCAACTGACAGGGCCAGGCTCAGTACGTTGACAATGCGTCGGCGAATATAAGTAGACGACATGTTCGCTCCGCTCAGGAAGATTTGCCTTCTGCGCGTTGCATGCGCAGAAGCATCAGCTTGGAAATCGTCAGCACCACAAAGGTGATGAAGAACAGCAACAGGCCCAGGAAAATCAGGCTGCTGGTATGCAGTACGGTGGTCGCTTCGGTGAACTCGTTGGCCAGTGTGGCCGAGATCGAGGTCGAAGGATCAAACAGGCTGTGGATGGGTTGCTGTGCGTTACCAATCACAAAGGTGATCGCCATGGTTTCACCCAAGGCACGGCCCAGACCCAGCATCACACCGCCGACCACACCGTTACGGGTATAGGGCAGAACCACGTTCCAGACGACTTCCCAAGTGGTGCCGCCAAGGCCGTAGGCGGATTCCTTGAGCATCGGTGGGACGACTTCAAACACGTCGCGCATGACTGACGATACATACGGAATGACCATCACCGACAGGATCAAACCGGCGGTCAGCATACCGATACCCATGGGTGGACCGTCGAACAAGCCGCCAATCAACGGCAGGCCGGCGCTATGTTCGGCCAGCCACGGTTGCACGTTGTCGGCAAACCACGGTGCGAACACAAACAGACCCCACATGCCGTAAATGATCGATGGCACGCCAGCGAGCAATTCAATGGCAATGCCCAACGGGCGACGCAGCCATACGGGTGAAAGTTCGGTCAGGAAAATCGCAATGCCAAAGCTCACCGGCACGCCGATCAACAAGGCAATGAAAGAAGAGAGCAGGGTGCCGCGAATTGAGTTCCAGCCACCGAATTTTTCAGTGACGGGGTTCCAGTCGGTACCCGTGATAAAGCCGAAGCCATACTCTTTGATCGCCGGCCAGGCGCCGATCAGGAGCGAAAGAATGATGCCCGCCAACAGGACGAGCACAAAAAAAGCAAAAAAGCGGGTGGTGCCGCGGAATATACGGTCTTGCAGCATTTGCTGCCGCAGCCGCTGTTCTTGTGAAGTCATCTGCTTCTCCGGGGTCGGCTTAACAACAACAGGAGCCAACCCGGCTCCTGTTGTTTGTGGCGCGTACTCAGGGTGCATTTTATCGTTCATGCCAGTCCCTTGTACTTATTATGCCGTTAGCCGTCTTACTTCCAGACTGGCGCGTTGCTGTTGTCGGTGATTTGCTTCCACGACGAGCGGATCACGTCCTTGACGTCGTTTGGCATTGGCACATAGTCCAGGCCCGAAGCAGTCTGGTCGCCATTGGCGTAGGACCAGTCAAAGAACTTCAACACTTCTTTGCCTTGTTCCGGCTTGTCTTGTTTCTTTTGCATCAGGGCAAACGTGGCACCGGTGATTGGCCATGCAGTCTTGCCGGCTTGTTCGGTCAGGATCACGTAGAAGCCAGGTGCGCTCTTCCAGTCGGCGCCAGCAGCAGCAGCCTTGAATGCAGCTTCAGTCGGTGCAACAAACTCACCCGACTTGTTCTGCAGGTTGATGTAGTTCATCTTGTTCTGCTTGGCGTACGCGTATTCCACGTAACCAATCGCGCCCTTGATGCGCTGAACGTATTGAGCAACACCTTCGTTACCCTTGCCACCTACACCGCTTGGCCATTGCACGGTTGCATCTTCGCCAACCTTGCTCTTCCAGTCGGCGTTAACCTTGGACAGGTAGTTGGTGAAAATGAAGGTTGTGCCGGAACCGTCAGCGCGGTGAACCACGGTGATGGCTGAATCAGGCAGTTTTGCAGTCGGGTTCAGCTTGGCAATGGCCGGGTCATTCCACTTCTTGATCTTGCCCAGGAAAATGTCAGCCAGTACGGAGCCGTTCAGCTTCAGGTCACCGCCTTTGATGCCAACCAGATTGGCAACCGGCACCACACCGCCCATTGCTACCGGGAACTGTACCAGGCCAGCCTTATCCAGCTCTTCTTGCTTGAGCGGCTTGTCGGAGGCGCCAAAGTCAACAGTCTTGGCCTGGATTTGCTTGATACCGCCACCCGAACCGATAGATTGATAGTTCAGACCCACGCCGGTCTTGGCCTTGTAGGTTTCTGCCCATTTGGCGGCCAGCGGGTAAATAAAGGTAGAACCAGCGCCGGTGATATCGGCAGCCATGGCTTGAGCAGTAAAGAGGCCAGCAGTCAGGCCCAGCGATACGAGCACTTTGCGCCCATATGTCATGATGTTTTTCTCCGGTTGAGCAACGACGGGTACCATTCCCGACTCGGCGGCATCCTAGACCTGAAGTGTTTCCGAAATATTACAAGTCGGTGTCACATTACTCCCATGGATGCAGGAGTAATCTCAGGTGAATGATATTAAAGAGAAATGTTGTTTTGACGTAACTGGCACCTGCTTGAAAATCCGACAACCAGTCGGCTCGCGCATACAACGGGCTGCAACAAACCGACGCCCGACCCAGTCTGATACATGAGTATTAGTGATGTTGCGGCGTGGCGGATGACTCATTCACCGTGGCATGTCGCCAAATGACTGTTAATCCAGTGTTTCACGCCGCCCGCCAGGTTTGACGCACCCTACGCGCGCGGCCTACAATCGCGTTCTTTTGCAAACCACATTGGTATGTGGCATGGCCAAGCAACTGGTAGTTGGTAACTGGAAAATGCATGGCAGCGTCGGGCAAGTGCGCTCGGTGGTGCCAGAGCTGGCAAGAGCTGAACTCGGCTCCAATGTCTCGATTTGCATGCCTTATCCTTATTTGTCGCTAGCCAAGTCCTTGCTGGTGGATACCCCGGTGCAACTGGGGGCACAGGATTTGTGCGAATTTCATATTGGTGCATACACCGGCGAAGTCTCAGCCGCGATGCTGGCGGACGTAGGGTGTGAACTGGTGATCATTGGTCACTCCGAGCGCCGCACTTATTTTGGTGAGACCAGTGAAACAGCCGCGCGCAAGGTTCGCGCAGCGCTGGATGCCGGTTTGCTGCCAATCTACTGCGTTGGCGAAAGCCAGGCACAGCGTGATCAAGGCGTGGCGCGCGATGTCATTGCCGATGAGCTGAAAGTATTGTCTGGCGTGCCAACAAGTTTGTATGCGGTCGCGTACGAACCGATGTGGGCAGTGGGTACCGGCGTAACGGCTGCACCTGAACAAATCGCAGAAATGCATGCGTTCATCAAGCAGACGTTAAGTCAGCATACCTGCGTGCTATATGGCGGAAGTGTAAAGGGAAACAACGCCGCAGCCATCATGGGAGTCGATGGCGTGGACGGGGTTCTGGTTGGGGGTGCGGCGCTTTCGGCGACCGAATTTTTGCGGATTTGCCGCGCTGCACATTAATGCAAATGTAATCCTTGCGCAGGGTCAACAGCGTTGTAATGACCTTGCCTTTGATTGCAAAAATACCACGGCGGCGCTAGAATTCGCGCCGCGTTGATGAGAAAAGATGGAACTTCTTAAAAGCCTCGTTTTGATTGTGAATGTGTTGTCTGCACTGACGACAATCGTTCTCGTCCTGATGCAGCACGGCAAAGGTGCGGACATGGGTGCAGCCTTCGGTAGCGGTTCGGCTGGCAGCTTGTTCGGCTCTTCCGGTTCGGCGAACTTTTTGAGCCGTAGTACCGCTGTGCTGGCAACTGTCTTTTTCGCAAGCAGCCTTGCTCTGGTCATGCTGACTTCGCCAAGCCGGTCTTCCGAGTTGGGCGTGATGGGCGATGTTAAGGCTGTGGCTTCGGCGCCTGCAACGGCATCCGTGCCAGCGCAAAGCAAGATCCCTGAATAATCGCTGCCCGGTTATTGTTCAGGTGTTGTACCAGGCCGACATGGTGGAATTGGTAGACACGCTATCTTGAGGGGGTAGTGGCTGCGGCCGTGAGAGTTCGAGTCTCTCTGTCGGCACCAAGGATTCGGAAAAACGCCGGGGCAACAATCCCGGCGTTTTTTCCTGTATGAAATCAGTGCTTCTTTGCGTTGATCAAGTAAATCGGGCCTGCTGGCGGTATTCGCAGGCTGCAGTACCAGGTTTCAGAAATAGCTTCAGTAAAAAAATAGTCGCAACCGTTTCATTTCTATTTGTCTGTAATTGATCTTATCGGGGATCGACATGCTACAGAATTACTTCCCCATATTGCTCTTCATCATCGTCGGTACGTTGATCGGTGGAGGGTTGATGGCCATGGGTGGGCTTTTTAGTCGTCTGCTTGGAACCTACAAGCCGGACCCCGCAAAACTCTCCCCTTATGAATGTGGTTTCGAAGCGTTTGAAGATGCGCGTATCCAGTTTGACGTGCGCTACTACCTCGTTGCCATCCTGTTCATTCTGTTCGATCTGGAAGTGGCCTTCCTCGTGCCTTGGGCGCTCGTGCTCAAGGAAATCGGCTCTTTCGGTTTCTTTTCCATGTTGATTTTCCTGGCCATCCTCGTTGTCGGTTTCGCCTACGAGTGGATGAAGGGCGCGCTGGAGTGGGAGTAAAGCAATGACTGCAGCTGCATCGCAAAGTCTTGAAAAAGGTTTCGTTACTACATCCGTTGATGCGGTAATGAATTGGGCACGTACCGGCTCGTTGTGGCCGATGACGTTTGGTCTGGCCTGTTGTGCGGTCGAGATGATGCACGCGGGCGCCGCGCGTTATGACCTCGACCGTTTCGGTATCGTGTTCCGCCCGTCGCCACGCCAATCCGATCTGATGATTGTTGCCGGTACGCTGTGCAACAAAATGGCACCGGCCCTGCGCAAGGTGTACGACCAGATGCCGGAGCCACGCTGGGTGCTCTCCATGGGCTCCTGTGCCAACGGTGGTGGTTACTATCACTATTCTTATTCAGTGGTGCGCGGCTGTGACCGTATCGTGCCGGTGGATATCTATGTCCCGGGCTGCCCGCCAACGGCCGAAGCCTTGCTCTATGGTTTGATCCAGATGCAGAACAAGATCAAGCGGACCAACACCATCGCCCGGGCTCGCCAGCTCGAGCAGGCGAACGGGTGAGGTGACTTGTGGCAAAAACCCTGAATCAACTGATTGAAGACATCAAGCGTGTACTGGGTGACGACAAAATCTCGTCGCTGACCATGGCGCTGGATGAAGTAACGCTCGAAGTGCCCGCCGCCAAATTGATCGAAGCCGCAACCTTGCTGCGCGATCACGCTGATCTGCGTTTTGAGGCCAATGTCGACCTTTGCGGCGTGGATTACAGCACCTACGGTGATGGCGCGTGGACCGGTCTGCGTTTCGCGTCCGTTTCGCACCTGTTGTCTTATACCCACAACATCCGTCTGCGTTTGCGCGTGTTCTGTCCGGATGATGATTTCCCGGTCATCGCTTCGCTGATCGATATCTGGCCGGGCGTGAACTGGTTTGAACGCGAGTCGTTCGACCTGTACGGCATTATCTATGAAGGCCACCCGGATCTGCGTCGTATCCTGACCGACTACGGTTTTGTCGGTCACCCGTTCCGTAAAGACTTCCCGTTGTCCGGTTACGTTGAAATGCGTTACGACCCGGAACAATCCCGCGTGATCTATCAGCCGGTCACCATCGAACCGCGCGAAGTCGTACCGCGCATCATTCGCGAGGAGAACTACGGTGGCGTCTGAAATCCGTAATTACACCCTGAACTTTGGCCCGCAACATCCGGCCGCACACGGCGTGCTGCGTCTGGTGCTGGAGCTGGATGGTGAAGTGGTTGAGCGTGCCGACCCGCACATTGGTCTGTTGCACCGCGCTACTGAAAAGCTGGCCGAATCCAAGACGTTTATCCAGTCTCTGCCTTATATGGACCGTCTCGACTATGTGTCGATGATGGCCAATGAGCATGCGTATTGCATGGCAATTGAAAAGCTGATTGGCCTGGAAGTGCCGATCCGCGCGCAATACATTCGCGTGATGTTTGATGAAATCACCCGGATTCTGAATCACCTGATGTGGATTGGCTCGCACGGCCTCGATTGCGGCGCGATGACCATCTTCTTGTACGCCTTCCGCGAACGTGAAGACCTGATGGACTGCTACGAAGCGGTCTCGGGCGCGCGTATGCATGCTGCGTACTATCGTCCAGGTGGTGTGTACCGCGACTTGCCAGACCAGATGCCCAAGTATCAGGCATCCAAGGTGCGCAACGCGGCTGCCATCAAGCGCCTGAACGAAAACCGCGAAGGCTCGCTGCTCGATTTCATTGAAGACTTCACCAATCGTTTCCCGACTTATGTCGACGAATACGAAACCCTGCTGACCGATAACCGCATCTGGAAACAACGTACCGTGGGTATCGGTGTGTTGACGCCGGAACGCGCCATGGCGCTGGGGCTGACCGGCGCCATGCTGCGTGGCTCGGGTGTGGAATGGGATCTGCGCAAGAAACAGCCGTACGAAGTGTACGACAAGCTGGACTTTGATATTCCGGTCGGCAAAAACGGTGACTGTTACGACCGTTATCTGGTTCGCGTTGAAGAAATGCGCCAGTCCAACCGCATCATCAAGCAGTGTATCGCCTGGTTGCGTGCCAATCCGGGTCCGGTCATTACCGAAAACTACAAGGTGGCGCCACCTTCACGTGTTGACATGAAGAGCAACATGGAAGAGCTGATCCACCACTTCAAGTTGTTCACTGAAGGCATGCATGTGCCAGCGGGCGAAGCTTATGCCGCCGTTGAACATCCGAAGGGTGAGTTCGGTATCTATATGATCTCCGACGGCGCCAACAAGCCTTACCGCTTGAAGATTCGTCCGCCCGGTTATGTGCATTTGTCTGCGCTCGACGAAATGTCGCGCGGTCACATGCTGTCCGACGTTGTGGCCATTATCGGCACGCAAGATATCGTATTTGGTGAGGTGGATCGCTGATGTTGTCCCCGGAATCCCTCGCGCAGATCGACCGTGAACTGACCAAGTATCCGGCCGACAAAAAGCGTTCGGCGCTCATGTCTGCGCTGCGTATTGCCCAGGTTGAAAAAGGCTGGCTGGCTAACGAAACCATCGAGTTCGTGGCTAACTACCTTGACCTGCCGCCGGTTGCAGCGCTGGAAGTCGCCACGTTCTACAACATGTTCCAGCTCAAGCCCATTGGCAAAAACAAACTGACCGTTTGTACCAATTTGCCCTGTGCCTTGTCTGGCGGTGCCGACGCTGGCAAATACCTGCAGCAAAAGCTGGGTATTGGCTACGGCGAAACCACTGCTGACGGCAAGTTCACGCTAATGGAAGGCGAATGTATGGGCGCCTGTGGTTATGCGCCGGTAATGCTGCTGAACAATCACAGCATGTGCAGCCATATGACGCCCGAAGCAATCGACAAGAAACTGGCGGAGCTCGAATAATGGCTACGTATGTAAATGGCGTCGTTTTCGAGGGCGTGGACTTCTCCAACCCAGATTGCTGGCGTATCGACGAATACATCAAGCGTGGCGGTTATGCTGCGCTGAAGAAAATTGCCGAAGAAAAACTGACGCAAGATTCGATCATTGCTGAAATGAAGACCTCGGCCCTGCGTGGTCGTGGTGGTGCGGGCTTCCCGACCGGCCTGAAATGGTCGTTCATGCCGCGCAGCTTTCCTGGCCAGAAATACCTCGTCTGTAATACCGACGAAGGCGAGCCGGGTACCTTCAAAGATCTGGACATCATCAAGTACAACCCGCACGCGTTGATCGAAGGCATGATCATCGGCGGGTTCACCATGGGTGCCACGGTCGGCTACAACTACATTCACGGCGAAGTGTTCGAAGCCTATCTGCGCTTTGAAGAAGCGCTGGAAGAAGCCCGCAAAGCTGGCTTCCTGGGCGACAACATTCTCGGCGCGGGTTTCAACTTCCAGCTGCACGCTCACCATGGTTATGGCGCGTACATCTGCGGTGAAGAAACCGCATTGCTGGAGTCGCTGGAAGGCAAGAAAGGCCAGCCGCGCTTCAAACCGCCATTCCCCGCCAGCTTTGGTCTGTATGGCAAGCCGACCACGATCAACAACACCGAAACCTATGCGTCCGTGCCGTATATCGTGCGCAATGGTGGTCAGAAATTCCTGGAACTGGGCAAGCCGAACAACGGCGGTACCAAGCTGTTCTCGGTTTCCGGCCATGTGAATCGTCCGGGTAACTATGAAGTGCCGCTGGGTATGCCTTTCCCGGAATTGCTGGAACTGGCTGGCGGCATGCGCAACGGCAAGAAACTTAAAGCGGTCATCCCTGGTGGTTCGTCCGCGCCGGTACTGCCGGCCGAAATCATGATGAATACCACCATGGACTTTGACTCGATCTCCAAAGCGGGTTCGATGCTGGGTTCCGGTGCGGTCATCGTGATGGACGAAGACACCTGCATGGTCAAGGCGCTGGAGCGTCTGTCGTATTTCTATTTTGAAGAGTCTTGCGGTCAATGTACGCCGTGTCGTGAAGGCACTGGCTGGTTGTACCGCGTGATTCACCGCATCGAGCACGGCCAGGGGCGTCCGGAAGATCTGGATCTGCTGTTGTCCGTCGGTGGCAATATCGCGGGCCGCACTATTTGTGCGCTGGGCGACGCTGCCGTGATGCCGGTGCAAGGCATGCTCAAGCACTTCCGTAGCGAATTCGAATATCACATCGAAAACAAACGCTGCCTGGTGCCTGGCTACTAACCGGACGCTTTGAGGTTGACCGGTAGGCGAGCGAGCCAAAGTAGTTCGTTTTCGCCCGAAGCACAGCAACCGGAACGGACATGAAGTCCGTGAGGATTGCGAGCATCGAACGGAAACGAAATACGCAGGCGCAGTCGCCTAATGAAGATTTTTTGAAGAATTAACTGGATCGCTCGATATGCTGGAAGTTGAAATCGACGGTAACAAACTGACAGTCCCCGGTGGCAGCACCGTGATGGATGCCGCCACTTCGATTGGCGTGTTTATCCCTCACTTTTGCTACCACAAAAAACTGTCCATCGCGGCGAACTGCCGGATGTGCCTGGTGCAAGTTGAAAAAGCCCCGAAACCGTTGCCCGCCTGTGCGACGCCGGTTACGGATGGCATGAAGGTCTGGACCCATTCGGATGCCGCCGTGAAAGCCCAGAAGGGCGTCATGGAATTCCTGCTGATCAACCACCCGCTTGATTGCCCGATTTGTGACCAGGGCGGCGAGTGCCAGTTGCAGGATCTGGCCGTGGGTTATGGTCAATCCGGCTCGCGCTACGAAGAAGAAAAGCGCTCGGTGGTCAACAAGAACCTCGGCCCGCTGATCTCGACCGACATGACGCGTTGCATTCACTGCACCCGTTGTGTGCGCTTTACCGAAGAAGTTGCGGGCTTCCAGGAGCTGGGCATGCCCGGCCGTGGCGAGCACTCGGAAATCATGAGCTTCATCGGCAAAACCGTGAACTCCGAAATTTCCGGCAACGTGATCGATCTGTGCCCGGTAGGCGCGTTGACTTCCAAGCCGTTCCGCTTCTCGGCACGGACATGGGAATTGTCCCGTCGCAAATCGGTCAGCCCGCACGATGGTCTGGGTTCCAACCTGATCGTTCAGGTCAAGGATCACCAGGTCAAACGCGTACTGCCGCTGGAAAACGAAGCCGTCAACGAATGCTGGCTGTCGGACCGCGACCGTTATTCGTACGAAGCCCTCAATAGTGGTGAGCGTCTGCAAAAGCCGCTGATCAAGCAGGGTGGGGCATGGCAAGAAGTAGACTGGACTGTTGCGCTGGAATACGTGGCCAACGGCTTGAAGTCGGTAATCGAAGAACACGGCGCCGATAACGTGGCCGCGCTGGCTTCGCCGAGCAGTACGCTGGAAGAACTGTTCCTGCTGAAGAAACTGGCTGCCGGTCTGGGCGTGAAGAACACCGCCGCCAACCTGCGTCAGCAAGATGCCTCGTTCGCAACTGCCGGTGTGCAGTGGCTGGGCCAGAGCATTGTTGAACTGGCAGAAAACGACGCCGTACTGGTGATCGGTTCCACATTGCGTAAAGAGCAGCCGCTGCTGGCCCAACGTCTGCGCCAGTCGGTGAAGAAGGGTCTGAAGCTGGCCGTGGTTAATCCGCACAATGACGACCTGCTGACCACGCTGCACGGTTCGCTGGTAACCCGTCCGGATCAACTGGTTGAAGGCGCGCTGGAAGTACTCAAGGCCGTTGCCGAGCAGAAGGGCGCTAGCGTTCCGGCTCATATCGATGTGGCTGGAGTGACTGTTTCCGAACAAGCCCTTGCTATCGCCACCACGCTGGTTGCCAGCGAGAAAGTGGGTGTGCTGCTGGGTAACCTGGCTGTTGAAGGTGTCCGCGCTGCTGAACTGCACGCTGTGGCAACTGCGATCGCCGAAATCAGCGGTGCCAAGCTGGGCGTGCTGACTTCGGGTGCCAATGCGGTTGGTGCGCAACTGATCGGTTTCAACGCAACCGCTGGGGCATTCGCCAAGCCGAAGAAAGCCTACGTGCTGTTGAACGCGGAAGTCGATTTCGATACCGCCAACGCGCCGCAAGCGCTGGCTGCGGTTGAGCAAGCTGAAATGGTTGTCGTGCTGTCGCCGTTCCAGTCCTGCGCTTATGACTACGCAGACGTGATTCTGCCGGTTTCGCCATTTGCTGAAACCTCCGGCACCTTCATCAATCTGGAAAGCCGCCCACAAAGCTTCAACGGTGTGGTGCGTCCGCTGGGCGAAACCCGCCCGGCCTGGAAGGTGTTCCGCGTGCTGGGCAACCTGCTGGGTCTGGCTGGCTTTGAATTTGCATCGTCTGAAGAAGTACGCGACGAAGCATTGGCCAACGGCATTGAAGGCAAGCTGAACAATGCACCGGCTGCTGCGGTGAATGTGAAGCCGGTTGCTGCATCGGGTCTGACTCGTCTGGCTGAAGTGCCGCTGTACCAGATCGATGCGCTGGTGCGTCGTGCGCCAAGCCTGCAAGCCACCGTTGATGCACAGTCCGCTGCGACCTTGCGTGCCAACGCAACAACGCTGGCAACGCTGGGTCTGGTTGCTGGCGATCAGGCGAAAGTAGTGCAGGGCGGTGAGGCAGTTCTCACGGTCGCACAAGATGATGCGTTGCTGGATCAAGTGGTTCGCATCGCTGCCGCACACCCGCTGACCCGTGGTCTTGATGGCGCGGCTGCGCTGCAAGTCGTCAAAGCATAAGGGCGATAACAATAATGGAACTTTTGACACACTTCTTTGCGGGGTTCATTGGCCAGGAGTGGGGCTTTGATGTCGCACTCGTTGTCTGGACTCTGCTCAAGATCGTGCTGATTGCAGTCCCGCTGATTCTGGGCGTGGCCTACATGACTTATGCCGAGCGCAAAGTCATTGGCTACATGCAGATTCGTATCGGCCCGAACCGGGTTGGTCCGCTGGGTTTGCTGCAGCCGTTTGCCGACGTGCTCAAGCTGCTGCTGAAAGAAATCATTGCACCTTCTGCATCCAGCAAAGGCTTGTTCTTTGTGGCGCCGGTGCTGGTGCTGATGCCAGCTTTGGCGGCTTGGGCGGTGATCCCGTTCTTCCCGGGTCTGGTGCTGGCTGACGTAAACATCGGTCTGCTGTACGTAATGGCGATTACTTCGCTGGGCGTATACGGCGTGATCATTGCCGGTTGGGCATCGAACTCCAAATATGCGTTCCTGGGTGCCATGCGTGCCGCGGCGCAGATGGTGTCCTACGAACTGGCGATGGGCTTTTCGCTGATCGGCGTGATGATGGTCTCCGGCAGTCTGAACATCAGCGACATCGTGATGCAGCAAGGCCACGGCGTTGCGGGCGGTTCGGTGCTGTCATGGAACTGGTTGCCGTTGCTGCCGCTGTTCGTTGTTTACTTCATCTCGGGCCTGGCTGAAACCAACCGCGCACCGTTTGACGTGACCGAAGGCGAGTCGGAAATCGTGGCCGGTCACATGATCGAATACTCGGGCATGAGCTTCGCGCTGTTCTTCCTGGCCGAATACATGAACATGATTTTGATCTCCGCTTTGGCGTCGGTCATGTTCCTGGGCGGCTGGTTGTCGCCGTTCCCGACCAGTGTGCCTTTCCTTGGCGCGCCAAGCTTTATCTGGTGGTTCCTGAAAGTAGCGTTGATGCTGTTCTTCTTCTTGTGGGCACGGGCGACTTTCCCGCGTTACCGCTATGACCAACTGATGCGTTTGGGCTGGAAAGTGTTTATTCCGGTAACTCTGGTTTGGATCGTGGTGGTTGGCGCGTGGATGCAAACGCCACTGTCGCTCTGGAAGTAAGGCGAGGATACAGACATGGATAGAATTTCCAATTTTTTCAAGACCTTCCTGCTCGTAGAGCTGGTCAAGGGTCTGATGCTCACCGGGCGTTACTTCTTCCAGCGCAAGATCACTGTGCAGTTTCCGGAAGAAAAAACCCCGTACAGCCCCCGTTTTCGCGGTTTGCATGCCCAGCGTCGCTACGCCAACGGTGAAGAGCGCTGCATTGCCTGCAAATTGTGTGAAGCTGTTTGCCCGGCCTTGGCAATTACGATTGAGTCGGACAAGCGTGATGACGGCACTCGCCGCACTACGCGTTATGACATCGATCTGACCAAGTGCATTTTCTGCGGTTTCTGTGAAGAAGCCTGTCCGGTCGACGCCATCGTGGAAACCCACATTCTGGAATACCACGGTGAAAAGCGTGGCGACCTGTACTACACCAAGCCGATGCTGCTGGCGGTGGGCGACAAGTACGAAGCCGAAATCGCGGCCAACAAAGCCGCTGACGCCAAGTACCGCTAAGCGAATCGAGACAAGGGATAGACGAACGCCATGACATCTGTCGTTATTTTCTACATCTTCGCCGCTGTATTGTTGCTGGCTAGCCTGGCAACCATCACCGCGAAGAATCCGGTACACGCTGCGTTGTACCTCATGCTCTCGTTCTTTACCGGCGCCGTGTTGTGGATGCTGATGAAGGCCGAGTTCCTGGCTGTTTCACTGGTGCTGGTGTATGTCGGCGCGGTGATGGTGCTGTTCCTCTTCGTGGTGATGATGCTGGACGTCAACTTCGAAGAGTTGCGCAAAGGCTTCTGGAAGCACGTGCCGCTGGCGGTAGTGGTTGCCGTCATCATGGTTGCGGAAATGATCATGGTGCTCAAGAACGACAGCGCCCAGATCGCCATTGCACACATGCCGGAACCGGCTGCGGGTTATAACAACGCTCGCGTACTGGGTAACCTGATTTACACCCAGTATTTCCTGCCGTTCCAGTTGGCTGCAGCCTTGCTGCTGGTGGGCATGATCGCCGCCATTGCGCTGACCCTGCGTAAACGCAAGAACACCAAATACATCAACCCGGCCAGCCAGATTGCCGTCAAGCGTGATGACCGCCTGCGTATCGTCAAGATGAACGTAGAAGCGCGTCCTACCGCTGGCGATGCCCCGGCTGCTGACGACCAACAACCGAAAGCCTAACGGAGCCCATAGTGCTGACACTCACTCATTACCTGGTGCTCTCGGCGATCCTGTTCTCGATCTCCGTGTTCGGTATTTTCATGAACCGCAAAAACCTGATCGTGTTGCTGATGGCCATCGAACTGATGTTGCTGGCGGTGAACATGAACTTTGTCGCCTTTTCGCAGTTTCTGGGCGATTCGGCGGGGCAAGTTTTTGTCTTCTTCATCCTGACCGTGGCCGCCGCTGAGTCGGCGATTGGTCTGGCGATTCTGGTCGTGCTGTTCCGCAATCTGCGGTCGATCAACGTCGAAGACCTGGGCAGCCTGAAGGGCTAACGAACAAGCAACGTCGGATTTCGGGTAAAAACAATGGATATCAAAACAATCTACCTGCTGATTCCCCTGGCGCCGCTGTTCGGTGCTTTGGTGGCAGGCCTCTTTGGCTGGGCGATCAGCCGCCGCGTCGCGCACTCGGTGACTATCGCCGGTGTGGCCGTGGCATTCGTACTGTCTGCCTGGACGTTGAACAATCTCATCAACGGTGGTGAGACCTACAACGGCACCGTTTACACCTGGATGACCATCAACGGTATCGACTTCAATGTCGGTTTCCTGGTGGACAAGCTGACCGCAATGATGATGTGCGTGGTGACCTTCGTGTCGCTGATGGTGCACATCTACACCATCGGTTACATGGAAGAAGACCCAGGCTACAACCGCTTCTTCAGCTATATCTCGCTGTTTACTTTCTCGATGTTGATGCTGGTCATGAGCAACAACTTCGTGCAGCTGTTCTTCGGCTGGGAAGCAGTGGGTCTGGTGTCGTACTTGCTGATCGGTTTCTGGTTCAAGCGTCCAACAGCTACCTTCGCCAACCTGAAGGCCTTCCTGGTTAACCGGGTAGGGGACTTCGGTTTCTTGTTGGGTATCGGCCTGGTGCTGTTCCACTTCGGTTCGCTGGACTACGCAACCGTGTTTGCCAAGGCGCCAGAACTGCAAAATGCAACCATCACCTTGTTCGCTGGCCATCCGTGGTCGCTGCTGAGCGTGACTTGTATCTTGCTGTTCATCGGTGCAATGGGTAAATCGGCGCAGTTCCCGCTGCACGTGTGGCTGCCCGATTCGATGGAAGGCCCGACCCCGATCTCCGCACTGATCCACGCGGCGACGATGGTGACCGCTGGTATCTTCATGGTTACCCGCATGTCGCCGATCTTTGAACTGTCAGATACCGCGCTGAACTTCGTGCTGGTGATCGGTTCGATTACCGCGCTGTTCATGGGTTTCCTCGGGATCATCCAGAACGACATCAAGCGCGTGGTGGCGTACTCCACGCTGTCTCAGCTGGGTTACATGACCGTAGCGCTGGGTGTATCGGCTTACTCCGTGGCCGTGTTCCACCTGATGACCCACGCGTTCTTCAAGGCTTTGCTGTTCCTTGGTGCCGGTTCGGTGATCATGGGTATGCATCACGACCAAGACATCCGCAACATGGGTGGTCTGCGTAAATACATGCCGATTACCTGGATCACCTCGCTGGTGGGTTCACTGGCGCTGATCGGTACCCCGTTCTTCGCGGGTTTCTACTCCAAAGATTCGATCATTGACGCGGTGGCTGCTTCGCACCTGCCAGGTGCCGGCTTTGCCCAGTTCGCGGTTATTGCCAGTGTGTTCGTAACGGCGCTGTACTCGTTCCGTATGTACTTCCTGGTATTCCACGGTAAAGAACGGTGGATGCAAAAGTCGCATGGTCACGATCATGATCATCATGACGACCACGGCGAAGAGCATCACGGTCTGGGCCCGAATGACAAACCGCATGAGTCGCCTTGGGTTGTAACGTTGCCGCTGATCTTGCTGGCGATTCCGTCGGTGATCATCGGTGCCATCGCTATCCAGCCGATGTTGTTCGGTGACTTCTTCAAGGGTGTGATCTTTGTGAACAGCGAAGCTCACCCTGCGATGGAAGAACTGAGCCACGAGTTCCATGGCTGGTTCGATATGGCGCTTCATTCGGTTGCAACCTTGCCGCTGTGGCTGGCGATTGCCGGTGTCGTGGTTGCCTGGTTCTTCTACACCCAGCGTCCGGACATTCCGGCGGCGATCAAGGCCAAAACCGGCCCGATCAACACGCTGCTGGAAAACAAGTACTACATGGATTTCCTGTATATCAACATCTTTGCTGCTGCCGGCCGCGCCATTGGTACCGTGCTGTGGAAGGTGGGTGATGCGCTGCTGATTGATGGTCTGGTAGTGAATGGTGCAGCCAAGGTCGTGCAGATGTTTGCCTTCCTGACCCGTCGTTTGCAAACGGGCTACATCTATCACTATGCATTTGCCATGATTCTGGGCGCGCTGGTGTTGATGACCTTGTGGCTGGGCGGTCTGGCGTTCGCGCACTGATTCCAGGTTGGTTTACGAGTAGTTCAGAGTAATTAAAACAAGCAGGTAGACTATGACGGGTAATCTTCTGAGCCTCACGATCTGGCTGCCGATCGCGGCAGGCCTGGTGGTGCTGGCAACCGGGGGCGATGACAAAGCGCCGTTGGCGCGCTGGCTGGCACTGATCGGCGCACTGCTGGGCTTTCTGGTATCGCTGCCGCTTTACACCGGCTTTGACACGCTGAATGGCGGCATGCAATTCACTGAGTTCACACCGTGGATTGCAACGTTCAATATCAACTACGCGCTGGGTGTGGATGGCCTGTCGGTGTGGTTTGTGATCTTGAACTCCTTCACCACGTTGATGGTGGTGCTGGCGGGCTGGCAAGTGATCGAAAAGCGGGTTGCGCAGTACATGGCCGCATTCCTGATCATGTCGGGTTTGATCAACGGCGCCTTTGCCGCACAAGACGCGATTCTGTTCTACGTGTTCTTTGAAGCCATGCTGATCCCGATGTACCTGATCATTGGTATCTGGGGTGGTCCGCGCCGTGTGTATGCGTCGATCAAGTTCTTCCTGTACACCTTGCTGGGTTCGTTGCTGACCCTGGTTGCTTTCATCTATCTGTACGGTCAGGCCAACGGCTCGTTCGCGATTGCCGACTTCGCCCGCCTGCCGCTGACGATGACTGCGCAAGGTCTGCTGCTGATTGCCTTCTTCTTTGCCTTTGCGGTGAAGGTGCCGATGTGGCCTGTCCACACCTGGTTGCCGGATGCCCACGTTGAAGCACCAACCGGTGGTTCGATGGTACTGGCGGCAATTACACTGAAGCTGGGTGCTTACGGTTTCCTGCGATTCGCGCTGCCGATCGTGCCGGATGCTTGCCGTGAATATGCCTGGGTGTTCATTCTGTTCTCGCTGATCGCCGTGGTTTACATCGGTATGGTCGCGCTGGTGCAGACTGACATGAAAAAGCTGGTGGCTTATTCATCGATCTCGCACATGGGCTTTGTGACACTGGGCTTCTTCATGTTTGCCGGTGGCACGCAGATGAACCAGTTCGCAGTGGAAGGCGCCATCGTGCAGATGATCTCGCACGGCTTTGTTTCTGCCGCGATGTTCTTCTGTATCGGTGTGATGTACGACCGCGTGCACAGCCGCAAGATCGCTGATTACGGCGGCGTCGCGAACAAGATGCCAATCTTTGCCAGCTTCATGATGCTGTTTGCCATGGCTAACTCCGGTTTGCCAGCCACATCTGGTTTCGTGGGTGAGTTCTTCGTGGTGCTGGGCGCGATCCAGGTCAATTTCTGGTACGCCTTCTTTGCAGCCACCACGCTGGTCTTCGGTGCGGCTTACACACTGTGGATGTACAAGCGAGTCATTTTTGGTGACGTGGCCAATCATCACGTTGCTGAACTGAAAGACGTCAACAAGCGCGAGTTCCTGGTGTTGGCCGTGCTGGCTGTTACCGTACTTGGCATGGGTCTGTATCCGAAGATGTTTACCGACCTGATGCACGTTTCCGTTAACGATCTGATCTGGCATGTGTCGCAGTCCAAGCTGCCCCAGCCTCAATTGCCCCAATAACCGGCTGATTGACCGAAATGATGAATTTAAAAGGGTTTAGAGCATGACCTGGACCAGTCTTAACGCATGGGCTGCTGCACCGGAGATTTTTCTCCTGATCGCGGTGTCGGCCATTTTGCTGATCGATCTTTTCTTGTCTGACGCCAAGCGTCACGTAACGTATCTGCTGACTCTGATCGCACTGGCTGTAACAGCCTGTCTGCTGGTCAATGGCATGACCCATCCTTCGCAGATCGCCTTTAACGGCATGTTTGTGGCCGATCCGCTGGCCGGGGTTGCCAAAGTGGCGATGATCCTGGGCGTGGCACTCGTGCTGATCTATGGTCGCTCGTACGCCGAAGCACGCGGTATCTACAAGGGCGAACTGTTCTCGCTGACCTTGTTTGCGCTGCTGGGCATGATGGTGATGACCTCGTCGCTCAACTTCGTCACGCTGTACGTGGGTCTGGAGTTGCTGTCGCTGTCGCTGTACGCACTGGTTGGTCTGCGCCGTGAGTCCGTGCAAGCCACCGAAGCCGCCATGAAGTACTTCGTGCTGGGCGCGCTGGCTTCCGGGATGCTGCTGTATGGTATGTCGATGGTTTACGGTGCAACGCAAAGCCTGGATGTACTGGTTATTGCCCAGCGCATCATGAGTGGCGAAGCCAACCGTCTGCTGACCGTGTTTGGTCTGGTGTTCATCGTGACCGGTATCGGCTTCAAGCTCGGCGCCGTGCCATTCCATATGTGGGTGCCTGACGTTTACGAAGGCTCGCCAACGCTGATCGCCCAACTGATCGGTTCGGCCCCAAAGATTGCTGCATTTGCTTTTGTGATCCGCATTCTGGCGCAAGGTCTGGAAAGCTACGCTCCGGACTGGCGCGGGATGCTGATGATCATGGCGGTGCTGTCACTGGCTTTGGGTAACCTCTCGGCGATTGCACAATCCAATATCAAGCGGATGTTTGCGTATTCCACTATCTCGCACATGGGCTTCCTGCTGCTGGGTATTCTGGTGGGCACGCCGGTGGGTTATGCCGCAGCGTTCTTCTATGCGGTGACCTACATGCTGACCACCGCTGCCGGTTTCGGCGTGGTGATGTTGCTGTCGCGTGAAGGTTTTGAAGCAGACCGTATCGACGACTTCAAGGGTCTGAACCAACGCAGCCCATGGTTTGCCGCCATGATGCTGCTGGTGATGTTCTCGATGGCAGGTATCCCGGTGTTCGTCGGCTTCTTTGCCAAGCTGGCCATTCTGGAAGCCGTCGTCAACATGGGCCTGACCTGGCTGGCCGTTTACGGCGTGCTGATGTCGGTAATTGGTGCCTTCTATTACCTGCGCGTAGTCAAGGTCATGTACTTTGATGATGCCGAAGATCACAGCCCGATCGTGGCCGGTATTGATGCCCGCGTGGTGTTGTCGGTTAACTGTCTGTTGTTGCTGGTGATTGGCCTGATGCCAGATCGTCTCTTGTTCCTTTTGTCTTCTGCCGTAGCGCACTCGCTACTGCAGATGTAAGGCGACAATGCTGGAAATTGCACTGCTTTGCGGATTGGCGGTCTTGGCTGCCAATTTGCCTTTCCTGACCGACCGGGTGGCGTTTGCCATTCCAGGCGACAAGCTGAAGAAGCATTTTGGCTGGCGCTCGCTGGAACTGGTCATTCTGTATTTTCTGGTTGGCGGGATTGCGCGCGTGCTTGAAGCGCGCGTCACCAGCGTGCAACCGCAGCACTGGGAATTCTTTGCTGCGACTGGCGCATTGTTTATCGTGATGGCGTGGCCAGGTTTTGTCTGGCGCTATTTCTGGCGCAAGCCAGGGCTGTAATGGCCAAAGCAAAAAACCCCGCTACTTATGCGGGGTTTTTTGTTTCTGGAACTGACGCCGTTTGTTTGCGGTGGCCTGACTGGTTCGATGCATGTACGCCGAAGCTTCAAACGGGCAGGGGACAACACCCGCAAAAAGCCGGCACATCAGGAATTTTTCACAAAGGGACTTGCGGTCAGGCGAAGTTGCCGCTAATATCGCTCTCCTTCGACAGGCACGTAGCTCAGCTGGTTAGAGCACCACCTTGACATGGTGGGGGTCGTTGGTTCGAGTCCAATCGTGCCTACCAACGAAATAAACAAAGGAAACAAAGCCATGTTCCGAACTACCACGACTACCGGTAAATAAACGCGGTAGCCGTGCTATGGCTTTGGTTTCATAAAAAGTGCGGCGCTCTGCCCGCACTTTTTTTTTGCCCTTTTCCAGCGTTGCGAAATGCGGCAATCGACAAAACGGTTTTCCGGCTACGCAAATGCACCGGAAGCCAAAAGACAAACGGATTTAAGGCGACAGATCATGATCTCGATTACGCTTCCCGATGGTTCCAAACGTGAATTCGATGCACCAATCAGTGTGGCTGGCGTGGCTGGCAGCATTGGTGCTGGACTGGCCCGCGCTGCGCTGGCTGGCAAGGTTAACGGCCAGCTGGTCGATACCAGCTTTGTGATCGATCGAGATGTAAATCTGGCCATCGTGACGGATCGGGATGCTGATGGTCTGGAAGTAATCCGCCATTCCACCGCTCACTTGCTGGCGTATGCCGTCAAGTCTTTGTTCCCGGAAGCGCAAGTTACCATCGGCCCGGTAATTGAAGACGGCTTTTATTACGACTTCAGCTACAAGCGCCCGTTCACGCCTGAAGATCTGGCCGCGATTGAAAAGAAAATGGCTGAACTGGCCAAACAAGACATTCCGGTTGAGCGCTACGAGTTGTCGCGCGATGCGGCTGTTGAATATTTCAAAGGCATCGGTGAGGCCTACAAGGCCGAAATCATTGCCTCGATTCCGGCTGATCAGGCGTTGAGCCTGTACCGTGAAGGTGACTTCACCGACTTGTGTCGCGGCCCGCACGTACCGTCCACTGGCAAGCTGAAAGTCTTCAAGCTGATGAAAGTGGCCGGTGCCTACTGGCGTGGCGACTCCAAGAACGAAATGCTGACGCGTATCTACGGCACCGCGTGGGCGAAGAAAGAAGACCTCGAAGCCTATCTGCATCGTCTGGAAGAGGCCGAAAAGCGCGATCACCGCAAGATCGGTAAAGCGCTGGACCTGTTCCATATGCAAGAAGAAGCACCTGGCATGGTGTTCTGGCACCCGAAGGGCTGGCAGCTGTGGCAATCGGTGGAGCAATACATGCGCCGCCGCCTGGTCAAGGCAGGCTACCAGGAGGTGCGCACACCGCAGATCATGGATCGCGCGCTGTGGGAGAAATCCGGTCACTGGGAGAACTACCAGGAAAACATGTTCATCACTGAGTCGGAAAAGCGTACTTACGCCGTCAAGCCGATGAACTGCCCGGGTCATGTCCAGATTTTCAATAGCGATCTGCGTTCCTATCGTGATCTGCCGCTGCGTCTGGCCGAGTTTGGCGCTTGCCATCGCAATGAACCGTCCGGCTCGCTGCATGGTTTGATGCGTGTGCGTGGCTTTACCCAAGATGACGCCCATATCTTCTGTACCGATGCCCAGTTCATCGAAGAAGCCAAGGTATTCCACGCACTGGCCATGAGCGTGTATGACGACATGGGCTTTGAACAGGTCGACATCAAGTTGGCTCTGCGCCCGGAAAAACGTGCCGGTAGCGATGAAGGCTGGGACAAAGCCGAGCAGGGCATGCGTGAGGCGTTGCAAGCCTGTGGCGTGCAGTGGGAAGAATTGCCGGGCGAAGGCGCGTTCTACGGCCCGAAGATCGAATACCACATCAAGGACGCGATTGGTCGCTCCTGGCAGTGCGGTACGCTGCAGCTGGACTTCGTGTTGCCGGAGCGTCTCGGTCCAGAGTACGTGGCGGAAGACAACACCAAGCAAAAACCGATCATGCTGCACCGTGCCATCGTGGGTTCGATGGAGCGCTTCCTGGGCATCCTGATCGAAAACTTTGCCGGTTCGTTCCCCTTGTGGCTGGCTCCGACTCAGTTGGTGGTGATGAATATCTCCGAACATCAGTCGGAATATGTACAAGAAGTGACCCAAATGCTCACTCAAGCAGGTTTCCGTGTACAGGCGGACTTGAGAAACGAGAAAATAACCTATAAAATTCGAGAACATAGCTTGCAGCGCTTGCCGTACCAACTGATTGTTGGCGATAAGGAAAAAGCTGAAGGCTTGGTGGCCGTGCGTAGTCGAAGTGGTGAAGACCTCGGGCAAATGTCGGTTGCAGCGCTTATTGAGCGTCTCAAGACCGAATTACTGTAAGAGGCTTTTTTACCCAAGACCGTTCGCACGGTTTTGTTTTTGAATGACTTGGAGAATTCAAGATAGCTGCTCAAGATAAGGAGCCGCGGATCAACGGCGAGATTACCGCGCGCGAAGTGCGTTTGCAGGATGCCCAGGGTGAACAACTGGGTGTGATTAGTTTGCAAGAGGCCTTGTCCAAAGCCGAAGAGGCTGAACTGGACTTGGTCGAAATTGCGCCAAATGCGACGCCGCCGGTCTGCCGCATCATGGACTACGGCAAGTACAAGTACGAGAAGTCCAAAAAAGATCACGCGGCCAAGCTCAAGCAGAAGCAGATCCAGGTCAAGGAAGTTAAATTCCGTCCCGGGACTGATGAAAACGACTACCAGGTGAAACTCAAAAACCTGATCCGTTTTCTCACTGAAGGCGATAAGGCCAAGATTACTTTGCGATTCCGTGGGCGTGAAATGGCTCACCAGGAAATCGGTATGGCGCAGTTGAAGCGGGTGGAAGCAGATCTGGTTGATCTGGCAGTAGTTGAGCAATTCCCCCGTCTTGAAGGGCGTCAAATGGTGATGATGTTGGCACCTAAGAAGAAGTAATTCTTCCTGATGGTGGCAAGTTTCTAGCCAGTGTAGTTTTCAAGCGGGGGTGCGGCTGCCCCCGCTAATGTTTCGGGCGACGGGAAACCGGAAGCCGGAACAAGCGGCCGCAATAAAAGCGTGGTGGCGGGCTTAAAGTTCTTCGCAAGAAGGCGCCTGTTGCCGAATCTAAACATACTTGGAGAGCATACAAATGCCCAAGATGAAAACCAAGAGTGGCGCTGCGAAGCGCCTTAAAGTACTCGGCGGTGGTGGTGTAAAGCGCAGCAAAGCGTTCAAGCGCCACATCCTGACCAAGAAAACCACCAAAAACAAGCGTCAATTGCGCGGTACCTGCATGGTCGATTCGACCAACATGGGTAGTGTGCGTGCGATGTTGCCCTACGCGTAACTAAAGGAGATTAAATATGCCTCGCGTTAAACGTGGTGTAACAGCCCGCGCTCGTCACAAGAAAATCCTGAATCTGGCGAAGGGCTATCGCGGCCGTCGCAAGAACGTATACCGCGTTGCCAAGCAAGCGGTAATGAAGGCTGGCCAATACGCCTACCGTGACCGCCGTCAAAAGAAACGTCAGTTCCGTCAGCTGTGGATTGCGCGTATCAACGCTGCATCCCGCGAACTGGGTCTGGCGTACAGCAAGTTCATGAACGGTCTGAAGAAGGCCGGGATCGAGGTAGACCGCAAGGTTCTGGCCGATATGGCAATTTTCGACAAGCCGGCATTTGCCCAGTTTGTTGAGAAAGCCAAGGCTAGCCTCGTTGCTTGATGAATGAAGGTGCTGCCGCTTAGGTGGCGGCGCCTCATTTGCAATTGGCAAGATCAGGGAGGCTTCCCGGCCTCCCTTTTTTATTGGTTTGCGGTCTTCAGTGTTTTGCTGAAGATGCGTTTGCTTCAATTCCAGGCAGGAGCGCGCGTAAAGCGCGACATTCGATATGGACGTACAAGCCCTTCTTGCGCAAGGCCTCGCCGAACTGAATGCGACCAGTGAAGCGCCCGCACTGGAAAATGTAAAAGCCAAATACGTCGGCAAAGAAGGCGCGATCACCGCGCTGCTCAAGCAGCTCGCCACTTTGCCGCCAGAAGAAAAGAAAACCTTTGGCGCGACCGTCAATCAAGCCCGTCAGGCTTTTGAGGCCACGCTGAATGCCCGCCGCGATGCACTGGCTCAGGAAAAACTGGCTCGCCAGCTCGCCGCAGAAGCGCTCGATATCACTTTGCCCGGTCGTTCCCACGGCCTGGGTGGTCTGCATCCGGTAACGCTGGTGCAACATCGTATTGAAGCGCTGTTTGCTTCGCTCGGTTTCACTGTGGCCGATGGTCCGGAAATCGAGAACGATTTCCACAATTTTGAAGCACTGAACATCCCCAAAGACCACCCGGCTCGCGCCATGCAGGACACCTTCTATGTGGAAGGTTCGACCGCTGCCGAGCCGCTGGTACTGCGCACGCATACCTCGCCGATCCAGGTGCGGTACATGCTCGACAACAAGCCGCCAATCAAGATCGTGGCACCTGGCCGCGTGTATCGCGTGGATTCGGATGCCACTCACTCGCCGATGTTCCATCAAATGGAAGGTCTGTGGGTGGAAGAGGGCGTCTCGTTTGCCGACCTCAAAGCCGTGATTACTGACTGGCTGCGTAATTTCTTCGAGCGCGACGATCTGCAAGTGCGCTTCCGTCCGTCTTTCTTCCCGTTTACCGAACCGTCGGCCGAAGTCGATGTGCTGGGTGAGCGTGGTTGGCTGGAGATCGGCGGTTGCGGCATGGTGCATCCGAACGTGTTGCGCAACGTGGGCATTGATCCGGAAATCTACACCGGCTTTGCCTTCGGTTTCGGGCTCGATCGTTTCGCCATGCTGTATTACGGCGTGAACGATCTGCGGCTCTTCTTCGAGAACGATCTCGCATTCCTGCAGCAATTCAAATAAGCCAGGGCGAATACCATGAAATTCTCTGAACAGTGGTTGCGTAGCTGGGCCAATCCCCAGCTCGAATCTGAAGCGCTGGCTCATCTGTTGACGATGGCCGGGCTGGAAGTAGAAGAAGCCGATCCGGCCGCGCCAGCATTTACCCACGTGATCGTGGCCGAAGTGCTGACCGTTACCCGCCATGAAAACGCTGATCGCTTGAACGTTTGCACGGTCAATGTCGGTGAAGCCGAGCCGATCCAGATCGTCTGCGGTGCGCCGAACGTAGCGCCAGGCATTCGCGTGCCCTGCGCGCGCGTCGGCGCCGTGCTGCCGGGCGACTTCAAGATCAAGCAAGCCAAAGTGCGCGGTGTTGAATCCAACGGCATGCTGTGTTCGGCCAAAGAACTGGGTGTGAGCGAAGAGTCTTCCGGTCTGCTGGTATTGCCAGCCGATGCCCCGGTGGGCGTGGCGCTGCGCGAGTATCTGAATCTGGACGACACGTTGCTGACACTCAAGCTCACGCCCAACCGTGCGGATTGCCTGTCAATTCGCGGTATCGCGCGTGAAGTAGCCGCGTTGACTGGCGTGGCGCAAACCCCGGTGGAAATCACCCCGGTTGCGCCTGCAATTGACGACGCCATCAGCATCAAGCTGGAAGCTGGCAGCGCCTGCCCGCGCTACGCCGGGCGTATCGTCCGTAATATTAATCGCCAGGCCGCTACGCCGGACTGGATGAAGCGACGCCTAGAACGCTCCGGCATTCGCAGTATCTCGGCAGTGGTAGATATTACCAACTACGTGATGCTCGAACTGGGTCAGCCGATGCACGCCTTCGACGCCAACAAGCTGCAAGGCGGCATCCTCGTGCGCTTTGCCCGCGAGGGCGAGAAGCTCACTTTGCTCAATGGCAAAGAGCTGGACCTCGCGACCGACATGCTGGTGATCACCGATGGCACACGCCCGGTGGCTCTGGCTGGCATCATGGGCGGCGCCAATTCTGAAATTGACGACGCATCCACAGACATTTTCCTCGAGTCCGCGTTCTTTGCCCCGGCAGATATCGCCGGCAAAGCACGTCGACTGGGTTTCTCTTCGGACGCGAGCCATCGCTTTGAGCGCGGTGTGGACTTCGGCAACGTGCGCCCGGCGCTGGAACGCGCTACCCAGTTGCTGGTTGATGTGTGTGGCGGCCAGGTCGGTCCCATCGTTGAACAAGTTGCCGAATTGCCCGCCCGCAAGCCGGTGGCCCTGCGCGTATCGCGGGTTGCCAAGGTCTTGGGTTTGACGCTGCCAGGTGACGAAGTATTGTCCCTGCTGCGCCGTCTGGGTCTGTCAGCCGAACTGGCTGGCGACGTCATCACGGTCACTCCGCCGAGTTTTCGCTTCGATCTGGAAATTGAAGAAGATCTGATCGAAGAAGTCGCGCGTGTTTACGGCTATGACAACATCCCGACCCGGCCAGCAGCCAGCCGGATTGCCATGTTGCCGCAACCAGGTAACGCCCGAGACAAATTCTCGCTCAAACGCATTCTGGTGGCTGCCGGCTACCAGGAAAGCATCAACTACTCGTTTGTTGAGGAGAAGTGGGAGCGTGAACTGGCCGGCAACACTGCGCCGGTCAAGCTGATCAACCCGATCGCCAGCCAGATGAGCGTAATGCGTTCATCTTTGTTGGGCGGTTTGGTCAATGCGCTTCAGTACAATCTCAACCGCAAAGCCGAGCGCGTACGCTTGTTTGAAGTTGGCCGGGTGTTCCACGGCGTAACCGCGCAAGTCCAACCGGAAAAAATCGGTGGGCTGGCGTGGGGCACGCGTGATCCGGAACAATGGGCTGCTGCTAAAGCGACTGTTGATTTCTTTGATATCAAAGCAGATGTAGAAGCACTGATCGCCCCGCGTGTGGCAGAATTCCGCCGCGCCAGTCATCCGGCTTTACACCCAGGTCGTTCTGCTGAAATCGTGCTGGATGGCATTGTGGTGGGTTGGCTGGGAGAATTACACCCGCAATGGACTCAAGCTTACGAACTGGGCCAGTCGCCAGTCGTGTTCGAACTGGATGCCGCCGCCCTGTTGTCGGTAAACCCGGTGCGCGCCAAAGCCGTTAGCCGCGTGCAAGCTGTGCGGCGTGATCTGGCTCTGGTGGTAGATGAGTCGCAGTCGCTGGCCGCATTGCAATCGGCTTTTGCCGCTGCAAAACAGCCACTGGTAACCGCTATCGAATTGTTCGATATCTACCGTGGAAAAGGCGTGCCAGAAGGGAAAAAGAGCCTTGCATTCAAAGTGTTAATGCAAGATACTCTCAAAACCCTGACCGACGAGGAAGTAGACGCAACCGTTACCGCGCTGATCGCGGCAGCGCAAGCGTGTGGTGCGACATTGAGAGCGTAAGCCTTATATTTTTTTTTGATTTGCACGCCCTGTGCCGAGTCACATGAGTATTGAGATAACAACAATGACGCTTACCAAAGCAGACCTCGCCGATTTGCTGTTTGATAAGGTTGGCCTGAACAAACGCGAAGCCAAAGATATGGTTGAGGCGTTTTTTGAAGAAATCCGTGCCTCGCTGGAAGAAGGCGACACCGTAAAACTGTCTGGTTTTGGCAACTTTCAGTTGCGCGACAAACCACAGCGCCCGGGCCGCAACCCCAAGACTGGCGAAGAGATCCCGATCTCTGCCCGCCGTGTTGTCACCTTCCATGCCAGCCAGAAACTGAAGGGGCTAGTTGAACTGCACTATGCAAAGCAGCAGCAACGTCATTCCAACCAGTGATCTGCCTTCCATCCCCGCAAAACGCTACTTCACCATTGGTGAAGTGAGCGATTTGTGTGGAGTGAAGCCTCATGTCTTGCGTTACTGGGAACAAGAGTTCACGCAACTCAAACCCGTAAAACGCCGAGGCAACCGCCGCTACTACCAGCATCACGAAGTGTTGCTGGTGCGGCGCATCCGCTCGTTGTTGTACGAGCAAGGTTTCACCATCAGCGGTGCCCGCAACCAACTCGCCCACGCAGGTGAAGAGGCTGCCAACCCGGCTGCAATTTCCATCAAGGAAGAGTTACAAGCCTTGCTGGCATGGCTCAATGAGCCACTCGCCACCCCCTGAACGCCTGACCGTAAAGTCTGTGCAAAAGGGGTAGGCAAAGCCCAGGAGCGCAGCTATAATCGCTCCTCCTCGGAATGTAGCGCAGCCTGGTAGCGCACTTGCATGGGGTGCAAGGGGTCGCGAGTTCGAATCCCGCCATTCCGACCAATAAAAACAAGGGCTTACAGACTTCGGTTTGTAGGCCCTTGTTGCGTTTGGGCTTAAAACCTCTCCACGTACATACATACGTACAGACCGCGGTTTATTATTAGCGTTTTGACGGATGAGCTTTTCCGTTTTGTCCGCAGCGGCTAGGGATTTAGCATGGAAGTCTTCCATTCTAAAACGCAACCTTTGTTTGATCAGCCACAAATCCAAAACGCGTCTGCAGTAGTCTTGTCCTTGCTCAACACGTCTTCTGATCATCACGTCCCGACGCCACCCTACGTTTGTGTTCGCTGTCCAAATTGGGGGAGTCGTTTTGTTCTTAGCGCGTCCCAAACATTTTCAGATCACAGCTTTGATCAAGTGAGGCGCTAACTTGGGATCTTCAACGTCGGACTGTAACGTCGTGCCGCCTGGCAAGCGAAAATCCGCTTGATCAACTGAGATCGGGCTTGTTCACACGGTCACTGTTCGACACAAAAAAAGGCCTGCATTGCGTGCAGGCCTTGGCTGATCTGGTCAACTGCTTTTTTGACGACGAGCAACATGTTGATATTGCCGGTTACTCCTGCGATGAAGCCCGTGGGCGCTGTGTGATCCACGCCTGTACCTCGCTATTCTTCCAGCCTACTGCGTGCATTCCGATCTTGACCGGCAAGGGGAACTCAGGATCGTGGTAATGGCTTTGAGGGTTCATGCGGTTATACAGGCCCGAGCGGCTGAGCCCGGTCATTTTCAGTACGGCTGGGCACCTTAATATTGATTCGCTCATTTCTTCTTTATCCTGTTCCGATCGGGGTGAAGCGTCCAAATGAATGTTGATGATTGACGCCTTCCACCAGTTAAATATTTCCCGAACTGCGTCGTGGTTCAGATTCAAAATCGTTGTGTCAGCAGGTTCTTTTCAACTCCTTAGGGGTGTTTGTTTTGTCATGCTGGGGCTCCTTTCTAAACGGCATTTTTGTCTTGCCAAGACAATTCCCTCTTTTCGGGCCTGTATTTCCGAAATCGGCTGCTGGTGGATATTCCCAAACCGCTTGAGCCGGGTATCGGGCGGCATGGGCTGGAGACCCGTTTTCATCGGTGCGCTGTTTTGCTCAGGCTGCTGCGTGGCCATTTGGCGGCACCAACCCGACGTTCTGTAAACCGCCGCTTCCTCAAATCGCTGGTTAGCCCTGGATCGTCAAACCCGATGGCTTGCGATAAGGGAAGTTGACCGTCCAGTGCCAGCGGCATGACTTTCGGAAGGATCACGAAGGGCCTTTCACTTGAAATAACAAATGACAGCATCCTGATTGGTCATTTGAAAATCAATTCAGCAAAATTTGTTTCATGGCGCTGGGCCTGCCCCTTGTCAGAAGACCAATCTGTAAATGTGCAAAAAACCCGGGTTTTGGTAGGTAAAAAACGAAGCAATCCAGCTTTTACCTACCAAAACCCGGGTTTTTGCCGCATTTCATGGACGGTGTGTCTGCCCCTGCTGGCGGATAACCGGGTTTTGCAGGGAAAAAACCGGTTATTTGGTGGACGCGACCTATGCAACAGGCGCGGGACACAACCGAGTGTTTCTTGGGTGGCCCAGAGTGAAGAGGTCTTCATCCGACGAACGGTATATTTTGTGGTCCCGCGGATACTCATCTGAGCCAGACGCAGACCTGATTGCTCTGTGACCAAAAATATAGAAAACCGGGCGGAAACCGGATTCGAGCCTCAGTGCAACATGTTGGCACGCGTTGAATATTGACCAGATTTCGAGGGTAATTAGCGTTCAAATTTGACCAGGGTGTTCAATCCACCTGCTGAATTATTCAGCAGGAGACACGGAGTGATCACCATGGGTATGTATGCAAAGATCCGGCGTATGCATCTGCGAGAAGGGTTGACCATCAGCGAGATCCAGCGCCGCACCAGTCTGTCCCGCAATACCATCAAAAAGTGGCTGCACGAACCTGAAGGCGGCGAGCCGAAGTACCAACGGCATTCATCCCCCAGCAAGATTGCGGCCCACGCCACCTGGCTGACCCGCGCACTCGAACTGGACCTGCGCCGCCCCAAACGGGATCGCCGCACGGCGTTGCGCCTGTTCCAAGAGATGCAGCAGGCCGGCTTTGCCGGCAGCTATTGCCGTGTCTGTGCCTTCATCCGCCAGTGGCGCGTGGCATCCGCAGCGCGCCCCGCGGCTGCATCAGGCGGCTCGCCCTGCGCTGGTAGAGACCGGATTGCAGATACTGGATGCGCCGACGACGGATACGGCCCGTTATGACCGGCTGCACAATGCGGGGGTGCGCCATGGCTGAGGTGATTGCACTGCTCAAGGAACTGAAGCTGTATGGCATGGCCGGTGCCTGGGCTGACTGGCTCAATCAGGCTGCGCCCGCCGAGATACAGACCACGAGCTGGCTGATCAAGCACCTGATTGATGCAGAGCAGTCAGACCGGGGATTGCGCTCCATCCGCTACCAGCTCAACGCCGCATGCTTCCCGCTCCATCGTGATCTGGCCAGCTTCGACTTCTCTGATACGCGGATTGATCAGGACATGATCGGTGAACTGGCAACGTGTGCCTTCCAGGAGGCTGCCCACAACGTGGTGCTGATTGGCGGCACCGGAACCGGCAAGACCCATCTGGCCATAGCGCTGGGCGAGACCGCCATCAAACAGCATGGCAAGCGGGTCCGCTTTTACGACACAGTGACGCTGGCCAACCTGCTCGAACAGGAAAAGGCCGCCGGCAAACAGGGCCGGCTGGCGCTCAGCCTGCTGCAGATGGATCTGGTGATCCTGGATGAACTGGGCTATCTGCCGTTCTCGCAAGCGGGCGGCGCGTTGCTGTTCCATCTGCTCTCGAAGCTGTACGAGCACACCAGTGTACTGATCACCACCAACCTGACCTTCGCGGAGTGGTCTGCCGTCTTTGGCGATGCCAAGCTGACAACAGCACTGCTGGACCGGTTGACACATCATTGCCATATCGTGGAAACCGGCAACGATTCCTGGCGGTTCCGTCACAGCAGTGCAGCAGCGCGGAACGAAATCCAGTCACGGGAAAGCACAAAGCGGGCTGGTCCGGCATCCCGGCCATTGACGAAGGAGGATGTTGACTGAGCGAATGTTCAGGCAGCCAGACGGCTATAGTTATCCACAATGCCGCCCTGCACCGGGGCGGCCAGGCCCTGATCAATATTGAACGATAATTGCTGCTCAATATTCAACGCTCGCCGACACGATCACTTCCTCTTGCAGACGACGCAGTTGTTCCTTGCGATAGGACACATCGTTGGCTTGGGCGCTCAGCACGTTGTCGTCACCGGTGGCCGTGACGTCGGCAATCATCATCCGACTCTCAACCCGCTCCTTGAGGTTGATGTACTCGTCGAGCGAGATGTCTGGCCAGTAGTTGACCAGCTGGATACTGCTGTTAGGCGAGCCGATGCGATCCACACGGTCAAAGCGCTGGATGATGCGCACGGGGTTCCAGTGGATGTCGTAGTTGATGAGGTAGTCGCAGTCCTGCAGGTTCTGGCCTTCAGAGATGCAATCAGTGCCGATACCGGCGCATGCATGCTGTCCTGCGCCAGGGCCATCCCCGTCTCTCCGAAAAAGTGGTGCGTCGCCTGATGCAGGAGGAGCAGCTTGTTGTTCACCGGACGCGCCGCCGCGGTTACAGTTCTTACTGCGGAGAGATTGGCCAGGCACCGGAGAATCTGCTGGCCAGGCAGTTCCGTGCCCGGTCACCGAACGAGAAGTGGCTGACGGACATCACCGAATTCCCGCTGCCGGCGGGCAAGGTCTATCTCTCTCCGGTGATCGACTGTTTCGAAGGCAAGGTGGTGAGCTGGTCCATCGGCACCCGGCCAGATGCACAACTGGCGAACAGCATGCTGGATCGTGCCATCAGTACGCTGGCCACAGGCGATCAGCCGTTGATTCACAGCGACCGTGGCGGGCATTACCGCTGGCCGGGCTGGGTACAGCGGATCCAGGCGGCCGGTCTTGTCCGTTCGATGTCGCGCAAGGCCTGTTCGGCCGACAATGCAGCCTGCGAAGGCTTCTTCGGGCGGTTGAAAAACGAGATGTATTACGGCCGCAACTGGACCGGCATCACGGTGGAACGGTTCATGCAGGAACTGGACACCTATATCCGCTGGTACAACGAACGACGCATCAAGCTGTCACTGGGTGGGATGAGCCCGGTGGCCTACCGGCACTCCCTTGGGATTGCAACGTAAACCAGTCCAGGAAAACGTCCGCACCCCCCCTGATCAATATTGAACGATAATTGCTGCTCAATATTCAACGCTCGCCGACACAGCAGCATATATTTATCTGCTTTGAGCGCCGTTTCATATTTGATGGCATGGTTGTGCGGCACGCCTACCTGCACCAGCGCAGCACCCAGTGCCGACATGCCACCGACGACGATTGCGCTATCGAGCGCACTGACGAGTACCGCTACCAACGGGCCAGCCATGGCCATCAGACCCAACCCCGGCAAGAAGAAGACTGCCGGTGCCAGCATCAGCCCCCAGATACCGCCCCAGAATGCGCCAATGCCGCCCCAGGCTTTCATGCGGTCGCCCACTGAATAAAACCCGACCGGGTGTTCTTCGGAGTGATAGCCCTTGCCCACGAGGGATAGTTTCTTGACGTCAAAACCAGCGCGGGCCAGATCCTGAATGGCGGCTTCTGCCTCAAGATGCGTATCAAAGACATAAACCGGAGATTGCGATGTATCAGGCGTCATGGCCTTGAATCTGGGAAAAGAGATCGTCGAGTCCCTTAACGGTCCCAAAGCTGCACTGGCCCGACCAGCGATCGAAATCATGGCATTCCCCGGATATTGCTTACCGAACTTTGCATGCCCGGCGTGCCGTGATGCGTATCGGAGACCAGCGCCGTATGGTTTGCAAGCTCAGGCGCTTGCTCAGTAGACAGGCCCTGTTCCAGGGTGTCGAGCATGCCAATCAAAACGCGTTTGTTCTGGCGTGGCGCACCCAACGCGTTGCCTGGCCCCCATTTGTGCAACATTAATCGGGCGCGGGGTTTGATGGTGATTTCGTCGCTCAACCCATCGACTCCCGGCATGTAATGGATGGCGGCAATGATCTTCGCCTTTTGGTAATTCCAGTCGAGTTCGCCGGTCAGCGTGACCCAGCCACTTTCGACCTGCACCTTGAGCGAACGTGGCAACACGCCAGTCGTTTGCTCAAGCAGTCGGGCGATCTCGCGGCTGATCTGCTCATCATTGCCGTGACTGGCCAAGGGCGCGCGTTGATGGCTTTCCAGTACGGTGCCTTCGATACTCGCGGCCTGCCGGGCTGCGCGACGGGCGCCGGTATTTTTGGCAAATAGTGGTGCAGCCGTGCTGTCTTTGAGTTCGATAGCAGCGTGGCGGATTTTGGCCGCTGCCGGCCATTTCAGGCGTTCTTGCGTTTCGGTTTGAAACTCGGAATCGGATTTCATGATCATCCTTCCAGTCATTACAGGAAGGTCAAATGTGCGCTTCACGCACCCCAGCATCTGTGCGGCAGCACACCAAGTGTCAATTCGGTTGGATTCCACGCTGCGGGTGAACAGATACGTTGCATTATTCGGCGAGTGGTTCTGGCAAAAGCCGGTCGTATTCTTTCTTGACCACGGCATAGCATTCGCAAGTGCGCTTTTCCAGTCCGGTACGATCCAGCACCGAGATATGACCACGGGCATAGCGGATCAACCCGGCCTCCTGCAACTTGAGTGCACTCTGGGTGACACCTTCACGCCGCACACCCAGCATGTTGGCGATCAGTTCTTGGGTCATCACCAACTCGTCGCCCTGCAAGCGATCAAGGCTGAGTAAGAGCCAGCGGCATAACTGCTGATCCAGCGAGTGGTGGCGGTTGCACACAGCGGTTTGCGCCATCTGGGTGATCAGCGCCTGGGTATAACGCAGCATCAAGTGCAATACCGGTGTGCGGATGAACTCATCTTTCATGACTTGGGCCTTGAGCCGATAGCCATGTCCGGCGCTTTGCACTACGGCGCGGCTGGGCGTGGATTCGCCCCCCATGAACAGCGAAATACCGACGATGCCTTCATTGCCGACAATGGCGATTTCGGCCGAGGCGCCGTTCTCCATCACATACAGCAAGGACACAATCGCGGTGGTGGGAAAGTAGACATGACTCATTTTCGAACCAGACTCATACAACACCTGGCCCAGAGACAAATCGATGTGTTCAAGCTGGGGTGCCCAGCGTTGCCATTCTTCTTGTGGCAGCGCTGCCAGCAATTGATTTTTTTTCGGGTTTAGCGCAATGACCATAGCGACACTCCGGGGCAGAGCGGCGCTAGAACCCCACGCGAATGCACACGCCGATGCGGTTAAGTGTACGCCTTGCACAGAAGGGCTTATGTGCGCTCTCGAACATAAGCGCTCACCACATTACAGACGGCTTTTATCGACCACGCTAACCGGGCGCCGCACAGGCGTGGCGTGGCCTGGCGTATTTTCGCGCCTGAGTGCACCGCTTGGGTTTCGGATTATTAGTATCGGACAGAAGAAATCGTGCGCAGGGAATATTGCTGGTAGATCACGGTGAGGTTGTTGATCACTCGATAGATACCTGGTGTGCGCAAAGCCGTAAAACCGGCCAGATCGTGCTCGGCCCAGCTTTGCACCGTGCCGTAGAGCGTTGCCACACCGCGGGCAATGGTGACACGTGCACCCCAGTTAACCGAAGCTGCGCAAATCGGCCCAGCATGCTGTTAGCTGCGGCTTCAGCCTGGCTCAGCCAGCCGCTTGCATCCGGTCTTTGCAAGGGATTCTCTGGTTGATCACTGCCCATACTGAGCGCTCACCGCCGCCACAAAAAAACAATGTGGACCCAAGTCGCACCCTTGATCTGTGCGTTATCACACGCAGCCAGACTGCAGTAATCAAGGGGATGTATTGCTACGTGTGCTAGCGCACTGAGTATCAACCAAGCCGGTACTAGGCTGTTCTGGCCCCGTTCAAAGGCATTGCGCTGAAAGTGGATAGCGCCAGGCCAACCGCTGCAATCAAGTGAAGGGAGCATACGCGGGCCAGTGCCCGACCGAACCATCACTTCAACTGGCGGGGTCCATATGAACAGCACACCTTTACTCCCTGAGCTGGAAACGGGAGAAACCGGCAGCCTGCAGCGCTATCTGGATACGCTGGAAGGCGCGCTCTATTACGCCCTGCTCAAAAAAGGTAGCGCGCTCACCGCAAATCACGACACCTGGCAACTGGCTTTCGATGCATTATCCAAAGCAGCGACTGGCAAACAACACGCCGACATTGCCATTGCCCAGCATTACCTTGTGGTGGCTATCAACGAGACCCGGCAGGCGCGAACCTGGCCGAAACCCTATCGAGTATTTTTGCGGGAATAAGCGCCAACAATGACAGATTCCATTTTGCTGGCGGCCACACGGGTGTGCACCTTTCAGCAGCAACAGCCCCTTACCAATGCCAGCGGGTTTTTCTTTGAGCGTGATCAGCGCCTGTTTCTGGTTACCAGCCGCCACGTCATGATTGATGAACCCAGCAATCATTATCCAGACCGGATTGAAATCGAACTGCATACCAATCCAGACAACCTGACCCAATCTATCGGCTTTTCGATTCCGCTATACCGCCGTAATGGCCAAAGCGTCTGGCGCCAGGGCCGTGACTCTGCCGGCAGTGTCGATGTTGCGGTAATCGAACTTGAGCGCTCCGCGTTGCCCCCAAACATGGCCTGGCGCGCCTTTACTCCCGAGCACCTGGCCAATTTGCAGGGACAAATCATGGTGGGCAGCTCGGTGCTGGTGGTGGGGTTTCCACTGGGCTTTCACGATACCTTGCACCATATGCCGGTGGTCCGGCACGCCATCATCGCTTCAGCATTCGGTTTGCGGTTTCAGGGCAAAGGCTATTTTTTGACCGATGGCCGGACCCATCGCGGCACCAGCGGTGCGCCGGTGGTGATGCGCGTTGATCCAGCGTTGGCAGTTACGGTGGACTTCCCGTGGGTTTTGCTGGGCGTACACTCGTCGCGAATTGACGTAGGTACCCGTGATCTGGTCCAGGACGAAGTGCTCGGGCTCAATAGCACATGGTATGCCGACATCCTGCTAACCCTCACCGCGCATTGATCGCCCGCAAAACTGCCAGGGCAACATTCGGTTGCGAACAGACCTCCATTGCCGGTGTGTTGGCTTAGGAGAACTTCAGGCGTTCTGACCGGAATTGCCGTGTTTGCTGCAAACGCAAGGAATACCTGTACTCCCGCCTACGCCTTTACCGTACAAAATCAAACGGCACATAAAAAATGATGCACTGGTGACCAACCGGTTTTGAGCTCTAACCGGTCTCCCACAGCATTGCGAGTGGACGGCGGCAATGGCCGATGACCTGCCGGCGTCCCCTCTTAACTGGGGCAGGTGCGTAATATTTTGATACTTCAATAAGAAATTGAAATTTACGTGGGTGGAAGGGCTTGCAGGAGATTGCCCGACCCATGACCGGCTCGACCAGATCAGCGTAAGGGGATGGCGCGGATGCGCAATGTGAGAGAGCTGTGGCTACTTCGCATCTGCCAATTATCGCAGTCGGGCCCCGCAAACGACTGTATCGGGAAGTAGACAGTTCTGCCCACGCTGCAGACTTTTCCGACAAAATGAAGCACTTTGCACAGGCAGGCAGAGTTGCCTGGTCGCCTGGTGCATCTGCATTGCCGCACTCAATACGCATCAATTACAAACAATAGCCACGTCTGCAGGCACAAAAGGGTATTTGAATTGCTCCGATCGCACGGGCCTTTTTCCATTTTCAATGCTGCGATACCGACCTTGCTGTCTGGCCTGGTCATTACGGTGTTGCTGTTCATTGGAGTAGGGCAGCTGGAGTACGACAAGACCCGGCTCGACTTCCAGCAGCAGGCGGACGCCCGGATTACCGCCATCCAGCGCGGGCTGGATGATTCGGTGCAGCTATTGGCCGGGCTGAATCAGTTGTTTGTCACTTTTGATTCGGTGAGCCGCGAGCAGTTTCATACCTTCAGCGCGCCGTTGCTGGCCCACTATTCATATATCCAGGCCTTCAATTTTCACCGCATGCTGTCGCAAGCCGAGCGTCCGGCCTACGAAGCGCAGCTGCGCCAACGCTTTCCGGGCTTTTCAGTCACGGTGCTGCAAAATGGCCGACCTGTGCCCAGCGCCATCCGGCCCTCGTATTACATCGTTGATTACATTGAGCCAATGCAGGGCAATGAGGCCGCGTTCGGGCTGGATGTTTCGCCTAACCCGGTCATAACCGAAACACTGCAACGGGCGGTACCCACAGGCTTGGCCGAGTCCACGGCGCTCCTGCGACTGGCACAAGGCCAGGGCTCGCACGGATTCCTGGTGCTCATGCCGGTCTATCGTCACGGCGCTTCGCTGGTCGACGCGGCGGCCCGCCAGCGCGCTTTTCTGGGCGATACGGCCGTAGTTTTCCGCACGGAAGGCTTGTTCAGGGCATTGCTGGGCAGCAATGGATTTTTGAAAGATTCGGCGCGGATCGATATCAGTATTTACTCGGGTGACCGTGCTGATGAACGCAACCTGGCTTTTCGCGATGGCAATGAACCGCCAGCAATCCGGCCGGACACGCTATTGCCGGTATGGCTGACCTTCGCCCGCACCGATGCCGCCACCTATGATTTCAACGCAGCAGGGCGGCCCTGGCACGTGGTGGTTTCAGCCGCTTCAGCACCTTTTCTGTCCAGTCATATCGCATCGGTGCTGACACTGGTGGCGGGTGTGTTGTTCAGCTTGCTGGCAGCACTTTATCTGCAGCGGCTGGCCTTGCGTTCGCGCCACGTGCAACAACTGGTAGAAACGCGCACTGCAGAACTGCGTCAGTCCAACGAGTTGTTGATTGAGGATATTGCCGAGCGCAGGCGCATGGCCAAGTTGCTGGAGGATCGCGAACGCGAGTTCCGGCATCTGGCCGAGAACTCGCCTGACGTGATTGTTCGCTACGACCGTACTTGTCGCCGTGTTTATGCCAACGCGGCGTATACGGCGCTTGTTGGCATGCCGCTAGACAAAGTACTGAACAAAACGCCGATTCAGATATTTGCGTTTAACGACCCGGTAACTTATCAACTTTGTCTGAAACGGGTGCTGGAAACGGGTAAGGCCGACAGCATCGAAATCAGCTTTGGCGATGCGGAAAAAACCTTGCAGATTCGCCTCAGTCCCGAGTTCGATGGCGAAGGTAACGTGGTCAGCGCGCTGGCGGTTGGCCGGGATGTCACCGAGTTGCTCGCGTATCGCCAGAAAATCCATTCGCTCGCGTTTTACGACGTGTTGACCGGCTTGCCCAACCGCGCGCTGTTCAACGATCGCATCAGCCAGGCTTTGGCCGGCGCCCGGCGAGATGGTTTGCAGGTGGGCGTGATGATGCTTGATCTGGACCGGTTCAAGACCATCAACGACACGCTGGGGCACTCCGCCGGTGACGAGTTGTTGTGCGAAACCGCGCGCCGCCTGGTGCACTGTGTACGGGCAACCGATACCGTGGCCCGACTGGGCGGCGACGAATTCATTATCGTGCTACCCGGCATACACGACGAAATGGACCTCGGCCACATTGCCGGAAACCTGCTGGCCAGCCTGGTAGTGCCCGTGACGCTGGAAGGGCGCGAATTGGTGGTTTCCGCCAGTATCGGCATTGCGCTGTACCCGGACGATGGCGAGCAGGCGGAAACGCTGGTCAAGTACGCCGATGGCGCGCTCTACGATGCCAAGGCCAGAGGTCGTAACAACTTCCAGTTTTACTCGCAGGACATGACCAAACGCGATAGCGAGCGGCTGCACCTGGAGGCTGATCTGCGCCGCGGTCTGGTACGCGGTGAGTTGCAGGTGCATTACCAACCCAAGATTGACCTGGGCAGCGGCAAGATTGTGGGTGCGGAGGCGCTGTTGCGCTGGCATCACCCGGAGCGCGGATGGGTGGCGCCAGACAGCTTTATCAGCATTGCAGAAGACACCGGTTTGATCCTTGCCATTGGTGAACTGGTGCTGCGTGATGCCTGCGAGACGGCCTGTATCTGGAACAAGTCCGGGCAAAAGGATTGGCACATTGCGGTCAACCTGTCGCCACGTCAGGTGCAGACCAGCGATATTGTCGCCACGGTGCGCAACGTGCTGAGCCAGACCGGCTGTGAGCCGCGCTGGCTGGAACTGGAAATGACCGAAGGCTTGTTGCTTAAAGACAGTGATGCCACCCAGGTCGCGCTCGAAGCCATCTATGCCATGGGCGTGAATATCGCCATCGATGACTTTGGCACCGGTTATTCGGCGCTCAGTTATCTCACGCGCTTTCCTATTGCCACATTGAAAATTGATAGCTCGTTCATCAACAACATCCTGCGCGATCCGGGTAGCGCGGTGCTGGTGCAATCCATCATCGCAATGGCCCACGGCATGGGGATGAAGGTGGTGGCCGAAGGCGTAGAAGAGCCGGAGCAGGCGTCCTGGCTAACGCGCGCTGGCTGCGATATGGGGCAGGGCTATCACTGGGGTAAAGCAGTACCGGCCAGCGAGTTTGCCACCCGCTGAGCGGGCCGTAGCAATGCAACAAACCAGTCTGACGCAATTAGCGTTCTAAACAACCGTAGTCCTGGCGATTTTTTGGGAGATAACCTGGTGAATGATTCATCTGTTTTACCCGCTTCTGCCATTCCGGCCCTGGATATTCCTGCGGCGAATGAGGTATCGCTATTGCGGCTGTATCTGCTGCGAGTCATGTATCTTCTCGTCGTGGTCGGGCTGGGTGCCGTGGTCTGGCCTGGCATCCTGCAACAACACAAGCAGTGGGAACTGATGCAAGGCATCGTGACTTGCATGCTGGCGGCTTTCTCTTTGCTGGCTGCGCTTGGTTTGCGTTATCCGCTGAAAATGTTGCCGGTATTGCTGTGGGAGTTATTGTGGAAAACACTTTGGTTAGCACTGGTGCCGCTACCGCAGTGGCGTGCAGGACACGTCGATGAGGCTATCGTTGGCAATATCTTTGCCTGCTCAATGGTTGTGCTGGTCTACATTTCCATTCCCTGGCGTTATGTATTTGTGCATTACCTGAAAAATCCGGGTGAGCGTTGGCGTTAATGGCTGGACGAAAAGTTGTGACGCAAATAACCACTCATTAACACTCGAAACACGTATGACAATAACAATAACGCCGCTGCAAACCGAGGCATTGCCAGCGTTGCAAGCCCTGTGGGATCAGCAACTTTTCCCTGATATCCCCGCCCGGCTCGCAGATGCTTTGCAAGATGCTGCTCACGATCATGGTCGCCAGGTTGTTGTTGCCTGGCGCAATGACCAACTCGCCGGTTGCGCGGGCTGGGTAACGCTGGGTATTGCGCACGATGGTTGCGCTTACGCGGCCCCGGTCGTGGCCATTGATGACGATGTCGCAAGTCATTTGATTCAAACGGTAATGGAAGTTGTCCGCGATTTGGGAGCACAGCGCTTGCGCATTTCCGCTTATGTGCCGGAAGTGGCCAAGCATAAGGCGCTCAAAACGCTGGGTTTTACGACACTGTTTGAGTTTTTTAATCTGGCTTTGCCGTTGCCACTGGAATCTGCCTCGCCATTGCCGGCGAAATTGCATGCGGTACCGTTTGCCCAGATCAACTGGGAACAGGCACGCGCCTTGTTTGCCGAGACCTTTGCCGATGTCCCCAACTCACCGATTCCCACAGTTGCTGCAATACGCGAGGAGTGGGAGCTGTGCGACTGGCAGGCCGGACGTGTTTTGGCTGACCGGCAAGGTGAATATCAGGCGTTCTCGTTGATTCAGGCTAACAGCGTCGAGGCGGTCGGAGTGCGGAGCGCCTGGCGCGGGCAGAATCTGGCCGCTACGCTTTACCGTATCGCCGCAGAATCGCTCGTGCGCAGTGGACACTCTGAGCTTTGCGCATTGGTAGCCGGTAGCAACGTGGCCTCAATGCGGTTTCATCAGAAGCTGGGTTTTCAGGTCGTGGCCACACCCAGAACGGTGTACGAACTCGCAATCGCGGCGGAGTACACCGGGTTTGCATCCAGTTTTGAGAAATCAGGCACAGATGCAGGCTCGTTCGGGAGATAGATCCCGATAACCGGGCTACTTTTGCACTACGCAGGAGGTACGTGGCAAGGCGCGCCGCTTGCTGATCTACAATTTGCCTGCTATGTATTCCCGGCCGATAGCGCGCTTGAGCATTCGCACGGCGGCTCGCAGCGCGGTCAGCAAGTGTTCCGGCGGCTGCTGGTCAGGGTTCAGCGCGTGCTCAGACAGTTCAGGATTCTCCTGGTTCAGCAGGTCAATTGCATTGGTCATGGCCGTTCTCGATTCGGCCAGTTTGACCTGCAGCGCATTGATCTGGGCGACAAAGGCTCGCTGTGCCCACAAGCCGCTGACCATCGCCGCGGCCAGCATCAGCAAAAGCGCTAGCGGCCAGTCAGAAATCCCCCAGCCGCCCACTTTTGCATTCTGACTGGAGCCCACTTTGGCCGACGCTTGTGCGAGCGCCAGGTCTTTTTCCAGGGCATCCACCCGTGTCTGGAGCCGCGTACGTTCATCATTGACCTGGCTGAAGTCGGCAATGGCCCGCTGCAGGTCGCTCGAATTGGCGAGGCGGGTCAGTTGTTCAGTGGTGAGCGTGGTGCTGACATCGTCTTTCCACCAATATCCCACGAGCCCGCCCAGAAAGAGCACTCCGCCAATAAGTAATGCGTAGCCCATGACCGTGATCGGGCTCTCCGGATGCTTTGATGCGTGCACCACTCCCCAGGTTGCAAACAAAACGATAATCACCGCTGCCGCCAATGCGGCCCACGCAATGGCAGAGTCCTGGGTTTCGACAGTCAGACCGATATCTTTGGAAAGGCGCACGTCGATCTTGGTCGGATTGGTTTTTTCATGGGCTTTGTCGGTCGGCGTTTTACGGGCATCGCCAGGGCCGGTGAAGTCGCCGCCGGCCGACCAGTCGTCTGACGTGGTGTCCGCAGGCTGTGAAGCTGCGGCAGGTGCTGCAAAGGCTGGACAGTAAACGTAGTTGTATTGATTGCTCACGTTGGAGGTCATCCCCGGCGGAGCAACTGTTGTTCGCTGATGATTCTGTTGCCTGGGTGGAAAGTCCGTGGCGGGCGAACTGGCGCTGGATTTCTCGCATGCTGTCGTTGCCATGCTGGAGGCCCAGCCAGCTTGCGCCAGCAACACGCCGACCAACACGATCAACCAAGTGAACCTTTCCATGGCTTCCCCCCATCCCGATCTTCTTGTGATAGCACCCAGCACGCGCAGTTGTGTCTTTTACAGCGCGGGCGGTGGCTGGAATCGTCTGAGGAAAGGTATCTTCCCCACATTGCGGGCTATTGGAGAAAGCCTATGTCTGTATTTTTGCGAGTCGCGACGCCGGCCGATGCCGACGAGCTAACTAGCATGTACATGCGTTCACGCAATGAGTTGGCGGACTATGCACCGCTGGTTCATGCCGATGTGGCCCTTCATGAGTGGATTGCCCATGTGCTGATCCCCACGGGCAATGTCATTCTGGCCTTGGACGATGACCACATAGCAGCAATGGCAGCGCATTCCACAGTGGATGACGTTACATGGCTCGATCTGTTGTATGTGTGCCCACGTTACCTGCACCAAGGCAACGGTACCGCCTTGCTGGACGCGGTGAAGGCCAAGAATGCTAGCGATTTGCAGCTCTATACATTTCAGCAGAACGCCGCTGCTGCCGCCTTTTACGAGCGGCACGGATTCGTGGCGATTGCGTATGGGGATGGCAGCGATAACGAAGAAGGTTGCCCTGACATTTTGTACCGTTGGTCGCGGGGGTGAAGCGCAGTGCTGGTCGCGCAATTTACGAAGATGCGGTTTTTAACCCTTCGATATCGAACTGTTTAACGGCGTATGCCATACCTGGACACCACCTGGTTTGCTCAGTGTCAGCTTTAACCCCAACAGTAGCGCGCCATTGGCTGCCAATCGGTATAATGCGCCCCAGCGTTGATGCCGACACCCGATATGTCATGCAACATCTGTAGCGTGCGGGTGACAGCTTTACGCAAACCAAATGGACGAAACCCGGTAAAATATCAGGCTGCCGAGCGGGGAATGGTCTCGGAAACCGAAATTTTCTGGCAAAAACAAGCGTTAGCGGGTTTTGGTTGTTTGTGACGTCTCCATAGTTAAATGGATATAACGAGCCCCTCCTAAGGGCTAGTTGCAGGTTCGATTCCTGCTGGGGACACCACTGCAAAATTGATCAGGCCGGCGGTGCAAGACCGGCGTTAAACCACTCGCGATGCGCGACATAAATCAATATGGGTATTGCATACCCCTTCAGCTTCGTATTGACTAGCCATGCCGGGCAGGCGTGCCATCCTGTCTCACCGGCTAGCCTTCATCTTGTACATCGCAACAGCAACAGAACATCAGTCGATAAATCGATTAGAGACAGGAGTTAATTGCATGCAACGCAGCACAAAAATCGTCGCCACCCTCGGTCCAGCTTCCAATGATTCCGCCACGCTCGAGCGCCTTGTCGCCGCTGGCGTGAACATGGTACGCATGAACTTCTCTCACGGCACCGCGCAAGATCATATGGATCGCGCTGAACTGGTCCGTGAAGCCGCACGCAAGGCCAACAGCCCGCTGGCCGTCATGGTTGACCTGCAAGGCCCCAAGATTCGTGTGCGCAAGTTTGAAGACGGCAAGGTTGATCTGGTCAACGGCGACAAATTCATTCTGGACGCCGAATACGACGGCCTGGGTAACCAGCAAGTAGTTGGCCTCGATTACAAAGAACTGCCAAACGACGTTGAAGCTGGCGCAATCTTGCTGCTGGATGATGGCCGCATCGTGCTGGAAGTCACCGAAGTGCTGGGCAGCGAGGTGCACACCCGCGTGAAAGTGGGCGGCATTCTGTCCAACAACAAGGGTATCAATCGCCAGGGCGGTGGTCTGACCGCACCGGCACTGACCGCTAAAGATATGGAAGACATCAAGGTCGCCGCTGTACTGCGCGCTGACTACGTGGCTGTGTCTTTCCCCAAGAGCGGTGCCGATATGTACATGGCTCGCACCCTGTTGCGCGCCGCCGGCAGCAAGGCACTGCTGATCGCCAAGATCGAACGCACCGAAGCTATTGGCAATCTGGAAGAAATTCTGGATGCGTCTGACGGCATCATGGTTGCGCGTGGTGACTTGGCCGTTGAAGTGGGCGACGCTGCAGTGCCTGCGCTGCAAAAGAAGATGATCAAAGCAGCTCGTCGCAAGAACAAGCTGACCATCACCGCTACACAAATGATGGAATCGATGATCACCAGCCCGGTGCCAACCCGTGCGGAAGTCTCGGACGTGGCCAATGCCGTGCTGGATGGTACCGATGCCGTAATGTTGTCGGCCGAAAGCGCGAGCGGCAAGTTCCCGGTAGAAACCGTGGAAGCCATGGCACGTATCTGTCTTGAGGCTGAGAAGTCGCAAGAAAACCGCATCAGCGACGAAGTGCTCAAGCAAGGTGACTTCACCCGCATCGACCAGTCGATTGCTATGGCAGCCCTGTTTGCTGCTGGCCATCTGAAGGTCAAGGCGATTGCTGCACTGACCCAATCCGGTGCTTCGGCACTGTGGCTGTCGCGCTTCATCAGTGGCGTGCCGGTTTATGCGCTGACACCAGAAGCAGACACCTATGCACGTCTGGCTCTGTTCCGCGATGTCTACCCGTTCATCATGTCTTATGACAACGCCAACCAGGAAAGCCTGCTGGTCCGTGCCGAACTGGAACTGATCCAGCGCGGCGTGGTGCAACAGGGCGATCTGGTGGTGTTCACTTACGGCGATGTGGTTGGCCTGGGTGGCAGCACCAACAGCCTGAAGATCGTCAAAGTGGGCGAGCGTCGTACTGCCCGTTAATCAACGGCTAGTACAGATAAAAAAGGCGGCCTTTACGGGCCGCCTTTTTGTTGGGCGCGGGTTTCGGCGGATCGGTTAGCATGGGGAGCGGCAGGTTTATGAACCTGCCTGCCAGATGAGTGTCATCGTTCAGACGCCCCGATCGTTAAAGTTGCACGGGCCTTTTAATTCATCACGCGGGTTTCGACTCCAGTTCAATGCATTCATTTCTTCGCCCGGTTTATTTGCTGGCGCTGCTAGCCGCTTTTTATTCTGCAGCAGCAGCGGCGCACCCCCACGTGTGGGTGCTATACGACGTTGCCATTCAATTCAAAGAGGGCAAAGTGGTGGCACTCAAAGAACACTGGGTGTTCGATGAAGATTTCACCACGGCCGTATTGAGTGACGTTGCCAAGGGCCGCAAGCCAGGCAAGCCGTTAAGCAAAGCCGAAGTCGCCAAGGTCAAGGCAGGCGGATTCGATAATCTGCAGAACTACGGTTATTTTCAGCATCTGGCGATTGAGCGCAGCGCCATTAATGTCAAGGCGCCGACCGACTTCACCGCGCGGCTGGACGGCGCCAAGCTGGTTTATGAATTTACCTTGCCGCTGGATAAGCCCGTCGATCCGCGTCAGGGCAGGGTGACGCTGGGCTTTTACGATGAATCTTATTTTGTGGATTACGAGCCCACCAATGCCAGTTCGGTCACGCTAACCGGGGATGGCATTGGCAGTTGCAAGCTCAATTCATTTGAAGACCGTGCCCATCCGATTTTTTACGGCACGGTGAATCCGCTGGTCTGGAAACTCAATTGCTGAATCTTGTATTCACGCTCCGGTTACGGGCGAAGATCACCCTCTGGCTCGCTCTCTTGCTGGCAGCTTGCCTGCTGGCCGGCCCGGCACACGCGGTCGATTATTTCGGGCGCCCGGTGAGCCCGGTGGCATCGTCTACTGCCTCTGCTCCAATTGCCGCTGCGCTTGCCGCGCCGCAAGAAGCGCCATCGCTGCTCAGTAAACTGCCATACCCCGTCCGCATGGCCGTGGGGCAAATCGTGCAATGGCAAAGCCAGCTCAACGCCATCTTGCGCGAACATCTGCAAGAAAGCCGGCAGAGCCACAGCAATGCGGCGCTGTGGGGCATTGTGCTGATCTCGTTTATCTACGGTGTGCTGCACGCGGCGGGGCCGGGGCACGGCAAGGTAGTGATCGGCAGTTATTTTCTGACCCAACGGGCACGGGTATTGCATGGTGTGGCCATGAGCGCCTGGGCGGCCACAGTACAAGCGTTGTCGGCGATTGTACTGGTGGGCGGGCTAGCCGCGCTGTTTGATAGCGGGACATTGAAGATTCTCGGGCATGCCGCCGCGCTGGAAATGATCAGCTATGCCATCCTCGGCGCAATGGGCTTGCTGATGCTGTGGCGACTGGCGCGGGGTCTGGATACCTGTGGTTGCGAGCCCGATGCTGCAACCGCACGCTCTGTTTCTCCATTGCGAATGCCACCAAAGCGTTCGGGTAACGCTGCAGTCGCAGCAAACAAATTGACCTACCGGGCACAAGGCGCAGCCAATGCCAGCCGTAACTGGCGGCAGATGGCTTTGACTGGCGTTGCGGTCGGGCTGCGGCCTTGCACCGGGGCGATACTGGTGCTGATTTTTTGCCTGGCCAACGGCATTTTCATGACCGGCGTGATTTCGACCTTTGCGATGGCACTGGGCGTAGCGATTACCGTGTCGCTGATCAGTCTGGGGTCGATGGGTATCAACCGACTGCTGCCAGCGCATGGCCACAGCGGTGGCTGGCAACGCACGCTGTCTTGGACCGGTGCATCGTTGATCGCCCTGTTTGGTCTAACGCAGACCATCTTGCTGGCAACCGGCGTGATCGCCCCCACGTTGGGGTAGCCCCGAACAACATCAAAGGCGATGGCGGACACGCCGCCTCGGAGATAATCCAGGTGTCGAGTCCGTTCAGACGCGTTCTACTTTCAACACCCCAGCCACGTCGGCCAGCCGCGAGAAAATACGCGGTAGGTCATCCGCTCCGCGAATTTCCACGGTAAAGCGCATGCGTGCCAGTGTGTTCTTCGAAAGCGTGTTCACACCGGTAACGTTGATCTTCTCGCGCGACATCACGTCAGACAGATCACGCAGCAAGCTGGGGCGATCATGCGCTTCCACCAGAATGTCGGTGGCAAAGACGTTGCCTTTTTGCTTGCCCCAATCCGCACGAATCAGTCGTTCGGGCGATGCCGCAGCCAGGCGTTTCAGCGTCGGGCAATCGGTACGGTGAATCGAAATACCACGCCCTTTGGTGACAAAGCCGATGACTTGATCCGGCGGCACCGGTTTGCAGCACTTGGCCAGCAAGGTCATTAACTGGTCGATGCCCTCGATCAGAATGCCTTCGCCGTGTTGGTCGGCGCGCGCACGGCGCACGACGTCTTCCGGATTGACGGTTTCTTCTACCGGCGGTGGGCTGGTGTTGAAGGCATCCGCCAACTGGCGCAGCGACACATCGTCATGCCCCAACGCAATGTACAGGTCGTTGACGGTTTTTACGCCCAATCGGTGGGCGACGTCTTCCTGATTGGCTTGGGTGGCCCCACAACGCGAGGCTTCTTTGTCGTACAACGCTTTACCGGCTGCTACCACCACATCCAGATTCTGCTGGCGTATCCAGTAGCGAATCTTCTGCGCGGCGCGATGGCTTTTTACATAACCCTGATGCAGCCAATCCAGACTCGGGCCGCCTTCTTTGGCGGCAAGGATCTCTACACGCTGACCGTTTTCCAGCGGTGTGTTGAGCGGCACGATATGGCCGTTGACCTTGGCGCCGCGACAGCGATGTCCCAGATCACTGTGCAAGTGATAGGCGAAGTCGACCGGCGTTGCGCCCTTGGGCAACGAGATCACGCGGCCCGCTGGCGTCAGCACATAAATGGTGTCGTCAAAGAGCTCGGCTTTGAAGGCATCGGCCAGATGCGCTTCTTGCGCCATGTCTTCGCGCCAGTCCAGCAATTGCCGCAACCAGGCGATTTTCTCTTCGTATTTGCTATCGCCTTTGCCGCCTTCCTTGTAGCGCCAATGGGCGGCCACACCAAATTCGGCGTGCTCGTGCATGTCGAAGGTACGAATCTGCACCTCGACGGCTTTGTCTTGCGGGCCAATCACCGCCGTGTGCAGGCTGCGATAGAAATTGCCCTTGGGGTTGGCGATGTAATCGTCAAACTCGCCCGGAATCGGTTGCCACAAATTGTGGATGATCCCCAGCACGGTGTAGCAATCCTTGACGTCATCCACCAGCACCCGCACCGCGCGGATGTCATACAGCTCGGAGAAATCGAGCTTTTTCTTCTGCATCTTTTTCCAGATGCTGAAGATATGTTTGGGGCGGCCCATCAGATCAACGTGTTTGATTCCGGCGGCGGTCAGCTCGCGGCGCAGCGTGGAAAGCACGTCATTGATGAAGTTCTCGCGATCAACCCGGCGTTCGTCCAGCAGCTTGGCGATCTTCTTGTAAGTCTCTGGCTCCATATAGCGAAAGCCGAGGTCTTCCAGCTCCCACTTGATCTGCCAGACGCCCAGCCGATTAGCCAGCGGGGCGTAGATATCCAGCGTTTCACGGGCGATGCGGCGACGCTCTTCATCCGGCACTTTAGCCAGCGTGTGCATGGTTTGCGTGCGCCACGCCAGATTGATCAGCACCACGCGCATGTCTTCGACCATCGCCAGCAGCATCTTGCGCAAGGCTTCAATCTGCTCGGCGTTGTCGGCACCGCGCGCGCGGCCTTGGGTCAGGGTATGAATCTTGCGTACGCGCCAGACGCCTTCAACCAGCGTGGCGACGGCTTTGCCGAAATGCGTTTCGATGGCGACCGGGGCATCTGCCAGGCTGTCGGGCGCGCCGAACAGCAGCGTGGCGATGACGGCGTCGGCATCCAGATTCAGGTCGGCCACAATCGACGCCGAAGCGACGGCGTGCGGGTACACCGGCTCGCCTGTGTCGGGATGAGTCTTGCCCTGGTACAGCGTGGCGGACCATTCCAGCGCTTGTTGCAGACGGCGCATCTGCTCGGGCGGATAGCGGCCAGACAGGGCGTGCAGCCAACGCGCCGGATCGGCGGCTTCGGCAATGGATTGGGCTAAGGGGCGGGTGACGGCAACCATATCTTTCTCGAAATGCTTAAGGCTGATTTTGCCTGAATCCGGGCCATGCTTGCTGTCGGGATTCAACAAAACCCAAGCTTATTTTAAGAAAAGTACGTGAAGCATGTGCGGCAATGATGACTGGACAATGGCGGCGCATACTCGCGAGCGGTTGAAACGGCATGTTCTGGCCATACCTGCCAACCTTGCCGGTTGGCGCGTCTCGCCGCCAATACGACGGCGAGAGCGTTCATTGGTTCGTTTATTGCGCGGAAACCGGAGCACTGCGTAGTGCGGTTTCGAGTTGGCTCAAGGCTTGTGTGAGCGCCTGCGCTTGCGCAGTGGCGATGCTGTCTCCGCTAACCGGTTCGGCTAGCGGAGCGCTCGCCGAGATCTGCCCGTCGTACACAAAACGGTTGTCCGTGGTATCGCGGACCCGAAAGCCCAACTGGACGTGTGCAGTGCGCGGCTGACCTGGGCGCAGATCGACGTACAGCGCATCGACGTCGCTTTCCAGAACATAGCGCGACGGCCACGGTGAACGCGATGGAATGACATGGCTGAATAAACCAGAGCGGCCTATCCAGTCGGTAATCCGGTCGGCCAGCAAAAACGGCAACGGTGAGGTGTAACCGCGATACGGGTCACGCGTATAACGCTGGTCGGTTTCGCGGTAAATGAAGCGGCTGCCGCCTAGCTCGCCAGGCGCATTGGGCAACATGACCTTGAGCGTGTCGTTAAAGCGCGGCGCGCTGGGTGCGGCGGCTGCCGGGTACGGCGTATCGAGCTGATAGCGGGATTCTTGCGGTGGCGTGCTGGAGCAAGCGGCCAGCAGCACAACGGCGGCGAGTAGCGGGGCGGCGAGGCGGAGGGGGGCGCGGGTCATTGGGCGGGCAACGGGTAAGGGGTAGGCGTGCTGCCAAACAGCAGACTGCCTGGATTGCTGTTGGCGCGATCAGTCAGGCGGCGCAAATCATCGCTGGCCGAGTGCAGGTTCATCAAGGTTTCTCCCAGTTCGCCTTCGTGCCCGGCGGTAAGCTCATCCAGCCGCGACATGGTTTGATCCAGATGTTTGAGCGAGTCACTTAGTTGCGGGCTTTCCAGCAACTCACGCAGTTTTGCGCTGCTGACAGCCAGATTGGTCGGCGCACTGGCCATGCCTGGCGCGTCCAGCATGGCATGCAGCTGCGCACTGGTGGCATGCACCTCGTTGAGCATCGCCCGCGCATCGCTCACCAATTGGTCCAGTGGGAGTTTGTCCAGCTTGCCGGCAACGCTATCGAGCGATTTGGCGATGCTGGCCATGGGAATCTGCCCCAATTTGTCGTCGGTGGTGGCCAGCAGGTGATTCAAGCGGGTCACGGTGGTTTCTACATCCAGCTTTTGCATGCGGGTGATGATGTCTTGGGTGGCACTCATCAACTGCGAAACGGCACTATGGGCAGACGGGATATACAAATCGAGCGGCGCCCAGGAAATCGCGAGCGGCCGGTTGCTGTACGGGTTGAAGTAGTCGATTTCCAGATAACTGGTGCCAGTCAGCCCCTGCGGTGTAATCCGCACCCGCAAACCGCGGTCTATCTCGCGCTGCAGCGTCTCCTGGCTGGGCAATTGCATGGTTTTGCCGCCAAACAGTTCGGGGCGCAAACGCGTTTCGACCAGCACATATTGCAGCCGCTCGGACGGCGGGGAATCCAGCTGATATTTGGTGTAGGTAAATGAAATTTTGCTGACTTCGCCCACGGTTACGCCGCGATAGCGCACCTTGGAACCGACATCCAGACCTTGGACCGATTCATCGAAATACGTTTCCATGGTGACGCTTTTGCCCAGCCAGCGGCCCGCACCAAACGCGATGAACAGCAGCGCTGCGGTGATCACGGCGATCACCACAAATAATCCCAGCCGAAAGTAATGCTTGCTATGCGTCATGTTGCTCCGCGTCTAAAGAACCGGGTTACGCGTGGGTCCGGATGATGGTCGCGTAAATCGGTGGGCGTGCCTTCGGCAATGATGCCCTTGTTCTGTTTATCCAGCATGATGGCCCGATCGGCAATCGCAAAGATGCTGGCGAGTTCGTGTGTGACCACCACAAAGGTTAGCCCCAGCACCTGCGCAAGTCGTTTGATCAGGGCGTCCAGCTCGGCAGAGGTGATCGGGTCCAGCCCGGCGGATGGTTCATCCAGAAACAGAATGGCCGGGTCCAGCGCCAGTGCCCGGGCAATGGCTGCGCGTTTTTGCATGCCGCCGGAAAGCGCCGAGGGCAGGTAGTCGGCAAATTGTTCGAGCCCCACCTGACGTAGCTTGAGACGCGCCACCAGATCACGCGCGGCGGCGTCCAGCCGGGTGTAGGACTCCAGTGGCAACATGACGTTTTCAAGCACCGTCATGGAGCCAAACAAGGCGCCCGATTGATACGCCACGCCAAACTGCGACAGAATGCGCCGCCGCTCATCGCCATCGGCCAGGGTGAGGTTTTCGCCCTTGATCAGCACGTGCCCGCGGCGCGGTGTTTCCAGCCCGATCATGTGTTTAAGAAGCGTGGATTTGCCACACCCGGAGCCGCCCAGAATGGTCAGGATTTCACCTTCCTGTACAGTCAGGTTGACGTCCTTGAGTACGATATTGCGGCCATAGGCGCAGGTGAGGTTCTCAACCTTGATGATGTCCATCTACCACCCCAGGTAGTAGAAGGCGACAGCAAACAAGCCATCGGACACCACCAGCATGACAATCGCGCTAACCACCGCCTGCGTGGTGCTGGCGCCAACCGCGCTGGCTCCGGCACCCGTGTTCAAGCCACGCCGACAGCCGATCACCGCAATACCAAAACCGTAGACGGTGGCCTTGGCCAAACCGCCGATGTAATCGGAAAACCCGACCGAATCCATGACTTGGGCGGCGGAGGTAGTGAGCGGGATATTGAAGCTCAACAACACCAGCCCGGCACCGAAAATACCAACGACCTCGGCCAGCACCGTGAGCAACGGCGCCATCAGCGTAACGGCCAGAATGCGTGGCAGCACCAGAAAACGCACGGGTTCCAGTCCCAGCGTGACCAGCGCATTGATTTCTTCATTCACTTTCATGGTGCCCAGTTCTGCCGCAAAGGCAGCGCCAGTGCGCCCAGCCAGCAGAACGGCAGTCATCAGAGGCGCCAGTTCGCGTACCAAAGCCAGACCGACCAGATTGGCGACGAATAATTCCGCGCCAAACTGGCGCATGGGCACAGCAGACTGGAAGGCCAGAATGACACCCAACAAAAACGCCACCAACAACACGATGGGCAAAGCGTTGACGCCAGCTTTGACGCACTGCTCGATCATGTCGCCCCAGCGCAAAATACTCGGGCGACGTAGCAATACCAGCCACGCTTCAGTCAGTTCGCCGGTAAAGGCGAGCAGATCGTAAACACCGCGCCAGACATCGGCGGCTTTGCTACCCAGGCGAATCAGAAAGCCGGGTCGCGTTGCCGGAGCTTCCACCTTGAGTGGTGTCTGGGGATCGAGCTCATTGAGTAGCGCGGTATAGCGTTGCGGCAAACCTTCAACCACGCCGCCGCTCTGGATTAGCTCATACAACAGAGCCAGACCGGCGCCATCGCAGTAATCCACTGCAGCGGCGTTGATCCGCAAGTCTTTGCGAGCAAAGGTACGGGTGGCGGGCCAGACCGCGGCACTGCCATTGGAGTCCAGCCGACCGGCCAGATAGAGAAACTCGCCACGATCATCGTGGCGCAGTTCAGCAAGCGTGGACAGCGTCGGCGGCGAGGTATCTGGCATGAGTGCGGCGAAAACCTGGGTCAGTTCTGCAAGCGGTCGGTGAGAATCCGGCTGGATTCCACGAGCCGGTAAACAAAGTGTCCCGGCGTTTCTTGCGACTGATTCGGGCGCTTCCAGCGCAGCATGGCATCGGCTAGTTGCCGGAAAGCATGGCTGGCTTCCGCTTCAGGAAAAGCCTCGATCACCGTGCGGCCCAGGCGCATGGCGCGTTTGAGTTTGTCATCTTCCGGCACATAACCAATCAGGCGCAGACGAATTTCCGCACCCAGATATTGCGTGGCAACGCTGCGAATGCGGTCGAACAGCAGGCTGGCGTCTTCCAGGCTGGCAACACGGTTGACCAGAATGCGGAATTCGCGCCGGGCGTATTCGGTGTACAGCACCTTGATCGTGGCGTACGCGTCGGTGATCGACTCGGCGTTTTGCGAGACGATGATCAGCACGTCGTCAGCGGCCAAAGACAGATTTGGAACACCAGACAGGGTGGTCGGGCGGGTATCGAGCAGCAGGAAGTCGACTTCTGCCGTGAGCGTTTCAAACTCTTGCGCCAGCCAGGAGAGTTCGCGCTCGTTCAAGCCCGCCAGCATGGTGGCGCGGGCAGAGACCGGCAGGATGGCGAAACCGGCATCGGTTTGCACCACCGCGTCGGCCAGCGAGATTTCGCGACGCAGAACGGATTCAAAGTGATAAGCCTGCGCCAGTCGCAAGCGATGCAAAGAGTTGGACAGCCCTTCAAACTCATCTAGCAGCAACACTTCACGTTGCCGTTCGGCTAGAGCGGCGGCGAGGTTGATCGCCAAGGTGGTGGCACCACTGCCACCGCGGCCGCCATTGAGGCTGATGCTGCGACACGGTGTCGGGCTAAGCAAAGCCCGCAAGCCGGCCGCTTGATCCAGCCAGCCATTAGCCACGGCGGTTTCTCACATTCAGATCGAGCGGAACTTCAGTTGCCCCGGTTTGCGAGCTCATATACAGCGGGTATTCGTCCTGCCGCAGCTGGAATACCGGGTTGTCGGCCGCGCCGCGGAACGAGCGGTCAATCAGGTATTCAACATTGGCGCGGTGCAGGTCTTCCGGCACGCGCTGCCCATTGGTGACGAACTGCAATTGCAGCCGGTGGCGAATGGCCACATCCAGACAACCGCCCTGGCTCATGGTTTCGTCCAGCTTGGTCAGAATGCAGCCTGCCAATGTTGGATTTTTGTAGCGGCGGGCAACGTCATCCAGCGTGGCTGGCGCCGCGTTGGCCGCCAACAGCAGGATGGTCGAAACCCGATCCTGGCCGAACAGCGCCAATTGTTCGCCAATGCGCTGGTCCCGCTGACCCATACCCACGGTATCGATCAACACCAGATGGCGGTCAGACAAATCGGCCAGTGTCAGTTCCAGATCGGTCTGGTCTTTGACGTCATGCACCGGGATGCCAATGATGCGGCCATAAATGCGCAGTTGATCTTGCGCGCCGATCCGGTAGCTATCGGTGGTCAGCAGCGCAACCGAGTCCGGCCCATGCAGCAGCGCGCAGCGAGCGGCCAGTTTGGCGACAGTGGTGGTCTTGCCCACGCCAGTCGGCCCGATCAGGGCAAATGTGCCGCCGCGTTCGATCAAATCATCGGAGCTGGCTGGCAGGTTGTGCACCAGCGCGGCTTTAATCCAGCGCAAGCCTTGTTCGATGCCGATATCCGGCATTTTTTCGATCAGCTGGCGGCTCAAGGCAGGCGAGAAACCGCCGGCCAGCAACTGACGTAATACTTCGAGTTTTTCTGGCGCATGGCGCGACAACTCGCCCCAGGCCATGCCAGCGATCTGGCTTTCCATCAGCCCGCGCAACAAGCGGATTTCGCGCGCGATGTCTTCCATGGCCTCTTTATTCGGCGGCGATGGCTGGCTGGCGTTGGCGTCTTCGTAACGGAAATTGGTCGCAGTGCGCAGTGGTTCTTCGCGGCGCGGCGGTGTCGACTTCAAACCAAGCGACGGCGTTACTGCGGGCGCGGGTTGCACTGGCGCGGTCTGCCGGGGCAGTGGTTCGTCCAGCAGGCTGGCGTAAGTGGTTGGCGCAGCAGGGGTCGGCACCGGTGTCGGAAGCGGGGCGTTGCTTTGTGGCGTGGGAGCCAGATCAGCCAGCGAAGGTTCGCTGTCTTCGTGTTCTTCGTCGGGGATGGCATAAGAGCGTTCCAGCGCCCGACCGGTCGGTGTTGCAGGGGTATCGTCGTGAATGGAACGCAGCAGGCGTGCGCCATTAGCCCGGGACGGCGTGCGTGATGCACCGCCGGTTTTTACACCAGTAAGGGTAGCGACGTCCGAGTCGGCAACAGCCATGATCTCGACCCCGCCACCGGAAACCTGGCGGTTGGACAAAATCAGAGCGTCGGGGCCAAGTTCGTCCCGAACTTGCCGAAGCGCATCTCGGGTGGTGGCGCCGTAGAATTTTTTGACGACCATCGCAGTGGCAGTTCTTTTTAAAGTGACTTGAGAATGCTGACCATTATGGGGGCGTAGCGGTATTCAGCCAAGTCGCAGTGGTAACTGTGTCCAACCAGTACGGCCTGAGCCGCCGCCTGGCCGCGACCAGCGTATTTGCGGGCATGGGCGCTCAGGTATGCGCGCCCAGCAAAAGCAGTTTTTCGATGGCACGATTGGCGCGACTGGCTTCCAGCTGATTAAGGCAATTCATGTGGCCAAGCGGGCAAACGCGCTCAAAACAGGGGCTGCATTCCAGATCCAGCGTGACGATCTCAGCCCGGTTGGATAGCGGCGGCGTGAATTCGGGTGAACTGGAGCCATAAATGGCTACCAGCGGGCGATCCAGCCCGGCCGCGACATGCATCAAGCCCGAATCATTGGCGACCACCACTTGTGCCAGCGACATCAGGTCAATCGCTTCCGCCAGGCTGGTTTTGCCACACAGATTGACCGCACCGGGTGCCAAAGCGGCAATCTCGCTGGCAATTTCATCATCCTTGTTGGAGCCAAACAGCCAGACCTGGTCGCCTTGCGCCATGCGTTGACGAGCCAGTGCGGCAAAGTGATTGGCCGGCCAGCGTTTGGCAGGGCCATATTCGGCGCCAGGGCAACAGGCGATGATGGGGCGATCTGCAGTCAGGCCCAGTTTGTTCAACGCAGCCGTGCGCGAGGCTTCATCGATCTTCAGGCGCGGATGCGGCACCGGGCGTTGCAATGGTTTGCCCGCGTCATCAGCCAGTGCGGCAAAACGCTCCACCATTTGCGGTAGAGCCAGCGGATTGAGCGTGCGGGTGTCATTCATCAGGATGAAACGCGCTTCACCTACCCAGCCAGTGCGCACCGGAATACCGGCAAACCACGGAATCAGCGCCGATTTGAGCGAGTTGGGCAGCACAATGACTTGATCGTAGCCACGTTGCTTGAGTTGCCTTCCCAGTTTGATGCGCTGCGCCAGCCGCAACGAGCCATGACCAAACGGGTTGTCGATGGTTTCGCTGATCTCGGGCATGCGCGCATGAACCGGGCGCGTCCACGGTGGCGCGAGCACGTCAATCTGCACGCCAGGATGGCGCTCGGCCAGACGGCGGTACAGCGGCTGAGCCATGATGGCGTCGCCAACCCAGGCTGGGGCCACGATCAGTATTTTTTTCATGCAGTGTCGCAAGAGTGGGCGCTACTTAAAACGAAGAGGAAAGCGGCTGCTTGAAAAGCCGCTACCCGAAAAGACAAAACGGCGCGATGCGCCGTTCTATCCAAGACTTACCGCAAGGTTCAGTGATGACCCTTGAGCACTTCGCCAGCTTTCAGACGATAGCGGGTGCCACAGTACGGGCACAGTGCTTCACCGGTTTTTTCAATCGGCAAAAACACGCGCGGATGGGCGTTCCAGCTCACCATATCCGGCATCGGGCAGTGCAGCGGCAAATCGCTGGCACCGACTTCGATCTCACGCAGGGTATTTTCTTTCAGTTGACTCATGCTTCGCTCACTTGACAGGGGTCAGCCACTCAGCGCGGGAGCCTTCCTGGCCCTTCACGCTGGCAAAGTAACGGGATTGCAGCAGTTCGGTAACCGGACCACGACGGCCTTCCCCAATGGTGCGGCCATCAAGTTCGCGAATCGGCGTGACTTCGGCGGCAGTACCGGTGAAGAACGCTTCATCCGCACTATAGACTTCGTCGCGGGTAATGCGTTTTTCGATGACCTGAATGCCGTGTTCTTCAGCCAGTTGCACGATGGTGTCGCGGGTGATGCCTTCCAGCGCACTGGTCAGATCAGGCGTGTACAGCTTGCCACGACGCACAATGAACACGTTCTCGCCCGAGCCTTCTGCCACGTAGCCTTCGGCATCCAGCAGCAGTGCTTCGTCGTAACCGTCGCGGGTGGCTTCGGTGTTGGCGAGGATCGAGTTCATGTAATTGCCGTTAGCCTTGGCTTTACACATGGTGATATTGACATGGTGGCGGGTGAAGCTCGAAGTCTTCACACGGATGCCTTTTTCCAGGCCATCAGTACCCAGGTACGCGCCCCACGGCCAGGCAGCGACGATCACGTGCACGTCATCTAGAGGCGGAGCCACACCCAGCTTGCCCGCGCCATAAAACGCCATCGGGCGCAGATAGCACGATTGCAGACCGTTTTCTTTCACCACGGCCAGTTGGGCAGCGTTCAGTTGTTCTTTGGTGTACGGCAGCTTCATGCCCAAGATGTGGGCGGAGCGGAACAGGCGATCGGTGTGATCCTGCAGGCGGAAGATAGCCGGGCCGCTTGGTGTTTCGTAAGCGCGCACGCCCTCGAAAACGCCCAGGCCGTAATGCAGCGTGTGGGTCAGCACGTGCGTGGTCGCGTCGCGCCACGGAACCAGTTTGCCGTCGTACCAGATGACGCCATCGCGGTCAGCCATCGACATGGGTGTTTCTCCTGCCTGATCGGTGAATAAGGAAAGTCTGCAATTGTAACCGAACACGCCGGACTACCTCCACCCGTATCTGTACGGGCTGCGACGTGCGGTGCAACAAGGTTTGGCGGGCAATTACTGCCCGGATCAATCGTCAGCGCCGGTTACAGCCGGGCGAACAAATCCTGGCCGGTTTCATCTACCGCTTTATCAACGACCTGAGTCACGCTGAATGCCTTGAGAAAAGCCTCGGCTTTGGCGCTATCCAGCCGGCTGGACGCAATCTGGCCCAGCCCGGCGTAAAGCGCATCCAGCAAAAGCGCTTGTTCACTCAGACCAATGCGTTCTGCCAGGCGGTTGATCGCCTCCAGCGTGCGCGGGTGCCGGGTATGGATGGTGATCTTGCCGGGCTCGGCAATGCTCATGGTTTGCTTGCGCCGGGCAGGGGGAAAGGCACGAAAGCCATCGCGGCGCACCTGAATGGCTTCTTTGGCCGAGTGCCAATATACGCCGCTGATAAATCCGGGCGGACTGGTGCGGCGAACCGGTGTGGCAATGGGCTCGGCCACTTTGAAGTTAAGGCGCGGCAGATACTGGGTGTCACGCGATAACCAGGCTTCGCCGACGCGGTACGTGCCGGGCTGGTCGCCATTGCGGGCGCTTTCCCAGTCATTGGTCAGCATGAAACTTTGGCCCAGTGCGGGCACTTCAAGAGTGGTGCCGCGTTGCCACGAACGCAGCGTTTCAACGTCGGGATTAACCAGCAATTGCACATTCATCAAGCGGGCTCATGGGTCTTGTTGTTAGATATTCTTATCTATCATACTCAATGTACGTATCATAAAGTCAATGGTCCAGGCAAAAAAATGGCCCACTTTGCATTCCGGAGCGGTTGCAAAGCGGGCCAGGGCTTTCACGTTCTACTGAGTCATCCTGCTGGCGGGGGCGCTAACAAGAAGAAGCTCGAGTTGGTTAGAACAGGCCAAACGGAGAATTGGAGAACTGCATTACTCAACTACGATGTTGCACATTATCCGGATTCGCTTCGTCAATGTATGTGTCATATTTTCATGATTTGGCGTAACTGTTTACATTGTGTCAATCATCGTATGGTTGATTGTTCCGCTCTAAACCGTGCGTGCGCGGGGGCAAGCATGGCAAGCGCTGCCACCTCACGCACAGCGGGCTTGCACTCACCCTTGTAGTCCCGGTCAGGTAACGCCTGACAGGCCTGTCACGGCAAAAGCACATAAAGTTAGCTGTTTTCGTGATAAACTCGTTGATTATCCGGAGGTTTCCGTTACCTCGCTCCGGTTCTCTGAATCAATGAATGAAGCTCGTTGGAGTAAGCGCAGGATGACATTTGCAACGCTGGGGCTGGCGCCCGCAGTACTCAAAGCTGTTGAAGAACAAGGCTACGAGAGCCCAACCCCGATCCAGGCTCAGGCGATCCCAGTGGTGCTGGAAGGCAAGGATGTATTGGGCGCAGCCCAGACTGGCACCGGCAAAACCGCCGCGTTTACCCTGCCCATCCTCACTCGCCTCGCGCCTTACGCCAACACCAGTGTTTCTCCGGCTCGCCATCAGGTGCGTGCGCTGATCCTGACTCCAACCCGCGAACTGGCCGATCAGGTTTATGAATCGGTCAAAACCTACGGCAAGCATCAAGCTCTGCGTAGCCACGTGGTGTATGGCGGTGTCGACATCAACGGCCAGATTCCTGCGCTGCGTGCCGGTGTCGAAGTGCTGGTCGCCACGCCCGGTCGTTTGCTCGATCACGTGCAGCAAAAAACCGTGAATTTGTCGCAAGTCGAGATTCTGGTGCTGGACGAAGCCGATCGCATGCTGGATATGGGTTTTATCCCCGATATCCGCCGCATCATGGATTTGCTGACCAACCGCAAGCAGACGCTGCTGTTCTCCGCGACTTTCTCGCCCGAAATCAAAAAGCTGGTGGCCGACTTCCTGCACGAACCAGTGACAGTTGAAGTGGCTCGCCAGAACGCCACCAACGAAAACGTTGAACAAATCCTGCATCCTTGCGAAACCCATCGCAAAAAAGCTTTGCTGGCGCATTTGATCCGCACGCAAGACATGCAGCAGGTCATTGTGTTCACCCGCACCAAACAAGGTGCTGATGTACTCGCCCGTGATCTCAAGCGCGAAGGGTTTGAAGTTGAGGCTGTCCACGGTGATCGCGACCAGAAAGCGCGGATGGAAGCGTTGGCCGCGTTCAAGGAAAACCGTATCAAGGTGATGGTTGCGACTGACGTTGCCGCGCGTGGTCTGGATATTTCCGAACTGCCGTATGTGGTTAACTTTGAATTGCCAGGCAACCCGGAAGACTATGTGCACCGTATCGGCCGCACCGGTCGTGCTGGTGCCAAGGGCATTGCCATTTCGCTGGTTGATCCGGGCGAAGAGAAGGCTTTCCTCGGCATTCAGAAGCTGATCAAGAAAACCTTCCAGCTCACGCCGGTGCCAGGCTTTTCGCCGGGCACTCATATGGAGCCCGCAGCGCCCGCCAGCCCGCCGCAACGTACCCGCGACAATCGTGAAGGGCGTGAATCCCGCGACGGGCGTGAACGTGGTGGCAATCGCGAAGCCCGCAGTAACGCCGTAGCCACACCGCCGCGCATGGCACCAGTGCGTGCCAACGCCGTTGCAGTTGTCCCGGCTTTGGGTGGCAGCGCCCGCACCGTTAACGAAATGCCAGATGCGCCGCTGATTGCGCACAATCGCCCCAAGCAGATTGCCGCTTTGTTCCTGCCACCGCGTTATCCGGTCAATTCGTCCGGGTCCTGAGTGTGACGGTCGCATTTGCTGACTACTGGAATAGCCGTCTTCGTGACGGCTTTCCTGTTTTGGCGGCGATGCAAGTGCACGTAATGGGCGATGTGGATGATTGGTCGATCGCGGTACCATACGAACCCAACCGCAACGATCACGCCACCGCTTTTGGTGGCAGTATCTCGACGCTGGCGACGATAGCTGGCTGGATGGCGGTGAATGTAGCCGCGGGCGAGGGCGCTGATGTGGTGATCCAGTCTGGTGCTACTGACTTCCTGTTGCCGATCCCCGGCGATTTCACTGCTCATGTGCTGCCGGTTGACGAACAGCAACTGGCTGCCTTCCAGCGCATGTACCAGCGACGTGGCAAAGGGCGCCTGTCTGTGACCGTAGAAGTGCACACAGCCAGCAAGATGCTGGCTGCGCGTTTTGTCGGCGTTTATGTGGCGGTGCGGTTGTAACTGGCCAAGCCTGTTATGTCGCCCGCTGGGCCAGCGCCGCGCTGGTCAACGCCGACAGGCTGCTGCGCTGACGGCCAGCCGCATCAAAATTATCCGCCTGCAGCCATTGTTCAAATGCCACCTCCAGTAACGGCCATTCGTTATCAATAATCGATAACCAGGTTGTGTCGCGGCTGCGTCCTTTATTGATGGCGGCTTGGCGGAAAATCCCCTCAAAAGTAAAGCCCAAACGCTCCGCCGCACGATGGGACGGTGCGTTCAGCGAATTACACTTCCATTCATAGCGGCGATAGCCAAGCTTGAAGGCGTTGCGCATCAGCAAGAACATCGCAGCAGTCGCCAGTTTGGTTTTCTGCATGCGCGGCGAGAAAGTCAGCCAGCCAACCTCGATACTCGCCGTTTCTGGCGCAATGCGTAGATAGGTGGCGATACCCGCAGCCAAGCCGGTTGCGGCATCGACAATGGCATACGGTTGCGGGTCAGACTTGCTTGCCAGCGCACGTAACCAGCCGTCATGCCCAGCCTTGTTGGCAAATGGCCCGACACTCAAATAAGTCCAGACACGGCCTTCAATATCTTCGGAAAAAGCTTCCCACAACGCGTTGCTGTGTTTTGCCACATCAAGCGGTTCCATCCGGCAACCGTAGCCTTCCAGCGTGGTAGCAATCGGGAAAGGTGGATTTTGCCAATCCGGCAAGGGTTTACCCAAAGGTTGGCCGAGTTCATTGCTCCATGTCTGCATTGTTTTTTTCCTGTGGCGGGGTGGTATCAGGGGCAGTTTAAAGCGAGAATGGCCTGCTGTTTGATGCCAATTTCATCGCAGGGATAAGGCCAATGCATTTTTCCTTGATACCCGCCGACGTCCAGGCGCCCAGCCTGCAAGACCAGGTTTGCAGCCAGTTGCGCGAACACATCCTCAAAGGTCTGTACGTGCGGGGCCAGCGCTTGCCAGCCTCACGGGTTTTGGCGGCCGAACTGGGCGTGGCTCGGGTTACGGTCGAAGCGGCATATGTGCGGCTGGAAGCTGAAGGTTATGTGCAGCGGCGGGTGGGCGCGGGGACATTCGTCGCCATTGATGTGTTGACGCGCTTCCCGGCCAAACCGGTGGCGGGGCAGGCGATTGCCGGGCCGTCGCAACGCGGGTTGGCGACGCAATTGGCAACGCGGCTGCGTTTTGACGTGCCGGATCAACGAGATTTCAGCGCTGGCTTGCCTGATCTGCGCGTGTTTCCGCGCGAGCTGTGGCTGAGCTTGCAATCGCGCATTGTGCGCGGGCCGGAAAGTGATGCGCTGATGGATTACGGTGATGCGCAAGGTTATCTGCCGTTACGCCAGGCCATAGCGGCGTATCTGGCGCAATCACGCGGGGTGCGCTGTCATCCGGGGCAAGTGCTGATTCTTTCCAGCTCGCAACAGGCGCTGCAATTGCTGGCGACCACTTTGCTCGATCCGGGCGACGTGGCTTGGGTTGAAGACCCCGGTTACCACGGTGCCCGCGCCGCCTTTCAGGCCGCCGGAGCGATATTGCAGCCGGTGGGGCTGGATGAGGAAGGGCTGCTCTGGCGCGAGCCGGATGGCAGTTGCACTCTGCCCAAACCCCGGATGATCTACGTCACGCCTTCGCATCAATATCCGCTGGGAATGCGTATGTCGCTGGCGCGACGCATGGATTTGCTGAGCACGGCGCAAGCGCAGCGCGCGTGGGTTGTGGAGGACGATTACGACGGCGAATACCAGTACGACCATAAACCGCTGCCTGCCATGCAAGGGCTGGATGACGCTGGTTGCGTCTTGTACGTAGGCACCTTCAGCAAAGTGTTGTTTCCGGGATTGCGCCTAGCTTATGTGGTCGCGCCCGAGCCGGTGATGCCCGCGCTGATTGCGGGCCGCCGCGCTTGCGACGGTCATAGCAGCCAGTTACAGCAAGCGGTGACGGCGGCATTTATCAGCCAGGGGCATTTCAGCGCGCATTTGCGGCGCATGCGTTTGCTGTACCGCAGCCGCCGCGACTGTATGCTGCAAGCGTTGGCGCCGCTGGGCGAACTACTTCAGCCGACCGGATTTGCCAGCGGTTTGCAGTTTGCCGGACTGGTGCAGCCGGGGCAGGAGGCGCCGCTGACCGCTGCCGCCCGCCGTTCCGGTTTGGCGTTGCGTGATTTGCATTACGCCCATCTGGGGCCGATTACGCGAGAGGGCTGGCTACTGGGCTACGCCGGGCTGACCCATGAGGAGATTCGGGATGCGGCTGGGCGCTTGAGCCGTGTTATCCGTGGCGCGACCAAACGCTGAACTGGTTGATGGCCGCGCGGTGTCAGCGGTTTTGCGCCATACCCGCGACCAGCGTGGTCACATTGTGCCGGTACATTTTTAGATAGGTATCGGCCACACCATCTTTGGATAACGCATCCGAAAACAGCTTGTCGCCCAGTTTGCTACCGGTTTCGGCAGCAATCTGCTGCACCATTTTCGGATTGCTGATGTTTTCCATAAACACCGCATGAATGCCACTTTGCTTGATCTGGTTAATCAGCTTACCCACATCTTTGGCGCTGGGCTCGGCATCGGTGGAAACCCCTTGCGGTGCCAGAATCTTGATGCCAAAGCGAGCGCCCAGATACCCAAATGCATCATGCGAAGTCAGAATGACGCGTTTTTGCGGTGGCACTTTGTTGAACTCGCTGGTCGCCCAGCTGGCCAAATCGTCTAACTGTTTCTGGTAAGCCGTGGTGCGCTGCTGGTAATAGGTGCAACCTGCAGCGTCCGCTTTGCACAGCGCCGCATTGATGACGCCGACCATGGCTTTGGTGCGCGCAGGGTCTTGCCAGGCATGCGGGTCAGTGACACGTTTGCCGTCTTCATCCATCACCAGCGTATTGCCAGCCTGATTGACGGTAACCACGGTGCCCTGGTAATTGGCGGCTTGTTGCAAGCGGGTCAGCCAGCCTTCCAGCCCCAGCCCGTTCACAAAGAACAAACGGGTGCGTGAAATGCGGGCGATATCGGCCGGTGTTGGCTGGAAGACGTGGGCATCTTCATCTGGCCCGACCAGGCGGAATACCGAAACGCGCTCGCCGCCGACTTGCTGCACCAGATCACCCAAGATGCTGAAGCTGGCTGCTACCGGCAACGGGGTGGCGGCCTGAGCCAGACCGGAAAAACACAGGAATGCTAGCGAGAGCCAGCGAATCAGACGTGGCATGGGCGGGATGATCCTTGGAGCTTAATGTTGCAAATGAGTTTTGCTGGCGCGGCGGCCCAGCCAGCCATGTGGGGCCAGCCACAGCGATACCAGATAGATGATGCCGGCCACCAGCACGATGGCCGGGCCGGAAGGCAGGTTCAGGTGGTACGACAGCAGCAGCCCGATAACGCTAGCCGCCAGTCCTGACAACCAGGCCGACAACAGCAGTCCGGCCAGCGTATCTGCCCATAAGCGGGCAATGGTGGCGGGCAGCATCATCATGCCGACTGCCATCAATGTACCCATCGCTTGAAAACCGGCAACCAGATTGAGCACCGTCAGCACCATCAAACCCAGGTGATAACGACTGCCGCGCCCGCCGGTGACAGCCAGATAACCGGGATCAACGCATTCCAGAATCACCCCACGGTAGTTCACTGCCAGCCAGATCAGGGTGATGCTGGTGATGGCCGCCAGCAGATACAACGCCGGGTCATCAATTGCCAGCACCGAGCCGAATAGCAAGTGGATCAGATCGACATTGCTGCCCCATTTGGATACCAGCACCACGCCAACGGCCAGCGACACCAGATAAAACCCGGCAAAGCTGGCGTCTTCATTCAGGCTGGTATAACGGCTGGCCAAACCGGCAAGTAACGCCACCAGCAAACCTGCGGCAATCCCACCGCCCGCCAGCCAAGGCAACGCAAAGCCACCGAAGATAAAGCCGATGGCCGCGCCGGGGAGCACGGCGTGAGACAGCGCATCACCCATCAGACTCATACGGCGCAATACCAGCATGACGCCCATCGGCGCGCAGCCGGTGGCCAGAGCTACGCAGCCCGCCAGTGCGCGGCGCATAAAGGCAAAGTCGCTAACCGGCGCAATAAACAGTTCATTCAAAGTCATGCTTGGGCACACCACGGGGCATCGTTTTGCCAGTATTCGGTCATTTGTTGGGCGCGCTCGAGGTTTTCTTCGGTGAGCGTAGTGGCTGTCGGCCCCCAGGCAATCACCTCGTGGGCCAGCAAAGCGGTTTCGGGAAAGTGCGAGTGGGCAATGGTCATGTCATGCACCACCACCGCAACCGTGCGCGATTCATCGCGCCAGTGTTCCAGCAGTGTCAGCAAGGTGTCGCGGGTGCGGGTGTCGATATTGTTGAACGGCTCATCCAGCAAAATGATGGGCGTGTCCTGTACCAGCAAACGGGCAAAGCGGGCGCGCTGTAATTGGCCGCCAGACAAAGTGGAGATCGGGCGTTGGCCAAATCCACCCAGACCAACGCGTTCCAGTGCCGCTTGCGTGCGCGTCACTTCGTCACCATTCAGGCTTTTCAGACCACCTTTGCGCTTCCAGGCACCAGCCAAAACCAGTTCGCTAACGGTGAGCGGAAACTGTCGGTCCAGCTCGGCCAGTTGCGGCAGATAGGCGATTTCGCCATCGACCGTGATTTTGCCGGTAGTGAGCGGCTGCAGCCGGGTAATGGCTTTCAGTAGCGTGGTTTTACCGGCGCCATTCGGGCCGACCACGGCGGTCAATCCGCCTGCGGTAAAGGTGCCGCTGACATGATGCACGGCGGGATGCTTGCGATAACAAACGGTGATGTCATCCAGCTGGATCATTTACAGCGCCCACCAGGTCATGAACCAGACCAGCGCCAAAGGCACCAGCGCAATCAGCAAACGTTGTGCCGCGCTGAACGCGAACAGTCGTGCCGGTAAGCCCGGACGAACAACGGCGGTTGCGTGCGAATGAGCGTGGGAATGTGAGGCGTGATCGGAATGAGAGTGAGACATGGCCGCCGCTGCAGGCTGTTTTTGCAATAATGTTGCATTATGCGGGAAATCGCCTGCGCCGGGCAAGCCACACTGGCTCGCGCGTTGGGGTAGGGCGGGGTTCGGGGTGGCTTAATCGTCGGTATTGGCTGGCGCGCCAATCGCTTTCAGATAGCCATCCAGGCTGCGTTCGGCATCGGTGACAAAATGCCGTTGCAAGAGTTGGGACTCGCTGATGCGATCCAGCCGGAAATTGCGAAAAGCCTGACGCGTCTCACACCAGGCGGCCAGCGTCCATTTATTGCCCCAGAAAAACAGCCCCAGCGGCCACACGTTGCGCATTTCGCTGGCGCTACCATCGAGGCGTTGATAGTCGATGGCAATGACGTAGTTGTGCCCGATGGCGTCGCGCACCACATCAAATACATCGCCACTAAAGGGTTTGGTCCAGCTGGGCGAATACAAGGCAATACGCCCAAAGCGCTGGCGCAACTCGTTGGGCAGCGCGCACTGCACTTTGGATTGCGCACTATTGGCCGCGCGCTCCAGGCCAGCGCCCGCCCAAGACTTGACCATGCGCAGGCCAATGGTGATGGCTTCGAGTTCATCGCGATCAAACATCAGTGGCGGCAGGTCAAAGGTTTTATGCAGCACATAACCGACGCCCGCTTCGCCATCAATGGGCACGCCGGAAGACATCAAATCCTGAATGTCGCGGTAAATGGTGCGGTCCGAGACTTCCAGTTTCTCGGCCAGCCAGCGGGCAGTGGTCAGACGCCGACCGCGCAGAAATTGCACGATCTGGAACAGGCGGTCGGCTCGGCGCATTTGTTGGCGGTCCTTAACCCACGGTCGAAAACAAACCGACGCTATTGCCTTCGGAATCGATCATGCCAGCGATAAAGCCGATGCCTTTGCCCAGATCAACCACCGGGAAATCCATCTTGCCGCCAGCTTGTTCGATGCGGGCCAGTACGTCGTCCAGCTTTTCTTCGCCCACATTCATATAGGCGCGAATGCCACTGCGGCCTGGCAGGAAATTGTCTGACTTGAACAGCGCGCCACCGGGCTGATCTTCGGCGTGTGGAAACACGGCCTGGAGTGAGCCGCCAAAGTTTTCACGATGCAGCACGGTTCTGAATACGGCTTGATAAAACAGCACAGCACGCTCCATGTCGGTGACGGCAATTTCAGTCCAGCAAAACGGATTCGCAATGGTGTTCATGATGCATTCTCCTGAGTACGTTGGCAGTAGCGTCGGATGACGTGAGGCCAATGTACAGAGGGGCTACTGACACCCTCCCGTCAGTAGTCTTTCTTTGTTTGCAGTTCACAAAGCCGCCCTGACTTTGTTGCCGAAGCTTGCCGTACGAATCGTACTGTCTGCGCTTCGGCGTCGCGTCAGGACGGCTTTGTGAACTGCCTTGGCATTGCAGAGAAAATCATCTGACTTTGTTGCCGAAGCTTGCCGTACGAATCTTTCTGTCTGCCCCAAGGGGGTACCACAAGGGCACGCTTCGGCGTCGCGTCAGGACGACTTGGTGAACTGCTTTGGCATTGCGGAGAAAATCGTCTGACTTTGTTGCTGATGGCGATTGATGCCGGCGGCGTGATCAACCACTCTGCACTTCAACGTGATACAGCCCCCACGGACAGGTGGCGAAGCGGTCGGGCAGGGGTTTGGCGGCCATGTCGGGGAAGGTGTCGGGCGCGTACACGGCCCACAGTGGGCCCAGTCCGCCTAGTGGCATGGGTTTGCCGTCCATGTGGGTCGCGACGATGTAGCGATATTTGCGTAGGTCGCCCAGTGACATTCCGGCGGCGTAGCCGTCTACGGCACGCAGCAGCACTTTCACTCCATCACGCGTCGGGGCACCAGCGGTGGCAAGTAACTGGGCCAGATACGGGCCTTTGAGCAAATGGGACTTGCCGTCATATTCCAGCGTGGCGTGCATTTCCACTGCGGGCATTTTCAGCAAATCGGCGTAAGTCAGGCTCCATGCCGAGTCAAAATGCACGTTCTGTTTTTTCAGCATGACGTCAAAAGCCGGGTTCAGCGGCCCGCGATTGCTGCGGGTAATGGCGCCAGAAATTGTCAGCAGCGCAGGCTCGGGTACGGCGGGAGCTGCTGGCGCGGGTTTGTCTTTTTTGCGGGCCAATGCGCTGGCGGGCAACGTGGCGATCAGGGCGGCACCGGCGGCGAGAAACTCACGTTTATTCATGACTTGTTGATTTCCTGTGCAGAGGCGGTGCGACCAGTTGGCCTGACCGGCAAACCTCGTATTAAACCATTGTTCCGCATTGAGCTACCTGGTCGATTGGGCTTGTCTAGTTCAAATGGACTAGATCGCCCTGGCCAACTGGCGGTTGAGTCTGGTTCTTCTGCATGGGCCAGTCAGCACTTCTGGCCAATTTAGTTGCAGCGGCAACTTATATAGCCTTGGGACATATCTCATCTCACGGACAAATCATCATGGCGTCTGCCGCTGTCATCTCTCGCTGGGAGCCGGAAGATTCCGCTTTCTGGCAAAACTCGGGCGAAAAAGTTGCTAAACGCAACCTGTGGATTTCCATTCCCTGTTTGCTGCTGGCGTTTTCGATCTCCATCATGTGGAGCATCGTGGTGCTGAAAATGCCGTTGATTGGCTTTCAGTACACCAAAGACCAGTTGTTCTTGCTGACCGCGCTGCCCATGTTGTCCGGCGCCACCCTGCGGATTTTCTACAGCTTTCTGCCTTCGATTCTGGGTGGCCGTAAATGGACGACCATTTCCACAGCGTCTTTGCTGATCCCCGCCATCTGGCTGGGTTACGCCGTGCAAGATGCTTCAACGCCTTACCCAACCATGCTGATCATTGCGTTGCTAACCGGCCTGGGTAGCGGCAATTTTGCCAGTTCCATGGCCAATATCGCGTATTTCTTCCCGAAGAAGCAAAAAGGTTATGCAAATGGCATGAATGCCGGTTTGGGTAATCTGGGTGTGTCGGTCGCGCAATTTGTGATGCCAATGGCTATTACCGCCGGTATGTTCGGCGTGTTTGGTGGCGATCCGCAAAGCTTTGTCAAAGATGGTGTAGAGCACCATATCTGGCTGCAAAATGCCGGTTTTGTCTGGGTGCCGTTCATCATTGCGTCCAGTATTGCCGCCTGGTTTGGCATGAACGATTTGTCCAGCGCCAAGGCCTCGTTTGCCGAGCAAGCAGTGATTTTTCGTCGCAAAGATAACTGGCTGATGTGCTGGCTGTATCTGGGTACCTTTGGCAGCTTTATCGGTTTCTCGTCTGCGTTTGCGCTGCTGACCAAAACCCAGTTCACCGGGATCGATGTCACGTCGTTTGTGTTTATCGGACCGTTGATTGGTGCGCTGATCCGTCCGGTGGGCGGTTGGGTTTCCGACAAGGTGGGCGGTGCCAGAGTGACGCTGGGTGTGTTTGCCTTGATGATTGTGGCGGTGGGTATGGCCTTGAGTTTTCTGCCGCATCAGGGCGCGGGCGGTAGTTTCTGGGGCTTCTTCATGTCCTTCCAGGCTTTGTTTATCCTGGCCGGGATTGGTAACGGTTCTACCTATCGGATGATCCCCACCATTTTTGTGAGTACCGCACAGCGCGAAGCCAAAAAGCTGGGTACTTCCATGCAAGTTGCTGAAGTGGACGGCGTGCGGGAGTCGGCTGCTGCCGCTGGCTTTATCAGTGCTATTGGCGCATACGGTGGCTTCCTGATTCCGCAACTGTTTGGCTTTTCGATGAAAGCCACGGGCGAAGCTGAAACCGCCTTGTATGTGCTGATGGCCTTCTACGTTACTTGTGTGCTGCTGACCTGGTGGCGTTATGCCCGTAAAGGCGCTGACATGCCTTGCTGATACCAGGCCAGGCACCGCAAAACAAAAACAGCGCCGCTTATGCAGGCGCTGTTTTTGTCTGGACGGGACTCAGTGCTGTAGCAGCACTTGCTCGCCCGCGGCTGTAATTTGCCAGCCATAAATTGGCCGTGCCTCAATCAACGGCGGGTCCGTGTCCATCAAGTGGCGTACCTGGCTAAAATCCAGACCGATGGATTTGCCTTCGGCGGCTTCGCGCAGGATGTACAGATCTTGGGGGGTCAGCTCAGCCAGTGTGGTCATGTTTATCTCCATCAGATGCAGTTTGCCGAACGGCGACCAGCCAGATTCACAGGTGGGCTGACTGGTGTTCGATACTGGCGCCATTAGACCGCGTTGGCGGGGCTGGTAATGCCAAACACATTCTCATTTGCGTGTCAGACAAATGCCGACGGTCATTTGGGGGATGCCGGATTCTGCGGGATGCGTTGCAATGGCATGCTGGGTTTACATCTCCAGAATCATTCAGCGAGCACCTGCCGAAAGGGAAGGTCCCATGTTTCGCCGCACCCGGTTTTGTTTTCAGTGGCTCCAGTTTGCGCTGGTCAGCGTGTTACTGGCTGGGTTTGCCAGTGCGGCGGAAAACCACGCCGACGCTTTGCAGGCCCACTACGCTGCTTTGACCACCCAGTTGCAGCACAACGCTTTTGGCCAGCCGCTGGTGCTTGAATCCAGCCAGACTGACAGTCAACTCAAGGGCGAAATTTACGCCGTGGTCGATCACCCGTTTGCGGAGTTCAAAGCCGCAGTAAATGACCCGGCGCACTGGTGCGATATCCTGATCCTGCATTTGAATATCAAGTATTGCCACATCGGGGCGACAGCAGAGCAACTGGTGGTGTATGTGGGTCGCAAAGTGGATCAGCCGCTCACCGCCGCGCATGAACTGGATTTTTCCTGGCATTCGCTTGCTGCCGACGCCGGTTATTCAAATGTGGTGCTGCACGCCGGTAATGGCCCCATGGGCACACACGATTACCGGATCAATCTGGAATCCATTCCGCTGGATTCTGGCCATAGTTTTGTGCATCTGTCTTATGCCTACGGCTATGGCCTCACCGCCAAACTGGCTTTGCAAAGCTATCTGGGGACGTTGGGCAGCGACAAGGTAGGCTTTACCCAGATTGATGGGCAACCCGTGGGCGGTGTGCGCGGTCTGGTCGAGCGCAACACCATCCGCTACTACCTGGCCATTGAATCATGGCTGGGGGCGCAATCCGCTCCGGCCGAGCAGCAGCCGGAACTGCGCATGCGCAACTGGTTTACCGCCACCGAGCGTTATCCGCGCCAGTTGCATGAAATGGATCTGGACGAGTACATGGCCATGAAGCGCAATGAATATCGCCGGCAACAAAAACCGGTAGCCGGGTAATGCGTTGCGAGCGTTCCCGCCGGTACTAAAGCTCACCGTCCGCGGGGAACAAACCCACCACGCCATTAATCATGCGTCGCCAGATGCCCGCCTGCGGCTCACTGGTGTAGGTCACCGGCGCGCCGTTTTCCTCGCTTACCCATTGCAAGTCGCGCGAACTGGCCGGTTCGGATGAATCGGCCGGATCAAACTCGACGTGATAACTGTATTTTGGCGTGGCCGCGGTATCGTAAAGCCGGGCCACATGCTGTGCCAGCGCCGGGCTTTCAATCAGCACTGCTTGTTCCGTGTTCAGGTTGACTGAGCGCGGGTCCAGGTTGAACGAGCCGATCATCAAGATGCGCCGATCAATCACATAAGCTTTGGTGTGCAAACTGGCACGCGACGAGCCACCGGACAAACCCAGTCCTTTAACGCCCGCCACTGGCTTGAATTCATAGAGCTGCACGCCGCTGGCCAGTAATGCTTTGCGATATTTGCGATAAGCCGAATGCACTGCCGCCACGTCGGTAGATGCTAAGGAGTTGGTCAACACTTTGACCTGCACACCGCGTTGTTGCAGCGCGCCCAGCGTGGCAGTGCCGCCATCGCGTGGCACAAAGTACGCCGAGAGAATGATGAACTCGTGGTTGGCCTGCTGCAGCGCCAATGCCAGACCGCGCCCAGGTTTGCTGCCGGCATGATCCTGCGCATGTTCGTCGTCCGGCTCAACTTTGGATGGGCTATCCACCGCCAGCCAGGCCCGCGCCCAGATCAACTGGCCAGTGGCCTTGTTCAGCAGCGCATTGGCACTGGCCGCATCCGGTATCGGCAACAGCATTACATCCGTTGCTGTCCCCGGTGCTTGTGGTGGCGAGACGGGATTGGCCTGCAAGCTGGCGACGGCTTCTGCGCTTGGCGGGCGGGATTCCAGCGCGGGTAGCGGGTAGCTCTCTTTGCTGTTCCAGTAGCGATCAAAACTGGCTTCCAGCCGTCCGGGCAAATTGCCTGCGGTCAGCACGTCCAGATCGCGAAAATTCATGTCAGCGCGAGCATCAAAATATTGATCGGCCAGATTGCGACCGCCAATGATCGCCATCACGCCGTCGGCAATCAGCGACTTGTTGTGCATGCGCCGCTCAAGATGATCGTAGTCGCCCAGCATGGCCGATGCTCTGGCCAGAAACGAGCGCCCGCCGGTAGTGATCGGGTTGAATATACGCACTTCAAAATTGGGCTGGACCGCCATGACGGCGAGTGCGTCATCCGGAGCGTCCAGGTTCAGATCATCCAGCAAGACGCGCACGCGCACGCCCCGGCGAGATGCCGCCAGAAGTGCGTTCAGGATCGCCGTGCCGGTTCGGTCTTGCGCGGCGGCGTAATACTGCAGATCAAGTGAAGTGCGCGCTTGTTGAATCAGCGCCAGGCGCGCTTCAAAAGCTTCTTTACCGCTCACCAGCAGATAAAAGCCCGATTGCTCGGGGTCGATTCCGGCGGGCTGGTGCACCGACTGAGCCAGCGGGCCGGTTTTGTCAGCGGCCAGTGCATGCGTGGCCGGGCGTGGAAAGTCTGCCAGCGGCGCACGCGTGGCGCAGCCACTGGCCAATGTCAGCAGCAACAGCAGGGTGACCGAACGGCAATGGAACGCAAAGCGGTTCATTGGATGCTCTTTTAATTGATGGGCCGATGGGGCCTTGGGCTTGTTCTGGTCTGCCTCCCGCAGGCAAACAGCCCTTTCCAGGGTAAGCCGAAATTAAAGACATTGCTGAACGATTTCTGTCGGCGGCAGGCGGCAATGCCCGTCCGTAAAGTGCTGATAGGGTCGCGCCCTACCTGGCCAAAAGAACTAGTCCTTTCTAGCTCCTCTCCCTTGGCTCGACACCCCCACTGACGAATATTCGGCGCCGCAGCACCCGCCTAGCATGGAGTCCAATGGCGCTTGTCCCTTTTTGGCGAGCGCAACCATGCTCAAAACGGGGTTCGCATGAGTCACATTCTCGACCGCTTGAAATTCCTCTCCCGCACGCGGGATACCTTTGCCGACGGCCACGGCGTTGTGGTCAATGAAGACCGCAAGTGGGAAGACGGTTACCGTAATCGCTGGACTCACGACAAGGTCGTGCGCTCTACCCACGGCGTGAATTGCACCGGCTCCTGTTCGTGGCGTGTGTTTGTCAAAAACGGCCTGATCACTTGGGAACTGCAGCAAACCGATTACCCGCGCACCCGGCCCGATCTGCCCAACCATGAACCGCGTGGCTGCCCGCGTGGTGCGTCCTATTCCTGGTATGTGTACTCAGCGCAGCGCGTTAAATATCCGATGATTCGTGGTCGCCTGGCCAAACTGTGGCGCGAAGCCCGCCAGACCATGGGCCCGATCGACGCCTGGAAATCCATCGTTGAAGACAAAGCCAAGTCTGACTCCTACAAGCAAGTACGCGGTCTGGGCGGTTTTGTGCGCACCACGTGGGACGAAGTCACTGAGCTGATCGCCTCTGCCAACGCGTATACGGTCAAACAATACGGCCCGGATCGCGTGATTGGTTTCTCGCCTATTCCGGCGATGAGCATGGTGAGTTACGCCGCTGGTGCACGTTATCTGGGCCTGATTGGCGGTGTGCCGCTGAGCTTCTATGACTGGTACTGCGATCTGCCGCCAGCCAGCCCGCAAGTGTGGGGCGAGCAAACCGACGTGCCGGAATCGGCTGATTGGTACAACTCCACTTACCTGATGGTGTGGGGCTCCAATATCCCGATGACCCGTACGCCTGACGCCCACTTCTATACCGAGGTGCGCTACAAGGGCACCAAAACGGTGGCGGTTTCCAGCGACTTTGGCGAAATGGCCAAGTTTGGCGATCTGTGGATGGCACCCAAGCAAGGCACGGACGCCGCGCTGGCCATGGCAATGGGCCACGTGGTGCTCAATGAATTCCACAAAACCGGCGCATCGGATTACTTCCGCGACTACGGCAAGCAATACACCGACTTCCCGATGCTGGTGACACTGCGCGAGCATGGCAATGGCTTGGTGCCAGATCATTTCTTGCGCGCTTCGATGCTGCCAGATGATCTGGGCGAGGCCAAAAACCCGGACTGGAAAACCGTGCTGGTTGATGCGAAAACCGGCGCGCTGGCCGTACCGAACGGCACCATTGGTTCACGCTGGAACGAAGCCGATGGCCGTAAAGGCAAGTGGAATCTGGAAATGAAAAACCTGGCCGACGGGACGGACGTTGATCCGCAACTGTCGCTCAAGGGCTCGCACGATGAAGCTGCCAGCGTTGGCTTTGGCTACTTTGGCGGCGAACAAGATGATCTGCTGTTCCGCAATGTGCCAGCCAAACGCGTCACCTTGAAAGACGGCAGTACCGCGCTGGTTGCCACTGTGTATGACCTGATGCTGGCCAATTACGGCGTGGATAACGGCATGGGCGGCGCTAACGTCGCCACCTCGTACGATCAAGACATCCCATACACCCCGGCCTGGCAAGTGAAACACACTGGCGTACCAGCCAAAGATGTCGAAGTTATCGCCCGCGAATTCGCGCAAAACGCGCATGACACCCATGGCAAGAGCATGGTGGTGGTCGGCGCGGCGTTGAATCACTGGTTCAACAATGACATGACCTATCGCGGCATCATCAACTTGTTGATGATGTGCGGCTGCGTCGGCCAAAGCGGCGGCGGCTGGGCGCATTACGTGGGCCAGGAAAAACTACGCCCACAACCAGGCTGGACCCCGCTGGCGTTTGCGCTGGATTGGCAACGTCCAGCTCGCCAAATGAACGGCACCTCGTTCTTCTATGCCCACACCAGCCAATGGCGTCACGAAAAACTGGCGGTGTCAGAAATCCTCGGCCCGACCGCCAATGCCAAGCAATACGAAGGCATGTCGCTGATTGATTTCAACGCCAAGTCTGAACGCATGGGTTGGCTACCATCTGCACCGCAGCTGGAAACCAATCCGCTGGATGTGGTGCGCCAGGCTGAAGCAGCGGGTGTGAATCCAGTTGAGTTTGCCGCGCAATCGCTCAAGAACGGCACGCTCAACATGAGCTGCGACGATCCGGATAACCCCAAGAACTTCCCGCGTAACCTGTTTGTGTGGCGTTCCAATTTGCTGGGCTCGTCGGGCAAGGGCCACGAGTACTTTCTCAAGTATTTGCTCGGCACGCAAAACGCCGTGTTCAGCGACGAAAACGACGCCATCAAGCCATCAGAAGTGAAAGTCCGCCCGGCAGCTGAAGGCAAACTGGACTTGCTGACCGTGCTGGATTTCCGCATGTCCACCACGTGTCTCTACGGCGATATCGTGCTGCCAACAGCCACATGGTATGAAAAAGACGACCTGAACACATCTGACATGCACCCGTTCATTCACCCGCTGAGCGAAGCCGTGCAACCGCTGTGGCAAAGCAAGAGTGATTGGGAAATCTACAAGGCCATCGCCAAGAAGTTCACCGAAATCGCTGGCCCGTATCTGGGCGTGCAAAAAGACCTGGTGCTGACGCCGCTGATGCATGACAGCCCGGGTGAGCTTGGTCAGCCGTTTGCGCCAAAAGACTGGAAGCATGGCGAATGCGATCTGATCCCTGGCAAAACCGCGCCGAACATGACCGTGGTCGAGCGCGACTACAACCGCATCTACGAGAAATTCACCACCATCGGCCCGTTGCTGAAAAACGTGAACAACGGCGGCAAGGGCATCTTCTGGAAAACCGGCACCGAGATTGACGAGCTGGCGCTGTTGAACGGCGTAGCGGCCAACGGCCAGCCCAAGCTGGAAACGGCGATTGATGCGGCCGAGATGATTCTGACCTTGGCGCCGGAAACCAATGGCCACGTGGCGGTGAAATCGTGGAAGGCGTTGTCGGAAGTCACTGGCCGCGATCACACCCATCTGGCCATTGGCCGCGAGCACGACAAGATTCACTTCCGCGATGTACAAGCACAGCCGCGCAAGATCATCAGTTCGCCGACCTGGTCAGGCATTGAGTCGGAAGAAGTCAGCTACAACGCCGGTTACACCAACGTGCACGAGATGATCCCGTGGCGCACGCTCACTGGCCGTCAGCAGTTTTATCAAGACCACCGCTGGATGCTCGATTTTGGCGAAGGCCTGTGTGTGTACAAGCCGCCAGTCGATCTGAAAACCGTCGCGCCGATGCTGGGCAAGTCGCCCAACGGTGAGAAAGAGATTGTTCTCAATTTCATCACGCCGCATCAGAAGTGGGGCATTCACTCCACGTATTCAGACAACCTGCGCATGCTCACCTTGAGCCGTGGCGGCCCGCACGTGTGGGTATCTGAAGCTGACGCCAAGAAGGCTGGGCTGGTCGATAACGACTGGGTTGAAGCTTTCAACAGCAACGGCACGCTGACTGCCCGCGTGGTGGTATCGCAACGCGTGCCGGACGGCATGATCTTGATGTACCACGCCCAGGAAAAAATCGTGAACGTGCCGGGTGCCGAAATGAGCGGCAAACGTGGCGGTATCCACAATTCGGTAACCCGTACCGTGACCAAACCGACGCACATGATTGGCGGTTATGCGCAGCAAGCGTATGGCTTCAATTACTACGGCACCGTAGGCGCCAACCGTGATGAGTTCATCATTTTGAGAAAGATGAAGAACGTCGACTGGATGGAAGGCCCGCTGGTAGAAGGAGAACAAAAATGAAAATCCGCGCCCAAGTAGCCATGGTGCTGAACCTGGACAAGTGCATCGGCTGCCACACCTGTTCGGTCACCTGTAAAAACGTGTGGACCAGCCGCGATGGCGTTGAATACGCCTGGTTCAACAACGTCGAGACCAAACCCGGCATTGGTTACCCCAAGGAATGGGAAAACCAGAAGAAGTGGAAAGGGGGCTGGAATCGTCTTCCCAATGGCAAGCTGGAACCACGTCAGGGCGGCAAGCTGCGCATTCTGGCCAGTATGTTCGCCAACCCGAACCTGCCGGAAATTGACGATTACTACGAGCCGTTTACCTACGACTACGAACATCTGCAAAATGCCAAAGAATCGCAAACGCCGCCAACCGCGCGGCCAGTCTCGGTACTGACCGGCAAGAAAATGGACAAGATCCACTGGGGCCCGAACTGGGAAGACGATCTGGGTGGTGAGTTCTCGGCGCGCTCCAAAGACGCGCTGTTTGAAGGCATCCAGAAAGAGATGCACGCCACCTTTGAAAACACTTTCATGATGTATTTGCCACGGCTGTGCGAGCACTGCCTGAACCCGGCGTGCGTGGCATCGTGCCCGTCCGGCTCGGTCTACAAGCGTGAAGACGATGGCATTGTGCTGGTCGATCAGGACAAATGTCGCGGCTGGCGCATGTGTATTTCTGGCTGTCCGTACAAGAAGATTTACTACAACTGGCAGTCCGGCAAGGCCGAGAAATGCACCTTCTGTTATCCGCGTATTGAAGGCGGCCAGCCGACCGTATGTTCTGAATCGTGCGTGGGCCGGATTCGCTATCTGGGCGTGATGCTGTACGACGCTGACTTGATCGCCGATGCCGCCAGCGTGGCCGACGAAAAAGACCTGTACGAGTCGCAACTCAAGGTATTTCTCGATCCGCATTCGCCCGAAGTCCAGGCTGAAGCGCGCAAACAGGGCATTCCGGATTCATGGATCGATGCCGCCACCAAATCGCCGGTGTACAAAATGGCGATGGAATGGAAGATTGCCTTCCCGCTGCACCCTGAATATCGCACCTTGCCGATGGTCTGGTACGTGCCGCCGTTGTCGCCCATCCAGTCGGCTGCTGAGCGCGGTGTGCTGGGTAAGAACGGCATTCTGCCGGACGTGAAAGAACTGCGGATTCCCGTGCGTTATCTGGCGAACTTGCTGACCGCAGGCGATGAAAAACCAGTGCTGAGTGCGCTGGATCGCATGCTGGCGATGCGTACTTATATGCGCGACAAGACCGTGCACAAGACCGAGAACCTGGATGTACTGAATCAGGTTGGGTTGAGCAAGGCCGAAGTCGAAGATATGTACAAGATCATGGCGATTGCCAATTACGAAGATCGTTTCGTTATTCCGTCCAGCCACAAGGAAATGGTCGAAGACAGCTTTAACGATAAAGGCTCGTGCGGCTTTACCTTTGGCAATGGCTGTTCGGGTGGCGTTTCGACTGAGGGGCTGTTTGGTCAGCGTAAACAAGGCTCGACCATCTTTGTGGATATGCCTAAATCGCGCAAAAACTCGGAGGTGGAGTGATGAGTGTATCCCTGCATATTCCTGAAACCATCCACTTCCAGGTGATGTCCGCGCTGTTGCAATACCCGGAACAAGACCTGCTCGATGCATTGCCCGAACTGGACAGCCTGCTGGCCGATTCGCCGGATGGCTTGCGACTGAAGCTGGCGCCGCTGTTGCAGTACTTGAGTGGGCTGGCGCTGATTGAGGCGCAGGAAAACTACGTCGATACGTTTGATCGGGGCCGCAAATATTCGCTGCATCTATTCGAGCATATCCACGGCGAAAGCCGTGACCGCGGTCCGGCTATGGTCGACCTCATGGAAGCCTACAAACAGAATGGCTTGCAGATCGAAGCCAATGAGCTGCCGGACTATTTACCGCTGATGCTGGAGTTTCTCGGCGGTGTCTCTCCCGAGATTGCGTTGTCGTTCCTCGATGAAGCCGTGCATGTGATCGCGGTGATTGGCGAGCGCCTGGCCGAGAAATCCTCGCCGTACGCTTGTGTATTCAGCACCTTGGTGAGCCTGGCCAGCGTCAAGCCACTGCCGCTGGTGCAACCGCCGGTCCGCGATATGGATGAAGCGCTGGAAACTTTCGGTCCCAATGTTGAGGGCGTCGAGCCATTGCTGGGCAAGCCGGGCACGCAAACCGTGCAGTTTTATCCACGTCAGGCAGCGCGCCCGGCGGCGTGAGGCGCGATTGCTGGCAAGCCGCAAGCGTAGTTCCCTCTTTCGCAAAGAGGGGCTAGGGGAGATTGGGTTTCCGCGAGCCGAGCCGCAATGGTTGGTTCGGTATTGCAGCCATCTCCCCCTGCCCCTCTTCCAAAAGAGGGGAGTAGTAGCCTGGCTGGCGTAATTGTGATTGAGGAGTTTATTTGATGAATGACTTTCTGTTTGGCATCTACCCGTACATCGGGCTGGCCATTTTTCTGTTCGGCAGTCTGGTGCGCTTCGAGCGCGAGCAGTATTCGTGGAAAAGCGAATCCACCCAATTGATCCGCCGTGGCCAATTGCGTTTGGGTTCGTATCTGTTTCATATCGGCATCTTGATGGTGTTTGTGGGGCATCTGGGCGGCCTGTTAACGCCAATCTGGGTATGGGATGCACTGGGCGTAGCGCACAGCACCAAGCAAATGATCGCCATGGTGGCCGGTGGTGTGTTTGGCTCGATGACCCTGGTTGGGCTGCTGATATTGCTGCATCGCCGTTTTAGTGATGAACGACTGAAAGCTTTGACCAACTGGCGCGACAAACTGACTCTGGGATGGATTCTGGTGACCTTGTTGCTGGGCCTGTCGACGATTTTCATCTCCAAAGACCATATGGATGGCCACATGATGACGCTGTTTATGGCATGGGCGCAGCATATCGTCACCTTCCAGGCTGGCGCTGCTGACCTGATCGCCCAAGCGCCAACGCTGTTCAAGGTGCATATGTTTATGGGGATGTCGTTGTTTGTGATCTTCCCGTTTACCCGCTTGGTGCACGTATGGAGCGGCTTTGGCTCCGCCACGTATCTAGTCCGGGCATGGCAGGTGGTGCGGCCACGCGGTTGAAGACCTCTCACAAGACCGATAGCCCGGATGGAGGCCGCAGGCCGGGAATCCGGGGAACAATACTGGCAAGAATGAGCGCCTGCCCCAATTGATGGCATGACAATCCCGGATTCCCGCTACTCTCCATCCGGGCTACGTAGTTACATAAGCCATTCATAAAGCATAATTAGCGGCATACAATGGAAGCACCATGAACGCACCGCTGCATCAACTCGCTAGACCAGTTCTGACTGACCGCTTCGGACGGCGGGTGGATTATGTGCGTTTGTCGGTCACTGACCGCTGCGATCTGCGCTGTTCTTACTGCATGCCCAAAGGCTTTCACGGCTTTGAAGAGCCAGAACATTGGCTCACCTTCGATGAAATCGAACGCCTGGTCGCCGCCTTTGCCCGTTTGGGAGTAGGGCGCATTCGATTGACTGGCGGCGAACCGCTGCTGCGCCGCAATTTGCCAGACTTGGCCGCCCGCCTCAAAGCCTTGCCGGGGTTGCATGATCTATCGCTTTCCACCAATGCCACGCAACTGGCTAAACACGCCAAAGCATTGCATCAGGCGGGCGTTGATCGCCTCAATATCAGCCTGGATACATTGGATGGTGCCTGTAATGCACACATCACTGGCCGCGATACTTTCGATGCGGTGATGCGCGGCATTTACGCCGCCAAAGAAGAAGGCTTTGCGCCGATCAAACTGAATATGGTGGCGATGAAGGGCGTGAACGATCACGAGATCGAACGCATGGCCGAATTTGCCATGGAGCACGACTTTATCCTGCGGCTGATCGAAGCCATGCCCATGGGCGAGACTGGCCGCAATGCGCAATATCTCGATCTGGGGCCGGTGCGCGAGCGGCTGGTAGAGCGCTTTGGCCTGGTGCCAGAGGTCCACGAACTCGGTGGTGGCCCGGCGCGTTACTGGATGACGCCCGATGGTGGTGGACGGATTGGCTTCATCACGCCGATTTCGCAGCATTTCTGCGCCACCTGTAATCGCGTACGTCTGGCGGTGGACGGCACGCTGTATATGTGTCTGGGTCAGGAAGAGAAATTCGAGTTCCGCCCGTTATTGCGCGATGGCGCGACCGACGCGGAACTGGAAAACGCCATCCGCCTGGCCATTGAACTGAAACCGGAACGCCACGAGTTCCGCGAAACGCCAGGCAAGATCGTGCGTTTCATGTCGCAAACCGGCGGTTGATTTGACTCGTCGCGTCTTCGGCCTGGTTGGCAGTTCCGGCAGTGGCAAAACCACCTTGCTCGAAAAGCTGATCGTCATATTCACGGCGCGTGGCGTCAGCATTAACGCCATCAAGCATTCGCATCATGACATCATGCTAGAACCGCCAGATAAAGACAGCGCCCGTTTTCGCGCTGCCGGAGCGGCGGAGGTGATGGTGGTGTCGCCCTATCGTTATGCCATCTTCCATGAACTGCGTGATGCGCCGGAGCCGGACATCCACCAGCAGTTGCAGCGCCTGGCGCCAGCTGATCTCACCTTGATTGAAGGCTTCCGCCAGCATCCGTATCCCAAGCTGGAAGTCTGGCGCGCCGCCAATGGCAAACCGCCGCGGTTTGTGGCTGAGCCGACCATTATCAGTCTGGTGAGCAATGACGTTGCGCCCGTAGCACATCAACTGACCTGCTTCGAACTGGATAACGTTGAAGCCATTGCCGACTTTATCCTGCAGTCCGCCCAAGCCATCGAATAACGCTGCCGCATTATCCGGCGCGTGGAAAAACAGCATGCAAACCGAGCCGGAAATCATTAAACCCAACACGCAGCTTAGACCTGCACGTCAGCTCTCCATGCGGGTGCTGGCAGTGCTGGCCGCAACGTTGGCGGTCGGTTTGATGGCGATAGGCATCACCTTGTACCTGTCATGGCAGCTGGAGGGTGGCGGGGCGGCCATCAACGCCGCTGGCAGTTTGCGCATGCGCACCTACAAAATGGGTCTGACGCTGGAGCATTACGCCGCCAATCATGATCCGGTACTCGCTACCAGGCTCAAAGACGAGCAGAAAGAGTTCCAGCAAACGCTGGATCTGCTGCGCGAAGGTGATCCGGCGCGACCGTTGTATCTGCCCAATGATCCGCAAGTCAAACAGCAATTTGCGCAGATCGAAGAGAACTACCAACGCTGGACAGCTCAGTGGCTAGACCCTGTAATGCGCGGCCAGCGGCTGGCTGACTGGCAAGTGTTTCGTGGCGATCTGGACCAGTTTGTCGACCAGGTGAACCTATTGGTGCTGTCGATTGAACAGCTCAATACCAAACGCACGCTGTGGTTGCGTCTGTCGCAGATGTTCCTGATCGCCTTGGCCATTGCCGGGGCGATTACGCAGATTTACCTCATGTTCTTGCTGATCTTCCGGCCGCTGGGGCGATTGCGCGAAGGTATCGCACGCATGACAGTGCAGGACTTTACCGTGCGCCTGCCCATAGAAACCCGCGATGAATTTGGCGAAGTCCAGCAAGGTTTTAACCAGATGGCAGATCATCTGGCAGAAGCCTACAGCTCGCTGGAGCAACGGGTGCTGGAGAAAACGGCAGAACTCAACGCCCAGAATCGTGAACTGTCTTTGTTATATGACGTGGTTGCTTTTGTGAACGGGCCGCAAACGGCACATGCCCTGTGCCACGGTGTACTGGAGCGGCTCGTCGCCTGGTTTGGTGCGGATGCGGGTAGCGTGCGGGTGATTGATCCGCTGGAGGACTCGGCCTGGTTGATGACCAGCGTTGGCTTGCCCGAGAGCTTGCGTGAGGCCGATATCTGCCGACATCCGCAAGATTGTCATTGCGGCCCGACGCAGCAAGGGCAGACGGTCATCAAGCAAATGCGCTACAGCCCGGTAATGCCGCAGCTGCCGTGCGCAGAAGCGGGCTTTGCCCAGGTCAGCGCCTTTCCGATTGGCGCGGGTGAATCTTATCTGGGGTTGATTACGCTGCATTTTGTCGGCCAGCGGCAGATTGCAGAACGCGAAACGCAATTGCTGACCACGCTAGGCCAGCATCTGGGTATTGCGCTGGAAAACCTGCGGCTGGCGGCCCGGGCGCGGGAACTGGCGGTGTCGGAAGAACGCAATCTGATGGCGCAAGGTTTGCACGACAGCATTGCGCAGGGCCTGAGCTTTTTGAATCTGCAAGTGCAAATGCTGGATGATTCGCTCAAACGCAATGCCCTGGACGAGGCTAAAGATGTCGTGCCGATGTTGCGGGCCGGGGTGACAGAAAGTTATGACGATGTGCGCGAACTGCTGCTTAATTTCCGCACCCGTTTGCAAGAAGGCGACTTGCCAGGGTCCATGCGTACCGTCATCGATAAATTCCGCAAACAGACCGGGATTACCACTTCGCTGACATTGAGCGGGCAGGGACGGCCGCTGCTGGCCGATGCGCAATTGCAACTGCTGTTTATTTTGCAAGAAGCACTATCCAATGTGCGCAAGCACGCGCAGGCCACTCAGGTTGAAGTGGTTTTGCACAACGATGCGCCACTGCGTTTGCTGATCAAAGACAACGGACGTGGTTTTGATGCATTGCAAATGGCCAGCCGCGCAGAGCGCCACGTGGGCCTGAATATCATGCGGGAACGCGCCGAGCGGTTGGGCGCGCAACTGGAATTCATTAACGAAAAAGGCGTGACCGTGGCGTTGACCATGGCGCGTACCGCACACGAAACCGCCAATGAAATGGCTCAGGGAGAGGGTTCGCATGCCCAACGCGATCCGCGTACTGCTGGTTGATGACCACACTTTGTTTCGTAGCGGCATACGTCTGCTGCTAGGGCGCCAGGCCGGGCTGGAAGTGGTAGGGGAAGCCGCCGATGGTGCCGAGGCGGTCAAATTTGTGCATGCTTTACAGCCAGACGTGGTGCTGCTGGACCTGAACATGCCCGGCTTGTCTGGCGTGGAAGCGCTACGGCTGATGCTACAAGACGTCCCGACGTTGGCAGTGCTGATGCTGACAGTTTCGGAAGATGCCGAAGACTTGGCAACGGCCTTACGCGCCGGTGCGCGGGGTTATCTGCTCAAGAATATCGACGCGGAATATCTGGTCAGCGCCATCCATCGCGCCCACGCCGGTGAGGCCGTGGTGGCCGAGGCCATGACTGCCAAGCTGGTTCAACAGTTTCGCGTGGCCAGCGCCACGCCAGCCGTACCGCGTGACGATGAAAAACTCACACCAAGAGAACGGGAGATTCTGGGCTACCTGGCTTTGGGCGAGAGCAACAAAGTCATTGCGCGACGGCTGGATCTGGCAGAAAGCACCATCAAGATTCATGTACAGAACATCCTGAAGAAGCTGAGTTTATCCAGCCGGGTGCAAGCTGCTGTATATGCGGTCGAGCACGGTTTGGGCGCCAGTGAAGCGGGTCAGTAACCGATTGGATGCACCTGTCTGGCATCAAAGCCCGCAGGATGGCGGCTTGCCGCGCGTCAGACTGCTATTCGCTCGTCATGAAATTGGGCAATTCTGCCTTCGTGCTTATCGCCGCTTTTGTTAAGCTGCGCGGGTTTGTCTGAACCTCAGACCTCAGTAACCTGTTACCCGGAATCAAACATGCTGGAAACCTCCGCAAAACCGCTACGCCCAGGCCTGCTGGAACGTTATTTCAAACTGCGTGAGCATGGTACGGATGCGCGTACCGAAGTGATCGCCGGGATTACCACGTTTCTCACCATGGTTTACATCATTTTTGTAAACCCGCAGATTCTCTCGAACGCGGGCATGGATACCCAGGCGGTGTTCGTGGTGACGTGCTTGATCGCCGCCGTGGGCAGCATCGCCATGGGTCTGGTTGCCAATCTGCCCATCGCGCTGGCACCGGCCATGGGCCTGAATGCCTTCTTTGCTTTTGTGGTGGTGGGCGGGCAGCATCTGACCTGGCAAGTGGGCATGGGCGCCATTTTCTGGGGCGCAGTCGGGTTCTTTCTGCTGACTGTTTTGCGCGTACGTTATTGGTTGATCGCCAATATTCCGCAGTCTTTGCGCGTCGGCATTGCCGCCGGTATCGGCCTGATGATCGCCCTGATGGGTTTGCACAATGCCGGGATCGTCGTCGCCAGCCCGGCCACTATGGTCACCGTGGGTAACCTGACTTCCTTGCCATGCGTGCTGGGCGCGCTGGGCTTTTTCATCATCGCCATTCTGGCTTCGCGCGGGATACACGCCGCGGTGCTGATCGCCATCGCCGTAACTACCGCCTTGGGGTTCATGTTTGGAGATGTGAAATTCCACGGTATTGCCGCCATGCCACCCGCTATTGGTGCGGTTTTCGGGCAACTGGCTATCAAAGATGCCTTCAGTCTGGGTATGGGCGGGGTGATTTTCTCGTTCATGCTGGTGAGCCTGTTTGACTCATCGGGCACCTTGATCGGCGTGGCCAGCAAAGCGGGTCTGGCTGATGAAAATGGCCGCTTCCCGCGCATGAAGCAAGCACTGTTGGTCGATAGCACCAGTTCCATGCTGGGCGCATTTATGGGTACGTCGGCCATTTCCACATACATTGAAAGCTCCGCTGGTGTGTCGGTTGGGGGCCGTACCGGTCTGACGGCGGTGGTGGTGGGCTTGATGTTTGTGCTGGCGATTTTCTTCTCGCCGCTGGCCGCAATGGTGCCTGCCTACGCTGCTGCTGGCGCGCTGATTTTTGTTGGTGTGTTGATGACTTCCGAACTGGTCAAAGTGGATTGGGAAGACCTGACCGAATGCGTGCCCGCGTTTATCACTGCCGTGATGATGCCGTTCTGTTTCTCGATTACCGAAGGCATTGCTGGTGGTTTCATTGCGTATTGTGTGATGAAAGCCGGGACTGGCCGCTGGCGCCAGTTGCGGGCACCGGTGGTGATGGTGGCGGTGTTGTTCCTGATTAAATTCATCATGGATGGCAGTCATTAACAGCCGCTACGTGGCAAGTACTACCCAACAAAAAGGCCCGCATCTGCGCGGGCCTTTTTGTTGGGTGGAAGTCGGGCGCTTATGCCTGCCCAAGCTTCACGGTAAAGAATCGGTTGGATCAACCGCTTTGCCTTTGTAGCGCAGTTCAAAGTGCAGCATGACTCGGGTGGTGCCGCTATCGCCCATGGTGGCGATCTTCTGTCCCTGACTGACGTTATCGCCTTCTTTGACCAGCAACGAATCGTTATGGGCGTAGGCGGTCAGATAGTCTTCGTTGTGCTTGATCACCAGCAGCTTGCCGTAACCACGAATACCTTCGCCAGCGTAAACCACCTTGCCTGCAGCAGCGGCGAGAATCGGGTCACCGCGCTGGCCACCGATATCAATCCCGTTATTGCGGGTGGCTGCGGTTTTCAGCTCAGTGCCTTTGGCGGGCCAGACTAGCGCGAGTTTGGGTGCAGCAGCGGGCGCCGGGGCGGGCGTTGCAGGTTTGGCGGGCGCCGGTTTGGCAGCTGTGCCAGGCGTTGCGGACCCTGCGGTCGGCGGACGCACGCGCAGCACCTGATCGACTTCAATAGAGGTGGTGTCTTTCAGGTTGTTCCAGCGCGCCAGATTCGCCACGGTCTGCCCGTTGTTTGTCGCAATCCGGTACAACGTGTCGCCTTTTTGCACGCGATAAAACCCGGCCGGGACCGGCGTGGCGGGCGTACTGCTGCAAGCAGCGAGCACCACTGCAAGCAGCAGCGATGCAGAAAAACGGTAAGCAGAACGGCGGTTTAGCGTCACGGAAAATGCCCGGGCGAATGTAATTGGAGCAGATTGTAAGGGCAGTACCGGGATAATCCCAAAACTGCGCGCTGGTATTTGTTGGCGGCAATTGTCCGCGCCGTGGCGATAATGAATGGTTACCAATTGCCACACCCAGGATCATGCCGTGAAGCATTCACCCAATATCCAGCGTTTTCTGACCAACTGGCGCGATGAAATGAACAGTGCCGCTTTATATGATGCGCTGGCTGCGGCCGAGGTCGAACCCACGCGCAAAGAAATTTTTCAGCAGTTGGCGGAATCAGAACGCAGCCATGCCAGAATCTGGCTGCACCGGCTCGATGCCAATGGCGTGACAATGCCGCGTTTCAGTTTTGATTTCAAAACCCGTTTGCTGCGCCAGTTGATTCGCTGGTTTGGTCCGGGATTTGTCATCAACAGCGTGGCCGCCGCCGAGTTTGCCGATCGCAATAAATATGCCGGTCAGCCCGATGCCGCCGAGTTGTCGGGCGAGGAACGCGGTCATGCAGCGATTGTGCAGGCCATTGCCAGCGGTCCAATCGATGGTCCTACCATTGCCGAAGCAGAGCCGTGGCACAACGGTGTGTCCAGTGGCAACGATTTACGGGCCGCTGTGCTAGGCGCCAACGATGGTCTGGTCTCCAATTTTTGTTTGATCATGGGCGTGGCGGGGGCGGGCGTGGCGCCTCATACGGTACTGTTGACCGGAGTGGCCGGTTTGCTGGCCGGGGCGATGTCGATGGCCTTGGGCGAATGGCTATCGGTGACCAACGCCCGCGAACTGGCCAGTTCACAAATCGCCAAAGAGGCGGAAGAACTGGAGCAAACACCAGAAGCTGAAAAGCACGAACTGATCTTGATCTATCGCGCCAAGGGCTTGCCCAAGGCCGACGCTGAGCGCATTGCCAACAGCATCATGAAAGACAAAACCGTGGCTCTGGATGCCTTGACGCGTGAAGAGTTGGGTATTGATCCCAAGGAAATGGGCGGCAATCCGTGGCGGGCGGCGACGACCTCGTTTGTGCTGTTTTCACTGGGCGCATTAATGCCTGTGCTGCCGTTTTTGCTATTCAACGGCTGGCTGGCGATGGGAGGCAGCGTGGTGCTTAGTGCGCTGGCGTTATTGCTGGTGGGCGCTGTGACATCGCTGTTTAACGGGCGCACGGCCGGTTTCTCGGCGTTACGCCAACTGCTCACGGCGGGAGTGTGCGCTGCGGTCACGTTCGGCATGGGCCATGTGTTTGGTGCCGCTTTGTCCTAGCAGATGACGCCCACAGGGCTAGCAGAAGATGGCGTTATTTGAGCTTGTTCCAGGCCGCAATCGCTTCCTTGCGATTGGGTTGCGGGGTGCTGATCACACTGCAATTGCCGTTGCGGCCAAATTTGCTGCATTCCAGCCAGACACGGTTGCCACCGGCTTTGCGGACTTCGGCCACTGCGCCGCATTTGGGGCAGGGATTGATTTCGGGCGTTGGGCTTGGCATGTTCAAATCGCTATGTACTTATGCGTGGAAAAGGGCGGGGAGGGCGGGCCGCTAACAAAGCAATCGGCCACGTCCGCCAGATGAGTTGCTGGCTCAAGCCGCCAGCCAGATCAAGGCAGCCATGCGGCCAGTCTGGTGATCTCGGCGGTAGGAGAAAAAGTTTTCTGCATCGCTTACGGTGCACAGCCCGCCGCCATAGACCTCGGTAACGCCGATGGCGGTCAGGCGTTGATGCGCCAGCGTGTAGATATCGGCCAACCATTTGCCCTCAGTCGCACCGGGTTTGAATGCGCTGGCAGCGGCAGGGTCATGCGCCATAAACGCCGCGCGGACCTCATCGCCCACCTCAAAACGTTCCGGACCAATTGCCGGGCCCATCCACGCCAGGATTTCGCTCGCAGGCCTGGCCATTTTGTGCACGGTGGCTTCCAGTACGCCATCACACAAGCCACGCCACCCGGCGTGAGCGGCGGCGACGACCGTACCGGCTTGATCGCAAAACAGCACCGGCAGGCAATCGGCTGTCATGATGACTGAGACTTCGTTGGCTTGTGTACTGATGCTGGCATCGGCATCGCAACCGCCTTCGCTGGCTACCGTAATGCCGTGTACCTGATTGAGCCATTTGGGTTCAGCGGGCAGGTAACTACGCAAAATAGCGCGGTTTTCGGCCACTGCCGCCGGATGGTCACCCACATGTTTACCCAGATTGAGCTGATTAAACGGCGGGTTGCTGACGCCACCGACCCGCGTGGTCATCAGCGCCATTACATTGGCGGGTGCTGGCCAGTGGGGCATCAGAAAGCGTGGCGGCTGCGATTGATCCGGTTGGTCTGATGGATCCGATTGATCGGCGGCCTCATTCGCGGACATAGATGACCTCCATGTCGTGGTCGTCGTCGTCGTCACCCCAGTCTTCTTCTTCATCCCAGGTTTCATCCAGACCGGCTTGCGCGCGCATGGTGTTGAGCAAGGATTCAAAGTCGATCGGAATCGGCGAGCGCCAGGTCATGGTTTTGCCGGTCACCGGATGCACCAGGCTGAGCTTGCGTGCATGCAAAGCCTGACGATCAAAGTCTTCCAGCGCCAGCATGATCTCAGGCTCCAGCCGCTTGGCACGACCGCTGTAGACCGGATCTGCGGCCAGTGGATGGCCGATATGCGCCATGTGCACGCGAATCTGATGAGTACGGCCGGTTTCCAGACGGCACTCAACCAGCGTGAAGCCATCAAATTTTTCCAGCACCCGGTAGTGAGTCACCGCGTGCTTGCCTGTCCCAACCACCGCCATGCGGATGCGCTCACGCGGATGCCGCCCGATAGGCGCATCTACCGTACCATCACGCTTGACCAGACCCTGGGCAATGGCGAGGTAATGGCGCTTGACCGTGTGCGCTTGCAACTGCTTGACCAGATGGTTTTGCGCGGGCAGGGTACGCGCTACCACCATCAAGCCGCTGGTGTCTTTGTCCAGACGGTGTACGATGCCGGCGCGGGGAACGGTTTTAAGCTCCGGATAGGCGTGTAACAGTCCATTAAGCAAAGTGCCGGACCAGTTGCCGCTACCAGGATGAACAACCAGCCCGGCCGGTTTGTCGATAACGAGGATGGCTTCATCTTCGTAAATTACGTCCAGCGGGATATTCTCTGGCTGGAAGGCGACTTCTTCCGGATCAGGCTGGATATCCACCCGCAAGGTTTCGCCGCCCCATAGTTTGGTCTTTGGGGAGGCAGGTTTGTCATCGACAGTGACAAGGCCGTCTTTCACCCATCCGGCCAGCCGGTTGCGTGAATAGTCGGGTAACAATTGCGCCAGCGCGGCGTCCAGACGTGAGCCAGCACATTCAGCGGGCACAGTGAGGATACGCGGCTGCGCGAAATCGCTATAATCGTCGGGTTCTAATTCAGGATTCATCATGAACAAGATTTTACCGCGAATCGCAGCATTCGCTGTGGCCGGTTTTTTACTGGCCGGTTGCGCATCGACGCCGGACGAGCAAGACGAGACCAAAGGCTGGTCGGCTGAGAAGATCTACAACGAAGCGAAAAGCGAACAAACCAGCAAAAACTGGGAAAAATCGACCAAGCTGTTCGAAGCACTGGAAGCTCGTTACCCTTATGGCCGCTTTGCCCAGCAAGCGTTGCTGGAAGAGGCTTTTAACCAGTACAAGAATATTGACGCGCAGTTGGCACTGGCTACGCTGGACCGGTTCATGAAGCAGTATCCGTCTCATCCGAGTATGGATTACGCGCTGTATCTGAAGGGTCTGGTCAACTTTAATGAGAACCAGGGCTTTTTGTCGGCATTGGCCAAGCAGGACATGTCCGAGCGTGACCCAAAGTCGGCGCGTGACTCGTTCGATGCCTTCAAACAGTTGGTTGATCGCTTCCCGGATAGCAAATACGCCGAGGATTCCCGCACGCGGATGGGGTATCTGATCGGGGCGCTAGCTAACCATGAGCTGTTTGTAGCCAAATACTACTACCGCCGTGGTGCATATCTGGCTGCTGCCAATCGCGGCAAGGGGCTGCTGGAATCATTCAGCAACACCAAGCAGGTGGAACCAGCGTTGGGCATCATGGTGCGTTCGTACGACAAGCTGGGCCTGACCCAACTGCGTGACGATGCCAAGCGCGTGCTGCTGCAGAACTACCCGAACACCGTGGTGTTGCAGGATAGCTATTGGGAAACCGGCTCCTGGTGGGCGCTCTGGTAATAAATATTTAAAAAAATGCGCATTAGGGGTTTACAGGTTTAGATTCATCTCCTACAATGCGCATCTCTTTCGGGGCTATAGCTCAGCTGGGAGAGCGCTTGCATGGCATGCAAGAGGTCAGCGGTTCGATCCCGCTTAGCTCCACCAAAACAATGCGGCTGCTCAGGAATGCAGTAACTCTTGAGTAGCCGCATAAATGTTTAGACGTCCCCATCGTCTAGAGGCCTAGGACACCGCCCTTTCACGGCGACGACCGGGGTTCGACTCCCCGTGGGGACGCCACCATTCCCAGTGGTGTTGGTAGTAAAGTTGTTGGCAGGTCTGTTGTTAGTTGTGAAGTTACAGTGCGCCCGTAGCTCAGTTGGATAGAGTATCTGGCTACGAACCAGAGGGTCGGGCGTTCGAATCGCTCCGGGCGCACCATTTCTTCTTGCTAATCCAAAACCGAAAACACACGCAGTTCAGTTTCATCCTTGTCCCCATCGTCTAGAGGCCTAGGACACCGCCCTTTCACGGCGACGACCGGGGTTCGACTCCCCGTGGGGACGCCAGAATTCATGGCATCGCAAGTTCAGCGTACGCTGGTATGACTTGCGGTCCGCAGCAAAACAAAAACAATCTCCGGATTGCGTTGTTACAATTAGAGTTGGTTGAAGTACTTAAATAAAGCGCCTGGTGCAAACCAAGCGCTTTTTTGTTTTTGGCCTCTGGGGGCAAGAATTGGCTTTCTCTCGTTGAGACTGCGCCACGTAAGCAAGCCCCATTCAAGCGCAAACGCCCGAAGGAATTTTCTTCGGGCGTTTGCGTTGTGGGAAACGGACATAAATTTTTACAAGTTGCTATGTGAAGCTTCTGTTTCCGATTTGTTGCAGCGGAAATGCGTTAAACGAATATAAATATCCGTTTAACGCATGAGTTTTTATCTGGTTTACAGAATAAAAAAAAGTTCATGTAAGTGTGTTGTATCAGAACGTAGCGTCACGCTTTCTTCATGTTCGCTCCCTAGGATTGCCCCGTTTTTCAAAGACCGACTGCATTGGCAGTCAAGCCACTGCGCCGGTCACACAAAACGAAATCATCCTCGGGAGGTTCCAGTGTCAACGCTCCAACATATCAGTCTGACTTCATCCCTTACCGCGATTGCCGCCGCCTGTGTACTGGCCGGCTGTGGTGGTGGCGATTCCAGCTCCAGCTCCACTACGCCTACGCCGACTCCTGCCCCGACAGCCGCCATGCTGCACGGTGTGGTAAACAGCAGTTTGCTGGTTTCCGGCAGCGCAACAACCCCGACCATCCAGGCCGGCTATTACCAGGGCGCCACCGTTTGTTATGACAGCAACAACAACGGTATTTGCGACGCCAGCGAAAACCCGGTAACGACCGACAGCACGGGCCACTTCGCCCTGCCAATGGCCGGCATGGGCGCGATCATTGCCGATGTCAGCGCCACAGCTGTCAACACTGCCAATAGCAAGGCCACGGGCAGCCACATCATTCTTCGCGCTTCGGCTGCGCAAGTGACCGAGCAATCCACCGGTACCGTGGTGGTTAGCCCGATGTCCAGCGAAATCCAGCGCATGGTGGAAGCCAACAGCACCGACTACCAGACCGAGAAAGCCAATCTGGCGACTCGCGTTGGCGTTACCGCAGCCCAACTGTTGTCTGACGTCACCACTGTGACTGGCACTGCCCAGACTGCACTGCTGCAAGAAGCCAACGCGCTGTACAACCGCTTTGCTTACGCCACCAAGAAGTTTGATAGCAAAGAACTGTATCCGGATGCACTGGCGGTAGCTGGTGGTAATCCTGAGCTGACGGGTCTGGCGCACGTAACGCCCGCAACAGCGACCACTGCCGATACCCGGACGCCGATCACTTTCCTGCAAGCGCAGCAAGCGGCTTTCAATGTGGAAGGCATCCCGCGTTACGACAGCGTGTTTATCGTGATGCTGGAAAACAAAGGCACCACCACGATCCTGGGCTCGGCATACGCACCCAAGATCAATGGCTATCTGCAGGCCGGCAACCAGTTCACCAGCTACTTTGCAACGGGCAACCCGAGCGAGCCGAACTACACCGCACTGGGCGGCGCTGATGACTTCGGTATTAGCGACGACAGCCAATGGAACTGCGATGCAACCGGCGCCAACGCCGTGCAAGATTTGCCAGTACCGGACAACACCCAGCCAGGTCTGGCTTCCTCGCCGTTTACCACCACCTGTACACAGACTGCTGCGGTTAACCACAATATCGTGGGCAAGCCGAATCTGTTCAATGCGCTGACCGCCAAGGGTCTGCAGTGGCGCACTTACAGCGAGTCGATGAACCCGGGTCAGGACTTTCGGACTGACGGCGTGGCCGATGCTGCTGTGACCGCAACGGATAACGTCTACGCGCCGGGCACGCTGGGTGGCAATGCCACGCAAATCGGTACACCGGGTCTGGTGCTGCCAATGCCGGCTGGTTTGTACAAAACCAAACACCACCCGGGCATGGCTTACCAAAACGTGCGTAGCGCGCCTGAATGGAAATTCAGCAACCGCACGCTGGGTGGCGGGCAGTGGGATGCCAATTTACTCAACGGCAAAAAATATGCCGTGCCAGCCAACTACGTAGTCGATCAGTTCGGTGCCGATTTGCAGTCCGGCGCAGTGGGCCAGATCAACTTCATCATGCCGGACCAGTGTGATGACATGCACTCGATCAGCGTGCCAGGTACGCCAAGTGGTACGGCCAGCGATTGCAGCAGCGGCAACAACATCATCACCCGTGGCGATAACTATGTAGATGCACTGGTGAAGAAGATTCAAGCCTCGCCGCTGTGGGCTAATCGTCAGAAACGGGTAGCGATTGTGCTGATGTTTGATGAAGGCACGGCAACCTCCGGCTTTAACTCTTGCTGCGGCTGGAACGTTTCCAACAGCACCGTTGCCACTCCGCTCAAGCAAAACGCCGATGGCACCTGGTCGCAAGACACCTCCGTCAATAACTACGCCAAGGGCAATCGCGGTCATGGCGAAAGTATTTTTGCGGTGTTGACCAACCAGCCAAACGCACCGAAGGGGATCAAGGATAGCGATCCGTACAGCCATTTCTCATTCGTACGTACGCTGCAAGACATGTTCCAGCTGGCAGATCCGGCCAATGATGCTTCGTACATGAACCGCTCCAAGTACACCGAGAAGTTCATCGCGAACAACATCCTGAATTTGCCGGAATACGCAGGCAGCGCAGACACCCACTTCGATTCGGTTCGTCCAATGAATCATGCCTACGTGATTCCAGCCACCTACACGCAGAAACAGTCGTCGGACACCCAGACACTGACTCCGCAAGTAGGTCCGGATGCCACCCAGGCCGGTGTGTGGGCGGTGAAATAACAGTGCGTCATCTCATCACGGGCTGAATACCGCCCGTAGCAAAACGGGGAGACCATGAATGGTTTCCCCGGATTTATTGTCACCAGCGCGGGCTGGCGAAGACCAGTCGCGCAGGTGCAACCGAGGTTCTGAAAATGCGAGAGTATTTCCGGTTAGCGCTGTGTGTTTTACCGCTGATCGTCGCCGCATGTGGCGGCGGTAGTGGCAACGACAGCTCTGCCAATGTGACGACACCAACGCCTACGCCCACACCAACGCCAACCAGTGCACCGAGCCCCAGTTCGGCCTCGGCACCGTTGAGCCTGGCGGCACAAGTGGGTGACAAACTGTTCTTTGATGCAACGCTGTCCGGTTCGGGCAAGATGGCCTGCGCCACCTGCCACGATCCCAATTATGCTTATGGCCCGCCCAACAATCTGGCGGTGCAGCTTGGTGGCAGTGATCTGCTGCAAGCGGGTACTCGCGCGGTGCCGTCATTGCGCTACAAAGACAATATTCCGCCGTATGCCGATCTGCTGGACAACCCGGACGGCGTGAGCGTGCCCGGTCCTGGCGGTGGTTTGACGTGGGACGGCCGCGCAGCAACGCTGGCGGATCAGACCAGCATACCGCTGTTGTCCGCCAACGAAATGGCCAACGCGTCACCGGCTGATGTGGTCGCCAAAGTCAAAGCGGCAGCCTATGCCCCGCTGTTCTTGCAGGCGTTTGGTGCCAATGCCTTTGCCGATACCAATGCCGCGTTTGCCAATATCCGGGCAGCGTTGCAGGCCTATCAACTGGAAGATGTGAGTTTTCATCCGTATTCCAGCAAGTTCGATTTGTGGGCGGGTAACAAGATTGGTGGCGCGCTGAGCGCAGCCGAATTGCGTGGTCTGCAAGTGTTCACCGACGCCGGTACCGGCAACTGTGCATCATGCCATTACCAGGGCGCAGGGTTGAACGGCAGCAGTGCGCTGTTTACCGATTTCTCTTATGAAGGCATCAGCCTGCCGCGCAATATGGCGATCCCGGCCAACCAGGACCCGAATTATTCTGATATGGGTATCTGCGGCCCGTTGCGCACCGATCACCTGCCCACAGCACCCGGTGCAGCCAACGCGTTTTGCGGTTTGTTCAAAGCACCAACACTGCGCAATGTGGCAACGCGCGGGTCGTTCTTCCATAACGGTGTGATCCATACGCTGAATCAGGTCGTGCGCTTTTACAACACGCGCGATACCAATCCGGAAATCTGGTACCCCACCGTCGGCGGTACGCCCAAAGCCACGCCAGACGCCAACTTCCCGACTTATGGCCTGATTACCACGCAATACACCGGCGGCACCGTGCAGAAGTACAACGATCTGCCGACGGCGTATCACGTGAATATCGACACGCAAATGCCGCTGGATGGCCGCGCCGCGGGTTCCACGCCACCCATGACCGAGGCACAGATGTCGGACTTGATCTGCTTCCTGAACACCTTGACCGACGGCTACAAGCCACCGGCCAATGCACCAACATCCGGCACCTGCGTGAACTAGTCATCTAGTGCAGATCGGGAAGTCGGGAAAACTGCAAAAACCGGCCGCTCATTCAGTTCTCGTAGTTCAAGGAAATGAATGAGCGGCACCGGATAACTGAACATGATCACTGCCATGAAAGTGAAAACAATGAATCTGAAACCACTGAGCAAAGCGCTAATCGGCCTGGCTACGCTAACTGGCATGCTGACCCTGGCCGCGTGCAACAACAAGCAATCGACCGAACCCACTGCCGAGACGTTCAGCAAAGGCATGCAAGCATATCTGGCGCAGAAAGGGCACCTGTGCCTGGCCAAATACACCTGGCCCGTTGAGGTGACTCAGGCTGAGTTTGCAATTGGCGGACGCAATGCCCTGCAAATGCCGGTGCTGCAAAAACTGGGACTGGTCAGTGCGTCGGATGTAACCATCAAATACACCGGTGAGGATAAATCCGGCGTCTTGCCGGGCAAGCGTTATTCGCTCACGCCAGAAGGGCAGAAGTATTTTCTGAAGCAAGACATGATCAGCCAGACATCTGACGGCAGCAAAGTGACGCATCACGGCGATTTCTGCGCGGCGACATTAAGCCTGAACCAGATCGTCGGTTGGGAGCCGCCGCGTGACGACAATGGCCGCAAAACCACCGCGGTGACCTACACCTACAAGATTGATCCGGCCCCGTGGGCGCGTGATCCGGAGGCGCAGCGGGTGTTCCCCATGGTGGCACGGTTGATTGCCGGTGACGGGCAGATGCAGCTGAAAGAGGCGTTCACCTTGACCGACAAAGGCTGGATCGCTAACGATCTGATGTAATCGACGCGGGCGCGCGCATGCCAGTTACGCTGGCTGGCGCGCAAACCGGGTTGGGTCAGCCCTCAACCCATGACCGCCGAGCGCGGCACGAATTTGCGCTCCCGAATCCACTTGGTCGCCACCCACTTTTCGCCCTTGAGCACCGGGCCGCCAGCATGCAGTGATGCCGGATCGGTCTGGCCGTGGCGATTGCAGTATTCAAAATAGATGGCGTTGCCTTGCTGCGGCGAGATTGACCAGCCTGCTTGCGGGAAGGTGGTTTCGCCGCCTGCCAGCACATCGTTCAGGTAGATCACCAGCGTGCTGATGCGCTGGCCGCTGCGGGCAATCGATTCGCTGTTGGCGACATTGGTCGGCTGCAGAAAGTCAAAATGCGGCGTGCTACCCGCGCCGGCCGGGTAATGCAGAATCTGGAATCCCTCGCCGTTTTCCACCGGCAAACCAGTCAGGGCCGCCACGCGCCGATCCAGCTTTTCCAGCAAGGGCGTTTCCAGCAACCGGAAAAACATGCCTTCGCTGCTGCGGTGATCGGCCACCACATCTTTGCCGGTTGCCGGATCGACCACGGTGGAGGGTCGTAAACGCGGGCGTGCCAGTTCAATTAGTTGTTCGCATTCGCGAATGCTGATCACATTACCCAGTAACGCCGCAGTTGGTTTTTCCATGCGCGCAAGCACGTGGATATCGCGATCAACGCAATGCAACACCGATCCCCCGCGTAACCGACTCGGATCAGCCACATAGCTAACAGCAGGCTCGTGCAGCACGAGTTGTCCGTCAGGCAGCGGCGAACGTGTGGTTAAGGCATGAGCCACGCTGGCGACCATGGCTTGCGCCAGGTCTGGCGAAACATTGTTGGTGCGCAGTTCGGCCACGACATCGGGCACAGTACAGCCGCGCTGCAGGTTACTGACAATCCAGTCACGCACTGGATTAGGGAAGGGCACGGTAACGCTCATCTGACGCAGTTCCTGGCAAACGTGGGCTGACTGAATGCCAGCTAACGCCAGGATGCACGCCAGCGGCGCGACCATTGTATGAAGACTTTATGACAATGGTGAGAACGCGGCGCAGGGCTGATCAGCGACGATCAGCGATTCTTGTAAGCGCAAAAACCAGGGCGTGGGCCGATTTTTGGATGGTTGCGACAGGTATTCGGGCGCTTGTCATAAATGGTGCAAAGGCGGCTTTCGGCATCCAGATAAATGCAATCGCCACTGGCGCGTTGAGCCAGCGTGAATACCTCATGCTTGAAGTTGAAATGCGCCACAATCCGCGCTTTTTCCAGGCGCTTGGCAATGCTCTTGGGCGCTTCATGCTCTGCTTCAAACGCATCAACCACGCCCATGCGTACCAGATCCGGCAGCTTCACCTCGACTGGCATGGTGCAACAGGCGGATTGGCAATCCACACACATGGCCTGGCGAAAGCGGGCCCAGGTGTCCAGGTTTTCCAGGGTTGAGACGTGGATGAGTTTTTTGTACGGGGCGGCGGCCATTTCAGATCACATTTAAATTTCAAGCAAATTCAAGGTATTAGCAGGCTAATACGCAACAAGGGCGACACAATACCACTGGTGCGGGTTTTGTGCTTGTCCAATGCACAGGATGGCTGGTGGACGGCGACAACGCAGAAATGTAGCCCGGATGAAGCGTGAGCGAGAATCCGGGGGCAATGTTTGCCAAAATCATATTGGGTGGCTTGTTGACGCGTTGCCACCCCGGATTCTCACTGCCCCGCTGCAACTGTCAAATGCGATATCCAGGGGCATTGTGGGGGCCCCCCCCAAGGAGTGGGTCCCATTCGGGCTAGGGGGTGCAACAAAAACGGGAAGCCGCAGCTTCCCGTTTGTTTTCCATTCACCAATCCCGCTTAACGCGTTACCGGCTTGTAGCGAATCCGCTTTGGCTTGGCGCCTTCTTCACCCAGACGCTTGCGTTTGTCGGCTTCGTATTCTTGATAGTTGCCGTCAAAGAAAGTCCATTGGCTGTCGCCTTCCGCCGCCAGAATGTGCGTGGCGATCCGGTCAAGGAACCAGCGATCGTGGGAGATCACAAACGCGGTGCCGGCAAATTCCAGCAGAGCGTCTTCCAGCGCGCGCAGGGTTTCCACGTCCAGATCGTTAGACGGTTCATCCAGCAGCAATACGTTGCCGCCCTTGAGCAGTGTTTTGGCCAGATGCAGACGGCCACGCTCACCACCCGACAGGTTGCCGATCATCTTTTGCTGATCGCCACCCTTGAAGTTAAAGCGGCCCAAGTACGCACGGCTGCTCATTTCAAATTTGCCCACAGTCAGCAAATCCGCACCGCCAGAAACATCGTCAAACACGGTTTTTTCGTTGTCCAGGCCTTCGCGGCTTTGTTCAACGAACGCCATTTGCACGGTGGAACCGATATCGACTTCACCGCTATCCGGTTGTTCTTTACCGGCGATCATCTTGAACAGCGTGGATTTACCGGCACCGTTCGGGCCGATAATGCCGACGATGGCACCCGCCGGGGCGTTGAAGGTGAGGTTGTCGATCAGCAGGCGGTCGCCAAAGGCTTTGGACACACCCTTGAACTCGATAACTTTGTCGCCCAGACGTTCCGCGACCGGAATAAAGATTTCCTGGGTTTCGTTGCGCTTTTGGTGTTCAAAGCTGGACAGTTCTTCAAAGCGGGCAATCCGCGCCTTGGATTTGGCCTGACGACCCTTGGGGTTCTGGCGTACCCATTCCAGCTCTTGCTTCATCGCCTTGATACGGGCGCCTTCTTGCTTGGATTCGGTTTCCAGACGCGCTTCTTTTTGCTCCAGCCAGCTGGAGTAGTTGCCCTTCCATGGAATGCCGTGGCCGCGGTCCAGTTCCAGAATCCATTCGGCGGCGTTATCGAGGAAGTAGCGATCGTGGGTAACGGCCACCACGGTACCGGGGAAGCGTACCAGGAACTGCTCCAGCCATTCCACCGATTCTGCATCCAGGTGGTTGGTTGGTTCGTCCAGCAGCAGCATATCGGGCTTGGACAGCAGCAATTTACACAGTGCCACGCGGCGTTTTTCACCGCCGGAGAGGTTGCCAATCTTGGCATCCCACGCTGGCAGGCGCAGCGCGTCGGCGGCCAGTTCCAGTTGCAGGGCGGTATTGTCGCCCGCTCCGGCGGAGATAATGGCTTCCAGTTGCGCTTGTTCTTCGGCCAGCTTGTCGAAGTCAGCATCGGGTTCAGCGTATTCGGCGTAGACCTCTTCCAGCCGCTTTTGCGCAGCCATCACTTCACCCATGCCGCCTTCGACTTCTTCGCGCACGGTGGCGTTGTCATCCAGCTTGGGTTCTTGTTCCAGATAGCCAATCTTCACACCGGCCAGATGCTGTACTTCGCCGTCGAATTCTTTATCGGCACCCGCCATAATCCGCAAGACGGTGGATTTACCCGAGCCATTCAGACCGAGCAGGCCGATCTTGGCACCCGGGAAAAAGCTCAAGGAAATGTCCTTGATGATCTGGCGTTTGGGCGGAACGATTTTGCTCACGCGGAGCATGGACATTACATATTGGGCCACGGCGAATTACTCGGCTGATCGGAAATGCCGCAAGTTTAACAAACGCGGGGCCAGGCACGAAGCCGAACTACGGTTTTACTTTGAAAAGAGCCGGGCGGCATGGTCTGGTTTGCTGACAACTCCAAATGGCAGGCCAAAGAAAACCGGCTGATGACGCCGGTTTTCTGGATTGAATCTGGAGGTGCGATCGACTACGTGCTTTCAATTGCTCGCCAGTGTCCAACGTTGAGGCATTTACCCTGGCGTGGCGAACGCACGCAAATTACATGCCTTTGCTGGCTGTTCCGTTGGGTTGATCATGCGGATGCACATGCATATGAGGCAGATAGGTCCCAGTGGCGTTACCCCAGCCTTCTTCCGCTTGAGCAAAGCTGGCGATGCCCAGTAGAGACAATGCGAATACTGCAGTGATGAGCTTCTTCATTTCAATTACTCCCGACTAGATATATGTACTTTGCCGAGAACCAGAAAACGGCTTCGGCTGATGCAGCGTGTTGTTCATGAACCTGTTCGTAAAGAGCAAAGCCTTACCGCCACCGAGTTGCTGGTAGCTGTCGTTTAGAGGGAGTTGAAACGGGTTGGTTTTATGTAAATGGCATTTACTAGACGAACGGTCGGTCTTGTCTTTTGAAATAATCAATACTTGACGTTTTTATGACCGGCCATGAAAAAGCCGACCCGCAGGTCGGCTTGAAACAGCAAAAGTGGGCGAGCGGTGATCGCCGTTGGCTACGGTGGTCAAATCACTTCCAGCATCCCCATCATGCCGCGATCTTCATGTTCCAGAATATGGCAGTGAAACATCCTTTTGCCGCGCTGATGTTGCACTGTATGGATCACCACCGTTTCACCGGGGCGCGTGTTGACGGTATCGCGCCAGGCCAAAAAGGGCGCCGGCACGATTTTGCCCTCTATGCTGCGGCTGACCACCTGAAACTGGGTGCCATGCAAATGAAAAGGGTGATCCATGTCCGAATCATTCACCAGCGACCAGGCTTCAACCGCGTTGCGCTGGCTGCTTAGATCAACTCGCTGCATATCAAACCGCTTGCCGTTGATGAGCGGAATCATCTGATGCACCCCGCCATCCATGCTCATTTGCTCGCTGAAGCGGACTTCTTTGCGGGCCACCGGTGTGGTCAATGGGGCAATGTCGCGCAAGCGGGTGGGTAATGGCGCAGCCTTTGCGCCATCGAACAAAACCTTGGCCAAAGTCAGTGTTTGTTCGATGGCGACATCGCCCATTTTGCCGCGGTCATAAGGAGTTGCTTGCAGCGTGACTGCACCAGCCGTACCGCTCACCACAATCTGCGCGCGCTCGCCTGGCGACAGCAATAGTTCGGTGACTGTTCTTGGCTGAGCCAGCAAACCGCCGTCACTGCCCACCAACTGGAACGGCCGACCTGCCAGTGACAAACGCAGATACCGGGCATTGCAGGCGTTCCACAAGCGCCAATGCTGCGCGCCGTTCACGTTAATGACTGGCTGATGGGCGCCGTTGACCAGCACAAACTGGCCTTCGCGCCCATTCATCCAGTCCATCTCCGAATTACCGGCAATGCGGCCATCAGTGGCCAGTTTCAGATCGGAGAACAACAGATGCTGTTCAGGCAAGGGGGCTAGAGGGTCGGCCTTGGCTCGCACGATCAGCGCGCCAGCCAGACCCATCCACGCCTGCTCGGCTGTATAACCATGCGGATGCGGGTGATACCAGTAGGTTCCGGCAGTCCCAAGTGGCAAGGTAAAGCGATACAGCCGCTCGCCACCGGGCGGCACTTCTTCGCCCGGATTACCATCCTGGTCGGGCGGTACTGGCAGGCCATGCCAGTGAACGGTGGTGGGTTGAGCCAGCTGATTCACCAGGCGGATTTCCAGCGTGTCACCTTCCATGACCTCAATCAGCGGGCCGGGCAACTGACCATTATAAGCCCAGGCGGTAGTACTCAAGCCGGGTTTGAATTGCACCTCGACGGGCCGGGTAGTGAGCGTGGCTTTGAATAAACCGGCTTGCGTGGCTTGATTGGGCAGTGTGCGCAAGGCGGGCAGGGTGCTGCCAACGGGTAGATCGCTCACCGGTAACAGTGCATCGGCCGCGGTGGCAGCTGGCATTGTCATGCCTGGCATCGAGGCGGTCATTGTCATTGTGTGAGAGGCCGGCTGTGCAAAGGCTTCGCGGCCTACAGCCAGGCTTGCAAGAGCGGCACTGCCGTAGCGCATAAAAGAACGACGATCCATAGGCTTTGCTCCAGAGCGGCGGGTCTTTTTTACATCGGCGCTAACAGCGCCAGGCCCGCCGCATGCAATGGTCAGGATAGATGCTGGTTTAAATGCCGGCTCAGAACTTACCGAACACCGGGAGCGCACCGTCGGCCTTGCCGTTGAGTGCATACACAGTCAGCGTGCCGGCTTTTTCCGTCCCCATGCCTGGCGAGTTCATTGGCATGCCAGGTACGGCAATTCCCGCGATGACAGGTTTGGTTTTGAGCAATTTGCTGATTGCGGCGACGGGAACATGCCCTTCTACCGTGTATTTACCGATGCGCATGGTGTGGCAACTGGCCGCGTTGGCCGAGCCCCATTGTTTGCGGATTTGCTCCATATCGGTACGGTCTTCGGCTTTGACCTCAAACCCGTGGGTTTTCAGGTAAGCGATATAGGCCTCGCAGCAGCTGCAGCCGGCATTTTTGTAAAGCGTAACCGGAATGGCGGCTTGTGCGGCGCTGGCCAGCAGCAAGGTAAGGGTGGCAAAAATACTGAAAATACGTTGCATGAGCGATAGCTCCATAGGCGTCGGCTGTGCTGAGGTAGTTTGGTTCAGCAAACAGCCGGATATGATCGAACAAGACAGACGCACACGCGGCAAGGGCCGCAAGTGAGTCATAGCTAGAACCGGGAGTCGATCAGACGCTGGAGCGGGGTGGGGGTAACGGCGGGCGGCTATCGCGCGAGGCGGGAACAGGGGGTATGCGTGAACTCAAGACGCTGGTCAGCCCATGTGTGGGTGGCAGTTGCTGGCTAGCGGCAGGTACGGCCTGGTGCATGGAACAGACTGGGCTATCGCAGCAGTGATCGACCGCATGGGCTGCCGTCACTTGCGGCGCGGAGTCATGACAGGTGTTGGGTGCTGCATCCATTTTGGGGTGGGCGCAATGTGTCGCCTCCATTGTGGAGACTGGCATTGCTTGCGGCGTGACTATGCCGGCGGATGCAAAGGTCGCCAGCAATAGACAGAAAATCAACAAGCCAATGCGCCACATGCCGTGATGCCATCGCCAGAAATCGGGAGCTGCAAATCTATACCCCCGGATGGTATTGGTAAAGATGGGCGTAACAAATGCCATCGCGTATACAGATACCCCTGCTCCGTATAATATACCCGCAATGGGTATATGAATTAAGGTGACACGCATGGATGTTTCACTGCCAATCAGCGGTATGACTTGCGCAGCATGTGCTGGCCGCATCGAGAAAGTATTGGGGCGGCTGGACGGCGTGAGCGCACAGGTGAATCTGGCCAGTGAATCGGCCAATGTCAGCATGACTGGTGAACCCGGTGTCGCGCAGGTGATCGCCTCCATCCGTAAAGCGGGTTATGACGTCAAGGCAGAACAACGCACCCTGGCGCTGTCGGGTATGACGTGCGCCGCCTGCGCTGCGCGAATTGAGAAAGTCCTCAATCGCTTGCCTGGCGTTACGGCCACGGTCAATTTCGCCAGCGAAACAGCGCAAATCGAACAACCTGCCGGATTGCACGACAGCCAGACCTTGGTCGCCGCCGTGCGCAAAGCCGGTTATGACGCCCGTGATATCACCGAACAGAATGAGGACCCGGCGGCCAACAAGGCTGAAGCGTCTTTCTGGCAATGGCTGGCGCCAGCTCTGCTGACGGCGCCACTGCTGGTGGAAATGATTGCCATGTTCAGCGGATCGCATGCAGTGATGATTCCGCGCTCTCTGCAATGGCTGCTGGCAACGCCGGTGCAATTCTGGTTTGGCTGGCGCTTCTATCGCGGTGCCTGGCATACGCTGAAAGGCGGCGGGGCCAATATGGATGTACTGATCGCGCTGGGTACCAGCGTGGCGTATTTCTTTAGCGCGGCGGTGGTGCTGTGGGGATGGCATGACTTGCCGGTTTATTTTGAGGCCAGCGCGGTGGTCATCACGCTGGTGTGCCTCGGCAAATGGCTGGAAGCGCGCGCCAAACACAAAGCCTCGCGTGCGATGAGCGAGCTGATGCAACTGCAACCCAAAACCGCTCGCGTGGAGCGCGATGGCGCGGTGGCCGAAGTAGCGATCAACCAGTTGCGCAACGGCGATGTGATTATCGTGCGCCACGGCGAGGCTGTGCCGGTGGATGGCGAGGTGATTGGCGGGCTCGCTGTGATCGACGAAAGCATGCTCACTGGTGAAAGCATCCCGGTAGAAAAACAGGCAGGCAGCAAGGTTTACGCCGCCACGCGCAATCAGGACGGGATGCTGCGCGTTACCGCAACCGGCGTTGGCCAGCACACACAACTGGCTGAGATTGTGCGGCTGGTGGCCGCAGCGCAGGGCTCCAAAGCGCCGATCCAGCGACTGGCCGATCGCATTGCCGCTGTGTTTGTCCCGGCCGTTTTATTGATTGCCTTGCTGACTTTTGCACTGACATGGTGGTGGCTGGGCGGCTTCACTCCGGCCATGGTCAACGCGGTAGCCGTGCTGGTGATTGCCTGCCCCTGCGCCTTGGGACTGGCGACGCCGTCCGCCGTAATGGTTGGCGTTGGCCGTGGCGCGCATCTGGGGCTGTTGTTCCGCAATGCCGCAGCGCTGGAACATGCGGCGCATATCGACACGCTGGTGGTCGACAAGACCGGCACGCTCACCGAAGGTCGGCCACGCGTCCGCAAGATTCTGCCGTTAGCTACTGCTACGGATGGCATGCCACTGGACGAAGCCACCCTGCTGCAGTGGGCCGCGAGTCTGGAAGCCGGTAGTGAGCATCCACTGGCGCGGGCTGTGCTGGATGAAGCAGCCCAACGCGGATTGGCGCTTTTGTCGGTGAGCGGCTTTACGGTGACGCCGGGTCAAGGAGTGCAGGGCAAGCTAGCCAGTGGAGAACAATTGAAAGTGGGGCGAGCGGACTGGGTTGCCACTTCGCCCGCCCAGAACCCAAGTCTTGCGGATATCCAGCCCGACGAATCGCTGATTGGCGTGGGCGAAGATGGGCGACTGCTGGGTGTAATCACCCTGGCCGATCGCTTGCGCGATACTTCGGTCGAAGCGATCAAGGCGCTGCAGCAAGCTGGGGTTGAGGTGATCATGCTGACGGGCGATAACCAGAGCACGGCGCAATGGATCGCCAATGCTGCGGGCATTACGCAAGTACACGCCCAGGTTTTGCCGGGCGACAAAGCCCGGGTGGTCAATGAGCTCAAGGCGCAAGGCAAGCATGTTGCCATGGTCGGTGACGGCATCAACGATGCTCCTGCGCTGGCTGCAGCTGAAGTGAGCTTTGCGATGGGCGCGGGCAGTGATGTGGCGATTGAAGCCGCAGATATCACCTTGATGCGTAACGACTTGCGTGCGGTGGCTCAGGCTGTGGAACTGGCCCGCGCCACCTTGGGCAAGATCAAACAAAATCTGTTTTTTGCGTTTATCTACAACCTGTCAGGCATCCCGCTGGCGGCCTTGGGTTTGTTGAATCCCGCAATCGCCGGGGCTGCCATGGCGTTGAGTTCTGTCTCGGTGCTGGGTAACGCGCTGTTGTTGCGGCGCTGGCGCGCAAAGGGCTGACGTCGCGGATTGGCAGTTATCAGGAACCAAACGCTTTGATTAACCAAGCCGCGAGCAACGGACACATAAAGGAAAAATGAAGATGGAAACCACCACAATCAAAATCGACGGCATCAGTTGCATGGGTTGCGTTAAAACGCTCACCGGCGTTTTGTCGGGCATTGATGGCGTAAACCAGGTCGTGGTCGATAAGGACACCGCCAGTGCTAGCGTGCAATTCGACCCGGCAGTTACCGGGCAAGCCGATTTCAAACAAGCTATTGAGGATGCTGGCTATGACGTCGTCTGACACTTCGGCTTCCGCACCATGTCATGCCTTGCCGGGTGATCCGGAGAAATCTGCGGTGCAGCCGGACAAAAAGCGGCTGGTGGGGCGCTTGAATCGCATTGAGGGTCAGGTGCGCGGCATCGCGCGCATGGTGGAAGAAGACCGTTACTGCGTGGATGTATTGACCCAGATCGCTGCCATTCGCGCGGCACTTGATGGGGTAGCCATGCACCTGCTGGAAAACCATGCTCACGGTTGTGTAGCGCGAGCAATTGGTGAAGGTAAAGGCGACGATGCCATTGAAGAGTTGATGGATGTGGTCCGCAAACTCAAGGGGTAACGCATGACAACTACAACGGCACTTTGGCTGGTGACCCGTATTATTGCGCGGCCCGCAGACTCATCGCCCGGCCAGGTAGAAACGCTGGCAGCGTTGCCTGGCGTGCAGTCGGTGACCCCTGGAAAACGGCAGCTTACGGTGACCTACGACGTGCGCGAGATGCAGTATGGCTCGCTGGTTAATGTCTTGGGCCCGCGCCGCGCCGGTCTGATCTCCCGCATCCGCACCGCTTGGTTCAACAACATGGACCGCAATCTGGCCGATAGCTTGCAGATCAAGGTCGGCGCATGTTGTAACCAGCCGCCGGTTCGGCGTTGATCAAATACCGGGCAATTTCCCGGTCATTTTTGGTCAAAATTGTGCGCGGTCTGGCGTAATTCGGGGCCAGGGCAGCGTAGAATCGCGGTTTTCGACGACTGTCTGCCGGTATTTCCGGGTGGCGGTTTTATTGTGGAGTAGCAGGTTTTGGCCGTTTTTTCGCTGGCGCAGTGTCTGGGTTATCTGGTGTTTGCGTTGAGCATCGCCGGATTTTTGCAACGGCAAGATCGCCGTTTCAAGGCATTGATGTCACTCCAGTCGGCCACCTATGCGGTCCACTTCGCCTTGCTGGGCAACCCGGCTGCCATGACTAGTGCCGCCGTTTCAGGTGTGCGCATGTTTGCCTCTATGCGCACTCGCTCGCCGTGGGTTGCCACCATGTTCGTGCTGCTCAATATTGGTCTGGGACTGTATGTTGGCCACGGCTGGGCCAGCATTGTGCCCATTGTTGGCGGCTGCGTCGGCACCATCGCCGTGTTTTTCTTTAGCGGCATTCCGATGCGCTTGCTGATTCTGTGCAGTACCTTGCTGTGGCTGGGCAACGGCATATTGTCTGGTTCGATTGGCGGCGTCATGCTGGAAACCACTTCGGCCACGCTCAATATCTTCACCATTGTCCGGCTGTTGCGTGCCCGGCCCGTTGCCGTCCCGGCAACGAGTAGTGTCAGTTAATCCGCCAGTTTTGCCAGCCGTGCCAAGGCGCTATCGATCGTGTCGTCGCGTTTGGCAAAGCAAAACCGCACCAGCCGATCATCCCGGCCATCCCCATAAAATGCTGAAACCGGAATGCTGGCGACGCCATGTTCCAGCGTGAGCCAGCGCGCAAACTCCACATCGCTCAAGTCATCACGGATCGTCGTGAAATCGGCCAGCTGAAAATAAGTGCTTTGGCTGGGCTGCAAGCGGAAACCGACTGCGGTTAAGCCGTTCGCCAGCCGATCCCGTTTGGCCTGATAAAATGCGCTCAATTGCTGCCAATGCACGGGCTGGGCCAGATGGTGCGCCAAAGCATGCTGCATCGGCGTGTTGACCGAAAACACCAGAAACTGATGCACTTTGCGAAATTCTGCGCTCAGCAGCGGCGGGGCCACGCAATAACCCACTTTCCAGCCGGTGGCATGAAAGGTTTTGCCGAACGAATACACCGCAAAGCTGCGAGCGCGCAAAGCCGGGTGCGACAAAACGCTGCGGTGGGTAATGCCGTCGTATACCAGGTGCTCGTAAACCTCATCGGCCAGCACCAGCAAATCATGGTGCTCAACGATGGCGGCAAGTGCATCCAGATCTGAATTACTAAAAACGCTGGTTGCCGGGTTGTTGGGATTATTGACGATGATTAGCCGCGTGCGAGGAGTAACGGCGGCTTCAACAGCAGCCCAATCAATCGCAAATGTTGGTGCGCTCAGATTTACTCGCACCGGCATAGCACCTTGGGCGCGAATCGCTGGCGCATAACTGTCGTAAGACGGATCAAGCAAAATGGCTTCGTCACCCGCATGCAACACCGCAGCAATGGCGGTAAACAAGGCCTGAGTTGCTCCGGCGGTGATGGTGATCTCGGTTTCTGGGTCGACCGGTATTTGTTGGCTAGCGAGCAATTTGGCGGCAAGCGCCTGACGCAAAGCTGGCAAACCGGCCATGGGCGCGTATTGGTTGTGTCCGGCCTGCATGGCGCTGGATGCCGCATCCAGCAAGGCTGGCGCGCAAGGAAAGTCTGGAAAGCCTTGGGAGAGATTGATTGCGCCGTGTTCTGCAGCCAGTTGGCTCATGACGGTAAAAATGGTCGTGCCAACGTCAGGCAGCTTGGAAACAAAGCGCATTACGCAAATCCGGTCGAGTTGATTCGATATATTAACCGGATTTGATGTGAGTCATAGTGATAACGAATCGCGCGGGGTGGGCGCCATGCCCGACAGTGCGTGGGGCATGGCTGAGCCAGCATGCTTAACGGTATTCCACCATCAGAATAGCCAGCTTGGGCTGTTGCTTGCCTGCGTCTGTTGGTGCATTAGACGTTACAGGAATGAGCGTTTTCTGCACGACCGGTTGAATGCTCATCCGGGCAGACTGCGCGATGTGTTGATCGCAATGGCCTAGCTGGGCATTTGCCGGTTTGGTGATTTGATCCAGGTTAGAGACCTGGCAGGTATCTTCAACAATCCGGCCCACAAAGTGAATAGTGCCACCGTCGGCGTGTGCTAACGCGGAAAGGGCTGCAACACTGCTGACCATGAGGGCGATTGCTGCCTTTTTACATGTCATTTGCATAATAATCCCTTTTAAATCAATGGTTAATGATGGATGTTGCTGAAAGCACGCTCAGAATATTCCTATTTTGTATTTTTTGTTTTGAATCAATTATGGCGTGTTGCAAAAACCGCAGCGACGATAGAGCGTGTATTTGGGGTGCAATACCATTGGCATTTTTATTGAACGAATTTTCATCATTTATAACTGATGGTTTTATATGTTCTGAGAAACCAAGTGGTTATCAACTGAAAGCCGTTAAACCAGAATGAGGTCTTCTTTCTTTCAAATTGCGTGAGGTACGAATATGAAGATCATCATTATTGGCGCGAGCGGTACGGTAGGTCGGGCTGTGGCTGAGGCTTTGTCACCCCGTCACGACATCATCAAAGTCGGCAAAACACGTGGCGATTTACAGGTTGATGTGGCCGATGCACAGAGCGTGGGTGGCCTGTTTGCTCAAGTGGGCAAGGTGGATGCCATCGTGTCAGTAACGGGCGATCTGTATTTCGGCCCGCTGGCGCAAACCACGCCGGAAGCTTTTCGCAAGGGGATTGATAGCAAACTGATGGGGCAGGTCAATCTGGCGTTGATTGGGCAGCATTTCTTGCTGCCCGGTGGTTCGATCACCCTCACCAGCGGCATTGTCAGTGACGAACCGATTGCGCAGGGCACTAACGCCACCACGGTTAATGCGGCGGTGGAGGGCTTTGCACGCGGCGCCGCGGTGGATGCCTGGGGCAGGTTCCGCATCAACGTAGTTAGCCCGACGCTGTTGACGGAGTCCGCCGAGGCATATGGCCCGTTCTTCCCCGGTTACGAATCGGTGCCTGCCAGTCGGGTGGCTCAGGCTTATGTGGGTAGCGTGGAAGGGCCACAGACTGGCCGGATTTATAAAGTCTGGTAAAGCGCGGTGTTGGGTCGGCCCAATAAAAAACGCCCCGATGTGTCGGGGCGTTTGGGTTGTAAATGACGTTGGGTCAGAGACCCGGGCAGTTACTTTTTCTTCTTCGGAATGTACAAGTCGGTAATCGACCCGTGAGCGATTTCAGCAGCCATGGCCACGGTTTCCGACAGCGTTGGGTGCGCGTGGACGGTACCGGCGATATCGTTGATATCGGCGCCCATTTCATAGGCCAGTACCGCTTCACCCAGCAACTCACCGGCGTTCACGCCAACAATGGCCGCGCCCAGAATCTGGTGGGTTTCCGGGTCGAACAGGATCTTGGTCAGGCCATCATCGCGGCCATTACCCAACGCACGGCCAGACGCCGCCCACGGGAACACGGCCTTCTCGTACGCCACACCGGTCGCTTTTGCTTCGGTTTCGGTCAGACCCATCCATGCCACTTCCGGATCGGTATACGCAATTGATGGAATCGCGCGGTAATCCAGATAGCTCTTCTCCCCTGCGATCACTTCAGCGGCGCATTTGGCTTCGTGCGTAGCTTTGTGGGCCAGCATCGGATTGCCGACGATATCGCCAATGGCAAAGATGTGCGGCACGTTGGTACGGCACTGGTTATCCACCTGGATAAAGCCGCGTTCGTCGATGTTCACGCCCAGGTTCTCGGCACCAATCAGCTTGCCGTTTGGACGGCGGCCCACTGCAACGAGAACCTTGTCATATACCTGCGGTTCTTTCGGGGCCCAATCGCCTTCAAATGTGCAGCGCAGACCTTCCGGCGTTTGCTCAACCTGCGTGACCTTGGTGCGAATCATCACTTTGTAGCGCTTGCCGATGCGGTCGGTCAGTACCTTCACCACGTCGCGGTCAGCGCCTGGAATCAGGCCATCGCCCAGTTCCACTACACTGATTTCGGTGCCCAGCGCGCCATATACGCAAGCCATTTCCAGACCGATAATGCCGCCGCCCACCACCAGCATCTTTTTCGGGATGCCTTCGAGCTTGAGCGCACCGGTCGAGGTGATTACGCGTGGATCATCGTACGGGTAGCCAGGAATCTTCAGCGCGGTAGAGCCTGCGGCGATGATGGCGTTCTGGAAGCGGATGGTTTTTACCGAACCATCAGCAGCGGTCACATCCAGCGTGTACGGGCCGGTGAACTTGCCTTCGCCGGTTACCACCTGGACTTTGCGCTGCTTGGCCAGGCCAGTCAGGCCCTTGGTCAAACGGCCAACGACGCTGTCTTTAAAGCCGCGCAGCTTGTCGAGATCGATCTTCGGTGTGCCGAAATCAATACCGTGTTCTTTCATTTCTTCGGCGTCGGTCAAGACCTTGGCCACATGCAGCAGCGCCTTGGACGGGATACAACCTACGTTCAGACACACACCGCCCAGTTGCTCGTAGCGTTCAACCAACACCACTTTCTTGCCCAGATCGGCTGCACGGAACGCGCCGGTGTAGCCGCCCGGGCCAGCGCCAAGCACGACGACTTCGGTTTCGATGACGTCGCCAGCAGTGGCAGTAGCTTGTGCGCCTGCAACCGGCTGCGAGACAGATGAAGCCAGTTGCGGCGAAACTGCCGGTGCGGCTGGAGCTGGTGCGGCGGCTGCAACGCCTGCAGCTTCCAGCGTAATCACCAAACCGCCTTCGGAAATTTTGTCGCCGACTTTGACTGCCACCGAGATGACCTTGCCCGCGTGGGTGGAAGGCACTTCCATGGTGGCTTTGTCGGTTTCCAGCGTGATCAGCGATTGCTCTTTTTCAACAACGTCGCCGGCTTTGACGAACACTTCGATGATATCGACGTTGTCATGACCGCCAATATCCGGAACTTTGATTTCTACGGTACTCATTGGGTAACCCTTGTGAGGAGTAAGGGGGGAGGCGTGAGGTGTAGTGGGCCGTGAGAGGTGTTTACCCCTCACGCCTCACGCTTCGCACTTAGAGGATCAGACGCCGCAGGTCGGCCAGCAGTTTGGCCAGATGTACGGTGAAGCGCGCCGCTGCCGCGCCATCAATGACGCGATGGTCAAACGACAGGCTCAGCGGGCACAGCAAACGCGGTTCAAACGCGCTGCCATTCCATACTGGCTTGATCTGGCTCTTGCAGACACCCAGGATTGCCACTTCCGGCGCATTGATGATCGGCGTAAAGCTGCTGCCGCCAATGCCACCCAGGCTGGAAATCGTGAACGTGGCGCCTTGCATGTCGGTCGGCTTGAGCTTGCCTTCGCGTGCCAGAGCGGACAAATCGGTCAGCTCCTTGGCGATCTCTTTCAGACCCTTCTTGTCGGCATCCTTGATCACCGGCACAACCAGACCGTTCGGCGTATCTGCCGCAAAACCGATGTGGTAGTACTGCTTGAGGACCAGGTTGTCGCCATCCAGGCTGGCATTGAAGTTCGGGAAAGCTTTAAGCGATTCGGCTGCAGCTTTGATAATGAAAGCCAAAGGCGACAGTTTCAGACCACTCTTTTCCCACTCTTTGCCAATCGACTTGCGGAATTCTTCCAGCTCGGTGATATCGGCTTCGTCGTTGAACGTAACGTGCGGAATCATCACCCAGTTACGATGCAGATTGGCACCGGAAATCTTCTGGATGCGGGTCAGTGGCTTGGTTTCGATCGGGCCGAATTTGGCGAAATCAACCTTCGGCCATGGCAGCAGATCCAGACCGACGCCAGTACCAGCCGTTGCGGCGGCAACTGGTGCTGCGGCGGCACCCGACAATACGTTCTTGATATAGCCACGCACATCTTCGTGCAGGATACGACCCTTGGGACCGGTACCGGTTACGCGGGACAAATCCACACCCAGCTCGCGCGCAAAAGAACGCACCGATGGGCTGGCGTGAGCACGGCGGAAACCGGCTTCGTCAAACTTGACTGCGGTGGTGGTGGCTGCGGCCGGTGCGGCGGCCGGGGCAGCTGCTGGTGTCGGCACTGGCGTAGCAACTGGGGCCGGAGCAGGTGCTGCAACAGGTGCAGGCGCTGCGGCGCTGGCCGGAGCGCTACCTTTCAGTGTCAGGATCAAGGCGCCTTCACCAATCTTTTCACCAACCTTCACTGCGACACTTTCCACTACGCCAGCCGCTGTGGAAGGTACTTCCATGCTGGCTTTGTCGGATTCAAGCGTGATCAGCGAGTCGTCAACGGCGACGGTATCGCCGACTTTGACGTTCACTTCGATGATCTCGACCGTATCGAAGTTACCGATGTCCGGCACGCGCACTTCAATGCTTTGGGCTGGACCTGCCGGCGCGGCTACCGGTGCCGGAACTGGCGCGGCAACTGGTGCAGGTGCGGTCGGTGCCGGGGCAACTGGTGTTGGCACAGCAGCAGGCGCTGGAGCAGCCGCCGCAGCGCTGACTTCGACCAGCACAACCACATCGCCTTCCGAAACCTTGTCGCCAACCTTGATTTTGACTTCTTTGACCGTACCGGCAGCGGTAGCCGGGACTTCCATGGTGGCCTTGTCGGTTTCCAGTGTGATGAGGGATTGTTCAACCTCGATCACGTCACCGGCTTTGACCAGCACTTCAATGACATCCACGCCATCATGGCCGCCGATATCGGGAATCTTCAATTCAATAACGTTGCTCATGGGAATTCCTGTGAGGGGTGAGGGGTAAGGAGTGAGGGGTGATCTCACTCCTGCCTTAGCGTTCGGTGTGGGCGTGGCAGGTTTTATCCTGCACGCCGCACACCTCACGCCTCACACATTTCTCATACTGTCCAGGGAGCCGGACGATCCGCTTCGATGCCGTATTTGGCAATCGCTTCCGCAACCTTGGTCAATGGCAGCTTGCCGTCGTCGGCCAGTGCCTTGAGCGCCGCCACCACCACGTGGTAACGGTCCACTTCAAAGAACTTGCGCAGCTGCTGACGGCTGTCCGAACGGCCAAAGCCATCGGTACCCAACACCACATAACGACCCGGCACGTATTCGCGAATCTGCTCGGCGTAGGTGCGTTTGTAGTCGGTCGCCACAATGACCGGACCCTTGGCATCTTTCAGGCATTCAGTCACATACGGCACCTTCGGCTCGGCCGTTGGGTGCAGCATGCTGTAGCGGGTTGCAGCCATACCGTCGCGCTTCAGTTCGTTGAAGCTAGGTGCGGACCAGATATCCGATTCAACGCCAAAGTCGCTCTTCAGCAATTCTGCTGCAGCGATGACTTCACGGAAGATCGTACCGGAGCCCATCAGTTGTACGTGCAGGTCACCCGTGGCAGCCGCAGGACGGAACTTGTACAGACCCTTGATGATGCCTTCCTCTGCGCCCGCTGGCATGGCCGGGTGGGCGTAGTTTTCGTTCATCACGGACAGGTAGTAATAGATGTTTTCCTGATCCTGATACATGCGCTTCATGCCGTGATGCACGATCACTGCCAGTTCATAGGCAAAGGTCGGATCATACGAAACGCAGTTCGGCACGAACTCGGCAAACAGATGGCCGTGACCATCCTGGTGTTGCAGGCCTTCGCCGTTCAGTGTCGTGCGGCCAGCGGTGCCGCCGACCAGGAAGCCACGAGCACGCAGATCGCCCGCAGCCCAAGCCAGATCACCAATACGCTGGAAGCCGAACATTGAGTAATAGATATAGAACGGAATCATCGTGACGCCATGGTTGGCGTAAGCGGTGGCCGCGGCAATCCAGTCCGCCATGGCACCGGCTTCGTTGATGCCTTCCTGCAGAATCTGACCTGTGGTCGATTCTTTGTAGAACATCAGCTGGTCAGCATCTTGCGGCTCATACAGCTGGCCAACGTGGCTCCAGATACCCAATTGGCGGAACATGCCTTCCATACCAAAGGTACGGGATTCATCCGGCACGATCGGCACAACGCGCTTGCCAATGGCTTTGTCTTTCACCAGTGCGGTCAGAATCCGCACAAACGCCATGGTGGTGGACATTTCCCGCTCGCCGGAGCTTTCCAGCAGGGCTTTGAATGTTTCCAGCGGCGGTACTTCCAGCGGCTCGTTCACCGGATTGCGCGATGGCAGGTAGCCACCCAGCGCGGCACGGCGTTCGTGCATGTATTTCAGTTCTGGCGCTTCAGCTGGCGGCAGGTAGAAGCTGGCGGCGCGCGCTTCTTCATCGGTCAGCGGAATACGGAAACGGTCGCGCAGATGCAGCAAGTCATCAGGCGACAGCTTTTTGGTCTGGTGTGCCACGTTTTGCGATTCGCCCGCCGCGCCCATGCCGTAGCCCTTCACGGTCTTGACCAGCAGCAGGGTAGGTTGGCCTTTATGCTCAACCGCCGCCTTGTAGCCAGCGAAGACCTTGTGCGGATCATTACCACCGCGGGTCAGACGCCAGATATCGTCATCAGACAGGTTGGACACCATATCCAGCAGTTCTGGATACGCGCCAAAGAAGTGTTGACGAACATACGCGCCATCTTTGGATTTGTAGGTCTGGTATTCACCGTCGACCACTTCCATCATGCGTTTTTGCAGCAGGCCGTTCTTGTCTTTGGCCAGCAGGGCATCCCAGCCGGTACCCCAAACAACCTTGACCACGTTCCAGCCCGAACCACGGAAGTCGCCTTCCAGTTCCTGGATGATCTTGCCGTTACCGCGCACCGGGCCGTCCAGACGCTGCAGGTTACAGTTGATCACGAACACCAGGTTGTCCAGCTTTTCCCGGCCAGCCAGCGAAATCGCGCCCAGTGATTCCGGCTCGTCCATTTCGCCATCGCCGCAGAAACACCAGACCTTGCGATCACCCTTCTGTTCAAAGCCACGGTCACCCAGATACTTCATGAAGCGAGCCTGATAGATGGCCATCAACGGGCCCAGACCCATCGACACAGTCGGGAATTGCCAGAAGTTCGGCATCAGCCACGGGTGCGGATAGCTGGAAAGGCCTCCACCGTCCACTTCCTGGCGGAACTTCAGCAGTTGTTCTTCAGAGATACGGCCTTCCAGGAAGGCGCGCGAATACATGCCAGGCGCGCTGTGGCCCTGGAAGTACACCAGGTCACCGCCGTGGTTGTCGCTCGGCGCGTGCCAGAAGTGGTTCCAGCCCACGTCGTACAGGGTGGCGGCAGAAGCGAAAGAGGTGATATGACCACCCAGATCGCCATTGATCTTGTTGGCGCGCACGACCATCGCCGCAGCGTTCCAGCGCGTGTAAGAGCGAATGCGCTCTTCGAAAGTGTGATTCCCCGGGCTTCTGGCCTCAAGGTGAACCGGGATGGTGTTGATGTAAGCGGTGGTCGCGGTATACGGAATATTGACTCCGTCTTCACGCGCATGACCAATCAGCTTTTCAACAAGATAGTGGGCGCGTTCAGCACCTTCGTTTTCCAGCACGCCATCCAGCGCATCCAGCCACTCACGGGTTTCCTGTGGGTCCTGGTCGTGTATCTGCTCTGCCATTGCCATACCTTTTTGATGTAGTTAATGCTGTCCGGGCTTGCGTTGTCCATTCCGAACATCGTCCGGCTCGTGGCCGGGCGACTTCACATTTCCGCTGTGCGGTGTAGTTATCTGCCTCCCCAAAAAATGCGCAATGGGGAGGCAGTGGTGTTGCTTAACGCGGGTTATTGCGTTTGTAGTAATTGACCAGGCCATTGGTCGAAGAGTCGTGCGTAGCCGTCAGGCCTGGCGTGGTCAGATCGGCTTCAATGGCTTTGGCCAGTTGCTTGCCCAACTCAACCCCCCATTGATCATAGGAGTTAATGTTCCAGATGGTGCCCTGAACCATGATCTTGTGTTCGTACAGGGCAATCAGCGCACCCAGGCGACGCGGCGTCAGACGCTGCATCATGATGGTGTTGGTTGGGCGATTGCCTTCAAAGACCTTATGTGGGGTCAGCTCATCTTGTGCCTGACCGGTAATGCCGGATTTTTCCAGCTCAGCGCGTACTTCAGCTTCGTTCTTGCCGCGCATGAAGGCTTCAGTCTGCGCGAAGAAGTTGGCCATCAGAATCGTGCTGTGCGGCTCAGGAATTTCCGGATGCTCGACGCTGGCGATAAAGTCGATCGGCACCATTTGCGAACCCTGGTGCAGCATCTGGTAGTAAGCGTGCTGGCCGTTGATACCGGCATCACCCCACACCACCGGGCCAGTGTTGTAATCAACGCGATGGCCATCCAGATCAACCGTCTTGCCGTTCGATTCCATATCCAACTGTTGCAGATAAGCCGGGAAGCGATGCAGCGACTGGTTGTACGGGGAAATCAGATGGGTGCTGGCACCAAAGAAGTTGATGTACCACACGCCGAGCATGCCCATGATCACGGGCAGGTTCTGTTCCAGCGGCTTGTTCTTGAAATGCTCGTCCATGGTGTAAGCACCATGCAGCAGATCCTGGTAATCATGCTTGCCCAGGTAAATGGCGATGGGCAAACCTATGGCCGACCACAGGCTGTAACGGCCGCCAACCCAGTCCCAGAATTCGAACATGTTGTTGGTATCAATACCGAACTCTGCCACCGCCTTGGAGTTGGTTGAAACCGCAACAAAATGCTTGGCGATATGGCTTTCGTTACCCACGCGATCCAGGAACCACTTGCGCGCGGTGCGGGCATTGGTAATGGTTTCTTGCGTGGTGAAGGTTTTGGACGCCACGATAAACAGCGTGGTTTCCGGATTCAGTTTCTTCAGCGTGGAGACAATCTGGTCGCCATCCACAGTGGATACAAAGTGCATGGTCAGGCGCTGATGGCCGAAGTCTTTCAGCGCGTTACAGACCATAACCGGACCGAGATCCGAACCACCGATACCGATATTCACGATGTCGGTAAAGGCCTTGCCGGTGTAGCCAACGCGCTCGCCAGAGCGGATTTCATCAGAGAACTGGAACATCTTCTCTTTGACGGCGTTGACCTTGGGCATGACGTCTTCGCCATCAACCAGGATCGGGTTTTTGTCTAGATTACGCAGCGCCACGTGCAGCACAGCGCGGTTTTCGGTGATATTGACCTTTTCGCCGGAGAACATGCGTTCAATGCGCTTTTGCAGGCCGGATTCGCGGGCCAGCGTGAACAGCAGTTCCAGGGTTTTTTCGGTGATGCGGTTCTTGGAGTAATCAAAGAACAAACCACCCGATTCCACCGAGAATTTCTCGAAGCGTTTCGGGTCATCCTGGAACATGTCCCGCATGTGCAGCGGAGCGATTTCCTTGAAGTGTTCCGCCAGGGCGAGCCAGGCGGGCGAGCTGGTAAGCTTGGACATCCTATTTCCTTTCTTCCTGTGGCTTCACGTCCGCTTGCCATGAAAGGGGGCGGACTCTGGTTGAATGCCTGTTTTACATGCTTCGTGCTGAAGGTTTTACTGCCGGGGTACTACCGGGATTACCTCGACAGATGTCGGGCAGCGGCGTGGCACCGCCGGCCTGGCTATCTGCTGATGAGTCGTTACCTCATTGATCAGCAAGCGATCAATGGTCGTGCCCGCGCACACGTTTTTCTTTCATGTTGCGCTTCATTTTTTCCAGTTGGTCGATCAGCTCTGGCCCGCGCTTGAGCGCCACGCCAACAGCCAGCACGTCGATGATCACCAGGTGAACAATGCGGGTAATCATGGGCGTGTACAGATCCGGATCTTCCATGGTGTCTGCATACAGGCAAAGCGAACAACGCTTGGCCAGTGGCGATTTGGAGTGTGTAATGCCAATCACGTCGGCGCCCGCATCACGGGCAATTTCTACCGAACGGATCATGTCCAGCGTACGGCCGGAGTTGGAGACCGCTACCACAGCATCGCCCGGTTTGAGCATGGAAGCGCTCATGCCGTGCATATGTGGATCGGTATAGGCTACGGTTGGCACACCAAGGCGGAAAAATTTGTTTTGGGCATCGATAGCCACTGCACCGGATTGACCTTGTCCCCACACTTCAATCTTGTGGGTGTTGGCCAGAACCTTGATGGCTTTTTCCAGTACTTCGGTATCGAGTTCGTTACGACAACGCAAAAGATGCGAAATGTTGTTGTCGAACAGTTTTTTGGCCAGGTCATGAGCGGAGTCGTCAGCCGATACCATCGAATGCACGTAAGGCACACCGGAGACCAGACTGCGGGTCAAGCGCAGTTTGAAATCCTGCAACCCGGAGCAATTGAGCGAACGGCAGAAACGAATGACCGTGGGTTGCGATACGTCGGCCAGATCGGCAATTTGCGCAATAGGCGCATTTGCAACCAGATTGGGCTGGGCCAGTACCAGTTCGGCCACTTTGCGTTCCGATCTGGAAAGGCTGTCGATCATCGTTTTGATGCGTTCGAGCATAGGCGTCTCACTCCATCTCTTTGTATTGGCGGTAGCGTGCCTTTTGGGTATCGCTTCCGCCGATTATGGATACGGGGCTCATTGAGCCCCATATCGGAAAATGACCAATCAAGCTGTCCAGTAAACCAGTTTTTGACCGGTTACTGCATCCAGCACACGCCGGATTGGATATTGCTCTACCACCGGCTTTTGCTCGGCCAGTGCATCTTGCAACAGGGTTTTCTTGCCTTCACCAGTGATATGTACGATCACTTCACGCGCCTTGGCGATGGTGGGCAAAGTCAGGGTGATGCGTTTGTGCGGTGCGACTGGCGGGGTTACCGCAGCGACCAGGGCCTGCGAGGCGCAAGCCGCTTCAAGCTCCGGCGCATTCGGGAACAGGGATGCAGTGTGCCCATCATCGCCCATACCCAGAATCAGTACATCGAATGGCGCGGGCAGGGCGGCAAAGCGTGCTTCGATTTCCGCTTCGCCTTCATGCGGCGTGGCCGCGGCAGACACCGGCGAGACAAAGTGCGCAACAGCAGCATTGCCTACCAGCAGATTCTGGCGCACGGTGCGCTCGTTGCTGTCGGCGTGATCAACCGGCACCCAGCGCTCATCAACCAGCGTGATCCAGACCTTGCTGAAATCAACGGTAGATTCGCTCAATGCCTTGAACATGCCTGCGGGCGTACGGCCACCGGATACGGCCAGCGCCGCTTTGCCGCGTGCCGCAATGGCTGCATTCAAAGCTGCTGCGATGGCACAGGCCAGTTGCTGGTCCAGTTCGTCTTTGCTGCCAAATTCATGCCACACAACGGACATTGGTCATCCTTAAAATCATTCAACAAGCGTAACAACTGGCCGGGTTTTGTGTGCAACACATAAACTTGAACCGGCCAGCTGACGCGTTTTCTGCGTATTTCAGTAGACAGCAGCGCTGCCATATGACCGTGAGATGACGACCCTGTTGGTCAAAATATCCTCGGTCTCATGCAGGCTGACTGCCCTGTAGCGGTAAATCAGTGCTCTTCGTGCCAGGCCAGACCATCACGCGACAACAAAGCCGACGCTGCCGCCGGGCCCCATGTGCCTGCGGTGTATGGCTTGGGGGCTTCGGTGCTGCTGCCCCACGAATCGAGAATCGGCTCGACCCAACGCCACGCGGCGCGTTGTTCGTCACGACGCACAAACAGCGAAAGATCGCCACGAATCACGTCCATCAACAGGCGCTCGTAGGCTTCTGGCGAGCGGGTCTTGAAGGTTTCCTTGAAGTCCAGATCCAGGTGGACTGGACGCAGGCGCACCTGGTTGCCAGGCTCTTTGGCCATCAGGTACAGACGTACGGATTCATCCGGCTGCAACTGGATGACCAGACGGTTTGGCGTATGCATGCGGCCAAAGATGGAAGTTGGCGTTTCACGGAAGTTGATGACAATCTCGGCCATTCGTTCTTGCAAACGCTTGCCGGTACGCAGGAAGAAAGGAACACCAGCCCAGCGCCAGGTCTGGATTTCAGCCTTGAGCGCAACGAAGGTTTCTGCGGTGGAGCCTTCCGGTACGCCAGGCTCGTCCTGGTAAGCCGGAACAGGCTTGCCATTGATCGTGCCAGCGCGATATTGACCACGTACAACCTTGGTGTGCACATCTTCCAGGCTGAGCGGCTTGAGTGCGCGCAGAACCTTGAGCTTTTCGTCACGAACGGCATCGCCGTCCATGGTGGCTGGTGGTTCCATCGCCACAATGGTCAGCAACTGCAGCAAGTGGTTTTGAATCATGTCGCGCAGCGCGCCGGTTTTGTCGTAGAAATCCGCACGGGTTTCCACGCCGACTTGTTCGGTCACGGTGATTTGCACATCACTGATCCACTCACGGCGCCACAGCGGTTCCAGCAGCGTGTTGGCAAAGCGCAAGGCGATCAGGTTCAGAACCGGCTCTTTGCCCAGGTAATGGTCAATCCGGTAAATTTGATGTTCGTTAAAGTACTCAGCAACCGCATCGTTGATTTCATTCGACGATTCGAGGTCGTGGCCGAGCGGCTTTTCCAGCACAACGCGGGAGTTGCCTTTGTTCAGGCCAACCGAAGCCAGATTCTTGCTGATGATGGCAAACAGGTCCGGCGCGGTGGAGAAGTAAAACACGCGAGCACGGCCAGTTTCCTGGTTCAGCAGTTCGGCCAGGGCAGGGTAATCATCGGCGTTGTTGGCATCGTTGCGCAGGAACGAAATGCGGCTGGCGAACTCGGCCCATACGTTTGCTTCGTAGTCGCTACCCAGATAGCCCTTGGCCAGTCCATGCGCCTTGTCCAGATAAGCGGCTGTGTCGCTGGCGCTGCGGCCCAGACAGATAATGCGGCCGGCTTTAGGCAGATTGCCGTCACGGTGTTGGTGGTACAGGGCCGGCAACAGCTTGCGCATCACCAGGTCGCCGGTGCCACCGAACAGCACCATGTCGAAAGCATCAATAGGGGTCATATCGGGCGTTCCTTTCCTTTTATGCGAGAGGCGTGAAGACCTCTCGTTTTGCTGTAAACAGCCTGTAGGCTGTTTCAAATGAAACCAGAATCCTTGTGTGCGCCTGGCACGGCGAAACGGACACGGCAGCATCATCAGATGGTGTCGGCGCTATGCATGCACCAAACCTGATTGCTGCTGCCGTTATTGCGACTTTCTGGCGCGCGGGAAATTCAACTATGCTGCAAATTACCCAAGCCGGATATTCGAAAGACTTTGTAATCTTACTACACGCTCAAACACCCGCGCAAACGGTAAAGAAGCCTCTTCTCGCAGACCGCAGCAACGAGTAATGTCATGGGGGTAATAGCCCGCTCTGGCTGGCTTATGCTGCAGTGCAGCAGCACCATTTTGTGTCATAGTGTTGGTTGATGCGCAGGGGTGATTGTAGTAAAACTACGCTTCGGCAACTATTTCAATCCTGGGTCGGTTGTAGTGTTAATCCGGTCCGTGGCGTTCCCCATTTCGGAGTCCTGCAATGCCAGCTGTCAGTCCTGTGCATCCTCGGCTCGCCGAGGTTACCCGGCGTATCGTTGAACGAAGTCGCGAATCCCGCGAGCGCTATCTTGCTCGCCTGGATGCCGCCGCTAGCAAGGAGCCGCTGCGCAAAGGGCTTGCCTGTACCAATCTGGCGCATGCATGGGCTGCGTCGCCAGAGGGCGACAAGATCATGATGCGCGAAATGCGCCGCCCGAACGTTGCCATTGTCTCTTCCTACAACGACATGTTGTCGGCGCATCAGCCGCTCGAAACCTATCCTGCCATTATCAAGAAAGCTGCCCACGAGGCGGGTGCCACGGCACAGTTTGCTGGCGGTACGCCAGCCATGTGCGACGGCGTTACGCAAGGTCAGCCAGGCATGGAGTTGTCGCTGTTCAGTCGCGACGTCATCGCCATGTCTACCGCAGTGGCGCTGTCCCATAATGTATTTGATGCAGTTACTCTACTGGGCGTCTGTGACAAGATCGTTCCGGGCTTGTTGATCGGGGTCTTGCAGTTCGGTCATCTGCCTGCGATTTTTGTCCCGGCCGGCCCGATGACCTCAGGCATCGCCAACAGCGAGAAAGCGAAAATTCGTCAGTTGTTTGCCGAAGGCAAGTGTGATCGCACCGAATTGCTGGCTTCTGAAGAAGGCTCCTATCACGGAGCGGGTACCTGCACCTTTTACGGCACCGCCAATTCCAATCAAATGTTGATGGAGATCATGGGTCTGCATCTACCAGGTGCAGCGTTTGTTCATCCAAATACTCCGCTGCGCGATGCTTTGACTGCAGCAGCAGGTCGCCGTGCCGCACAAATTACCAATGTAGGTAATGAATACATTCCCGTTGGCCGTCTGGTCGACGAAAAAGTCGTGGTGAATGGCATCGTCGGGTTGCTGGCGACCGGTGGCTCAACCAACCACACCATGCATCTGACTGCTGCAGCGCGCGCTGCTGGCATCATCATTGACTGGAGCGATTTTGATGACCTGTCGGCCGTGGTGCCGCTGGTGGCCAAAATCTATCCGAACGGCACTTCTGATGTAAACCAGTTCCATGCCGCCGGTGGTATGCCATTCTTGACCCGCGAACTGCTCAAGGGCGGTTATCTGCACGAAGACGTGCACACCGTGATGGGTTTTGGTTTGCACCGCTACGCACAAGAGCCATTCCTGATCGATGGCAAGCTTGAATGGCGTGATGCGGATACCGAATCCGGTGACGAAGGTGTTTTGCGTCGTATCGAGAGGCCATTTAGTGCCGACGGCGGCCTGCGTTTGCTGGACGGCAATCTGGGGCGTGCCGTGATCAAAATCTCTGCAGTGAAAGCAGAGCATCGCCTGGTTGAAGCTCCGGCAATGGTGTTCCATGATCAAGATGAAGTGCTTGAGGCATTCCAGCGCGGCGAAATGGAAAAAGACGTCGTGGTTGTGCTGCGCTTCCAGGGGCCGCGTGCAATCGGCATGCCCGAACTGCACAAACTGACCCCAGTGCTTGGTGTGCTGCAGGATCGCGGCTTCAAAGTGGCACTGGTAACCGATGGCCGTATGTCCGGCGCTTCCGGCAAGGTGCCGTCGGCTATTCACATTACGCCAGAGGCATTGGCGGGTGGCCCGTTGGCCAAATTGCGTTCGGGTGATGTGATTCGTCTGGATGCCGAAGCTGGCGTTTTGCAAGCCAAGGTTGATTCTCAGGTCTGGGCCTCGCGGGAGCGGGCCGAGGCCGATCTGACCGCGCACCAACATGGTATGGGTCGCGAACTGTTTGCTTCTTTCCGTCAGGCTGCCACAGGCGCGGAAGAGGGAGCCCTTTCTCTTGGCTTGGCGCACTGATCGTCAACTGGAAAGGGTGGTCGGGGGCGTAACCTGTCAGAGGCTTTATCCCGTTGTGCCAGATTTTGGGATTGGCAGGTGCGCATTGAGGTACTAACACGCAACACTTATAAGAAAGTCAGGATCATGCAAATTCGAGAAATCATGCGCTCCTGCCCGGTGATGCCGGTGCTGATTATTGAAAAGACCGAACACGCGGTCCCGTTGGCCAAAGCGCTGGTCGCAGGCGGTATCCGTGTACTTGAAGTGACGCTGCGCACTGACGCCGCACTCGAGTCCATCCGTTTGATTGCCGACGAGGTACCTGATGCCATTGTTGGCGTCGGCACCGTGGTTCGCCCGGAACAGTTCGCACAGGCCAAGGCCGCTGGCGCCAAGTTCGCGGTCACGCCTGGTCTGACCGAAACACTGGCAGCCGCCGCGCGCGCCGCGGACATTCCGTTGCTGCCTGGCGTGATGACGCCTTCAGAAGCGATCGCTGCTCTGGAAATGGGTTTTGACGCACTTAAGCTGTTCCCGGCAGAACAAGCTGGTTCTTACGGCATGCTCAAGGCTTTGGGTAGCCCGTTGCCGCAAGCATTGTTCTGTCCTACTGGTGGCGTGACGCCGGAGTCGGCGCCCAAGTTGCTGGCACTGCCGAACGTCGGTTGTGTGGGCGGCTCCTGGCTGGCGCCAAAAGACAAAGTGGCTGCGGGTGATTGGGATGCTATTACTGCATTGGCTCGCGAAGCCGCCAGTTTTCGCCCATAAAGGTAGATAGCTAGCAAACAGCCTGGCGATATGTTCCTTCGCCGGGCTGTTTGTTCTTGCATATTGTTGTCATGGCTTTGGGCTAAAGTGCTGTGTAGTGACGGTTAGTCGCAGATGTAACTGATCGGGTTGTATTTGCCGCCATAGCCTATACATATGACACATATGATTTCTGTTTGGTAAGGTTGCTCGTTATTGAACAATCAACCTTTTGTTTATTAACAAATAGCTGGTGGAATATATGACTATCAAAGTGGGTATCAACGGTTTTGGCCGTATCGGTCGCATTGTTTTTCGCGCGGCACAAGCTCGTCCCGACATTGAAATCGTTGCAATCAACGACCTGTTGGACGCGGAATACATGGCATATATGCTGAAATATGACTCTACCCATGGTCGTTTCAACGGCACGGTAGAAGTAAAAGATGGTCATCTGGTTGTAAACGGCAAAACCATCCGTTGTACCGCTGAGAAAGACCCGGCTAACCTGAAATGGAATGAAGTCAACGTAGATGTGGTTGCAGAAGCGACCGGCATTTTCCTGACTGATGAAACTGCACGTAAACATATTCAGGCTGGCGCCAAAAAAGTTGTGCTGACTGGCCCTTCCAAAGATGACACCCCGATGTTCGTCATGGGTGTAAATCACAAGGCCTATGCAGGCCAGGATATCGTTTCCAACGCATCTTGCACCACCAACTGTCTGGCCCCTCTGGCTAAAGTCATTAACGATAACTTCGGTATCGTTGAGGCGCTGATGACAACGGTGCATGCCACTACCGCAACGCAAAAAACCGTTGATGGCCCATCGCATAAAGACTGGCGCGGTGGTCGCGGTGCTTCCCAGAACATCATTCCGTCATCGACTGGTGCCGCTAAAGCAGTTGGCAAGGTGATCCCGGAACTGAACGGGAAAATCACCGGCATGTCGTTCCGCGTGCCGACCCCGAACGTATCGGTGGTTGACCTGACTGCTCGCCTGGCCAAGCCGGCAACCTACAAGGAAATCTGCGCGGTCATGAAGGCTGCGGCAGAAGGTGAGATGAAGGGTGTTGTCGGTTACACCGAGGACGACGTGGTCTCCACCGACTTTAACGGCGAAATCTGCACATCGGTATTCGATGCCAAGGCAGGTATCTCGTTGAACGACAACTTTGTGAAGCTGGTTGCCTGGTACGACAACGAAACCGGTTATTCCAACAAAGTGCTGGACCTGATTTCGCACATCGCCAAGTAATTTGGAAGTAGTTGCGGGGTAGGAAAAAGGGCGACGACATGTCGCCCTTTTTTGTTTTCTATCACCACTTCCTGGCATTGCAGGGCGATGTACGTCTGCGAATGATGTGCGCTATCGGCGCTCGCGCAACCGAATGGCCGTAGAGCAACAGAATCGTCTGGCACTCCGGCCAGCACGCTTCCCCCGGCATGCCTCGTAAAATAGATGACGTGTTTAGGATTTCAGCGGCCAAGCCAAAACGATGTAATACCAATTAATCAGCATTTGATGTTGTTGGGACGGGCGGACGCTCTGGCGGCTATTCGTACCGCTGGGAATGGAAATACATAGATAAACATGGCTCTTTTATTGTCAAAAAATGTTTTAAATCAAAGATTTTTTTATATTCCAGTTATGTACACACCAATCTGGTGCCATCCGCCGGAATGTGCTTGCCCCACTCGTAATACCACTTTGTTGTACTTATAAGACATTTCCTGGTTTGAAGCCGGACGTGGTTTGCTTCGCCTAAATGAATTCACTTATGCTTTGTGCAGAGCAAAGTTCACGTCATCATTCGTGGCGGTTCTTTGTCGTTGCTCAAGCTGGTGAATAACCAACTTCCAAACTAGGAGACCTATAAATGTTTAAGCGTGCTCTGATTGCTGCTGCGGTTACCGCTGCTGTTGCCGCCCCGGCCTTTGCGGACGTTACCATCAGCGGTTCCGCTGAAATGGATATCTTTGTCCGTACCCACCAAGCTTCTTCCCAGAAAAATGCGAACGACGCAGGTAGTTCCGCTGTTCTGAACGAAACTGACCTGATCACCAACTTTGACGGTTCCGACAAGCTCGATTCCGGCAGCAAGCTGATTTGGCACATTTCGCAAAAAGTGGCTACTCCTTCCACAACCGCATGGGGCGCTCGTGAAGCCTACATCGGTCTGACTGGTGATTGGGGTACTTTCCGTTCGGGTCGCGTGTTCGCACCGTCTTACCTGGCTCTGGATGCATTCCAGTGGGGCGCGGGTAACCTGTGGGAAGATTACGGCGCAAACGCTGTATGGTTCAAAGAAGCTCTGGCATACACCACACCTGACTTCGGTGGCTTCGGCGTGCAAGTTGCTTATGACCTGGGTACCAAAACTGCTCAAGGCCAAACCTGGGCTCTGGACGCAATCGCTACCTATAACGGTAACGGTCTGAGCCTGGCTGGTGGTTATCAGCAACAGAAGGGTGTTGCCAATGGTGCCGGTGGTACTTCTGGCTTCAACCAGGATGATGCTTTCAACTCCGGCGGCGACACTGGCGTGAAGCAAGAGTTCTACTTTGCTCAAGGTAACTGGGACATTGGCAGCGGCTTTACTGTTCGTGCAGGCTGGAAGCACAACAAGTGGTCCAATGACAACAACATCGCAACAGTAAGCTCCTTCACCACTGCTGAAAACGACCAGTTCTTGCTGGCCGGTGCATACAGCTGGGGTAAGAGCTCCGTTGCTCTGGGTTGGCAAGATATCACCAACAGCAAAACCAACGGTGATAAAGACAGCAACCACGATCTGGACCAAATCTTTGGCCAGTACACCTACGGTCTGTCCAAGAACACTGTGGCTTACGTCCAAGGTCGTTACCACAAGTTCAAGGATAGCAACACCCGTCCGTACGTTGCTGCTAACTGGCAACTGGATGGCACATCGCCAAGCGGCACCGACAACGGCGCACGTCTGCTGATCGGTACATGGACTGGCTTCTAATCTGAATTTTATTCAGGTTTCAGTCTAAAAGGAGGGCGACGAAAGTCGCCCTTTTTCCATTTCAAGTGTTGCACTTCTGGGTAGGCAGCTTTGCCGGTCTGCAGGGGTGATATTTGAGAAAGGCGCAATAACCAAATGAATTTATTGGTTATTTTTTGAAATAATTTTTTGCAATTGTGTAAGGTGTGGTCTTTTTTAACATTGTCCTGGTGAAAGCGAGTCTCTTAATCTGCGCAGCAACTAGCAAGGTTGGCGTCATTTTTTAGCCAGGGCTTGCTGGTGCATAAGTTGCACACCGCTTTTCAAAAACCAGGAGAAAAACCATGTTCAAGCGCGCTCTGCTTGTTGCCGCACTGACCGCAGCTTTTGCTGCACCTGCTTTCGCTGATGTTTCCATCAGTGGTTCTGCAGAAATGGATATCTTTGTCCGTACGCATCAAGACTCTTCGCTAAAAGCGGACGGAAGTTCCTCTTCTGCTGCAGGCAATGAAACCGATTTGATTTTGAATTTTGATGGCTCCGATAAACTGGACAATGGCAACAAGCTGATCTGGCGGGTTTCGCAGAAAGTTGCCACGCCAGCCACGGCGGCTTGGGGCTCACGCGAGGCTTATATCGGCTTGACCGGTGATTGGGGTACTTTCCGCTCGGGTCGAGTATTCGCGCCTTCTTACCTTGCCCTGGATGAGTTCCAGAACGGTGCCGGTAACCTGTGGGAAGATTACGGTGCAAATGCGGTATGGTTCAAGGAAGCTCTGGCATATACGTCGCCTGATTTCGGCGGTTTCAATGTCCAGGTTGCTTATGACCTCGGTACCAAGAACTCCGATGGTCAGGCTTGGGCTCTCGATGCAATCGCAACGTACAAGGGCAATGGCCTGAGTTTGGCTGGTGGTTACCAGAAGCAGAAGGGCTTGGCCCAGGCGGATGGAGCCAATGTTGGCAATGTTACGTTTGATACTTTGGCCTGGAATCAGGATGACGCCTACTCGCCAAGCTCGGGTGGTTTCTTCGGGAACGACATTCAGCAAGAGATGTACTTTGCCCAAGGTAATTGGGATGTTGGTAATGGCTTTAGTCTGCGTGCTGGCTGGAAGCACAACAAATGGGTTGCTGATGGCTGGTACCTGACTAATGGTCGTGAAGCTACCTCGTCGAATGATCAGTTCCTGCTTGGCGGTGCTTATAGTTGGGGTAAGCAATCCATTGCCTTGGGCTGGCAAGACGTAGTTAATAGCAAGGTCGGCGGTGAAAAAATCAACGACATGAATATGAACCAGCTCTATGGTCAATACACCTACGGTATGTCCAAGAACACCGTTGCCTATGTGCAAGCGCGTTACATGAAGTTCAAGAGCGAAGATGCTCGCCCATTTGCAGCTGCAACCTGGCAACTTGATGGCGTAGCATCCAGTGGCACCGACAACGGCGCTCGCGTGCTGATCGGTACCTGGACTGGCTTCTAATCTGAATTTATCTTCGGATTGTTAGACCCCAAAAAGGCGACATAAGTCGCCTTTTTTTGCGTCCACTCGCCCGTCAAGCCACCCAAATTGGCCACGATGGAAAATGCACATCGCATGGAGATCTGCAGCAGAATTCATAATTACCGGAAATTGTGTTTTTCGCGAATCTTAATAACTGTTTCTTTTGCGCATCGACCTTAACCTTGAAGTTGAGGATTTATGTCGTTTTCCGGCAAAAACTAAGGTAATCGCCCTACATATCTGCCCTGGTCAGGAGTTCACCTGATTTCGGTCAAACCTGAGCCCCCCTAAATTCCTGTACGCGGGCTGCCATGGGGTCGCCCGTAGCCTAGGAGACCGAAGAAAATGAAAACTTTGCGTATGACGCTCTGCGCAGCGGCTTTGTCCGTTGCATGCGCTGCCAATGCGGCTGAGGTAGAAGTTCTGCACTGGTGGACTTCCGGCGGTGAAGCAAAGGCCGCTGGCGAGCTGAAGAAGATGCTCGAAGCCAAGGGCGATAAGTGGAAGGATTTTGCAGTTGCTGGTGGTGCAGGTGATAACGCCATGACCGCGCTGAAGACTCGCGTTGTGTCCGGCAATCCGCCAGCAGCAGCTCAAGTGAAGGGCCCGGCCATTCAAGAGTGGGGCGATCAAGGTGTGTTGGCCAACATCGATGATGTAGCTAACAAAGAAAACTGGAACAAGGTTCTGCCACCGGTTGTGCAAAATGTAATGAAGTACCAAGGCCATTACGTTGCTGCACCGGTGAACGTGCACCGCGTGAACTGGCTGTGGGTGAATCCGGATCTGCTGAAGAAAGCAAATGCCAAGGTTCCGACCACATGGGACGAATTCTTCAAGACTGCTGAAGCACTGCAAAAAGCCGGCGTCCAGCCAGTTGCTTACGGTGGCCAGCCATGGCAAGACGCAACCGTATTCGAGGACGTGGTTCTGGGTACTGGTGGTGCGGCATTCTTCAAGAAGTCCTTTGTTGATCTGGACCAGGCTAGCCTGAAGAGCCCGACCATGATCAAGTCTCTGGAAACATACAAGAAGATCAAGCCATTTACCGACAAGAACGCTGCTGGCCGCGACTGGAATCTGGCAACTGCCATGGTTATCAATGGCAAAGCCGGTATGCAGTTCATGGGTGACTGGGCCAAGGGCGAGTTCCTGGCTGCAGGCAAGGTACCAGGCAAAGACTTCGTGTGTGTACCTACACCAGGTTCCGCCAAGTCCTACACCTTTAACATCGACAGCTTCATCTTCTTCAAGCTGAAGAACGCTGACGGCGCCAAGGGTCAAAACGATCTGGCTGAAACTCTGGTTAGCCCAGACTTCCAGCAAATCTTCAACCTGAACAAGGGTTCGATCCCGGTTCGCCTGGATGCAGACATGTCCAAGTTTGACGATTGCGGTAAGCAATCGGCCAAGGACTTCGCTGCTGACAACAAGTCCGGCACCCTGGTTCCATCCTTTGCTCACGGCATGGCAATGCATTCCGCCACGCAAGGCGCCATGTACGACGTTATTTCGCAATTCTGGAATGACGACAACATGACCGCTCAGCAAGCTGCTGCAAAACTGGCTGCCGCTGCCAAGGTTAACTAATCCCGCGCGGTCACAAGACCGCAAGGATGGTTGATTCTCAGCAGTTGTAGCTCGTAGTAACCCTCTTGTGCCGGTCCCGGCGCAAGAGGGGGCTCCACCCCATCGTACATCGGAGATTTGTCATGATTCAGTCGACCCGGCCAGCTCAGTATGGCTTTGCGGAACGCTGGCTTCCGCGGCTTGTGCTTGCCCCGTCGTTCTTGCTGTCGCTGGTATTCATTTATGGCTTTGTGGCCTGGAATGGTTATCTGTCGTTTACCGCATCGCGTTTGTTGCCCAACTATGAATGGGTTGGTTTTGCTCAATATGCGCGTCTGTTCGCCAATGAACGTTGGTGGGTAGCGGTCGAGAACCTGTTTAAGTTCGGTATTCTGTTCATTGGCGTCAGCATGCTCGTAGGCATTTTGCTGGCTATTTTGCTGGATCAGAAAATCCGTGCTGAAGGTGCGTTGCGCACTATTTATCTTTATCCGATGGCCCTGTCTTTCATCGTGACCGGTACTGCCTGGAAGTGGATGTTGAACCCGGGTCTGGGTCTGGAAAAGATGTTCCATGACTGGGGCTGGACCAGCTTTCAGTTTGACTGGTTGGTTAATCCGGATATGTCGATTTACACCATTGTGATCGCCGGTATCTGGCAATCCTCTGGTTTCGTGATGGCCCTGTTCCTGGCTGGCCTGCGTGGTATTGATGATTCGATCATCAAAGCAGCCCAGATCGATGGCGCCTCACTGCCACGTATTTACTGGAAGATCATTTTGCCGGCCATGCGCCCGGTGTTCTTCTCCACGCTGATGATTCTGGCTCACATTGCCATCAAGAGCTTTGACCTTGTGGTCGCATTGACTGGCGGTGGTCCTGGCTTCTCTTCCGATGTGCCGGCGACTTACATGTACGCGATGGCGTTTACCCGTGGCGAAATGGGGCTGGGCTCTGCCAGCGCCATGATGATGTTGCTGACTGTGTCTGCGGTCATCGTGCCTTACCTGTATTCCGAACTGCGCCGAGGCCGTAATGCATAACAAGAACTTTTCCCGCTTCCTCGTTTACGCGGTCCTGATTTACTTCGCTGTTTACTATCTCTTGCCGCTGTATGTCATGTTGACGACTTCGGTGAAGACGATTGATGAAATCCGCGTTGGTAATCTGTTGTCGCTGCCGATGCACATCACTTTTGACGCCTGGCGCAAAGCCTGGGGTACCGCGTGTACCGGTGTTGAATGTACCGGTCTGTCCACGTACTTCTGGAACTCGGTACGCATGGTGTTCCCGGCGGTGATCATCTCCACCTCCATGGGCGCGATCAACGGCTATATTTTGTCCAAGTGGAAGTTCCCGGGCTCGGAAGTTGTATTCGCCATGCTGATGTATGGTCTGTACATTCCGTTCCAGGTGCTGTTGCTGCCAATGGCCATGACTGAAGGCTGGATGGGCATTGCCAGCTCCACCACTGGTCTGGTGTTTGTGCACGTGGTGTGTGGTATTGCTTCCACCACGCTGTTCTTCCGCAACTTCTACGTGGGTATCCCGGATGAACTGATCAACGCCGCACGGCTGGATGGCGCAGGTTTCTGGCGCATCTTCTGGCGCATCGTGCTGCCGATGTCGGTACCTATCCTGATGGTGACCTTCATCTGGCAATTCACACAGATCTGGAATGACTTCCTGTTCGGTCTGGTGTTCTCCTCCGGTGGCTCGCAACCCATCACCGTGGGCCTGAATAACCTGGCTAACACTTCAACCACCGTGAAGGAATACAACGTGGATATGGCAGCCGCTATCATTGCAGCGTTGCCGACCATCTTCGTTTACGTGGTTGCAGGTAAATACTTTGTGCGTGGGCTTTCCGCCGGCGCGGTCAAGGGTTGATCCAGGGTTAACCCGGAACAGCCAAACCAGATACACCGACGAAAGCTACACCATACAAAACTGGCTTGATGCGTATTCAACAAGACGCATCAAGCCAGTGGCAGTAGCCCGGTACCCGAACTCAGAACTGGAGAAAAAGATGGGCGCACTTGCCATCAAAAACGTAACCAAAAGCTTTGGCGACACACACATCCTGAAAGGGATCGACATTGAGATCGACGACGGTCAGTTCCTGATCCTCGTTGGCCCGTCCGGTTGTGGCAAGTCCACGCTGATGAACATCATTGCCGGCCTGGAAGGCCCGACTACCGGTGAAGTACATATCGGTGGCAAGGTTGTGAACGACGTCGCGCCGAAAGATCGCGACATCGCCATGGTGTTCCAGAGCTACGCGCTGTACCCAACCATGAACGTGCGTCAGAACATCGCGTTTGGTCTGGAAACACGCGGCGTACCGAAGAAAGAACAAGAAGAAGTGATCAACCGCGTCGCCAAGATGCTGCAGATGGATCACCTGCTGGATCGCAAGCCAGGTCAGTTGTCCGGTGGTCAGCGTCAACGTGTGGCCATGGGCCGTGCGCTGGCGCGTGACCCGATCCTGTTCCTGTTTGATGAGCCGCTGTCCAACCTGGACGCCAAGCTGCGCGTGGAAATGCGCACTGAAATCAAGCAACTGCATCAGCGTCTGAAAACCACCATCGTTTACGTGACGCACGATCAGATCGAAGCGATGACGCTGGGCGATCGCATTGCGGTCATGAAAGACGGCGTCATTCAACAGTTTGGCAGCCCGCAAGATATCTACGAGCGCCCGTCCAACCTGTTCGTTGCCAGCTTTATCGGCTCGCCTTCAATGAACTTCGTCGAATGTCATCTGGCGGAGCAAAACGGTGTAGTCGGTGTCAGCCTGACTAGCGATAGCGACGCGCGTTTCTTGCCTCTGCACAAGGGCGAGCGTTTCGCCAAGCGCGTTGGCCAGGAAGTCATTCTGGGGATTCGCCCGGAGCAACTGGACGTGGCACACGGCGACGAAAGCTCGCTGGGTTGCAAGGTGATCCTGACCGAGCCAACCGGCCCGGATACCATGATTTTCACCAAGATCAACGGCAAGGATGTGGTCGCACGCGTTCATCCGCGTGATGCCAAAGGCCCAGGCGAAACCATGCGTCTGGCGCTGGATATGTCCAAGGTTGTGTTGTTTGATCCGAAGACTGAATTGCGTATTGATTGAGGTGGCTGAGCCAGCGTTTGCTGGCTAGCTACCGCTCAAGGTCTTGAGCAGAGCAGCAACTTGGCCCCACAGTGATGTGGGGCCTTTCTTTTGTGCGTTGCGGACGAGCTTTAGTGACGATGAGGTGCTTGAACGAAGCAGAGGGGGAGTGGTGTCGCTTGAAATGTGACTGGTAAAGCCACCGGCCGCAATGGCCTGGCTTGGGCAAACTAAAGTTGCCGCCGCTCCACCAGCGCTTGGGCCAGGGTGCTAGGGTCGACATGTTCCAGCTCGCCACCGACCGGCAAACCACGGGCGATGCGGCTGACTTGCAGCCCGCGTGCGCGCAGCATTTCTGCCAGATAGTGAGCGGTGGCTTCGCCTTCAACGGTGAAATTGGTGGACAGGATGACCTCCTTGACGACGCCATCGCTGGCGCGTTCCAGCAAGCGCGCGAATGCAATATCTTTCGGGCCAATGCCATCGAGCGGGCTTAGCCGGCCCATCAAGACAAAATACAAACCGTGATACGCCAAAGTCTGCTCCACCATCAGCAGATCGGTGGGCATTTCCACCACACACAATTGCTCGTGATTGCGACGCTCATCCGCGCAAATCTCGCAAATCTCGGCTTCGGTAAACGTGTTGCATTTGGCGCAGTGCTTGAGTGTGGCTAGCGCGTGCATGATGGCGTGCGCCAGATCATTGGCACCCGGCTGATCCCGCTGCAACAGGTGATACGCCATGCGGCTGGCCGATTTGGGGCCAACGCTGGGCAGTACGCGCAGCGAATCGATCAGATTTTGCAGGGAAGAGGGTGTGCTCATTGGGGCCAAAGAGGTTGCGGGACGTTGCAAATAACAAAGGGGTAAAGAACAAGGTCGAGGTTTTCTCCTCCCGCCTTGCCCTTTACCCCTCACAACCGAATCAGAATGGCATCTTGAAACCGGCTGGCAAGTTCAGACCAGAGGTGAAGCCGGCCATTTTTTCTTGCGTAGTGGTTTCAACCTTGCGCACGGCGTCGTTCATTGCAGCGGCAATCAGGTCTTCCAGCATGTCTTTGTCGTCTTGCAGCAGCGAGTCATCAATGCTGACGCGCTTGACTGCGTGATGGCAGGTCATCACAACCTTGACCATGCCTGCACCGGCCTGACCTTCAACTTCAACCAGGGCCAGCGCTTCTTGTGCCTTGGCCATGTTTTCTTGCATCTGCTGGGCTTGTTTCATCAGCCCGCCCAAACCGCCTTTGTTAAACATCTGAGTGCTCCTTGTTGATTGCTGTGATTTTAAATTCGGTACTACGCCAGTCGATCAGATCGGCTGGATTGATCCTGGCAGCACAATGGCGCCGAACTCCTGTACCATCGCCTGGACAAACGGGTCGCCCTGAATGGCCAGTTCGGCTTCTTCCTGGCGTTGCTCACGCGCACGCTGCATGATCGCAGCGGGGGTGTGTTCAATGGTGGCGTCGATCATCTGCGCGCTGACCTGAATCGGCACACCGAAATGCGTGCTCAATGCCTGGCGCAGCTTTTCCTGCAAATCCAGCGCGCGAGTAGCCAGCGCCTGGTTGGATCTGGAAATGCGCAACTGGAAATGCGCGTTGTTCCAGGAAACCAGCTCGGCTTGTTGGGCCAGCATACCTTCAGCGCCCATGCGCATATCGGTGACCAGTCCGTGCCAGTCACCATTGAAGTCGGCATAGTTGGCACCCTGGACTGATACTTCGGCGGGGCTGGCTGATTGTTCAGGCGGCAGTTCGTGCGCAACGGATTGCGCTGCTAGTTCTTGCGCAACATCTTCGTATTCTGGCTGGAAATGCTCGTGGGCCGGAATCGGTGCAGCGGACTCGGCTTCAGGCTCCCATGGCGCCGGATCGTAGTCGGGCTCTGCTGCCGGAGCAGTAGATGCTGTGCGCATCACTGGGGTGACCGTCTCAGCGACTGCAGCCACGGCCGATGTAGGGACAACTGCCGGTGCGGTGACCACCGCTGCCATGGCCGGTGCTGCTGGCGCAGCAACTGCGGGCGCCGGAGTGCTCACAGTTGCGGAAGCAGGGGCCGCCGCTGCCGGCGTTGGTGCGACAGGCGCGCGGGCCGGGATGGTGGCGGGAGCCGAACCCGTTGCCGGAGCAATCGAGCCAGACGATACCGGCGCAAACGCCAGCATGCGCATCAGCGTCATTGAGAAACCGGCGAATTCGTCCGGTGCCAGCGCCAGATCGCGGCGGCCGTGCAGTGCAATCTGATAATAAAGCTGGGTTTCTTCCGCCGGTAACGCCTGGGCCATCGCCAGGATATCGTCGCGCAATGGCAAATCATCGGCCAGCGCACCCGGTACAACTTGTGCCAGCGCGATCTGATGCAGCACATGCGCCAGTTCATGCAGTGCGGATTCGTACGACAAGCCACGTTGGGCTATCGACTCTGCGGCAGCCATCATGGCCGGGCCATCGTGGGCCACCAGCGCGCGCAAAATTTCAAACAAATAGCCTTGGTCCACTGCGCCCAGCATGGCGCGCACGCCTTCTTCGCGCACTTCGCCGGAGCCATAAGCAATGGCTTGATCCAGCAAACTCAGCGCATCACGCATCGAGCCATTGGCCGCGTGGCCGAGCAGACTCAGTGATGCTGGCTCAAACGGAATCTGTTCGGCTTGCAACACATTATTGAGGTGGCCAGAGACTTGCTGTGGCGTCATTTGGCGCAAGGAGAACTGCAAACAGCGTGACAACACGGTGATCGGCACTTTCTGCGGATCGGTGGTCGCCAGAATGAATTTGACGTGGCCGGGTGGTTCTTCCAGCGTCTTGAGCATGGCGTTGAAGGCACTTTTGGACAGCATGTGCACTTCATCGATGATGTAGACCTTGAAGCGACCGGCCGTGGGCGCGTACTGCGCGTTGTCCAGTACTTCACGGATATTGTCGATACCGGTGTTGGACGCCGCATCAATCTCTAACAGATCAACAAAACGCCCCGCATCAATCTGGGTACAGGCGGAACAGACACCACATGGCTCGGCGGTTACACCGGTTTCGCAATTAAGCGATTTGGCCATGATCCGGGCGATGGTGGTTTTACCCACGCCGCGCGTGCCGGTCAGCAACCATGCGTGATGCAGACGGCCGCTGGCAAAGGCATTGGACAGCGCCTTGATGACGTGTTCCTGGCCAACCAGTTGGGCAAAAGTGCGAGGGCGCCACTTACGGGCGAGTACTTGATAAGTCATGGCGCGATTCTAGCAGATCACCGTGCCACAAATGCGAACGCCGTATCTGGGCGGCCCGGTTTGGCCCGATCAAATGCAGGCGCAAACCGTGGCAGAGCAGATGGGCTTATTCGTCGTGAAAGTAGCGTTGGGTATCGGTCAAAAAGTGTGGTCCGCCATCCGGGCGGATCAGCGTACCGATGCCTTCGCTGGTCAGCAGTTCCAGCAACAGCGCGTTGGGAACGCGACCATCAATAATGTGAGCCGACTTCACGCCCATGCGTACCGCGTCGAGCGCTGAACTGATTTTCGGCAGCATACCGCCAGAAATCGTGCCATCGGCCGATAGCGCATCAACGTCCGACAACGTCAAACCAGCGATCAGTTTACCATTGCGATCCAGTACACCTGGCGTGTTGGTCATCAGGATCAGTTTTTCGGCATTCAAGGCCCGGGCCAGCGTTCCGGCCACCAGATCGGCGTTGATGTTATAAGCCTGGCCGTCTACACCCACGCCAATGGGCATGATCACCGGCACAAAATTGCGCGTCTGCAGCAGGCTGATGAGTTCCGGGTCGATTTTTTCGATTTCGCCCACAGCACCGATATCAACCGGTTCAGTCTCGCCTTCTTCCGGTGGCAGCATCATTTTGCGCGCCTGAATAAAATAGCCATCTTGCCCGTTCAGGCCGACGGCTTTACCACCGCTGCGGTTGATCAGCCCGACGATTTCCTGATTGAGCTTGCCAGTCGCCATTTCCACGGCTTCCAGCGTTTGCGCATCAGTCACCCGCATGCCCCGGCGAAACTCGCTTTTGACGCCCATTTTTTCCAGCAAGCCGCTAATTTGCGGTCCACCGCCATGCACGATCACCGGGCGCATGCCCACTAATTGCAGCAGGGCGATGTCGCGGGCGAAACCAGCTTTGAGCGCTTCATCGGTCATGGCGTTGCCGCCATATTTGATCACGAAGATTTTGGAGTGAAAGCTCTGGATGTAGGGCAGGGCTTCGGCCAGGATATTGGCTTTGTCGCCAGCGGCAAGCAATTGGCTGATCATGATGCGCAAGATTCCCGTTTATGCCGTTGCCGACGTGACAAACAATTGATGAACTTCTTCCGGCGTGCCACAGGTGCGCAGCTTGTTGCGAAAATCCTGGTCGCTGAATAACTGGGCGATGCCAGCCAGAATCTCCAGGTGAGCTTGCGTGGCGTGTTGCGGCACGATCAATGCCAGAATATTGGAAACCGGTTTGCCATCGGGCGCATCAAACGGCAGTGCGAGTTCGGTACGTACAAAAACTGCGATGGCGTCAGTCAGACCCTTGAGTCGGGCATGTGGCAACGCCATGCCAAGGCCCAGCGCGGTCGAGCCCAGCTTCTCGCGATCCTGCAGGCTTTTAACCACCAGATCCTTAGCCAATCCGTGCGTTTGCTCCAGTCGTCGCGCAATTTCTTCAAAGAGCCTGGTTTTGCTCGAAACATTCAAATCGAGCACGATGTCCTGGGGCTGCAATAGCTGCGAGATGTTCATGGGTGGTGACCGGGTCCTGTGGTATGAAATTCGTGTTTATATCGCCGTTTGCCGCGTTGCGGTGCTGCACATTAAACGCGGTTAGACGAGTTGGTCGGATTATACGAAAAACCGTTCCGCTTCATGCCGTTTTTCCTGCCATTTTTATATCGTTTTTACGTGTTGTAACAGGATAGATGCCTCACGTTTATCTGCCTGACGCAAGCAGATGCGCCCGCATTGTGCAGATGGACCATCGCAAACCGGTCTGGTTCTTTGCAAATCAGGGTTGCAAGAGCATTCGCAGACGAGATAATGGGCGTATCTATCGATACGAGAACATCATGACTGAAGCGCATCTTGACCCGGCAGACCCACCACCGCAGCCGCCTTATGAGCCCGCGCTGGAAGAGTGTTGTGGCAATGGCTGCGAGCCCTGTATTTTTGATACGTATGCGCAAGCGCTACAAAACTATCGGGCAGAACTCAAAGCCTGGCAAAGCCGCCACCCGGGCATTGACGTACCGTCGCGCTAAATCAGATTGCGCCTGATCCGGCAGGTTGATTGTTTCTGGCGCACTTTTCATTTCGGCAAGGCGCATTTTGGCCATTACGGACGGCTGGCAGCGCCGCAAGTAGCCGGGCACAATGCAGCAACGCCTTTTGCTGCCATTGACTGGTTCTTTCCGGATTCGCCCGATGCCTCGTTTTAGTTCGCTGTTCCCGCTGATCGCCCCTGCGCTCTGTTCACTGGTGCTGACCGCCGCGCCATTACACGCCGCGCCACTGCCTGCCCCGGTCGCCAATGCATTGGCATCGGCCAAATTGCCTGCGTCCGCATTGTCGCTGGCAGTGGTGCCGCTGGATCGCGGGCCCGGCCAATACTGGAATGCGGATGTGCCGGCCAATCCGGCATCCACCATGAAGCTGATCACCACTTTCGCCGCACTGGATATGCTCGGTCCGGCGTTCTCGTGGAATACGCAGGTTTATGTTGATGGACCGGTCAATAACGGCGTCTTGCAGGGCAACATATATATAAAGGGATCGGGCGACCCCAAATTGACGCTCGAACGTATGTGGATGCTACTGCGCGATGTACGTGCCAGCGGCATCAAACGCATCAATGGCGACATCGTGCTGGACCGCAGCTATTTGCAGATTCCCGCCAAAACCAGCTTTGCCGATGATGGCAATGATCCCGCGCGCGCGTATCTGGTCGGGCCCGATAGCTTGCTGGTCAATTTTCATGCGTTCCGGTTTCATGTGGCCACTGACGCTAGTTCGGCCAATCTGGTTCTTGATCCGCCTCTGCCAGAGGTGACTCTTGAAAACGGCATCAAGCTTTCCGCCAATGCACCATGCGTGGGTAGTGGCCTGGGTTTTCAGGCGAGCGGCGCGGGTAACGCCGTTCGAGTGCGCGTCACCGGCGCATTACCGCCCGATTGCTCGGTAGATAAATATCAGTCTTATCTGGATGCCGCGACCTACACCGGCAGCCTTGCGCGTTATCTATGGAAAGAAACCGGTGGCGAGATCAGCGGCAACACACGCTTGGGCCAAGTACCTGCACAAGCAACACGCGTGGCGCAGTCGCAATCCGCCGATCTGGCGACCAACATTCGCGACATTAATAAATACAGCAACAATCTGATGGCGCGGCAGTTGTTCCTCACGCTGGGCGCGCAGTTCCGCCAGCCGGGTGACGGTGATGATATCCAGTCGGCCAGCCGCACCATCCATGACTGGCTCACTCGCCACAATGCCGACTGGCAAGAGCTGACGCTGGAAAACGGCTCGGGCTTGTCGCGCGAAGAACAAATCTCTGCTCGTCACATGGCGCAACTGCTGCAGTGGGCTTGGCAAAGTCCGTACGCGCCGGAATTTATTTCATCGCTGCCCATTGCCGCAGTCGACGGCACCATGAAGAAACGCCTGAAAGAAAGTGGCGTCGCTGGAGAGGCCCACATCAAAACCGGTACGCTCAAAGATGTGCGCGCAGCGGCTGGTTTTGTGCGTGATGCTGATGGCCACATGTTTGCCGTGGTGGCGATCCTGAACCACCCGCAAGCCGACCGCGGATTGGGTGTGCTTGATAGCGTATTGGCGTGGGTACAATCCGCCGGGCCGGGGATACTCGCAGCAAATGCCGTAACACGCTAAAATAGCGCGCTTTTCCAGCCTGCGTACCTGCAGGACAACCAAAGGCGCGTCATGGACAAGATCCTGATTCTCGATTTCGGCTCCCAAGTCTCCCAGCTGATTGCACGCCGCGTGCGCGAAGCGCATGTCTACTGTGAGCTGCACTCGTTCGATGTTTCCATCGATTTCATCCGCGAGTTCCAGCCCACCGGCATCATCCTCTCCGGCGGTCCTAACTCGGTTTACGAAAGCGATTATCAAGCTGATGCTGGTCTCTTGGCCTTAGGCGTACCGGTCTTCGGTATTTGCTATGGCATGCAGTGGATGGCGCAGACGTTGGGTGGCAAGGTCGATGGTGGCCATGCCCGCGAATTCGGTTACGCCGAAATCCGCGCCCGCGGTCACAGCAAGTTGTTCCGTGATCTGCAAGATCGCCAGAACGACCAAGGGCACGGCCTGCTGGATGTCTGGATGAGCCACGGCGACAAAGTCACCGCACTGCCAGAAGGCTTCAGCATGATCGCTGAAACCCCATCTTGCCCGTTCGCCGCCATGGCTGACGAGACCAAGGGTTTGTACGGCGTGCAGTTCCACCCCGAAGTCACCCACACCCTCAAGGGCCGCGACATCATCAACCGGTTCGTGCTGGAAATCTGTGGTGCCAAGCCATCGTGGACCATGCCTAACTATGTCGAAACCGCCGTCGCGAAGATTCGTGAGCAGGTGGGTGATGAGGAAGTCATCCTCGGTTTGTCTGGCGGCGTCGATTCATCCGTGGCTGCTGCGCTGATTCATCGCGCCATTGGCGACAAACTTACCTGCGTATTTGTGGATAACGGCTTGCTGCGCCTGAACGAAGGCGAGCAAGTCATGAACATCTTCAACAAGCATCTGGGTGTGAAGGTTATCCATGTAAACGCCACCGCGCAGTTCATGGGTCATCTGGCTGGCGTGAGTGATCCCGAAGCCAAGCGCAAGATCATCGGTCGTGAGTTCGTTGAAGTCTTCCAGGTTGAAGCCGCCAAGCTGCCCAACGCTAAATGGCTGGCCCAAGGCACCATCTACCCGGACGTCATTGAATCCGCCGGTGCCAAGACCAAGAAAGCTCACACCATCAAGAGCCACCACAATGTGGGCGGCCTGCCAGATACGCTGAACCTCAAGTTGCTTGAACCACTGCGCGAACTGTTCAAGGACGAAGTCCGCGAACTGGGCGTAGCACTGGGCCTGCCGCATGAGATGGTCTACCGTCACCCATTCCCAGGCCCAGGCCTTGGCGTACGTGTACTCGGTGAAGTCAAACAAGAGTTCTGCGACCTGCTGCGCCGTGCGGATGCCATCTTTATTGATGAACTGCGCGCTGCCGACTGGTACGACAAAACCTCGCAAGCCTTTGCCGTATTCCTGCCGGTGAAATCCGTCGGTGTAATGGGCGATGGCCGCACCTATGAATATGTAGTGGCGCTGCGTGCCGTTCAGACCAGCGATTTCATGACCGCCAAGTGGGCGGAACTGCCGTACGACTTGCTGGGCAAAGTCTCCAACCGCATCATCAATGAAGTTCGCGGTATCAATCGTGTGGTTTACGACGTGTCTGGCAAACCACCGGCAACGATTGAGTGGGAATGATCAACAATCGACATCTGATATGTATATATACATAGGTGTCAGGCCCAAACAAAACCCCCGGCGTTCGTCCGGGGTTTTTGTTTTTTGAGAATCCGCAGCCGCACCATGTAGCAAGTACTGCCCTGGCTTGCAGGGAATTGCTTGGGACGAATTGGAGGAATAGGCGTGGCAGGAGACTTCAAGAATCGTGTGTCATCCTTGGATTGGCAGGTTGCGGCGCTGAATCAGCAAATGACGTTGCCAGGTATTGAACAACCGGAGTTACGTGACCTGCTCGGTGCATTCAAGGCGAAAACTCAAGCGCGAAAGAAAACTGGTAGTGATTCAAGTGCTCGCGAATATCTATTTATTGCCATTCGCCCGCCAGCTTCGATATTTCCAGTTATCGAGCATCACGCCAGGTGCATTCAATCGTCACAGGGTGTGGCCGGATATATCCTCCCGCGCTGGCGATTTCACGTGACTGTGTTTGAGTTGGGTTATTACGACACCATTCCCCCTCAGCTTATAGAAGAGATCGGGCGAGCAATGATGCATGTGCAGGTAAGGGAATTTCCGGTCATGTTTGATCGAGTCATGAGATTTGATGGCGGCATTTCAGCTCCGTCGAGGCGCGCTGTGGTCCTTTGCTCGGATATGGTTCAGCAGGGGTTGTCGCTTCTTGGTGATCGTATGGTTGGTGCACTAAGCGTTACAGAGCTGGAGGTGGGGCAAAAAAACCTTGTGCGGAATCCACATATGACGCTGTTCTATACGGAGCAGCTTATGTGTGAGCAAGCGGTGCAACCAGTCGAATGGACCGTAAGAAATTTTGCCTTGATACAAAGTCACCGAGGTCAGCATAAACCTTATACGGTACTGGGCGAATGGACTTTGCTAGGAGAGTGAATGGATGATCCATCTGCTTTAATAAGATTTCTCTTTTGATCAGTCGGTTCTGAAGAGGCTGATGTTCGCTTGCCCCATATGAGGTCCACGCATCAAAAAGCCGCTCGCCAGAGCGGCTTTTGCTTTGGTGCTGCTGTTTTGGGGTGTTTTAAGGTGCAGGAAGAGGTGCTGAAGCAGGGGAGAAGGCAGTGTTCTGCGGGGTAGGGCGGGGGGTCTGTCACGGGACTGCAATGATCGCTGAAAGAAATATTCTTACGGATCAGGGGTTTGTGCAGGCGGGGCAAAGAATGTTGCCCGAAGGTGTTGACGGGTTCCGGTCTGGTCCGTATAGTTCGGTTTCTCCGCTGCAGACACAACAGCGAAACGGCGAAAACGAAGAGTTTAGCAGGGTTTCCGGGTCTGGTGGCAAACGATCTTTAACAAATTACAGCCGATGAGTGTGAGTGCTTGGGAAGGACAAAACAAGTACTCGCACTTAGATGAGAATATTTGCAAAGTTTTACTTTGTAATTTCGAGTTTTAAGCGAGTGCGAAATTTAAGTAACAGAGATTGAACTCAAGAGTTTGATCCTGGCTCAGATTGAACGCTGGCGGCATGCTTTACACATGCAAGTCGAACGGACTTGTGGGGCTTGCTCCACAAGTTAGTGGCGAACGGGTGAGTAATGCATCGGAACGTACCGTGTGATGGGGGATAACTAACCGAAAGGTTGGCTAATACCGCATACGCCCTGAGGGGGAAAGAGGGGGATCGCAAGACCTCTTGTCATACGAGCGGCCGATGTCGGATTAGCTAGTTGGTGAGGTAAAGGCTCACCAAGGCAACGATCCGTAGCGGGTCTGAGAGGACGACCCGCCACACTGGGACTGAGACACGGCCCAGACTCCTACGGGAGGCAGCAGTGGGGAATCTTGGACAATGGGCGCAAGCCTGATCCAGCAATGCCGCGTGGGTGAAGAAGGCCTTCGGGTTGTAAAGCCCTTTTGTCAGGGAGCAAATCCTTGGACTTAATACGTCCCGGGGATGAGAGTACCTGAAGAATAAGGACCGGCTAACTACGTGCCAGCAGCCGCGGTAATACGTAGGGTCCAAGCGTTAATCGGAATTACTGGGCGTAAAGCGTGCGCAGGTGGCTTGTTAAGATCGATGTGAAATCCCCGGGCTCAACCTGGGAACTGCATTGATGACTGGCTCGCTAGAGTACGGCAGAGGGGGGTGGAATTCCACGTGTAGCAGTGAAATGCGTAGAGATGTGGAGGAACACCGATGGCGAAGGCAACCCCCTGGGCTGATACTGACACTCATGCACGAAAGCGTGGGGAGCAAACAGGATTAGATACCCTGGTAGTCCACGCCCTAAACGATGTCTACTAGTTGTCGGGGTTTTCGGACCTTGGTAACGCAGCTAACGCGTGAAGTAGACCGCCTGGGGAGTACGGTCGCAAGATTAAAACTCAAAGGAATTGACGGGGGCCCGCACAAGCGGTGGATGATGTGGATTAATTCGATGCAACGCGAAAAACCTTACCTGGTCTTGACATGTCTAGAATCCCGAAGAGATTTGGGAGTGCCGCAAGGAGCTAGAACACAGGTGCTGCATGGCTGTCGTCAGCTCGTGTCGTGAGATGTTGGGTTAAGTCCCGCAACGAGCGCAACCCTTGCCATTAGTTGCCAGCATTCAGTTGGGCACTTTAATGGGACTGCCGGTGACAAACCGGAGGAAGGTGGGGATGACGTCAAGTCCTCATGGCCCTTATGACCAGGGCTTCACACGTCATACAATGGTCGGTACAGAGGGTCGCCAACCCGCGAGGGGGAGCCAATCCTGCAAAACCGATCGTAGTCCGGATTGCACTCTGCAACTCGAGTGCATGAAGTCGGAATCGCTAGTAATCGCGGATCAGCATGTCGCGGTGAATACGTTCCCGGGCCTTGTACACACCGCCCGTCACACCATGGGAGTGGGTTTTACCAGAAGTGGCCAGGCTAACCTTCGGGGGGGCCGGTCACCACGGTAGGATTCATGACTGGGGTGAAGTCGTAACAAGGTAGCCGTAGGGGAACCTGCGGCTGGATCACCTCCTTTCAAGAGAATGGTCTGGACCAAGTACTCACACTCATCGGCTGTAGGTTGAAGATACGGAAAGCGGCGTCTGCGAAGACGCCGTAATTTGTGGAGCTGGGTCAGTAGCTCAGTTGGTTAGAGCACCGTCTTGATAAGGCGGGGGTCGCTGGTTCGATTCCAGCTTGACCCACCATTTGCGGTCGCGTTGTAAGTGGAAAGGCTCTGGCAAGGAAAGACAGATTGAACGATTGGGGGTTTAGCTCAGCTGGGAGAGCACCTGCTTTGCAAGCAGGGGGTCGTCGGTTCGATCCCGTCAACCTCCACCATCACCTGGCGGTGAGGCAACATGAAACCCGAGGGGGGGTCATGGCGCCGGAACCCGTCGGCTGGCACCACAAATACCGAGCACTCAGAAACAAGTGTTTTTGCCAGAAGGGCGGCAAGAGAATATTTGTTCCTGATTGCTTCAATCAGGCAGCTTTTAGAGCTGCCCGCCGCAAGGCGCGTATCTTGATCTTTAACAAACTGGAAGAAGCAAGACTCAAATTTAGTAGTAATAAATTGGGTTTGATTGTATCGAGTGAATCGAGACTGTTTTATATGGTTTCGATGTAACGTCGCAAACACGATTTTGTAACCTGAGACAAGTCTGAGGTTATAGGATCAAGCGAATAAGTGCATCTGGTGGATGCCTTGGCGATCACAGGCGATGAAGGACGCGGTAGCCTGCGAAAAGCTACGGGGAGCTGGCAAACGAGCTTTGATCCGTAGATGTCCGAATGGGGAAACCCGGCCCTTTTGGGTCATCCATGACTGAATACATAGGTCATGAGAAGCGAACGCAGCGAACTGAAACATCTAAGTAGCTGCAGGAAAAGAAATCAACCGAGATTCCGGAAGTAGTGGCGAGCGAAACCGGAAGAGCCTGCATGTGATAGCAGTACTCTTAGTGGAACGGCATGGAAAGGCCGGCGACAGTGGGTGATAGCCCCGTACACGAAAAGAGAATTGTGGTACTGAGCATGCGACAAGTAAGGCGGGACACGAGAAATCCTGTCCGAAGACGGGGGGACCATCCTCCAAGGCTAAATACTCGTGATCGACCGATAGTGAACCAGTACCGTGAGGGAAAGGCGAAAAGAACCCCGGGAGGGGAGTGAAATAGAACCTGAAACCGGATGCATACAAACAGTGGGAGCCTCTGAAAATGGGGTGACTGCGTACCTTTTGTATAATGGGTCAGCGACTTACGTTCAGTAGCAAGCTTAACCGCATAGGGGAGGCGCAGGGAAACCGAGTCCGAACAGGGCGCACAGTTGCTGGGCGTAGACCCGAAACCAGGTGATCTATCCATGGCCAGGATGAAGGTGCGGTAACACGCACTGGAGGTCCGAACCCACTGATGTTGCAAAATCAGGGGATGAGCTGTGGATAGGGGTGAAAGGCTAAACAAACCTGGAAATAGCTGGTTCTCCCCGAAAACTATTTAGGTAGTGCCTCAGGTATTACTGACGGGGGTAAAGCACTGTTATGGCTAGGGGGTCATCGCGACTTACCAAACCATGGCAAACTCTGAATACCGTCAAGTATCAGCCTGGGAGACAGACAGCGGGTGCTAACGTCCGTTGTCAAGAGGGAAACAACCCAGACCGCCGTCTAAGGTCCCAAATGACATGTTAAGTGGAAAACGAGGTGGGAAGGCACAGACAGCCAGGATGTTGGCTTAGAAGCAGCCATCATTTAAAGAAAGCGTAATAGCTCACTGGTCGAGTCGTCCTGCGCGGAAGATGTAACGGGGCTCAAACATGTAACCGAAGACGCGGATGTGCAATTTATTGCACGTGGTAGGGGAGCGTTCCGTAGGCCTGTGAAGGTGCATTGTAAAGTGTGCTGGAGGTATCGGAAGTGCGAATGCTGACATGAGTAGCGTTAAAACGGGTGAAAAGCCCGTTCGCCGTAAGCCCAAGGTTTCCTGCGCAACGTTCATCGGCGCAGGGTGAGTCGGCCCCTAAGGCGAGGCTGAAAAGCGTAGTCGATGGGAAACAGGTTAATATTCCTGTACTTTGTATTGGTGCGATGTGGGGACGGAGAAGGGTAGGTCAGCCGGGTGTTGGATGTCCCGGTTCAAGCGTGTAGGTGTGGGGATTAGGCAAATCCGGTCCCCTTTAACACTGAGGCGTGATAACGAGGTCTTCGGACCGAAGTGATTGATCCCATGCTTCCAGGAAAAGCCACTAAGCTTCAGCCAATACGGAACCGTACCGCAAACCGACACTGGTGGGCAGGATGAGAATTCCAAGGCGCTTGAGAGAACTCAGGAGAAGGAACTCGGCAAATTGACACCGTAACTTCGGGAGAAGGTGTGCCTCTGTAGCGTGAAGCGACTTGCTCGTGGAGCGTGAAGAGGTTGCAGTGAAAAGGTGGCTGCGACTGTTTATCAAAAACACAGCACTCTGCCAAGACGAAAGTCGACGTATAGGGTGTGACGCCTGCCCGGTGCTGGAAGGTTAAGTGATGGGGTGCAAGCTCTTGATCGAAGCCCCAGTAAACGGCGGCCGTAACTATAACGGTCCTAAGGTAGCGAAATTCCTTGTCGGGTAAGTTCCGACCCGCACGAATGGCGTAACGATGGCCACACTGTCTCCTCCTGAGACTCAGCGAAGTTGAAGTGTTTGTGAAGATGCAATCTCCCCGCTGCTAGACGGAAAGACCCCGTGAACCTTTACTGTAGCTTTACATTGGACTTTGAAGTGGTTTGTGTAGGATAGGTGGGAGGCTATGAAGCATGGACGCTAGTTCGTGTGGAGCCAACCTTGAAATACCACCCTGACCCCTTTGAGGTTCTAACCTTGGTCCGTTATCCGGATCGGGGACCGTGTATGGTAGGCAGTTTGACTGGGGCGGTCTCCTCCCAAAGTGTAACGGAGGAGCTCGAAGGTCACCTAGGTACGGTCGGACATCGTACTGATAGTGTAATGGCACAAGGTGGCTTGACTGCGAGACTGACAAGTCGAGCAGGTGCGAAAGCAGGACATAGTGATCCGGTGGTTCTGAATGGAAGGGCCATCGCTCAACGGATAAAAGGTACTCCGGGGATAACAGGCTGATTCCGCCCAAGAGTTCACATCGACGGCGGAGTTTGGCACCTCGATGTCGGCTCATCACATCCTGGGGCTGTAGCCGGTCCCAAGGGTATGGCTGTTCGCCATTTAAAGTGGTACGTGAGCTGGGTTCAAAACGTCGTGAGACAGTTTGGTCCCTATCTGCAGTGGGCGCTGGAAATTTGAGGGGGGCTGCTCCTAGTACGAGAGGACCGGAGTGGACGCATCTCTGGTGTACCGGTTATCACGCCAGTGGTATCGCCGGGTAGCTAAATGCGGAAGAGATAAGCGCTGAAAGCATCTAAGCGCGAAACTTGCCCCGAGATGAGATTTCCCTGGGAACTTGATTCCCCTGAAGGGTCGTTGGAGACCACAACGTTGATAGGTCAGGTGTGGAAGCGCAGTAATGCGTTAAGCTAACTGATACTAATTGCCCGTGAGGCTTGATCCTATAACCTGAGCGTTGTTTCGGGTTGTGTTGGTGACGAGCTCGAACAGAAGTACGAAAGTACGAATCAACCCCAAGTAATACGATACGAACGAATTGAGTCGGTGGTGGGTCAGGGTGAAAACCGGACCGGCCACGCTAAACAGCAGGCTTTGCCTGCAGCTTCTTCCAGAATCAGAGCAGCGACGAATAACAGTCGTGACTCTAACCAGTTACGTCTGGCGACCATAGCGAGTTGGCCCCACGCCTTCCCATCCCGAACAGGACCGTGAAACGACTTAGCGCCGATGATAGTGCGGATTACCCGTGTGAAAGTAGGTCATTGCCAGACACCCCTTTGAACGCCCGGACAGGAACCTGTACCGGGCGTTTTGCTTTGCACCGTGCGCAAGGCGCGCAAGGCAAAAGGCAGTACGCAAGGACAAAGCCCCGCAGCGATGAACTGCGGGGCTTTTTATGGACTGTCTTCATCCCCATTTCCGGCAGATTCAATCAGCAACCGGTCGTCAGTCAACGCCACAGAGCGTCGCGCTTGGCATATATCTAAAAATAGATGCAAACATGCGGTCAGTGCGCTTCAACGCATCATTCTGGAGTGCTACGTCAGGCCGAAAACAGAAGCGGGAAGGTGATGCGGATGACCACAACACAAGATACCCAAGCCGAACTTTTCAACTCAGCAGTCAATCTGTTGACCAGTGGCAATCCTGTTGAGGCTGAATCAGCCATTGCCAGCTTTCGCAATCTCTCCGACCAAGGCCACGCCCGGGCCAGTTTCAATGTGGCGGTGGCCTATCTAAAAGGGTACGGAGTCGAGCGAGACCCGGCGCAGGCGGCTCATTTTATGCTGCAGGCAGCACGTCAGGGTTACACGCGTTCTTATGAACCGCTGGCCTACATGATTGCCAGTGGGGAGTTGCCCGAAAGCCATGTATTGATCCCGGAAGGAAGGCGCTTTCTCGCGCACGTGTGGCATTTTCGGGCTCGTTGCCGTCGTCCGCATTCTCCCCGTCTTATGAAGCATTCTTTGCCCAGTTCCCCGATCTATCTCGCCCTCGGCCCTGTTGGCTATCGCTGATTTGCAAATTAGCCGGCGACTCCTTCGCCGCCATATTCTCGTTTGTCATGACTGATGAGTTAGACTGGTTACGCTTTGGTTGATATACGCTATCAGCCAGCTGATACGGCCAGTCTTTGGCCCATGTTTCTCAGTCGTATCGTCGACGCAAGCATACTGGATGCGCCAACATGAATAATCGATCCCTGCCTTATCTCCCCAAATTTATCGCACCAACGCGCTACACCGATGCGGTTACCGCATTGGCCCAAGCCAGGTTGATTTACGAGAACAGTGTTAACCATCTGCGTGATGCGATGCAGCGCTTTGTGGGCGGTGAAACCTTGCCTGGGCATGTGCGTGCCTGCTACCCGTTTGTGCGAATCCAGACTGACACGGTCAGTCGCTCCAATACGGCGGATAGTGCGCATTTGAGTTTTGGTTTTGTCGCTGGGCCTGGTCACTTCGAGACAACACTGACCCGCCCCGATTTGTATGATGAATACTATCTGGAGCAATTTAATTTGCTCCTGCGTAACCACGATTGCGAGCTGGAGATCGGGACCAGTTCCCAACCGATTCCGGTGCATTTCTCATTTGCTGAACACGATTACATCGAGGGCACACTCAGCCCGGAACGCCGCCAGCTGATGCGTGATGTATTCGATTTGCCTGATTTGTCGGCCATGGATGACGGCATCGCCAACGGCACCTACGAGCCCAAACCTGGCGAACCACAACCGCTGTCGTTGTTTACCGCGCCACGCATTGATTATTCATTGCATCGCTTGCGCCATTACACCGGAACGGTGCCGGAGCATTTTCAGAATTTCGTGCTGTTCACTAATTATCAGTTCTATATCGACGAATTTGTGCGATTAGGGCTGGAGAGCATGAGCGACCCGAACAGCGAATACATCGCTTTTGTCGAGCCGGGCAACGTCATTACCCGCCGCGTCGGGCTGGATCCGCAAGACATCGACGCCTTGGGCAAGGCGCCGCCGCGCTTGCCGCAAATGCCGGCTTATCATCTGATTCGGGCAGATCGCAGCGGCATCAGCATGGTCAACATCGGCGTAGGCCCGGCTAATGCCAAAACCATTACCGACCATATCGCCGTGTTGCGCCCGCATGCCTGGATCATGTTGGGCCACTGCGCGGGCTTGCGAAATTCGCAGCAGTTGGGTGATTACGTGCTGGCTCATGGCTACGTGCGTGAGGATCACGTCCTGGATGAAGACCTGCCATTATGGGTGCCTATCCCGGCACTGGCAGAGATCCAACTCGCGCTCGAAGCTGCGGTGTCGGACGTTACACGCCTGAAAGGCCCGGAGCTGAAGCACATCATGCGTACCGGCACGGTGGCGAGTACCGACAACCGTAATTGGGAGTTATTGCCGGACAATCGTCCGCAGCGTCGTTTCAGCCAAAGCCGCGCCGTCGCGCTGGATATGGAAAGCGCCACCATCGCCGCCAATGGTTTCCGTTTTCGGGTGCCTTATGGCACTTTGCTGTGCGTGAGTGACAAGCCGCTGCATGGCGAGATCAAATTGCCGGGCATGGCGAATCATTTCTATCGGGAACGGGTTGATCAGCATCTGCGCATTGGCATGCGTGCGATGGAGCTATTGCGCGAGCAAGGTGTTGATCAATTGCACAGTCGCAAATTGCGCAGTTTTGCCGAAGTAGCCTTTCAGTAACGGTTTGAATTTATCGGAAGCGGGCGGTCTGGCTGCACGAAGCCTGGCCGCCCGCTGGTCGATTCAAGCGAACGTTAGTGGGCAAAAACCATCAAGCTTTAACATCAGTTGCCGACATCCTGTAATGGGCTACTAGCAGGTAAAAGACATCTCGGGCTCGTAGATTGGCTTGCGGAAGGCCAATTGGCACCGGGCATTGTCAAACCATTCAATGAATTCCAGATGCGGCTGCGTTTTTCAGCAGCCCGGATCGTGGAACGCAACCGTATAAGGAGATCGGTACTATGGCGATCAGCGCAACCAGCCTGAGCAATCAGGCGCTCCTGGAAATCAACAGCAAGAGTACAACCACGGTAACGACGCTTAATCAGCAAACTGACGATTCGTCGGTCAGTGCCGCGCAGGAAACCGTGTCCATTTCATCGAGCGAAACCTCGGTGCTGACGTATGGCGACCCGCGCAAAGCCCAGTCCGCTACGACGAACGATAGCGGTACCGACACCACCAGCGCGGACGGCGCTACGGATTCCACCAGCAGCAGTTCTGGCTCGGCCAGCGGCACGGTGGATCTGGCGTCGATGATTGATGCATCTAACCAGAAGGTGCAGCAGTTCATCGATATGCTGGGCAATATGCTCAAGCAGCAAGGGCTGACTTGGTCCAAAGTGGTAAGCGGCGAACAAACGCTGACTGCCGACCCTAAAACGGTAGCGGCAGCCAAGCAGGCGATTTCGCCCGATGGCGAATTTGGTATCAAGAATACGGCCGAGCGGATACTCAATTTTGCCAAGGCGGCGGCAGGCAACGACCCGAGCAAGCTAAGCCAGTTACGCGACGCAATTCAGAGCGGCTTTGACAGTGCGGCGCAATTCTTTGGTGGCAAGCTGCCCGCTATCAGCAACCAGACTCATGATGTGATCATGAATGAACTGGATAAGTGGGTAAAAGACGGCATTCCTTCTGGCGACGTGAGCTTGTCGCAAGATGATATTGATGCGGTGACCAACCCGCCGAATGATGGCAGCGGTGCGTCTACCAGTGGGTCGGCCAGCGCCGACTCAACTATAACCACGTCAACCCCGACCATTTCCACTAAAGCTTGACCGAGTGCTGCGCTTGACTGGGTTGACGAAAAACGGGCCGTGAAGAAGGGCCGTTTTTTAATGCTGGTTTATAGCTGCGAATACCCCGCATCAAATGCCTGCTGCTGCATCTGCAGAATCACTGCATACGCAGCCAGTGGTAGAACCTCAAAGCCGGTAATCCCGAAAGCAGCCCAAGCGGCAGCCATGTGTGGATCGGCAATCGCTGCCGCCAAGCCTTGCCGCAGCAATTGCAGTTGATGCGCAGGAGTGCTGGCCGAAGTTATCAGCGGCAAGCCGGGCGCGGCTGCTGTCTGCCCCAATATCCGGATGCCATGCAGTGCTGCGGGATCAGCTTCGCGGCGCAACGCCAGACTGACACAATCAATCGCGGCAATATCGGCCTGCCCGGCGCGAACCAGTTCAATTGATGCCGCATGGGAACCCGAAGCAATAGCCTGCGCAAAAAAGCGCCCATCCTCAGCCAGTGGGGCAATCAGCGCTCGCAAACTGTTGTAGCCCGATTGCGACTCCAGCGCGTTGTATGCCGCTATGCGACCTCGGAAGTCGGCCAGCGTATGACCAGTGTCATCAGCACGGACGATCAGCAGACTGCGGTAATACGCACCTTCGCAGCCGGGAGCGTCGTAACAGAAGACGCCAACCAGTTGCACTTTGCCAGCCAGCGAAGTCATCAGCGGATAACCGCAGGTCTGGCTAAGTAATAAATCCGGGTCGCGCCAATGGCTGTGCAGATTGATTGGGTGAGTCAGGGCATCTGGCACGCCAGCAACACCGTGCGCACGTAAATGGCCAGCCAGACCGTGCCACAAACGGGGGAGAGCATCGTTGGCAGGCGTGCTGTACATGGGCAACGCCGCGATCATGCTTTATCCGGCGGTAACTGACCGGTTTGCCCGCCGCGGCGCGCGCGCGAACCACCCAATACCGGTGACGTTTTGGCCGGTGTCCGCTTTTCCTCACCCGCGTGCCGCCAATGTTCCAGCCGTTGCAGCAAGCGGTCGAACGCAAGGTCAGTCACAACGGCCAGCAAGCCGACCAGCAAGGCGCCCTGCAGGATATACGCTGTGTTGAAGCCACTCAGACCGACAATAATTGGCGACCCCAGGGTTTTTGCGCCCACGGTCGAAGCAATCGCTGCCGTGCCGATATTGATAATCACGGAAGTGCGTACGCCAGCCAGTAACACCGGCAGAGCGAGCGGCAACTCGACCTGGGTCAATATCCGCCAGCGGCTCATGCCCAGACCGCGCGCCGCTTCGCTGACCGGTTCTGGCACGGATTCGATCCCGGCGATAGTGCTCTGAACAATCGGCAGCAAGCCGTACAAGGCCAGTGCGATCAACGCCGGCTGCGTGCCGAAACCAATAATGGGAACCGCCACGGCCAGGACGGCGACGGGCGGAAAAGTCTGGCCAATGGCGACCACCGTTTCTACCAGCGGGCGAAAGTCCCGGCCAATGCTGTGGGTGACGAACACCCCCGCGCCTACGCCCACCACAATCGAGATGGCACTGGAGATCGCCACAATACTGATATGCGCCGCCACCAGGGCGGGAAAAGTATCCTGCAGATACAGCGGGCGTTGCAGTTCCGGGAACAACGCTTTGAACACTGGCGTGAGCAGCGGCATGCCAAACATCAGCGACACCAACACCAGGAGCGCCCACGGCAACGGGTCCGCAAACCAGCGATAAGGATTACGCGGGCTGGGCTGATGGCTCATGCCTGTTCATCCAGCAAATCGGCAAAGTGCAATGCCCCAACTGGCTGGCCCTGTGCATCCACTACCGGCAAACTGCTGGCCCGCCGCGCGACAAATGCGGACAGTGCTTCGCGCAAAGTGGCGCTGATCGGTAGCGGCTCGCCTGTTGCGGACTGGCCTTTGCGTACGCGTGCGCCGACAGTATCCAGCCCCAACAGTTTGATGCCGACTTCGCTGCGCCCGACGAATTCGGTGACGAAATCGCTGGCCGGATGCGCCAGAATCTCAAACGGCGTGCCAACTTGGGCAATGCGGCCTTTATCCAGCAGCACAATACGGTCAGCCAGCAAAAGCGCTTCATCGATATCGTGAGTGACCAGCACAATGGTCTTGCCAGAGGCTTTGTGGATGCGGGCAATCTCTGCCTGCAATGCGCTGCGGGTGACCGGATCAAGCGCGCCAAAGGGTTCGTCCATCAGCAAGACTTCAGGGTCTGCCGCCAAGGCACGGGCTACGCCCACGCGCTGTTGTTGCCCGCCGGAGAGTTGATGCGGATAACGCTGGCGATAGCGTGCCGGTTCCAGATTCAACAAGGTAAGCAGTTCGGTAACACGCTCGACCACTCGCGCTTTGGGCCACTTGAGCAGGGCCGGGACGGTGGCAATGTTTTGTTCCACGGTCCAGTGCGGAAACAAACCAATCGACTGAATGGCGTAACCCATACGGCGGCGGATGTCTTCTTCTTTGAAACTGCGGATTTCCTTGCCCGCGAACAGAATGCGCCCGCTGTCATGTTCCACCAGGCGGTTAATCATTTTCAACGTGGTGGATTTGCCCGAACCGGATGGCCCGATCAGCACCGTGAAGTCACCCGCGTTCAGCCGCAAATTCAGGTCATCAACGGCTTTCCAGTTATCAAAGGTCTTGCTGACTTGTTGAAATTCGATCATTGAAACCGCGCTCCGAGCATGGATACCAGTAGTTTGAAGAAGGCATCGGCGGCAATGGCCAGCGCGATGACCGGCACCACGCCCAGCAAGACCAGATCCAGCGCGCTGCTGAGCAAGCCTTGGAACATGATGGCGCCAAAGCCGCCCGCGCCAATCAAGGCCGCCACGGTAGTCAGCCCGATCGCCTGCACTGTAGTGATACGCAAGCCCGACAGCAGTACTGGCAGTGCCAATGGCACTTCTACTTGCCAGAACACCTGCCGCCGCGACAAGCCCATGCCTTTGGCGGCTTCGATGACTGCCGCAGGCACTTGGGCCAAACCCGCCGAGGTACTGCGCACCATCGGTAACAGCGAATACAGCGTCAGCGCGATCACCGCCGGTGTCATGCCGATGCCACTGATGCCCACGCTCGCCAATACCGGCACATGCGCAGCCAGGGCGGCCAATGGCGCAATCAACAATCCGAACAAGGCAATCGACGGGATGGTCTGGATGACATTAAGAACGGCAAAAAGCGGCGCACGCAGCCGGTCGCGCCGAAATGCCGCTACGCCAAGTGGAATGCTGATAAGCAGCGTGGGCACCAGTGTGGCAGCAACAATCTCCAGATGTCGCAGCAACGCATCGTTAAACACGTCTTGCCGATTGGTGTATTCCTTCAGCACAGACAGATCATCCAGCTTGCCGCTCAGGAGCAGCACCAACAGCGGTGCAAGCACCAGCAGGCCCGCCACTATAGCCCTCGCTGGCCGGAGTTTGAGATGTCCCAGCGCGTCTGCAGCGGCTAACCATGCCAGCATGACCAATAGCCAGAAGCTGCCACCGAAGGAAGTGCGGCTATAGGCGGAATCGGTCGTCGCCAGCCGCGTGGCTTCAGCACCGGCAATGCCGACCAGCCCAGCGATAAGCAGAGTTGCGGCGAGCACGACCAGCCAATCCAGTAGCCGACCGGGTTTGGCGAACACGGCAGCTGCCAGTGCCAACGCGGGCAGCCAAAGCATAGCGCGCCAGCTGTTAATCACCGCCCACAGCGAAATACCCGTACCGGTGACCAGACGGTTGGGGGCATGAGTCAAAAACGGTAAACCCCATGCCGCCAGCGCACCGGCAATCCACAACACCAACAAAACCCGGTTTTTGATATACATCGATTATCCATTTGCCACGCAACCCTGCCTCCCGAGGCAAGGGTCACTGCGGTTACTTCACAAAGCCTTTGCTTTTCAGATAATCCGCAGCCACCTTTTTGGCGTCCTGCCCCTCAATGGCGATTTTGGCGTTGAGGGTTTGCAGGGTGCGACTATCCAGCGTTTTGAATACGGGGGCGAGCGCATCCTTGATCTTGGGATATTTGGCCAACGTTTCGGCTCGGATAACTGGTGCCGGAGCGTAAATGGGCTGAATGCCTTTCGGGTCATCCAGCGTGACCAGACCCAGCGCCGCCACCGGGCCGTCGGTACCGTACGCCATCGCGGCGTTCACCCCAGAAGTCTGCTCGGCAGCGGCCTTGATCGTCACCGTGGTGTCGCCACCCGCCAGCGTCAGCAATTGATCTTGTTTCAGCGTAAAGCCATAGGCAGATTCAAATGCGGGCAGGGCGTCCGGGCGCTCGATAAATTCGGCCGATGCCGCCAGTTTGAACTGACCGCCAGCGGAAATCCATTTGCCCAGATCAGCCAGAGATTTGAGCTTGTTCTTGCTGGCCACATCCTGGCGAATGGCAATAGCCCAAGTGTTATTAGCTGGGGCAGGCTCCAGCCAGACGATTTTGTTTTTATCAAAATCCAGCGCTTTCACTTTTTCATAGCCGGTTTTGGCATTACGCCAGGCCGGGTTTTTCTCATCAGAAAAAAAGAACGCGCCGTTACCGGTGTACTCGGGATAAATATCAATCTCGCCCGCAGTCAGCGCCCCGCGCACCACCTTGGTATTGCCCAGCTGGATCTTGTTCTCGGTTTTGATCCCTTGCGCTTGTAACACCTGCAAAATCAGATTGCCCAGCAACGAGCCTTCGGTATCAATCTTGGAGCCAACGCGCACTGCGCCGTCGGCTTGCGCTCCGGCAGACGCAACCAGCAGGGCAAAGGCGGTGCCAAGCAGTGCCCGGCGAGAAAAACGCAAGTTCATGGGGGTACCTCAATGAGCTGTAAGGGGATGGTGAGATGACATTTAGACGATGCGTTACCAGCAGGTTAGCCATTTAGTATGCAATCTGCCTGCAAAAAAACATGTGTCGCGAATCTAGATGCTGACTCTGAGCGCGGGATAGGTCGGCGCGTCCACCGCTTTGAAAGCAAAGTGCCACAGCAAATAGCCATAGCCCGGCAGCAAAAAACCGCCATTGCGCGCCAGAAAACCGGCCCGGTCAGCCCGATACGCCGCAGGAATCCGATACCACGCCAGCTGTGGCGCTTCGTGATGCACCAGATGGAAATTGTTATTCAGATACAACAGTCGCCAGAACCAGCCCGCCTCGTTAATCACCACCCGATGGGCCGGTATCGCTGCCGGACGATGTTCATAAAATGAACGCAACATGGCCAATCCCAATGCCGGATAAGCCACAGCCAGCAGATAACGTATCGGTGAAAAACCAAACCAGTAATCCAGCGCCCATAACATCACCACCAGCATCCCGATGTGTGCCAGCCAGATGCGCAAATGCGTGTAGTCACGTTGCTTTATTTGGCGATATACCTCACGCCAGGTGCCGATAACGGCAAAAGCTGGCCCCAGCAATACGCGTCCGGGTGCGGTGCGCAGCGCGGTTTGCGGTGGCTGCAGCCAACGTGGCAGATGATCAAACTCCGCCGGTGCCAGGTAATTGCTTTCCGGGTCAATGCCTGGATAGGTGAGATGTGTTTCCTGGTGATGCGCCAGATGGGTTTGCCGGTAAATATCATACGGATACCACACCGCCAGCGGCGCCAAACCCAGCCAGCGATTGAACCGTTGCGAGCGAGTAGGGTGTCCGTGCAGCAATTCATGCTGCAGGCTCATAAACCAGGCCACCACCAGCGTGAGCGCAACATTGACCAGCAGCGGGTTGAGTGCCCGCTGCTGCGCGATCAGACCAAACCAGCTGCCGTAGATGGCGGCGATCAATAGCCATGTGGGCCACTCGATGGCACGTTTGCTGAGGCTTGGGAACGAGCCGGATCGGGCGGTAGAGGGCATGAGTGGTGAGCGCTTGCGGAAATGGCTAGAGCGCTACTCTATAAGAGTTTTATATTTCAATTAGTAATATAAATTTATTTTCATATTCCTTTCTTTATTTTTTCCTCCCGCTCAAACGATCAGGCGCATTGACGCAGGCCGAGCCGGCGCGAATTGCTCAGGTAGAGCAACCCTGCATAGCGCAATTGTTGGGGCGGATGGAGCGCGATGGTCTGGTCGAACGCGTGCCGGACCCGCCCGATGGGCGCAGTCGGTTAATCTCGCTGACTGAGCGTGCCTCGCAGCAATTGCCGCAAAGCAGGGCGGTCATGGACGATGCCTGTGAACAGGCGCTGTCTGGTTTTAGCGAGCCGGAAAGAGAGCAGTTACTGGGGTTTTTGCAAAGAATATTCGCCAACCTGGATGGCGTGCCAGGCAACTGAACTGACCAGGCAACACACATGATCGCCACTGCGATGCGCTGTGGGCGCTGCAGGTGGCGGTCACTTCCTGCCAGTCGCCAGAAAGACGATGCTTTAATGCCACGTATTTGATAATTATGAGAGGCCGCAGGCCTTGCCTATGCTAAGTTCCTGATTCATTCCGGACCCTGCGCTGAGCCGCAGGAATAAGGGTTGGTCTTGCTTTCTGGAAATACCGTTGCCAGTCCATTTGACTGGCGGTATTTGCCCATCAGAACGACCGACCCGTGCCCGTTTCGAATTGCCGGAGCCAGGTTTGTTTACAGATACATCGTCTTCTACCACCGTTTATTTGCTGACCGAGCGCGACTCAATTCTGGCGCCGGTATGCAAGCAACTGGCGGTGTTCGGTTTTGAGGTCATTCCATTTGATCATGCCACGGCCTTGCTGGCCGCCATGCATGGCAAAGCCCCATTTGCAGTCATCGTGGATGGTGAAACGCCAGGGCTTGATCTGGATTTTCATGTGCCGTTGATCAAACGGCTGGCGAAAGGGCCGCTGTTTTTGTCTTCGGTGGGCGAGCCGGTGTCGCGGCAGATTGCCTTGTTGCGCTTGGGGGTGACTGACTTTGTGGCGCGGCCATTGCCGCTGCAAAAGCTGGTGGCACGGCTGGACGAGTTGCTGGATCAGCGTCGTCCGGAGCCTTTTCGGGTGCTGGTGGTGGATGACTCCGAAAGCATGCTGCGCTGGCTGGATAAAGTGCTGCGCGGGGCGGGGATGGAAGTATTCAAAACCCGTAGTCCGCTGGACGTGTTGCTGTTGATGGAGCGCCACCGGCCAGAAATCATCATTCTGGATGTGTATATGCCCGAATGCTCTGGCGACGAGATGGCGCACATCATTCGCCAGCAGCCGCGTTATGACGGCATTCCCATTATCTTTTTCTCTACCGAAGTCAGTCGCAACAAGCAGTTGGTAGCGCGCAGCATGGGCGGCGACGACTTCCTGGTCAAAGACACCCCGCCTGACGAACTGGTGACCGCGGTGTCGATTACCTGCGAACGTTATCGGCGTTTGCGGCAATGGATGACGCGCGACAGCCTGACGTTGTTACTGAACCATTCCACTTTGGTCGAGCAACTGGAACAAGCGGTGCAGGTGTGTCAGCGTAATCGTGAGCACCTGACCTTTGCCATGATCGATATCGATCACTTCAAATCGGTGAATGACCAATACGGCCATTTGACTGGCGATCATGTCATTCAGAGTCTGGCCCGCATGTTGCGCCACACAGCGCCCACGCAGGCATTGATCGGGCGTTACGGCGGTGAGGAGTTTGGTATTGCTTTGCCGGGCATCGCACCGGTGCTGGCCTCGCGCTATATCGACGCGGTGCGCCAGCAGTTCAAGGCTTTTCCACAAAGTGGCAACGAGACCGTGTTCAGCAGCACCTTCAGCGCGGGCGTATCGACGTTGGCTGCCGGTATGACCACGCAGCAACTGATGGAAAACGCCGATCTGGCGCTGTATCAGGCCAAGCGCAATGGCCGTAATCAGGTGGTGCTGTTCAACGAGGCTGAACACCACGCACCGCCGGTGACGCCAGGGCGCCGGATTGACGACCCGCCTGGCAGGTAGAGGTGAGGCGGGTAGGGCGGCTGGCTATCCCGTCTTGTTGGGTGAGGCGTTCCCGAAAACGGAATGAAACGGAATAAAACCAACCAACCCACCTGCCCGGAAAATCAACGCGTCAGCACGCCCGTGGCCGAGATCATGGTGAGTTCCACAAAATTGGAACCCAAGCGTTTCTTGTCGCTGAAATCAACCACAAAACCACCCAGATCATAATGATGCATATTGCTCAGTGCCTCATAAACGCTGGCCCGGGTCGGATTCTTGCCCGCGCGTTTCAGCGCTTCGGTCAGCAGGCGGGCAGAGATATATCCCTCCAGCAAAGCGTAACTCGGGTAGTCGCCCGACTTCAGAAACGGCTCGGCGTCGGTCTGAAACTCGCGCACCAACTTGAGTTGGGCGTTAGTCGGGGCCGGGAAAACCTGCGATAAACCGATGCCATGCGCTACGCCCAAACCGGCCTGGCGAGTGACGTTGTCAAACTGGATTGCCGACAAACCGTAAAGCTGGGATGTGCCACCCAAGGCTTTGAACTGCTTGGCAAAGGTGCTGGCCGGTTTGGAGATGGCGACCATGATGATCGCTTCCGGATTGGCTTTGGCCAGCGCTTGGGCCGCCGCATTGGTGTCGCCGGTGGTTTTGTCATACCAGCCTTCGCCCGCCAGCGTCAGCTTGCGTTTGGCCAACTCGTTCTTCACCGCAGCATAGCCAGCCTCACCAAAGCCATCTTTTTGTGCCAGAACGGCAATCCGGCTAACGCCCAGATGCTCGTTCAACAGCGCGACGATCTTTTCCACTTCCTGCGTGTATCCGGCGCGAGTCTGAAAAAAATATGCGCTGCCGGGCGTGCGCACGCTATCTGCGCCGGTGTATGCGCCTACTAGCGGTATGCCTGCGGTATCGAGCATTTTTGATTTGATCAACTCTTGCAATGATGTGGTGCCGTAATAGCCAATCAGTGCAACGGCGTTTTCCTTGTCGATCAGATCGCGGGTATTGGCCAGCGTGCGGGTGGCGTCGTAACCGTCATCGCGGGTAATCAGATTGATGGGCTCGCCGTTAATGCCACCTTGCGCATTGATGCGGCTGAAATAAATCGATGCGCCCAAGGCCAGCGCTTTGCCGGTGTCGCCAGCCAGCCCGGAGGTGGGGACTGATTCACCAATATTGATATCCGCATGCACGGCCACGGATATCGTCGCTGCAAGCGCCAACAGGATCTTTTTAATCATGTTTCCCCCTCTCATTTGCTGTGAACAATGGCGGCACGGTGGATGCGCGCGGCAGCCCGGATGGGCAGGCCAACGGTTATCCCTCTTGGAGCGCCTCTGACGGGCGCCTGTTCGGGCAGAGTCTCAGGAACGAGTGACTGGCAAAACTGGCACGCTGCATACCGGCGTCAGGAGCAAGACGCAGGCAAAGCGCGCATTACAACCTGATATCGGAAGTCGCTTAACGGGGTAGTGGCCGGATCGCGGGCAGGGCCGCTTTCCACGAGCGCTTGTACAAAGTAATGGCGACGACCGGAATCAGGCACAACACGGTGACTTTGGAATACCACAGGCCCCACCAGACCAGCTGGCCATGTTCCTGATAAGCACTGGTGGCGTAGAAATCCAGGATGGGCCATGAAGTGCCGCCAATGATGGTGCATGCCACCAACGATAACGATGGCAAGGCCATGCCGGAGAACCAGCCGATGGCCCACACCACAAACGCTGCACAGCACATGCCCAGCACGGTAAGGATTACCGGCATGTCGATCTGCATGACAATCAACAGCCAGAATGCAAATGACAGAAAGATCATGCTGCCAAGGCTGGCGAGCATGATGAAAGACAGGTCTTTTTCACCGCGCGTTTCCATGATTCCTCTCATTACAACGGTCAGACTCATTGATCAATTCGCTCAGACTTGTGCTCTGGCTGACCCTGGCAAACAGGGGCACGGTAGGGCGCAGGTCTGGCGTGATTCCAGGCTGATCCAGTAGTTATTTATTTTGTTTTTGTATTGGTGATCGAGATTACGGGTGTTGCGCCAGGCAATGATCTTGATCAAGGCAGAAATAGCTGCCCGACCACGGCATTTCAGTTCTGTTTCTGCCTTATTTGCGGCAGTGGTTCTATTGCAGCAAGAAAACGGGCCGCCACGTGGGCGGCCCGGATCAACTCGGGGTTCAAGCCCCTTTTGGTTTCGTCTCCATCCTTCTTGTTTTTGGTGCTCATCCCGCGCATCAAGTGGTCTTATCGTCCAGTCTGTTTTTTGGCGCCGTTACCCACCGGCATGATTACGTCCGGTGGCTGATGCTGTCTTTTCTGGTACGGCTTCCACGGGTTTCATTACGCGGCATTGGGCCTGTTAGCGTCAAGCACAGTGCCGACATACGGCTGGTGCGTGCATTGCGGCTCTGCCAGATCGTGGCGCGCTACCGGCCTTTTTCTGGTGCATGAAGACCGTGCTAAAACTCTAAAATTTCTCTTTGTATTCAATATATAAATGTTTTATAAGGATAAATTGATGGGGTTGTGCACCAGAATGAATAGAAAACGCCGACATGGCTCAGTCTTGAGTAGTGCAAAAATAAACCGCTTGTCCCGGATGAATGGTTGGCTGGATTGTTGCATCCATGTGACGCCAACGGAAGCGGCGATTTTGTGTGGTCAAAATAACGCTTTCTATATTTGTAATTAATATTGAAGACTAATTATGAAAAATAGGTCAGAAAAAAGTGGGTTTCATCGAGCGCAGTCCGATTAAGTGGTATTGGGGTTTACCCGATTTACGGTGTTTAATATGAAAACGCCGTTGCCTTTCTAGTGTGCATAAGAGCTTGGCCGCACGTGGACGTGGCCTGCGTCAAAACACGTGGCGTCCCGATAATTGGCCGCTGCCTGGCAGCGGCATGCGGCGAGGTCGTTATCGAATGCTTTGGCATACGATGTGCAGGGCCAAATGCCGCTGACTCGGCTGTCGCGCTTTTCATGCATCACGCGCCTTGACCTCAACTTGACTTGAGCTTTTAGACTGTTCTTCAGGCGGGCAACTTCTGCGCGCACTTGAAGGAGCAGTCCCAAATGACCAGCGTATCGACCCCTTCAGTTTCTACTGCGGTTTATCGCGTCGACCGATTTGTAGTGCCCGCCCATGCGCTGCCCGCATTTATGGCGCGCGTGCACATCATCGACCAGCGCGTTCGCAGCTTCGCGGGCTGTAAACAAAACCTGGTGCTTAGCCAAGCCAGTTCGACCAGCGATTTCAATGTGGTCACCATCGTGGAATGGGAAAGCATGCAAGCGCTCGCTGTCGCCCGCGAGGCGATCCAGCGGCAATATGCAGAAGAGGGTTTTGACCCGGCGGCCTTCATGCTCGAACTCGGCGTGCGGCCCGATATGGGAATGTATAACCAGGCGTGACGTTGTTTGAGCGGGCGGGTCTGGCCAGCCAGCGATTGCGATGCTTGTGCTGGCCTGGTAGATGGTCATGGCGTAGGCCCGAGTGAGCTTGCGCTACCATTCTTTTGTGACAGGCAAGAAGTCAGGATGAGACGCGACGTTGTCTTAAGCGAAAATAGCGTATCGCGTAAACCTCAAGTAGTATCTCTTGCATATGAAAGCAAAAGCGCACGCCCTGTTGGCGAACTTCATTGATCTCTTGCTCGACGCCATTTGTGTGGTCGACAAGGAAGGGCGTTTTGTTTTTGTCAGCGCGGCTTGCGAGCGTATTTTTGGCTATACGCCGGAAGAGATGCTTGGTCGGCGGATGATTGAACTGGTGGCGCCGGAAGACCAGGCCAGAACCTTGCAGGCGGCTGCTGAAATCATGGCCGGGCAGGCCAAGTTCAATTTCGAGAATCGCTACGTGCGTAAGGACGGGCGGCTGGTCCATATCATGTGGTCGGCGCGCTGGTCAGAGGCAGACCAACTCAGAGTTGCTGTGGCGCGGGATATCACGTCGCGCAAACATGCCGAATCGATGCAAGCAGCGTTATACGCCATTTCTGAAGCCGCACACGGGGCGGAGGACATGCTGGCGCTGTTCCAGCAAATTCACCAGATTATCGGGCAGCTGCTGCCCGCGCTGAATTTCTCGGTGGTGACTTATGACGAGAAGAATGATCGGCTGAGTTCTCCCTACCATATCAATCAGTTTCATCCCGCTGGGGCGGCGCAGGCGATGCCCGCCAGTGCGCTGTGCGCCGAGGTAATCCGCAGTGGTCAGCCGTTGTTGCTGAACCCGCAGAATCCAGGCGTTTTTCCGGCTGACTTGCATGGTCCAGATGGCACCGAGCCACTGTGCTGGCTCGGCGTGCCGCTCAATTCGCATAAAGGCACTATCGGAGCGCTGGTCTTGATGAGCTACGCCGGTGGTGCGCTTTATGCCGAACGAGACAAGGAATTACTCCAGTTTGTCTCCACTCAAGTCGCCACTGCCATTGAACACAAGCAATTGCATGCGCGTTTGCGGCGCCTGGCGCAATACGATGAACTGACCGATCTGCCCAATCGTGGCTTGCTCTATGACCGGCTGGACATGGCGCTGGCCCGCGCCCGGCGCGAACAAGGGCGTATGTCTTTGCTGTACGTGGATCTGGATAAATTCAAACAGGTGAATGACTCGCATGGCCACGCCACTGGCGACTTGCTGCTGCAGGAAGTCGCACACCGGCTGAAACAATGCGTGCGCGAAACCGATACTGTGGCGCGCATGGGAGGCGACGAGTTTGTGGTGTTGCTGGAGAACGTCCAGTTGCCGCAGTTCGCCGCGCAAGTTGCCGACAAAATCCGCAAAGCGCTCGCCCAGCCAGTGCATATCGACGGGCTGGAGCTTTATGCCAAGTCGAGCATCGGCATCGCTTGTTATCCAGAACACGGTCTGGATGCGCGGCTGTTGCTCAAGCATGCGGATGAGGCCATGTATCAGGCCAAAAAGAGCACCGACGAAATTCGCCAGAAAGAAGACTGCTGACTGATACCGCGTCGTGCGCGTCACGACCTGGCTGGCAACTGATCCCTTAGTAGTTCAAGCCATAGCGGGCGCGAATCTGCGCCAGTTTGCCGCTCTTTTCCAGCCGGGTGATGGCGGCATCCAGCGTTTTGATGTCGGCCTCGGTCGCGCTCATGCGGCTGAGCATCAAATGGACTTCATCACTGGCTGGCACGTAGGGCAGTATTTGCAGGTCGATTTTTTGCCGGTGTGCTTCCCACAACAAAGCCACCACATCCCCCATGATCAGCGTGCCATGCCCGGCGTTTAGCATGCGCAAACCCTGCTGATAATCTTCGTAAAATTCCAGCGCAGAAGTGGCCTTCAAGGCGTCAAAGTTGTCGGCGTAATCCTGGCCGTACCAGCCGCTATTGGGGCTGAGCAATAGCACTTTGCGGCTGCGCAAATCGGCAAAGGAATGGATGCTGCTGTAACCGTTGGCCAGCGCGTTTAGTGCTGCCAGGCCGGTTACTTCACGCCGGTAAGGCAAGGTGAACCAGCCGGTTTTGAGTCGCTCAGGCGTCTCGGAGGCGGCGAGTAACATGGCCAGCGTGCCATCCTGAAACATCTTCAAGCGGCGCTTGCGCGGGATCTCACTCTCAATGACCAGCTGACAGTCCGCCTCGCGGAAAATCGCCTGAGCCAGTTCGACATCCAGCCCGGCCGGTTTGCCGTTGGCATCGGTGTAAACGTAAGGCGGCCAGTTTTCCAGTGCCATGTTGAAAGGTTTGCTGCAACTGGCGCTGGCATACGCGCTGACCAACAGCATGAACCCGACAGCCAAACTCCATCGGATCGATTGCAGGCGCATTGCAATCTCCCTATGCGGTTCGACTTGATTGGATAAGTATAGACAGTCTGCCCAAGGCAACAGACCTGGTGTGCGGCGCAATCATGACGCGCAAAGTGACCAAGAAAGAAACGGCATGGCTGGATTTTTCCGGGGGCTGACAGAGCGGCTGCAGTGTAGCGCGAATGTCCATATCGCGCGTGTAAGTTCGCATAATTGACTACCGGATTTGTAAATGCGCCGGTGAGCGCCAGGTTCGCACTGCGAACACGCAGCCGGTTTGGTTCGGGCGCGCCGACAGAGTCGCCCGCCCGCTGACTGGCGGGTTCTGGCTAGTTGCCGTGTTGAGCAGGCGAGGGTGCCAGCAAACCGGCCAGCGCACCAATCGAGGCCGAGCCAAGGGCAGTAAGAATGTCCGGAATCTGAATTGTTCCAGACGAGTTATAGGCCAGCAAAATGGCGCCGAGCACCACCAACACGGCCACCGCCCCAAGTGACGAAACCACCACCCGATAAACATACCTGTCGTGTTCCAGCACCCGCGGCACTTGCTCCTTGGCTTGGGCGGCCAGCGCGTTAAGTGTCTGGGCCGGATTCACCTGCAATTGGGCCAGCACGCCTGGGGTATCCATGATGGTTTTGGCCATCTGGTCTGCTGATCTGATTTGTTCCGCCATGCCTTCACCTCGCCGTGGTTTGTATTAACCGGTTGCAGATCAAAAAATGCGCTTCTGGTTTGTGGCTGGGCGGGCAGGCTTCACGCTCCATTCGTCAGGCGGCGCTGACCGGAGTGCTGAAAGTTTTATATTAATGAAAAATTAAAATAAACCAACAAATAAAGAAAGTAAAGTTTCGATCTGGAATCGGAACTTGAGGTCTTCTGAACGAACAATGTAAATGAATGGCAATGAACTGGCCATTTTTTGGCATGGCCTGGATTTTGTTTTTTCTTACGTCATTTTGAAAAAATTGATCGTAACGACAGACATTTATTTTGAAAGCAAATTGCTTACATATTTTCGGGGCTCCTCTGGCACAGCGCAACGCATGCCCGATTTATGACTGGGCGGCAATTTGTCGGCATGCCAGGAGACCATCCTGCTGTAATCGCAATCAGGTTTTGCACCCGCCTCGTGGCCGACGCTTCGCCAACACCTGGTGCCTGCGAACACCGCCTTTATCAAGGAGTTCAGGCATGGACAATCAAGCAGGGCTTTCCCGACATGGCACGGTAGGTGAGCGTCAAACCGGCTTCGAGCGGCTTTTGCCGCAGCAACCCGGCCAACCGGGCTTGGCGGCGTTGCAGGCATTGGCCACGGCCATGACCGGGCAACCCGATGACCCCAGCGACGGGCCGGACCACGAAGAAAATCTTTATGTACCCGCCGGTTATACCTACTTTGGCCAGTTTATTGATCACGATCTGACCTTTGATACCACCTCGTCGTTGTCGCCTGCCAGCGGACCCAATTCGGCGGAAGACCAGCGCACGCCGAGGCTTGATCTGGATTGTGTTTACGGCAGCGGCCCGGACGACCAGCCGTATATGTATGCGGGCGATGGCGCTTCTTTGCTGCTGGGTGTCGATCTGGACGGGCTGCATCGGGACTTGCTGCGGAGTGCGCCGCTGGGTCGCGCCGTTATTGGAGATCCACGCAATGACGAGAATTCCATCGTCAACCAGATCCAATCTTCGTTTATCCGCTTTCATAACGCGGTGGTGGTGCGGTTGGCCCAGCAAGGGCTACAGGGCGCAAAGCTATTTCAGGCTGCGCGCAATGAAGTGCGCTGGACTTACCAGAACATCCTGACCAAAGACTATCTGCCGCGCATCATCAGCAAAACGGTGCTCGACCAGTTTGCGCATGACCGCAGCCAGGGCAATGCCTACAAATTGTTCAAGCTGCGCGATGACGGGCCGAGGTTGATCCCGCTGGAGTTCTCTGGCGCGGTGTATCGCTTTGGGCATTCCATGGTGCGCAATGGTTACCGGCTCAATGACGCCACGGTGAAACACATCTTTGCCGAAATCGACGGTAGCCCGGATGACAGCCTGGTTGGGTTCGAGCCTCTGCCCGCCAGTCATGTGATATCCGATTGGGGCCGCTTTCTGCCGCATCCGGACAACGAACAAACCGAGCCTGGCAACCGCGCGGCGGCCAACAACGACACGCGTGGCGCCAGCCGGCTGCAGTTTGCCTACAAAATGGATACCAATATTGCTGATCCGCTCGCCAACCTGCCGCCTGCGGTGGATGGCGGCGCCGGGCCATCGCTGATCTTTCGCAACCTGGCGCGGGCACGGCTGTTTCAGTTGCCAATGGGCGAGCAGGTCGCTGCGGCGCTGGGCGTACCCGCATTGAGTGAGGATCAACTGGTGGTGCGGGCGGAGACTACTGCGCCAGGCGCCGAAACCAAAACGTATCGCCTCACCCGCTTGACCGACATTTCGGCCGAGTTCAAAGGTGCCACGCCGCTGTGGGCGTACATCCTGGCCGAAGCCCAGTTGCCGCTGGTCAAGCTGGTGCTGGAGAGCGGCAAGCAAGACAGCTTTGATGAAGACTTTATGCTGGACAACAGCATCGCCCAGGGCGCGCAACTGGGTGCCGTAGGCGGGCGCTTGTTGCTGGAGGTATTCAACGGTTTGCTGGATGACGATGCCGATTCTTATCGCGGCGCAGCGGCCAAGAACTGGAAACCGCTGATCCGGCATTTCCGGTTGTGGGATGTGGTTCATCTTAACTTCCGGCCCTGAGCCGGATGCGCCGCAGTGATTTGCAATGAATAAACCGCACCAATAATCTAATAACGACAATCGCCGGAGCCCGCCATGTTCCAGATATCCGTAGTGAATGGATCGGCTACGCTGTCAGATCGAGAGTTACAGCGGGTAATCCGCGCCATTAACCGGCAGATCGCGGAAGACTTTGAACCGTTCTGGGCTTTTGGCGGGCGCCTGCGGCTGGATGGCTCCACGCGCGGCCCGGTGGATTCGCGCCAGCTTGGCCAGTTGCGCGGCGATGCCATTCTGTATGTGCTCGATTCCGCCACCAGCGCCGGTTATCTGGGTTTTCATGACCGCAACCAGTCGGGCGTGCCGTTTGGTTTTGTGTTTCTGGATTTGTGCAAACAGCTCGGCGATGAATGGAGCACCACGCTATCGCACGAAGCGCTGGAACTGATCGGCGATCCGCAATGCAATTTGCTGGTACAAGGCCCGCATCCCAGATATCCCGATCGCACGGTGTATCACTACTTTGAAATGTGCGATGCCGTGCAAACGGTGACGTACACGCTTGATGGCGTGGTGCTGTCGGATTTCGTCTTGCCCGCGTATTTCACCGCCGATACCGGGCAGGGTGCGCGCACCAGTTTTTGCAGTGCGCCGCTGGCGCCTTTTAACGTCACACCGGGCGGTTACATTGGCTTTTTTGATCCCAAAAGCAAAGCCGCCGACCAGTATTTTGCCAATGACCCGATCGCCCAACAGCGCCAGAAAGTCAAAACAGGAGTGGGCATTGGGCGAGTGGCTCGACGCGGCCTGCAAACTGCAACGCCGGTCAGTGATCCGATCCGCCATGTGGTGGTGCTGATGCTGGAAAACCGTTCGTTTGATCACATGCTGGGCGGGCTCACGGGGTCCATCCCTGGTCTGAACGGTGTTTCTCCCAATGATCCGCGCACCAATGTCGATGCCACCACCAACAAGGCCTACGCGCAAACGGCCAATGCCAAATTGTGGATAGACGCCAACTTCGCGCCGCCGCATGAATTGCCGGATGTGACTTTTCAGCTTGGCGACCAGGGCGCGCATTTTGTGGATAGCTACCGGCGTGCGCTGGGCAGCAAGCTGGACGCCGCCACATTGGACGCGCACCAGCAGCAAATCATGGCTTACTTTGCCGACGGCGACTTACCGGTTCTGCATACGCTGGCCAAGTCCTTCACCGTGTGTGATCGCTGGTTTTCGTCCTTGCCTGGCCCCACCTGGCCCAACCGTTTTTTTGTCCATTCGGCTACCTGTCTGGGCGTGGTCGATATGCCCAGCACCAGCAGCCCATCTACGCTGCCCGGATTGCTGACCAACTATAACCAGGACACCATCTACGACCGGCTGGATGCCGCCCAACCCAAACGCAGCTGGAAAATCTTTCACGATGGCTTTCCGCAAACGGCGTTGCTGGCGCATGTCCGCGAACGGATTCTATCCGAGCCCTATGCGACGATGGCGGATTTCGCCACGGCCTGTCAGGGCAGCGAAGCGGCTTTCCCGGCGTATGCATTTATCGAGCCACGTTATTTCAAGAGCAGCAATGGCCCGGAGAACGACCAGCATCCGCCCGCCAATGCCAATGATGGCGAATTGCTGATCGCTCAGGTCTACAACGCCATTCGTGCCAATGCGGATTTGTGGAATAGCACGCTACTGGTCATCACGTGGGATGAGCATGGTGGCTTTTATGACCACGTAATGCCTCCGGCCACCATCGCCCCGGACAATCACACGGATCATTTCAACTTTCAGCAACTGGGCGTACGCGTACCCACCTTGCTCGTTTCGCCGTGGGTGGCGGCGGGGGTGGATCACACCGTGTATGACCACAGCAGCATCTTGCGTTACCTGTGCGAGAAGTGGGGCATGCCCTACCTGGGCGCCCGCATGGACCCCGGCATTGCTGATAGCAAGGTGTGCGGCAACTTCGCCAGCCAGATCAAACTGACCCAGCCACGAACCGATCTGGTGACGGTCACGCCCAAGGCTGTGCCTGCTCAGCCAAACCTGAGCCCATGGGATAGCGCGCGTGAATCTTTGCTAAAGTTTGCTGAAACAGTCATGGGCAGTAGTGGCTCCGCTGCCGCAGCGCAAGGCATGCGGGCCGCTGCCGTTCCGGGGCTGGCCGCCGCAGCCAATGTTGATTTACCGGTGCCGGAGCGGATTCAGAATGTAGATGCCTGGCTGGCCGCGCGCACCGGGCGAGCCGTGGTTTCTACTTCGGTGCCGGTCAAAGCGGCAAGCCAGGCGGCTACAGTCGATGCTGGACCTGCATTGGTTAAAATCACCCGCAAGCGCGCTCCTCGCAAGCAGTAGGTAGAGCCCCTGACTTGTTATCAGGTGCTCTCGTCTTGTAACCGCCCCACGTGCAGGATGCGCATTTACACGCACCGCAATGTTCCGTCGCGTAACTCAAACCAACGTAGCTGTGCCTTGCCCGGCTAAATCAGGTAAGTTGTAGCTCGCTTCCTGAAACAGATTCTTCGCACCATGTCTGATATCCCCGAACTCTCCCCGGCGCAGCAGCAGATTGTCAGCGCCATTACCGCCATGGGCCGCCATACCTGGCAGCAACATTTGCTGATCGAGGCAGGCGCGGGTACCGGCAAAACCACCACCGTGGTCGCTGCTCGCCAGGCACTGGTTGATAGCGGCGTAGGCGTGCTGGCGGTGACGTTCTCCAGCGCCGGGCGTTTGCGTTTTGCCCAAGTCCACCAGGCACATTTCGGCGCCGAGGTGCCCTACAAAAGCGTATTCACGTTTGACGGGCTGGCGTTTGAAGTGCTGTGCGGTGCCGAGGATGGCCGCAGCTTCTCTGGCGATGGTTTCTTTACCCAGGATGAGATTCGCCAGAACGCGGTGAACGACAGCGATCAACTGGTGGAAATGCTGGGCGAGCTGGTCGACGAACTCAACGACGTGTGGGAAGGGCAGATTCCCAGTCGTGAGATGGACCTGATTGCGCTGCTGGAACTCATCAGCAATACCCGCATTGCCAACGTTTTCCGCGACCCACGCGTTTATCCAGACGAAGACTTCCTGGAGGAATTCCAGGAGCGCGAGCGCGAAGATTACATCGCCAGCCTGGACTTGCCGCCGTGGTTCTACGCTTTGTTTACCCGCTTTGAACGTTTGCGCCGCGAAAGCCGTCACCTGGTGGGTGTGGATGGCGCGGCGTATGACCTCGCCGGTGACCCACAAGCGCTGGTGCGTTATGTGCGGGCCAAGGGCATCAAAGTGGTGGTTGTTGATGAGTTCCACGACACCAAAGCGCTACATTTTGAGTTGATCAAAGTGCTGATCAGCGCCGGTTGCCGTCTGGTGCTGATGGGCGACCGGCATCAAGACATTTTTGCCTGGCGCGGCCTGCGCCCGTTTTCGGCATTTGAAGCGGCGAGCCAGATTGCCAATATGGAAACGCTGACCCTGCCGCGCTCCTGGCGCTACGGTCAACGTATTGCGCGCATCGCCGACCATATCGTACAGATACTGCAACCCGGTACCGAGAAAGTCACCGGCGCACGCGCCCAGTCCGCCAAACTGCACGCGACCGACGACTTGGTGGCCTGGCTGGCCCAAAGCGAGCAAAAAGGCGTGCCTCTGGCCGGACACTGCGCCATTTTGCCCACCGCGGCAGACTGCATGGCGCTGCAAATGCGTTTGCTTGATGCCGGGGTGAGTTACCAGTTGGTGCAGCGTGTGCCGTATTTTTTCCATGGCCAGGAGTTTCGGCTGATCCGGGCGTTGGCCGTGTTGCATAGCCATTTGTTTGGCGCGGCACCGGCTTTTCACGTCAACAATCTCTACGCGCTGGATATCCTGATCGACGTGCCCGGCCTGCAACTGGACCGCGAAGTGCGCGCCGATCTGCGCCGCGAACTGGGGCTGGATGGCGCCACCCGGCTAGATGGCAAACGCTTGCTGACAGCGGATCCGGCTATCTTTGGCTTTGCGCTGGATGAAGTCGGCAAACACATGCCCAGCACACTCACCAGCGAACAAGCCTGGCCGCAATGGCTGGCGCACGCCATCAGCACTTTGCATCTGCACGCCTTCTTGCACCAGCGCGCGCAACACCCGGCGGCGGGGCGGCAATCTGGCTTGTTGCTGGAAGAGATCCAGCGGCGTTTTTGTGTGGATCAATCACCCGCTGCGCAATTGCAGGCGTGGGATACGCGGATTGAACGCTTCATGAAACGCCGCGCAGCGTCGAGTTTGTCGCTGACTTCGGTGCTGCACGCCAAGGGGCATGAATATGAGCGGGTGTTGCTGCCGGTGAATGCATTTGGCTGGCAGCGGCACTTGCAGCAGCCGACTGCAGCGGGCTGGCGGGAACTTTACGTGGCAGTCACCCGCGCGCAGGCGGGGATTATGCTGGAATTGGCGGGTGGGGATGAGAGGCTGGGGGAGTTGGCGAAGGCGGTGTTTGGGGGGTGATGGTTTGGATTTTGGTGTTGCGACGCCAGTTTCAACATTAGCTTTAAGGGCTTTGTGTTAGTGCCTTCGGCACGGAGTGAAAGGCATTTGATACCCGGTGCTGACCGGGAGTATGTTTCATATGCAAAAGACACTTGTTCGTGCAACTTGCGTCGCCAAAGAAAAGAAACCAAAAGTCCCGCAGAGCGGGATAGCAAAAGGCGACCCGACAGCGCAAGCGCAAACGGGGCCCGAAGTCAAAAGCCGAAGCGAACAGACTGCTGACCAGTTGCCTTTACGCGCATCCTGCGTTCCCTCGGTTGGCCGGAGCCTGGGTCTCCGGCTCTCGGTCGGCGTGGTTTGCGGTGTGGAATGCCAAGGTTGGTTGCAACAGCATGTAGCCCGGATGAAGCGGTAGCGGGAATCCGGGGTTGCCATGTATCAATAGGCCAGCGAGATTTGCAATACCCAACATCGCTCCCGGATTCATGCTTTGTTCCATCCGGGCTACTGGCGCGACATGCGTTACAAAGCGTCATTCACCAACGCCGTCAAAACATGATCCTCCCACTTCCCCGCAATTTGCAGATAGGACTTCGCCACGCCTTCCTGCACAAACCCTAGTCGCGCCAGCAATCTCCCGCTGCGTACGTTGGTGGGCATGTAATTGGCCATGATCCGGTGCAGGTCCAGGTCGGTAAACGCATGGTCGATCACGGCGCGTAGCGCTTCATGCATCAGTCCCTGACCTTCCCATTGATAGCCAAGGCAATAACCTAGATGACATGCCTGAAATGGTCCGCGCACGATGTTGGTCAGGCTGCAACGGCCGACCAGTTCGCCGCTGGCGCGGTCTTGCATCACCAGGCGGATGGCGTTGCCGGTTTCATAATCGCGCAGGGCTTGCTCCTGGCGGCTGACGAAATACGCTGGGGTAAAGAAGGCTGGATCGTGGGCCGGTTCCCATGGCGCCAGATGAGCGCGGTTCAGTTCGTCCCAGGCGACAAGCCGATGCGCTTCTTGCGGCGGCAGAATGCGCAGGATCAGGCGGTCAGTGGTGAGTTGCAGTTGGCGCATGGGTTTATGACTTTTCTATAAACGGGATAAAGGTGGAACAACCGCTGCCAAGGCAAGCCAGCAATAATGACGATGATGATGATGAAAAAAACCGGCCGAAGCCGGTTTTTCTTTTGCAGCAGCATATCCAGCCGGGTTACCAGATGCGGATACGCTGATCTTCTGGTTTGTACATCTTGTCGCCCTGTTTGACATCGAACGCTTTGAAAAACGCATCGCTGTTTTCTACAGCGCCAATGGCCCGGAAGCTGGCTGGCGAATGCGGGTCGGATTTCACCTGTCGCAGCAGAGATTCGTCACGCGTTTTGCTGCGCCAGACCTGGGCGAATGCCAGATAGAAGCGTTGATCGCCGGTCAGGCCATCAATCACCGGCGCTTCTTTGCCGTTCAGACTCAGGTGGTACGCCTTATAGGCAATTTGCAGGCCGGAGTTGTCGGCAATGTTTTCACCCAGCGTGAGTTTGCCGTTGACGTGCTGGCCTGGCAGTGGTTCGTAGGCGTCGTATTGCGCTACCAGCCGGTCGGTCAGCGCAGTGAATTTGGCGCGGTCATCCGCAGTCCACCATTCTTTCAGATTGCCATCGGCATCGAACTGGCTGCCCTGATCATCAAAGCCGTGGCTGATTTCGTGACCGATGACCGCGCCAATCGCGCCGTAATTGGCGGCGTCGTCGGCTGCCATGTCAAAGAACGGCGGTTGCAGAATCGCCGCCGGGAACACGATCTCGTTCATCGGCGGGTTGTAGTAGGCGTTGACGGTTTGCGGCGTCATTAGCCACTCGCTGCGATCCACTGGTTTACCCAGTCTTGCCAGGTCACGGTTATAGCTGAACTCAGCGATACGCGTTGCATTGCCGAACAGGTCGTCCGGCTTGATTTGCAGCGTGGAATAATCACGCCAGGTATTGGGATAGCCAATCTTCACTGCATATTTGGCCAGCTTGATCTGCGCCTGTTTTTTGGTTTCCGGGCCCATCCAGGTCAGCTTGTCGATGCTTTGCCCATAAGCTTTAAGCAAGTTGCCGACTAGCGCCTCCATGCGCGCTTTGTAGGCAGGCGGGAAGTATTGCGCCACATACAGTTTGCCCACGGCTTCGCCCAGGCCGGCTTGTTCCAGCGCTACGGCGCGTTTCCAGCGTGGCTGGTCTTCGGTGGTGCCGGTCAGGGCTTTGCCGTGGAATTCAAAATTGTTGTCCACAAAGGCTTTGGATAGCAGCGGCGCGGCATCTGCCAGTACGCGGGCTTTCAGGTACGAGCGCCATGTGGCCAGCGGCTGATCTTGCAGCAATTTGCCCAGCGCGGTGGCGTAGGTGGGCTGGCCCAGGTCGACATCGGCGACGCTGCCCATTTTTCCGCCTTCCAGGAAGGCTTGCCAGTTGAAGCCAGGCGAAAGTTTTTGTAGCTCGGCGACGGTGAGCTTGTTGTAGGTCTTGACCGGATCACGATTTTCGACTTTGCTCCACTGCACTTTGGCCAGCGCGGTTTCCAGGGCAATCACGGCCTTGGCTTGTTCGGCCGGTTGGGTTTCGCCCGCCAGGGTAAACAGTTTGGTCAGGTAAGTCAGATATGCCCCACGAGCCGCCACAAAGCGCGGGTCATCCAGCAAAAAGTAGTCACGATCCGGCAAGCCCAAGCCGCCCTGATAAGCCGCTGGCAGGTACTGGCGGGAATCCTTGGGATTAACTTCTACTCCCAGCATCAGCGGAGTGCTCACGCTTAATGGCTGCAACTGGCCAAAGTAACGCACGACATCATCTGCGCTGGCCAGTTTATCGATGGCGGCCAACGCGGGTTTCACTGGCGTTACGCCCAGTTTTTCGACGGTCGCTTCGTCCATGTAGCTGCGGTAGAGATCGCCAATTTGCTGCGACTCGGTACCAGCCACGGGCTTGGCTGCGGCATCTTCAATGATCTTGCGTGAGCGTGCTTCGCTCAGGTCGCGCAGCATCAAAAACGCACCGGTAGAGCCTTTGTCGGCAGGGATGGTGGTGTTTTTGATCCAGGTGCCATTGGTATGCAGGTAAAGATCATCCTGGACACGGACGTTTTTATCGAAATTGGAAAAATCAATGCCGGAGACAGGGGCTGCGGCAACATGCAAGCTCAGCAGCAACGCGCCAGTCAGTGTGGCCAGTTTAAAGTGCTTCATCGAGATCCTTGATCGGGAATATGGTTTTTATCAGGGCCGCCTTGTGCGCGGCCTGGTCATTATCGATAGGTCGCTCGCGCAACACAATCTTGCTAAAAGACGCCTGCCGGGCAAGCTAGTTCCACATTTCGTTGCAACACTGATCAAGCGCAGAGCAGTCATTTTTCATAACAATGGGCTATGATTCGCAACTCACCCCCGCACGCCCAGCCGCCCAGCCCACCCACAAGGAGAACCGGCATGCTGAATCAGTTACTGACCCAGACCAGGCAACATGCTGCGCTCCTTGGCACAGGCTTGCCCAATCATCCGCCCATGGCGCTGATTGCTTGGGTTCGACTGGGCGTGAATAAAACGCGAAACGACGGTTGGTGTCGACGACATTACGACGAACCGCTCAAGCCCCATATCCGCCGCGTGGCGCAAAGGTAGCGGCGCTGGCCGCTAAACAACCTTACCTCGCCCCGAATGTCGCCGCCGAAGCACCCCACAACACCGCAAAGCCGGTGGGGCGGTCTGCTCTCGATGAAAAAGAATTGAAAAGAAAGGTTTTGTCATGAGTCTTTATCGCTTGCTGGCCGGGTTTATCCGGCAGCACTGGCGTTCCTATTTCGCCTCGGCCTTGATGCTGGTTGCCGTGGCCGTGCTGGGCGTCGCCATTCCGCGCCAGGTGGGTCACATCATTGATCAACTAGTCGCGCACAAGCTGGCCGGTGCTGCGTTGCTCGAACAGTTGGGCATCGTGCTGTTGATGGGCGTGGCTATCTACTTTTTGCGTGTGGGCTGGCGCTTGCAGTTGTTTGCCGCTGCGTATCAATTGGGCGTGCGGCTGCGTACTCGTTTGTACGACAAGCTCACGGTGCAGGGGCCGGGGTTTTATCACGGCCAGCGCACGGGCGATTTGATGGCGCGTGCTACCAACGATATCGACGCCGTAGAGCTGGCCGCCGGTGAAGCCATGCTGGCCGGTTTTGATGGCTCGATGACGCTCATCCTGGTGGTGGCGATGATGACGCTGGGTATCGACTGGCGCTTGGGGCTGGCGGCATTGTTGCCTTTTCCGCTGATGGCGCTGGCGTTCTGGCGCATCTCGGATCACATCCACCATGCCTGGCATGATTCGCTTGGCCGTTTCAGCAAGCTGAACGATCACGTGCAGGAAACGCTCACCGGCGTACGAACCATGCGTGCGCTGGGTTTGCAGGGCCGCAACAGCAATGAGTTGTCGAAACTGGCCGGTGATGCCGCTGCCAGCAGTTTGACCGCGCAACGCTGGGAAGCTGCGTTTGAACCGGCCGTGGGTCTCACATTGAGCACCTCCGCCGTCACCACTTTGGGTGTGGGTGGTTATCTGGTGTGGCACAACGAGCTGACCATTGGCGCGCTGACCAGTTTTAGTATGTATCTGGGGCAACTGATCTGGCCGATGTTTGCCGCGGGCTGGGTGTTGTCTTTGCTGGAACGCGGCAAGGCGGCGTGGGGGCGTCTCGGGCCGATTCTGGATGATGTGCCCAGTGTGTCTGACGATGGTCAGACCGAGCGCTTGCGCCCAGGTCTACTGGCTTATCGCAATCTTGGGTTCTCGTACCCTGAGCAAACCGCACCCGCTTTATCCGCCGTTTCGCTAGAACTTGAAGCCGGAAAAACGCTGGGATTGGTCGGACCGACTGGCTCGGGTAAATCCACTTTGCTGCGTTTGTTGCTGCGCCAGTATCCGCTGCAAACCGGTGCTATCGAATGGGATGGCGTGAGCGTCGAGGATTACAAACTCGATACGCTGCGCAATGCCATCAGCTGGGTGCCGCAAGAGCCGTTTCTGTTTTCCGCATCGATTGCCGACAATATCGCCTTGGTGAAGCCAGACGCCACCCGCGAAGACGTTGAGCGCGTGGCCAAACTGGCGGCAGTGCATCAAGACATCCTGCGTTTGCCGCATGGTTACGACACGCCAGTGGGTGAGAAGGGCGTGGCGCTGTCTGGCGGGCAACGCCAACGTGTGGCGATCGCCCGGGCGCTGCTGGCCGATGCGCCGCTGCTGTTGCTGGACGATGCGCTGTCGGCGGTGGATACCCAGACCGAAGCGCAGATTCTGCAACACCTGAAAGAAGCGCGCCGCGGTCGCACCGTGATTATCGTCAGCCATCGCTTGTCCGCCGTGGCCGATGCCGATCACATCGCCGTGTTGCGCCATGGCCGGATTACTGAAACCGGCAGTCATGAAGATCTGGTAGAGCGCGACGGCTGGTATGCCAGCCAGTGGCGCTACCAACAACTGGAGGCCAGTCTCGATGAGCTCTGAGCGAACGGTTGGGCGGTGTAGGGTTTGCGCGCATGGCGCGCGAACGCGGAGCGATCTGGCGGTGCGCATTAATGCGCACCCTACGTTGAGTGGATTCTAAAAAATGAACGTGGTTATGCAAGACAACCTGCGGGTTGAAAGTCTGAAAACCGAACGGCGCGATGCCATCACCTTGCTGCGTTCGGCCGCTGCGCCAGAACACAGCCATCTGTGGAAGGGCACGTTCTGGCTGGTGGTCGCGGCGTTGCTGGAAGCGTTGTCGCCATTCCTGAGCAAGCTGTTTATCGACAACTATCTGCTGCCGCGCCATCTGGCTGTGCCGGAAATCGTCGGAATTTTGGCCGGGTGTCTGGTCGCTGGTTATGCCGCCGGTATTTTGCGCTATCTGCAATTGACGCGGCTGGCGGGCGTGGCGATGCGTTCGGTCCAGCGCTTACGCGAGCAGGTGTATGGCCACGTGATCCGCTTGCCGATGGCGTTTTTTGACAAGGCCATCACCGGGCAACTGGTCAGCCGCGTGACCAACGATACTGAGTCGGTCAAAGCGCTGTACGTGCAAGTGCTGTTTGTCATGCTCGACAGCTGCATTGTGGTGACCGGCGCCATGCTAGCGATGACGCTGCTGGATTGGCGCTTGATGCTGATCGTGCTGGCGCTGTTCCCCGCCGTGGTGGTGATCGTGTGGTGGTATCAGCGCTGGAGCGCGCCGTCCGTGGCACAAGCGCGCGAATTGCGCAGCGAGATCAACGCCCAGGTGGCCGAGTCGATTGCCGGCATGAGCGTGCTACAAGCCAGTAATGCGGCCGGACGCTTCTCGAAGAAGTTTGCTGCAACCAACCATGCGCATTACACCGCGCGGCTGAGCGAGTTGTCGGCCAACGCCTGGCTGCTGCGTCCGGCACTGGATTTGCTCAACGCGCTGATTCTGGTGGTGGTGATTTATTCGTTTGGCGAGCGCCAGTTCAGCGCGCTGGAAATCGGCGTGTTGTATGCGTTCGTGAGCTATATCGCCCGCGTGGTCGATCCGCTGATCCAGATCACCTTGCAGTTCAGCCAGTTGCAGCAAGCCGTGGTGGCAGCTGCGCGGGTGAACACGCTGCTGAAAGAATCACAAGGCCCGCAACCGGATGGCGAGGCCCGCGTGCAGCAAGGCGCGGTGCGTTTTGCCAATCTTCGCTTTGGCTACAACTCAGATCAGACCATTTTGCATGACTTGAATCTGGATATCCCGGCGGGCAAGTTCTACGGCATTGTCGGGCATACAGGCAGCGGCAAATCCACGCTGTTGTCACTGCTGCTGCGCTTTTACACGCCGCAAGCGGGCGAGATTGATATCGATGGTGTACCGCTGACCAGATTCAGTGACGAGGCTTTCCGGGCCGGTGTCGGCCTGGTGCCGCAAGACCCGTTTCTGCTGGCCGCCAGTGCACGCGAGAACATCGATATGGGTCGCGGCTTGAGCCAGTCGGATATCGAAACCGCCGCCAAAGCGGCGGGCGTGCACGAGCTGATCTTGTCGCTGGAAAACGGTTACGACACTGATATGGGCGAGAGCGGTACGCGCTTGTCGAGTGGGCAAAAACAGCTGATCGCCATCGCCCGCGCTTTGGCGGGCAAGCCACGTATTCTGCTGCTAGACGAAGCCACATCGCATATCGACAGCGAAACCGAACAGGTAGTGCAAAAGGCGCTGGAAGCATTGCATGGCAAGGTGACGATGATTTCGATTGCGCATCGCTTGTCGACGATTCGGGATGCAGACAAGATCATTGTGCTGAACCATGGGCATATTGCTGAGTCGGGGTCGCATGATGAGTTGATGGCGATTGGGAACGGGATTTATCAGAGGTTGTATTTGTTGCAGCAGTTGCAGGATTGATTTTTTTGGGTGGAGAGGTGGCTTGGAGTTTGTGGTTTTGAGGGTAAAGCCACCTTCAATTTCAACGTCAGAAGGTTGAGTGCCTTTGGCACGGGTTTTAAAGGCGTTTGATACCCGGTGGTGACCGGGGGCACGTTTCTTCGACTCTCCGTCGGCGTAGTTTGCTATGGTGTTTGCCAGGGAAAAATCAACGGCAACGGCAGAAACCTTTGCATCGCCACCACCTCGTCATTTCCGGCCTCGACGGTCCCCTTGGCGGGAATCCAGTGGGGCCGCTGGGTATGCCATAGAACCGTAGCCCGGATTCGCGAAGCAATCCGGGGTGCAATGTGGGTCATGGCGAATGCAGGTGGCTGGTTGATACATTGCCTCCCGGTTTCTCGCTGGCGCTTCATCCGGGCTACATAGCTAAACCTTCCTCACACGCAGGGTGGGTTAGCCGTTATGACGTAACCCACCAGGCAATGCCTTTGCCATTGCTGGAACACAAAGCTAAAGCACGGTGCTCTTGTTCATGGCATGGGTAGGTGCTATGCCCCTACGGGGTATTGCACCCTATGTAGGGCGGGTGAAACCCGCCGCGCCATGGTTGATCTACTGTGTTGCTTATGGAGCGCGGGTATCAAAACACCCCTACCGCAGGCACTCAAACTATTAAAGTCGATGCCCGATGTCCCAGCCAGCTTTCCTGCTAACACTCAATAAGCCTCTTTCCCCGTCGCCCGCAAGGTTTCTCCCACGGCCCGGGCCAGTTGTTCACGGGCGTTTTCGATATCGGCGGGACTTTTGCTGTCTGCAGCACGGGACAGCACATTGAAAGTTACTTGCCAGGTTTCCGGGTTAGGCGTTTTGGGGCTTTCTTTTTTTGCCAGCGCGTAATCCAGCGCGCTTTCCAGCGTATCCAGATGCGTGTGCAGTCCGCCAGTTTCTCCAGTCAGGATTTCCGGTGATAACGGTGTTGTGCTCATAGCCTCACTCCTTGCTTGCAGCCAGATCAATATCCGGCCTTCTGTATTGGTAGAACACGTGCAGCGGGCATGGTTCCGTTTTTTCACCACGCCTGGCGCGGGCGGTAGTACGGGTTACTTCCCTTCATCTTCCCAACCCGCAAACTGGCTTGACACATACAGGCATCTGATCCAGAAACATGTATACCCCAAGCCCGGACAAACCAGGCTGGCGGACAAGAACAGCAGGGGCGCTCAAAACCAAGGTAGAACACGCTGGAGACTGAGCATGGCCGCTGCACCAGGTACGAGAACACGCCGGGATGTCTGGAAACTGCCGCAATGGGACCCGATCCTGCTGTGGTACGCCAAGGCCGTGGCCGATATGCAAACCCGGCCGATCAACGACCCGACCAGCTGGCGCTATCAAGCGGCGATTCATGGTTATGATCCCAGCGAAGACCCGTTTGCTTCGCCCAGCGACACCATGCCTTCCAGCACTGAACAACACACTTTCTGGAGCCAGTGTCAGCATTCATCGTGGTTCTTTCTGCCGTGGCACCGCATGTATCTGGTGTACTTTGAGCAGATGGTTGCCGCTACCGTGCGCAAGCTGGGCGGTCCGGATGATTGGGCTTTGCCATACTGGAATTACAGTGACGCCGGTAATCCGGATGCCTTCAAGTTGCCTGCCGCATTCTGGGCGGCCAGTTTGCCCGATGGCAGCCCCAATGCCTTGAACGTGGCAGCGCGTGCGCCCAATGTGAGCGGTGATGTGGGTATTACTTCGGCGGAAACCAGTTTGTCATGCGTCGCCGACAAGCTGTACACCGGCACATCCAGCGGTGGCCATCCTGGCTTTGGCGGACCTAAAACCACATTCAGCCACGGCGGCGGCGCCACCGGCGCGCTGGAGAAAACGCCGCACGGCGATATCCACGTGGCGGTGGGTGGAAATACCGGCTTGATGAGCTTGTTCGAGACTGCTGCGCTGGACCCGATCTTCTGGCTGCATCACGCCAATATCGACCGCTTATGGGAGGTCTGGCAGCACCGCAACCCAGGCGTAAACGTGAACCCGGTTGATCCGGACTGGCGCAATGCCAAGGGAGCGAAGTTCCAGTTTCACGATGCCACCGGCGCGGTGCAGGTGTTGATTCCCAGCCAGGTAGAAGACACCACGGCCAGTTTGTTGGGGTACAAATATGAAGATATTGCTGATCCGCTGGCGAGCCCGCCGGTGAAACCGCACGCCCCCGCACCCGCGCCCATGGGTGCTGCCATCGCCCCGTTGCAACAACCGGCCGAACTGGTTGGCGCAACGGCGCAGCCGCATGCGCTGGCGGCCGGTGCATCCACCGCGCAAGTGGCCCTGCAACCGGTCCCCACGGTGCGCGGCGCGGCGTTAACGTCTGCACCAGCACCCACGCAGGTCTATCTGAATCTGGAAAACATCACTGGCGTTGGTCGTCCCGGCGCTTATGCGGTGTATCTGAACATGCCGGTGGCAGCGGCCTCTCCCAGCCAGAGCGATCCGCATTTTGCCGGTACCTTGCCGATGTTTGGCCTGGGCGTGGCATCCAGTACCGATCTACTGCATGAGGGAAGCGGGTTGACTTATGTGCTGGATGTCACGCATGTGGTCGCCGGGCTCAAGGCTCAAGGGCATTGGGACCCGAGCACCCTCAACGTCACCTTTGTGCCGTTGCGACCGACCGGGCAAACGCCCAAGGTGCAAGTGGGCCGCATCAGCCTGTACTACGGCGACTGACACATGCTTGCGGGCGCATTTCCGGCTCGCCGCTGGCGGGGCGGGAACCGGGTACAGCGCCAGCACTGGCTACGCTGGCATCCGGAATGGTGGGCGCTGCTGCTGTGTGTGCTGGCGTGGGGCTGGCTGCTGCTGGCCATGCGGCAAACTGCGCCGGACTGGACCGGCATGATGTGCTCCGCCAACGCGACTTTCGGCCAGTGGCGCTGGTCCGTCACTGCACATCAGTTTGTTCATTGGCTGGTCATGACTGCGGCGATGATGTTGCCACTGCTGATCATGCCCATCCGTCACGTGGCCTTTCGCAGTTTGTGGCAGCGCCGCCAGCGGGCGATCGCGGCGTTTCTGGGTGGATATCTGCTGGTCTGGTTGCTCGCTGGTTTTGTGCTCAGCGTATTGCTGGCGCTGGATAACGTCAGCGATATTGGCCGACCTGATGCCCGCCTGCCGCTACTGTTGTTTGGCGTGGCCGCCGGTTGGCAAATCGCTCCGGCCAGATTGCGTGCCTTGCGCATCTGCCACCGCACTGTGCCGCTGGCCCCCACAGGCTGGCAGGCAGATATGGCGTGTTTGCGTTACGGCTGGTTCATCGGGCGCCATTGTTTGCAAGCATGTTGGGCGATGATGCTGGCTGCGGCATTCGCCCCTGCGCATTTGCTGGCGATGGCGGGAGTCAGCGCAATCTGCGTGGCCGAACGTTACCAGCCGCGTCTTTCTGCCAGAATAACCGCGGGTTTGCTGCTGGCATTAGGTGGCTTGCTGGCGCTCTGGCAAGTGCGTTAGCTGGCCGGGCTTTCGATGAGTTTGCGGATGCGGTTGGCCAGTGTTTCCATGGCAAACGGCTTGGTGATCATCTCCATGCCGGCCTCCAGAAAGCCGCTGGCCATGGTGGTGTTCTCGGCGTAACCGGTCATGAACAGCACTTTCAGTCCGGGGCGGATCAGACGGGCGGCGTCGGCAATTTGGCGGCCATTCAGAATGGGCAGACCAATGTCGGTCACCAGCAGATCAATGCGCGCGCTCGATTGCAAAATGGCCAGTCCCGACGGGCCATCGCCTGCTTGCAACGAGACGTAGCCCAGCTCGCTGAGCACTTCAACAATCAGTTCACGCACCAGCGCTTCATCTTCGACCACCAACACCGTTTCTTCATGCCCGGCGGTGGGCGTGGCGGAGATCTCCAGGTTCTCGGCGGATTCGGTGCTGGCGAGCGTGCCGCGTGGCAAATACAAGCTGAGGGTGGTGCCTTTGCCGACGGTGCTGCTGATGTTCACGTGGCCGTTGGATTGGCGCACAAAGCCGTAAATCATCGACAAACCGAGCCCGGTGCCTTCGCCCAGTGGCTTGGTGGTAAAGAAAGGATCAAAAGCGCGCTTGATGACGTCTGGCGCCATGCCGGTGCCCGTGTCGCTGACCGAAATACACACATACTGTCCGGCTTTCATATCGAGGCTGCGGGCGGCGACCACCGAATCGATTTCGATATTGCGGGCCTGAACCTCCAGCTGGCCACCGTCAGGCATGGCATCGCGGGCGTTGATAATGAGGTTCAACAGGGCGTTTTCCAGCTGGTTTTCGTCGCACAGGGCAGGCCACAGCGCTTCGCCAAAGACCAGGTCGAGTTCAATGCTCTCGCCCAGCGTGCGGCGCCACAGGTCTTCCATGGAGCGAATCAACTCATCGACGGCTAGCGCCTTGGGGTCGAGCGGTTGGCGGCGCGAGAACGCCAGCAAGCGGTGGGTGAGGGCGGCTGCGCGATTGGCTGATGCCACCGCGTTGTCGATCAAGCGGCCCAGATCGTCATATCGGGCTTGCCCGGCACGGCGCTTGGCCATGCTGAGCGATCCGGTAATGCCTTGCAGCAGGTTGTTGAAATCGTGCGCGATGCCGCCCGTGAGCTGGCCGACGGCTTCCATTTTTTGCGACTGGCGCAACGCTTCTTCGGAAGAGCGCAATGCTTCTTGCGCCAGCCGCTCGGCAGTCACGTCGTGGCCAATGGCATGAATGCGGTCGCCTTCGCCCACAGCGGTCCAGGAAATCAGCCGGTAGCTGCCATCTTCATGCGCAACCTGCACTTCAAACTCGTTAACGATCAACCCTGACTGCACCTGCGAGATGCGCAACTGGGCGTCTGCCCGCGATTCCGCATGCAACAACTGCGGAAAGAAGCGCCCACGCACTTTTTCGGCAGACCAGCCCAGCAGATTGGTCCACGCCGGGTTAACGTCCAGGATCATGCCGTCGTATTGCGCCACCATCATCGGGTGTACGGACAAACGCCACATCCGGTCGCGGTCTGCCGTGCGTTCTTCCACCTGTTGGCCGAGCGTGGCATTCAGGCCTGCCAACTGGCTCGTCAGTACGCGCTGTTCGTCTACGTCGGTGTTGGTGCCGATCCAGCGCCGTATTTCGCCCAGCTCGCCACGTACTGGCAGCGCCCGAATCAAAAACCAGCGATACGCGCCATCCACGCCCCGGCGGATACGGGCTTCCACTTCATACGGTGTGCCGTTAGCCACGGCGTTTTGCCATACCTCCGCCGAGCGCGCGCGATCCTCCGGATGCACCACTTGTTCCCAGCCTGCGTCATCCAGCGTGCCGGGCTCAACGCCGGTGTATTCATAAACCCGCTGGTTGAACCACGTCAGATTGCCATCCGGGCTGGCCGACCACGCATGATTGGGCAATGCCTCGGCCAGCGTGCGCATTTCGTTCTCGCGCTCGCGGGCCGAAGCGGTGGCGAGCACGCGGTCGGTGACGTCATTCCCTTCAAAGAAAATGCTGGTGACCTTGCCATCGGTATCGGCCACTGGCTGGAAGATGAAGTCCAGATAGTGGGTTTGCGTGTCTGCATCGCCGTCTTGATCGGCACTTTGCGGCAAGTTCAGCGTGACTGGCACCTGGTTGCCCAGAAAAGGTTGCGCGGTGGTGTACACCTGTTCCAGTAAATCCAGCACACCCTGGCCTGCCAGTTCGGGCAGCGCTAGCCGCGCGGGCAGGCCTGCCAACTTGCGGTTTTTGAATAGCTCATCACAGCGCGAATTGAAGTATTCGAATACGTGATCCGGCCCGCGCAAAATCGCCATAAAACTTGGGGTGTGTGAGAACAGTTGCTTCAGGCGGCTGCCCTCGGTTTCCAGCTGCATATTCGTGGCCAGCAGGCGTTCTTCAGACTTTTTCTGCTCCGAAGAATCCACAATCACCGCCAGCAGAGAGCTGGGCTCGCCGTTCTCGCTGCGGATGCAGGACACGCTGGTGTTGGCCCACAACACTTCGCCATCGCCGCGCACATAGCGTTTGATCGCGTCAAAGCTGCTGCCGCCAAGCGCGGCTTCCGAGAGTTGCGGCAGTGTCATTTCCAGCTCAGCGGGGTGCAGCACATCGGCCAGGGTGAGTTGCAACAACGCTTCACGCGTCAGACCGAACAAGGCGCACAAGTGGTCGTTGACCAGCGTAAAGGCGCCTTGCGGTGTCAGTTCACACAGGCCGGCAGGCACCTGGTCAAAGGTCGCGGCAAAGCGGGTTTCGCTGCGCGCCAGTTGTTGCTGGGTGTGGTGGGCTTGCGAGATATCGGTGGCAATGCAGAGGATTTTTTCCGGCTGCCCTTGTTCATCAAACACCGGAGTCAGCACCACTTCCCACCATTTTTTCCGGCCCGAGAACGCCTGGGTGCTGCCCTGGAAATGCGTGGTTTTACCGGCTTGGGCGGCGGCCAGCGCATTGAGCGCTTTGAGCTGGTTCTCGCCCTCCCAGAAATCGGCCCAGTGCCGGGATTTGACCGATTCGGCATCCTGGATATCCAGTAGTCGCAAACCGCTACTGTTGATAAAAGTGAGATTGCCTGCCAAGTCCAGCACCTGAATACAGTCGGGGCTGCCGTCGAGCAAACGGGTGGTGAATTCCGCGCTTTCGCGCAGTGCTTCGTCCATGGCGCGTTGCTGGGTGCGATCACGCAGAATTTTAATAAACCCCAAGTGTTCGCCCATATCGCCACGTAACGGCATCATCAGCCCGGCGCCCCAGAATTGCTCGCCGGATTTACGCATATGCCAGCGATCATCCTCACCGCGCCCGGACACGAGCGATGCCGCCATTTCCTGTTCCGGGACACCATTGGCTACTTCCTCGGGGGTGAAAAAAACGTGCGCAGGCTGGCCACGCATTTCCGCCTCGGTCCAGCCCATGATTTTTTCCGCGCCGGTATTCCAAGAGGTGATCAGGCCTTCGCGGTCCATCGAAACAATGGCGAAGTCGGTGGCGCTATCCAGAATCAAGCGGTTGAGTGCAGCGGATTTCTGCCGCGATGCCTCGGTGCTGAGTTGCCAGGCTTGCGTCTGGCGCAACGTCAGCAACGTCATGATCTGTGTGGCGAGGGTTTCAAGCCCGCTGGCTTGTTGTTCGCTCAAGTTGCCGGGGCGAGTGTCGTAGACCGCCAGCGCGCCGATTGCCAGGCCATCGGCAATGCGCAATGGCACGCTGGCATAAAACTGCAGTTGCGGCGCATCGCTCACCCAAGGGTGGCTGGCAAAGCGCGGATCGGCGGCAAGATCGGGCACCACCACGGCTGCGTTTGCGTCCAGCACCAGCGGAGCAAAGGCGTCTTGCGCCACCAACTGGCGCTGCGGTAACTCAATGGCGGCTTTGAACCACTCGCGCTCAGGCAGGCAAAAGCTGATGGATGCCATGGGAACGCCACATAGTTGCGCCGCCAGCCTGGCGATATCGTCAAACGCCGGATCGGCAGGCGTGTCGAGTACTTCGTAAGCCAGCAAGGCTGATGTACGTCTGGAGACTTCCTGCAGCTGTTCTGCGGACTGCTGATTCAACCCGGTCATGACGAGATCACCTGTTCAGACATGCCACGCATATGGCAAAAAAGCGGCGCTACTCTCACTACAGAGTTAGTGGTAATTCCACGTTAAAGGTTGATCCTTCACCCGGCGCACTTTCGAGCTGGATGTGCCCGCCATGCGCTTCAATAATCTGCGCCACAATAAACAAGCCCAGCCCCAATCCGCCCATGGCGTGAGTGTCTGCTGCTCGTTCGAAGACCTGGAAAATGCGCGCCTGATCGGCTGGCGCAATGCCAATGCCGTGATCGCGCACGCTGATGAATGCGCGCTGCCGGTCAGCATGTAAACGAATACTGACGGGCTTGCCGTTGCCATAACGAATGGCATTGGTAATCAGATTGGAGATGACCTGATCCAGCCGGTAGCGGTCCCACACGCCGGCGACGCCTTGCGCCACATCCACCTGATAGCCGCTGTTACTCAAAGTGAGTTGTTCAGAGAAACGGTCGACGACCTCATGCACCAGTTCGCCCAGATCAAAATGGCTGGGTGAGTAGGAGAGCTTGCCAAAGCGAATGCGAGTGACGTCCAGCATGTCATCGATCAGGCGGATGACGCTATCCACCAGACGGGCATCGGTGGCGAGCATCTTGCGCAGCTTGTCTGGTGTGAATGCGTCGGTGTTGTCCTGATCCAGATGGCGCTGGCGTAACTGGTTTTGCAGTTTGAGGGCGGCGAGCGGGGTTTTCAGCTCATGCGAGGTCATCGCCATGAAATCGTCGCGCACGCGCACCGCCTGTTGCAGGTCGCCCTGCGTGTGCTGCAGTTGTTGCAGCAGTTTTTCCTGCTCGGCGCGGCTGGTTTCCAGTGCCTGTAACTGGCAGCGCATGGCCAGACGTTGGTGATGCAATTCGACGAAAATATTGATTTTGCTTTTGACCGCGTGCGCATCCAGCGGCTTGTGCAGAAAGTCCACCGCGCCACTTTCATAGCCCTTGAAGGCAAAGTGTTCTTTGTCGCCAGCGGTGACAAAAACAATGGGTACGTGTTTGGATTTCTCGGTGCCGCGCATGAACTCAGCCAGCTCAAAGCCGTTCATGCCGGGCATCTGCACGTCGATCAAGGCCAGTGCGAAGTCGTGGACGAGAATCAATTCCAGCGCATCCAGCCCGGATAGCGCGCGGTGTATTTCCAGATCGTCGTGACGGATCAACGCCTCCAGCGCCAGCAGATTCTCGGCCAGATCGTCCACGATCAGAATTTGCGCCTTAGCGGAGGGCATCGGCTTTTCCTTGAACGATGTCGGCCAGTGCCAGGCCGATTTGTGCTGCAGGCAAAACCCGGTCAACGCGACTTAACGACAACGCGGCGTCGGGCATGGTGGGCATGCTGGCATCTTTCGGGTCTTGTATCAGCGTTGTTGCGCCGGTGCGCGCCAGATAAGCCAGACCCGCTGCGCCGTCTTCATTGGCACCCGTCAACACCACGCCAATGGCGCGGGCGCCCAGCGCATCGGCTGCGGTTTCAAACAGCACGTCTATGGCCGGGCGGCAAAAGTGCACCGGCGCATCGCGGCTAAGTGCCAACGTGCCATCGGCCTCTACCAGTACGTGGTAGTCCGGTGGCGCAAAGTAGATGTTGCCAGCAAGCAGTTGCACTTTGTCGTGTACCTCCTGAACGGTCAGGTTGACTCGGGGAGCAAAAATATCGACCAGCAAACTGGCGCTGTCGGCGGGCAAATGCACCACCACGACCACCGCCGCCGCAAAGTGCTCTGGCAGCATAGGCAATATCTGGCCCAGTGCTTCGACACTGCCAGCCGAACCCCCAATCAGCACGGTTTGGGGCAGTGGCGTGGTTGGCTTGGGGCGAGGTCGCAGGCGCAGTGTCATAGCTTGCGAAAGACCCGTTCCGGTTTGGCAAATGCCTCAAACCGATTGGCATAGTCAGAGAACTGCACCGTTTCTTTGGAACCCAGCCCCATAAACCCGCGATGCACCAGCGCCTGGTGAAACAAGCCAAAAGCGCGGTTCTGCAATTCGCGGTTGAAGTAGATCAGCACATTACGGCACGAGATCAGCTGCACCTCGGAAAACACGCTGTCGGTGGCAAGGCTGTGATCGGCAAAGGTCACATTGCGACGCAATTGCTTGTCGAACAAAACCGAGCCATAGGCAGCGGTGTAGTAGTCAGACAATTCGCCTTTGCCGCCAGCTTGCCGGTAATTGCGTTCAAACAACGGCAAGCTGTCGATCGGGTAGATGCCCGCTTCGGCTTTTTCCAGGCTGCGCGGGTTGATGTCGGTGGCGTAGATGATTGCCCGATCCAGCAAACCGGCTTCTTTGAGCATGATCGCCATTGAATATACTTCTTCGCCGGTGCTGCAGCCGGCTATCCAGACTTTCACGCTGGGATAAGTGTGCAAAATGGGCAGCACTTGTTCCCGCAAAGCCAGAAAGTAAGCCGGATCGCGGAACATCTCGCTCACCGGAATCGTCAGGTATTGCAACAGCGCCGGAAAACAATCGGGCTCATGAATCACGCGGTGCTGCAGCGTCGACACAGTTGGGCAATCAAACTGCTGCAAGGCATGCGTCACACGTCGCTTCATCGACGCTGGCGAGTAATCCCGAAAATCGTAGCTGTATTTGAGATAGATCGCTTCAATCAGCAATCTGAGTTCGATATCAAAATCGGTAGCGGGATACATTAGACGCGTCCAATTTTGGGCATCCAGACCCGGATTAACGACAGCAGTTTGTCCAGATCAATCGGCTTGGCCAGATAGTCGTTCGCGCCAGCAGCCAGGCATTTTTCCTGATCGTCACGCATGGCGTTGGCGGTGACCGCGATGATGGGCAAACGGGCAAAGCGCGGGTCTTTACGCAAATGGCGCATGGCGGTGTAGCCGTCCATTTCCGGCATCATGATGTCCATCAGTACCAGATCGATATCCGGATCGGCCTCAAGTTTGTCGATGGCGTCGCGGCCATTGCGGCCGATTACGATGCTGGCGCCTTTGGGTTCTAGCGCGCTGGTCAGGGCAAAGATATTGCGCACGTCGTCGTCCACCACCATGATCTTGCGCCCTTCAAAGGCTTTCTCGCGGCTGCGCGCGATTTTGAGCATTTGCTGGCGTTCCGGGGCGAGCGTGTTTTCCACGCGGTGCAAGAAGAGGGTGACTTCATCCAGCAACCGTTCCGGCGAGCGCGCGCCTTTGATGATGATGGAGTGCGAATAACGGCGCAGTTCGGCTTCTTCTTCACGCGAGAGCACGCGGCCGGTGTACACGATCACTGGCGGGAACGAATACGCCGTGTCGCGGGCCATGCGTTTGAGCAGCTCATGCCCGGCCATATCCGGCAAGGTCAGATCAACCACCATGCAGTCAAAGTCGGTTTGCTTGAGATGAGTTAGCGCTTCTTCGGCCAATGCCACTGCAGTGATTTTGACGTCCTCGTCGGCAATCAGCTTCATCATGCTTTCACGCTGCAACGGGTCGTCTTCGACTACCAGCACGTGCTTGATGGATTGCGCCAGCTTGGCCTCGATCTTGCCAAACACTTTGCGCAGGGCGGCGCGATCGGTGGGCTTGAGCGCATAACCAATTGCCCCGGCTTGCAAGGCGGCGTGGCTGCTGTCAATCCCGGAAATGACATGCACCGGAATATGCCGGGTGCGCGGTTCTTCCTTAAGCGCTTCCAGCACGGTCATGCCGGATTGATCTGGCAGTTTCATATCCAGCAATACGGCGTCAGGCATCAGTTTGAGTGCCAGATCAAACCCGTTCTGGGCATTGCTGGACAGCACGCAGTTAAAGCCGAGTTCGTTGCCCAGTGTGTAGAGAATCCGCGCAAACGTGGCTTCATCTTCAATGATCAGCACGGTGCGGGCATCCGGGCGCAAATTATTGCGGTCATCGAACACGGGGACTTGCTCCGCGTTCTCGTGCTGATTCTCGAGCGGATTCTGGCTTTGGGCCGGGATACTCGTCTGTGGCGTGGGGCTTTCCTGCAGGCGTACCGGTGGCGCACCGGAGCCTGCGTTCCGTTGTGGCGTGGTTTCTTCTGGCTGTGCGGCCAGCACCAGCGGCAGGACCAGCGAGAAGGTGCTGCCCACGCCCGGTGTGCTTTGGGCAATGATCTGGCCGCCCAGCAAACCCGCCAGATCGCGCGAAATAGTCAGACCCAGACCAGTGCCGCCAAATTTGCGATTGGTTGCGCCATCGGCTTGGTGGAAGGCGTCAAAAATGGCAGTCAATTCATGTTCAGCAATGCCAATGCCGGTGTCGGATACCGCAAAGGCGATCTGCCCGGGCGCATGCAAACCGGCCACGATATGAACCGTGCCTTTTTCGGTAAATTTGATGGCATTGGACAGCAGGTTTTTCAGGATCTGCTGCAGGCGTGCGGAATCGGTAATCAGTGTTTCGGGCAGATCGGTGCGGGTGATGACTTGCAGCTCAATACTTTTGCTTTGCGCCAGTGGCGTAAACAGTTGTTCCAGCCCGTTTAGCAAGCGTTTGACCGGTACGGATTCGGGCCAGATATCCAGCTTGCCGGCTTCAACCTTGGATAGATCGAGAATGTCGTTGATCAGCGTGAGTAAATCATTGCCCGCGCCATAAATCGACGAGGCAAATTTCACCTGTTCCTCGTCCAGATTGCCTTTAGGATTGTCGGCCAGCAGCTTGGACAAAATCAGCGCACTGTTCAGCGGCGTGCGCAATTCATGCGACATATTGGCAAGGAACTCGCTTTTGTAGCGGCTGGAGCGTTGCAGTTCATCGGCGCGCGTTTCCAGTTCCAGATGCGCCTCATGCAAGGCGCTATTGCGTTCATCCAGTTCGGATTTTTGCAGCTGTAGCGCTTGGGCCTGTTCTTCCAGTTGTTCGTTGTTCTGTTCCAGTTCGGCTTGCTGGCCTTCCATGCGCGCTTGCGATTCTTTGAGCGAGCGAGACTGTTCTTCCAGTTCCTCGTTGGCAACTTTGAGTTCTTCTTGCTGCGCTTGCAGTTCTTCGTTCAGTTGCTGGGTTTCACTCAACACGCCTTGCAGTTGCTCGCGGTATTGCGCGGAGTCGATGGCAGTACCGATATTGTGGGCGATCAGGTGCGCAAACTCGCTGGCTCGCGGCGGCATAGCGCCCAGAAACGATAACTCCAGCACCAGATTGACGTAGCGGTCGCCACGGGTCGGGACAATCAACACCGAGCCTGGGGTGGTGCTGCCCAGTGTGGAACTGATGCTCAGATAATCCGGCGGCAGTTCATTGAGTTCAACAATGCGGTTTTCGGCGGCAGCCTGGCCCGCAATGCCTTGTTTGAGCTGAAACTGATGATGGCTGTCCAGCGCATCCGGGCTGAGTGCGTACTGGCTGACGCGCGTAAAGTTCTGCCGGTCTTCGCTCACATACACCGCGCCGACCGACGCGCCGAGATAGCGCACCATGAAATCCAGAATATTGCTGGCCAAAGTACTGATGGCTTGCTCCCCCAGCATGACGTTGGCTATTTCAGATTGACCTTGCTTGAGCCAGGCCTGTTGCTCAAGCACCTGGTTGTGCTGGCGCTGGCGATCCAGCGTTTCACTGTAGACGCCAGAGAGTTGTTGTAACTGGCGGCGGCCACTGAGTACCAGAATAGCGCCGGACAATAAACCAATCGCCAGGGTCAGCCCGATCAGCCAGTTGATGGTGGCTTCGGTTTCGCGGCTGCGCTGGGCACGCAGGGCTTCTTCAGTCTGGATGATTTGCGCAAAGAAACCGCGCATCTGGTCCATCCTGGCTTTGCCGGTTTCAGAGGTGATCAAATCTACGGCGGCGGACGATTGTTGCTGGCGCAGTTTGATGACTTGTTGCGAATACGAAAGCCACTCTTTATAGGCCGCTTCGGCCCGGTTAAAAAAGGCCTGCTGGTTCGGATTGTCCTGCGTTAATTCTTTAGCATCATGCAGTACGTCCAGAAACTGTTCGGTTGAGGCGTTGTAAGGCTCCAGAAAACTGGCTTTACTGGTAATGACGTAGCCGCGCAAACCGGTTTCGGCGTCGATCAGCAATTTGCTGGCATTGGTGGTTTTGCCGATGACCTGGTCGGCATGATCAACCCAGCGACTGACGTTTTGCAGATACAACACCAGCCCGATATAGATAACGGACGTTACCGCTGCAACCAGCAATGGCAACACCACATTTCGCGCCAGAATGCGGCGAAAGGCGGTTTCGGGCACAGACAAATCGGACATGGCGTTCATCGTTGTTATTCTTGTGTTCAGACAGGGCGGTTGATCGGGATGGCGGTTGCGAGGGTAAGGCCCGCAATGGAGCTTAGCCTGGCGGCAGCGCGGATGATGTCATGCCTGCACCGGCAAATATGTCGGTCTGTGTCCTACAAGAATGGACGGACAAAGTGAGACGGCAGATCGCGACGCGAACGGTCTGCCTGGCGGGATAGAGGGTGGGCCGCCCGGTGCGGGCAGCGCAAATTCAGGATTGCCCGGCGCGTAATGACTGGCGCACCGATTCCAGCACTTCGTCGATCCGGTCCAGATCGAACGGTTTGGCCAGGCATTGAGTGTTGCGCATGTCTTTGGCCGTGCCGGAAACATCATGTCCGGATGACAGAATCAGATGGATATCCGGATAACGCTCCAGCGCATGCTTGCCCAGATCAATGCCCGAGCGGCCAGGCAAGCTGACATCGGTGAGCAGCACGTCAAAATGATCGGTTTCCAGGCTTTGCAACGCTTCTTCAGCGGTACGTACCGGCGTGACCGGATGCTCCAGTTCTTCCAGATACTCCACGATGGTTGCGCGCAGCATCTCGTTGTCTTCAACGTACAGTATGGTCAGGCGGTCGGCACTCATCATGGCATCTCTCGAGTTCGGGGCAGGCAACAATGGGCGGTATATATGGTGCAACCCCGCGCGCCTGACCGCTGTAGGCGTCGTCTGATAACAATGTGAGACACCTTATCACTCCAGGGTAACACACTAAGCCCGCTGTAAAGGGGCATCTCCCGTGTCGGCTGCGGTACGGTCTGCGCTGATCGTTCAGCCGCGATCATGCGCTGGTGCCGGGCTGGCGGGCACAAACAGATAACCCACGCCCCGCACGGTGCGGATCAGCGTTTCGCCCAGCTTTTTGCGCAAATGGTGGACGTGGACTTCGACCGTATTGCTGCCGACTTCATCGCCAAAACCATAGAGGCTGTCTTCCAGTTGGGCACGGGTGCGGGCGATGCCACGATGTTCTACCAGATCAACCAGCAACAGGAATTCACGCGGCGAGAGCTGGATTTCATTGCCGTTCAGATGCACGTGGCGGGCGGCAGGGTCGATGATCAGCGAACCCGCTTCGATTTTCGGTTGCGAGCGGCCATGCGCGCGTCGCAGCAAGGCACGCACGCGAGCGACCAGTTCGGCCAGCGCGACCGGCTTGGTCAGATAATCATCGGCGCCGCTTTCCAGCCCGGTCACCCGTTGTTCGATCTGATCGCGCGCGGTCATGATCAGCACCGGCATATCCAGACGCTGGGCGCGCAAGCTGCGCAATACAGTGATGCCATCGCGGCGCGGCAGGCCCAGATCAAGCACCACAACCTCATACGGCACCACGGCCAGCGCACTGAGCGCTTCTTCGCCGTCGGTGATCCAGTCCACGGTAAAGCCGGCATCACGCAGGCCAGCGGCTACACCGTCGCCGAACAAAATATCGTCTTCTACCAGCAGTATGCGCATAACCGTCTTTCTCGGGCTGAGGGGCTGGCGCTAGCAGTGGGGCTGCCAACGCCGGCAAGTTCTTCTTGAAATGTGGAGCTTGAATAAATGCAAAACAATGCAAAACAGGCGCTGCACGACTTACGCAAACCCGAAGTCGGGCGTTGCTGCGGGAGCACAAGGCGTCAGATCGCACAGTGTAACCCGTTAGCCGCAATCACCGCCTGGTCGCCGGGGATAAGTGCGCTATGGTGGCGGGCACGGTTCGTCCGTAGACCGCGCTGCCCGGTGCCCGATTCTCACTGCTTGCCTATCAGTAGATTTGCTGATTACCACAGCATGACTTTCAGGTTGACGATGCTGCAAGCCAAAGGCAGCATCAACTGCCATAGTGGATGTCACACCAACACCCTCAAGCAAGCGCCGGCAGAGCGTCCATGAGGTGGAGAGATCGGTATGGATAACAGACATTGCATCCTGATTCTGGATGACGATGCACAGGTAAGACTCTGGTTAAAAACATTGCTGGAAGACGCTGGCTTTGCGGTTTGTGCGGTGGCCCGCGGCGACGAGCTGCAGGCCCATCTGGCCACGCAACCGTGTTCGCTGGTGATTCTGGATCTGAAACTGCGTGGCGAAGACGGCATGACCGTCGCCCGCGACTTACGGCAGAAATCGGCGGTGCCCATCATCATGATCAGCGGGCAGGGCGACGAGACAGATCGTGTGCTGGGGCTGGAAATGGCGGTGGATGATTTCATCAACAAGCCGTTTTCCGGGCGCGAGTTGCTGGCGCGGGTGCGCGCGTTGTTGCGGCGGAGCACCGAGTTGTCGCCGCCGCGCCAGCCTGGTGAAGCGGGCGGCGTGCGTTACAGCTTTGGCGACTGGGTGCTGGATATGGGCAAGCGCGTGTTGATCCGGCAAGGTTGCGAGCCGTGTTCGCTCACGCGGGGTGAGTTCGCCATTCTGGCCGCCATGGTGCAGCACCCCAGCCGGGTGTGGTCACGAGATCAATTGCTGGAACATACCCGCGGCATCGAGATTGACGTGTATGACCGCACCATCGACGTCTTGATTTTACGATTGCGTCGCAAGATCGAGCCCAATCCGCGCTTGCCAGCGTATATCCGCACCGAACGTGGCGAAGGCTATCTGTTCGCCTCGCCCGTGACGCGGTTGTAAACGCCCGCCATGCCACCATTACGCACCCGTCTGCCCGATACCTTGCGCATGCCCAGCATCCGCACGCGGCTGATTGTGGCTTTTCTGTTGCTGTTTCTGGTGACGCTGTCGGTGGCGGTGGTCGGCGTGATGGGCATGCGTGCCAACCAGCGGGCGCTGGATGAATACGAAGCTAACGTGGTGCCGGAGATCGCCCGCGTACTCAAATTGTCAGAGAAAGTCGCGCAGGTAGCGGCGATTGCACCGGCGATGGCGGGGACGGATTCGCCCGATTTGTTGCACAGCGATACCGAAGTGCTGCACAACCTGCTGCACGACATTCGTCTGCTATCGATGGATTTGCCCGAGCACACCAGCGACCAACTGGCCGCCAGTGCCGAACTGGATGGCATTGACCGCGACCTGACCCGCCTGATGGTGCAATCCGGCCTGCACCGGCAATTGCAGCGACGTCTCAACGAAGAACGCCGTGATGCCGAGCGGGCCGGTAACGATATCCTGCGCCGCCGCCAGGCGTTTGCCCGTAACGCGCCGACCATGCTCAATTTGTGGGTCGTGACCATGAGCACGTTTCAGGCGACCGACTTCACCACTTTGGGCGTGGCCGAAAGTGACAGCGAGGCGCTGTGGATGCAGGTACGTCTTCGGGGCGAGGCCCAGCGCGAGCCACAACTGGCGCAACTGCTGTACCAGATCGGCAACGGCCCGGACAACGTGTTTGCGCTGCGTAACGAGTTTCTGACCAGCGAACAACGCATGACCTATCTGGTGCAGCTGATTCGCGCGCACGCCGATCAACTGGACGCCCGCTCCGCCCAATATGTCGAAGAGCTGCGCCAAGTCACCACGCAGCGCCACGAAGGCGTACGCCGCGTGGTGTCATCGAGCGAATCCGGGCTGATTTTGCTGGCTGCGGTGGGCGTGGTGCTGGCGCTGCTGGGGGTGACCTATGTTGACCGTGTGCTGCGCAAGCTGCAGCGCATGACTCGCGTACTGGCGCGCCTGGCTTCGGGCAATACCGAACAGCGTATCCCCTCGATTGACCGCAAGGATGAAGTGGGCGAACTGGCGCGGGCGTTTGAGGTATTCCGCGCCAACATGCTGGAAAAACAAAAGCTGACCGAAGGTCTGGATACGCAGCAACGTTTGCTGGAAACCGTGTTTCGCTCGATGAACGACGGTGTGTCAGTCCACGACGGAGATGGTCGCCTGGTGGGCTGGAATCCGATGTTCCAGGCCGCGCTGGGTATGCCGGATCAGCGTTTGCATATCGGCATGAGCTTGCTGGAACTGCGCAAGGCGTTACCGGTTCACGCGCGCTGGCGGGCCGTGTCGCGGCGTACGGCCACACGCACCACTGATCGACACACCCGCATTGCCGCTGCCGCCGAATTGCATTTTGCCGATCAGCGCATCCTGGAGTTCCACTGCCAAGGCATGCCGGGTGGCGGCTGGGTGGCGGTGTGTCGCGATCTGACCGCGCGCCGCGCAGTGGAGGCGGACTTGCGCCAGGCGCAAAAGATGGAAGTGCTGGGTCAGCTCACTGGTGGCGTGGCGCATGACTTCAACAATTTTCTGGTCGCCATTCTCGGTAATCTGGAAATGCTCGAAGGCAAATTGCAGCAACAGCCCGAAGCGCTGGGCATGGCCGAACTGGCGCGGCGTTCAGCCGAACGGGCATCGCAACTGACGCGGCGTTTGTTGTCTTTTGCCCGGCGCCAGCCTTTGCAGGCCGAGGTGGTGCCGGTTGAGGGCATGCTGGCCGAAATGTTCGACCTGATCGAATACGCCGTGGGCGCGGGGATTGACGTGGTGCTCCAGCCGCCAGCGAGTGAATTGAGCGTACGCGTTGATCGCGGCCAACTGGAAAACGCCATTCTGAATCTGGCGCTCAACAGTGCTGCCGCGATGCCGGACGGCGGTACGCTGACCTTGAATATAGAGCTGCGTGACAGCGCCGAGCGCCTGCCCAATATCGCTCAGGCGGTGGTGATCTCGGTTACCGATACCGGCAGCGGCATTCAGCCTGAGCTGATCGACAAAGTCATGGAGCCGTTCTTCACCACGCGTGCGCTGGGTGAGGGCAGCGGTCTGGGGCTCAGCAGCGTTTACGGTTTTGTGCGGCAAAGCGGCGGCGACGTGCAGATTCAAAGTACGGTCGGCAAAGGCACTACCGTGTCGCTCTGGCTACCACCCAGTTCTGCTGAAAGCGAACGCATCTTGCTACCCGGCCCGTTGGTGGAAGGTGAGGTGACTGGGCGCGTGCTGGTGGTCGAGGATGACCCGGCGGTAAAAGACACCGCACTGGCCATGTTGCGCACGCTGGGTGCACAGGCGGCGGGCGTCTCTGGCGCGGATGAAGCGCAACGCTGGCTGGCGCAAAACGAACCCGTGGAACTGGTGTTGTCGGATATTTCGCTCGGCATGGGCGGCAACGGCATTGCGCTGGCCGCCGTCATCGCCAAGCGTTGGCCGCAAACACGGGTGGTGCTGATGTCCGGCCTGCCGCTGGAAATTCACCGCGCGCACCCGGCATGGCGTGAAGGCCAGGTGTTTCTGGCCAAGCCGTTTGTCCGGGCGGATTTGGCCGCGCTGCTGGCGTGAGTTTTTGGTGTCGCTGTGACTGGCGCCGTAACAGCGCAGAAATCGGCAAATCTCAGCGACTTCAAAGAGCCTGCAGGAAATGTCAGGCTTTGTGCTTCCATCAACGTGTCATAGACTGAAGCGCGGCAGAGTGCCCTCTCTGCAAATATGTACCCACCGGACACCTTTCATGCTCGATATCAAAACGTTGTTGGCTCAAGCTGGCTCGTGCCACGACCCCGCCACCGGGGCCATCAGCATGCCAATTTATCAGACCGCAACCTTTGCCCATCCGGCGTTGGGCCAGAGCACCGGCTTTGATTACACCCGCAGCGGCAATCCCACCCGTCAGGCGCTGGAACAAACCATGGCCAAGCTGGATGGTGCCGCGGGCGCGTTTGCTTTTGCCAGCGGCCTGGCGGCCATCAGCACAGCGTTGTGCCTGTTTAATCAGGGCGATCATGTGGTGGTGGCCGAAGGTTCATATGGTGGCACCCAGCGCCTGCTGGATCAGGTGTTTGCCCGCTTCGGCATTAGCGTTACCTACGTGCCGGTAGCACAGGTCGATGCGTTTGCTGCTGCCATTCTGCCGAACACCCGCGCTATCCTGGCCGAGAGCCTGTCCAACCCGTTGCAGATTGTGGCGGACTTGCCAGCGCTGGCCAAACTGGCCAAAGACAGCAAGCTGCAATTGTGGGTGGATAACACCTTTCTCACGCCGTACTGGCTGCGCCCGTTAGAGCTGGGTGCCGATCTGGTCATTCATAGTGCGTCCAAATATCTGGGCGGCCACAACGACACCATCGCCGGGATTCTGTGCGTGCGCGACCCTGAACTGGCGGCTCGCGTGGCCTACCTGCAAAACGCCATCGGCGCTGTCCTTGCCCCGCAAGATGCCTGGCTCACGCTGCGTGGCCTGAAAACGCTGGCGTTGCGGCTGGAACAGCAACAAGCCTCGGCCCAGATCATGGCCCAATGGCTGCACCAGCAAGACTTTGTCAAAAGCGTGTTCTATCCCGGGCTGCCCGAAGACCCTGGTCACCGCTTGCTGAACCAGTTCGCCACCGGCGCCGGCGCAATCGTGTCGTTTGAGGTGGATAACGTCAGCACGCTGGCCCGTTTGATTGAACAAACCCGGCTGATTGCCTATGCCGAAAGCCTGGGCGGCGTAGAAAGCCTGATCACTGTCCCTGCCTTGCAAACGCATGCCAATCTCTCGCCCGGCGAGCGTTCCCGTCTGGGCGTCACCGATACGCTGGTGCGCTTGTCCGTGGGCATTGAGGCTGTGAGTGACCTGATCGCCGATATTGAAACAGCTTTGGCCGGGTATTAACTGATATTTGCCAACGCGGGCCAATGGTTAACTCATTGGCCCGCGTTTTTTTGTGCGCGCCGCCTGGTGGGGGCGCTGGCAGACCCAAGACCAACCCAATAAAAACATGGAGATAACAATGGCTCTGTTCGGCAATATCCTGGTCGCCCTCGTCGCCGCCTTGCATGTGTATTTTCTGGTGCTGGAAATGTTCTTCTGGGATAAACCGCTCGGACGCAAAGTATTCCGGCTGACCCCGGAATTTGCCACAGCCTCCAAAGTGCTGGCGGCCAATCAGGGTTTGTATAACGGCTTCCTGGCGGCTGGTTTGCTGTGGGGTTTGCTTCTCGGCCCGACAGGCTTCGCCGTGAAAATTTTCTTTTTAAGCTGCGTAATCGTCGCCGGGGTATTTGGAGCACTGACGGTGGGCAAGAAGATACTGTTTGTGCAGGCTTTGCCGGCGGTGGTGGCTTTGGGGTTGGTGGTGGTGGGGTAGGGTTGGCCTCGCGCCCCAAAATTTTATTCAGTTTCGTAGCTTCGTAGCCTGGATGGCGTCGGAGCGGGAACGTAGCGGGCATTCGCGTGAGCGGGCGACTCTACCGGAATTGACCAATGTTGCTCCCCGGATTCCCGCTACGCTTCATCCGGGCTACGGAGTTGGGTAAGCAGACGGTTTGCTGTGGATTTTGACTTCGGGCCCCCTTGCGGCAGCGGGGTCGCCTTCTCTTTGGTTACTTTCTCTTGGCGACGCAAGAGAAAGTAACGTGCTCCCGGGCACCCCCGGGTATCAAACGCTTTTCACATACGTGCCGAAGGCACTAACACAAGCTTTGGACATTCACACTGAGCTGGCTGCGACCACTTCTATCGCCCCTCAAATCCCCGCATTTGCGTAAAATCCCCTCAGACCAATCAAGCCAGCATCACCGCCAGAAACAGAGGAACCACGCATGACTGAATGGATAGATGTACGCAGCGACACCGTCACCCACCCCACGCCAGCAATGCGTGCAGCCATGGCCGCCGCGCCGGTCGGTGATGATGTTTATGGTGACGACCCCACGGTCAGCCAACTGGAACAACGCGCCGCCAGCGTGTTGGGCAAAGACGCCGCGCTGTTTGTGCCCAGCGGCACCTTTGGCAATCAGCTGGCGCTGTTTACGCACTGCGATCAAGGCGACGAAGTGATTGCTGGTGAAGACAGCCATATCGTCTGGCATGAGGTCGGCGCTGCGGCCATTATCGCTGGCGTGAACCTGCGGCCGATTCCGGCGCCGCGTGGCGTGCTCAAGCCTGAGGAAATTCGCCGCCGTATTCGTCCGGGTGGGGATATCCATCTGCCGCGGACCTCTTTGCTGTGCCTGGAAAACGCTTATTCCAGCGGGCAAGTGGTGTCGCTGGCCGACAGCAAAGCCGCGTGGGAAGTCGCACAGGAAGCGGGAATCAAGGTGCATCTGGATGGCGCGCGCTTGTTTAACGCCGCCGCAGCCTTGCAAGTGCCAGCACAGCAGATCGCCCAATATGCCGATAGTGTGATGTTCTGTCTGTCCAAGGGCCTGGCCGCGCCGGTGGGATCGATGCTGGTCGGTGCTACCGATTTCATCGAACGTGCCCGCAAAAAGCGCAAGTTGATGGGCGGTGGTTTGCGTCAGGCTGGCGTGCTGGCCGCACCCGGTTTGCTGGCACTGGACGAAATGTCATTGCGTTTGGGCGTTGATCACGCCAACGCGCGTTTGCTGGCCGAACGCATCCAGCATCTGCCGGGTGTGACGGTAGATATGGATGCGCTGGATATCAATATGGTGTTCTTCCGCTTTACCCGACCGGTCGATGTGGCGGTGTTGATGGCAGGCTTGCAAGCCCGTGGTATCAAGGCCAACCCGCCGGAACAAGGGTTGATGCGGCTGGTTACGCACTGGCAAGTGGGTGCGGCCGAAGTGGAACGTATTGCCCAAGCTCTGGCTGAACTGATCACCGCCTGATCGGGCTGGATGCGACATTTGCCGCTGACGAGCGGGCCGGTAATCTGCCATTTTTGGCTTTGCTGGCTCGCCCGTGCTGTACTTGAACGATTGCCTACTGCCAGCGGAGCCTTCCTGCATGGATGATGACGATATCGAAGATCGCAATCAGTTTCAGCAACTCGCGCCCCTGGTTTTTGCACTGCGCGAAGCAGGTCTGCCTACCCGCTGGGCCCGCAGCGATCTGGCGGTGGAGTTGATGGCGGAAGGTATCGCGCTGGACAAGGTGGTCTGGCGGCTAAAGTCGGTCTTTGAGGCGGGCACCATCAAGGATGAGGTCTATCACCTGTCGGCTCACGACACCGCTTTGCGCCGGTTTGAATCGTTGTTGCATTTGCAAGGTACAGGCCAGCTATCAGCTACTCAGGCTGCCGAACTGGAAGAATCGCGTGCCATGGTCGACGATGAAACCAAAGACCCGCTGCCGTGACTGCATGCCGGGTCAGATCACCTGGGCCAGGGCCGGGCTGTCCACGAGCGTTGCTGCGAATTCGCCGGGCAACATCGGGTCGAAGCGCGCCGGTTCTAGCCACTACAGGGGATCAGCGGTTTTTTGCCAAGGAGTACCCTTATGAGTGCGACACTGCTAGACCTTGAAAAAGTGCGGAATCAGCTTGATACCTGGGAGGTGGAAATCAATACCGAGCTGCGCGATCCGCCGACGAATGAGTTTCAGCACGAAATGCGTACCAGGCATGGAGGGCAGATCAAGGAATGGATCAAGTCACTTGAGCATGAACGGGACCACTTGCAAACCCGTGAGACCAAACCCAATGGCCATGCCCATGTACCCGGCCGCGCAGAAGACGATTTATCGCCCCCACGCCTGCGGCATGCGGAAGATGCCGAAACCGTAGCGCGGATTTACTCCACCCTGGGTTATTTGCGTAGCGAAATTGGCCCCGGTTGAATAGAACGAACGTGGCCTGAGCGTGCGGATAAAGACCTGCCGCATGGGCTACAACCCGGAAAAATGGCCGCATTGCGGCCATTTTCGCTTCCCGCGGCAAGTGTTTCAGGCAATCGGCCAGCCCAGACGCCGGGTGAGCTTGCCCATTAACCACGCCGGGCCGATCAGCAAATAAGCCAGGTCGGTAAAGAACGAAGGGCGTCGACCTTCAATGATGTGGCCGACAAACTGGCCGATCCATGCCAGCACAAACAGGCCCAGCGCCGACATCCACAGTCCGTGCAGTCCGGCGGCGTTCAAAACCCCGATGACCAGCCATGTATTCAATGCCAGCCACAGCAGCATGGTCAGCCCGAGGCGATACGACAAACGAGTGTAAAACCCTAGCGTCGCCGCCATCGCCAGCAGCGCCCAGAAGCCTTGCAGTGGCAGTGGCGAGGGAATCGTCCAGAGCATGGCCAGCGTGCACCATAAAATGACGGGCACGCAAATCCAGTGGATGGTTTGATTTGTGTGGTTGCGGTGATCGCCGCTATAGGCATCGAACCACTGGTTGGCGGTGCGCATAGGCATCTCATTCAGTCAGATGCCAGAGTGTAGCCATGCCGTTTGAGTGGCGCCTATGCGCAGTGCAGCATGCTGGCGTTTGAAACGCCAGCCGTGCGAGAGGGCAGGAGGAGTGGTGAGCTAATCCGGTTTAGAACAACACAAAAAAGCCATCAACAAAATACAGCACACCGACCAGCCCGACCGGCAGCGCCGACAGCCACAGCACCTTGCGCTTGAACAAACCGGCAATTGAGGAGATCAGAATCGCCACTTGCAGGAAGATCACCGCAATACCAAACGGCTTGCCGTGGCGTTGCGCGTCGTCCCGTTGGGCTTCCAGCCCGCGTGCCAGGTCTTCAATGTGGTGCTTCTCGGTGTCGTACTGCTGCACCTTGCTGCTGTAGTCGGCGATTTTTGCGTCGTAGGCCGCGCTGGCCTTGTTATCTACCGGCAATGCGTCACGCTGCAACACCAGATTGTCGCGCTGGATCTGGTACAGATACTGTTTGACGCCCTTGGCTTGGTAGTAGGCCCACTGATCCGACGCCTGAGCCTGGCTGATAACGCCTTTGGTGGAGTAACCGCCGCCCTTGAAGGTCGACAACGTGGCACACACCGCCAGAATGACCGTGGTCAGTGCCAGATAATTCAGCCATGGATCTTTCTTTTCTTCGCTCATGTTCTGTCCCTTTTTTTGAATGACCAATGGATACGGCGGCAGATTGTGGCGTGCTGGATCGTGCTTGGCTGTAACGACGTGTGAAAGCGGGCGCAAATGCAAAAGGGCGCCGGAGCGCCCTGTCATATGGGTTACAAAAACGATGCGGCAAATGGCTTAGAACTCGCGAAACGCCTTGTGGCAGGCGGTACAGCTTTCTTCCATGGCCTCGAACTGCGGGCGGATCTGCGCCGGGTCATTAGTTGCAGCCAGTTGCTGCAATTTGGCGGTATTGTCCTGCAGCTTCTGGGCCGCAGCGTGAAAATCTTGCGGCTTTTCCCAGATATTGGGTTTGGCGTCGGTTTTGCTGCTGTCGTCTTTGTTTACCGGCACAAAATACGGCCACGGTTGGGTCGACAACTGCTGCAGCTTGGCTGCATTGGCAGCAAAAGTCTGCGCATTCCAGGTTGCATTGCCTTTCAACATATCGCGCATGCTCTGGCTGGTTCTGAGCATTTCCTTGAACACCTGTTTGCGTTTGTAGACCGGCGAATTCGGGTCTTCGTGCGAACAGCCAGCCAGCAAGACGGCAAGGCACAGGGCAATAACGGGCAGCTTTATCAATTTCATTGTGATCAGATCAATTTGGTTTGCTAAAAAAGTCGGCACGCACTGCGGACCACCAGCGCCGCCACGGGCGTAACTGGCAATTGGTCCAGCGTCGGATGCGGGCGATCAGCAGATACACCACGCGATAAAGTTTTACGGTCCGCAATGTTGGGCGGCAGGCCTGTTCGATCAGGGCAACACAGCCAAACTCCAGTGTTTTGAGGGTTACGTACAGCGCTGCGCCGACGAACCAGCGACCCTGGACGGTCCAGTATACGCAGATCAGCTTGAGCAGATTGGCCAGCGCAATGGGCATGAGCATGCAGGCGACGGCTTGCCAGGGCGACCTGCGCTGCAACCAGCGTACCAGCAGCGTTCCCCACTTTTGCCACACCGGCCATTGCAGGACAAGCTGGGCCAGTGGCCGCAAATACAGCCATAACCGGCTTTGCAGAGCCAACACAAGGGCGAGTGGCAAAGTCCACCACGCGCGGCGGGCGGGGTGGCCAGATGGTGAGCTCATGGTACAAGCGGGAAGGGGGCCAACATCGGAGCATAGCAGGGTAGGCCGCAGATTCATGACGAAGACCGGAAAAAACCGGCTTTTCCCCTCACGCTAGACAAAAGAAACGGTACTCAAGCGCGTGCCGGAGTACCGCCAGTGAACAACAAGGGGAATGCCCTCATACAACGCACATTGACCTGCGGGCGATGACAAGCTCGGGCAAAAAAGCTGAAACCCGCGCCGGATGTGCACCGGAGCGCCTGGCTAGCCGTTGTGCAATCTCACAATGTCTGCCAACGGCAAATAAAATAATCAGCGCGGAGATATAACAATGGATGTAGATGTCTCGGTCGAAACCGGCGAACGTCGGCTCAATCAAGCAGTAGGGATGTTGGTGCTGTGTTTTTCGGTGATTCTGGGTTTAGCCAAAATCAAGGACGACAATATCGTCCAGGCGATGCAGCTAAGCAAAATGCAGGCGGTGGATACCTGGAACGAATATGAAGCCACCAAGCTCAAGCTTCATCTTCTTGCAAACTCTGATCTGCTACTATCTGCGCTTTTGTCTGGACCCAAAGCCGCCACCGCCCATGCGCAGATCGCCGGGGAAGAGGCGCACTACCAGGCAGAACTACCGCAATTGAAGGCCAGTGCCGAAACTCAGGATGCGGGCTACAACAAACTAAACTACCGTGACGACCAGTTTGATCTGGCAGACGCCATGCTGGGCATTGCCATGGCCTTGGCGGGGATTACCGCCTTGACCCGTTTGCGCTGGATGCTGGGAGTGAGCCTGGTATTTGGTATCCTCGGGACGGCATTTGTGCTGGCTGGCTTTAACGGCTGGGCTTTGCATCCAGACTGGATCGTCAATCTGCTCAGCTAAGCAATACCGTCGTCTGGCTCCGGCGGTGGCCGCGGTAAGTGGGGTGAATCAGCGCCCCGGTTGTAATAAACAAGGTCAATAACAATGATGAATCTGAACCGCTTCCAGTATTTGCCACGCCAGGTGGTGGAGTCCGGCAATCGCTGGGATTGGGCCTTGCTGCCGCTGGTGTTGTCTGCGCTGGTTTTGCTGGGCTACGGCGCTTCGCAAATGGCCACGCCCTACCAGTTGGGGCAGACGCTGGCCATTTCGCTTGATCCAACTTATCTGCCGTACTACCTGTTGCGCACCATCTTGCGCATGTTTATTGCCATGGCCGCATCGCTGGTGTTTGCCTGCGTTTTTGCCGCGCTGGCCGCCAAGGTGCGCGCCGCGGAGAAAGTGTTGATTCCGCTGCTGGATATCTTGCAGTCGATTCCGATTCTGGGTTTTCTGTCGATCACGGTGACCGGGTTTATCGCGCTGTTCCCCGGCAATTTGCTGGGCGTTGAATGTGCCGCCATTTTTGCGATTTTTACCTCGCAAGCGTGGAACATGGCGTTCAGCCTGTATCAGTCGCTCAAAACCGTACCGACAGAACTGCAAGAAGCCGCACGCGTATTCCAGATGTCGGGCTGGCACCGTTTCTGGCGTCTCGAGTTGCCGTTTGCCATGCCAGGCCTGCTGTGGAACATGATGATGTCCATGTCCGGCGGCTGGTTCTTTGTGGTGGCCTCGGAGGCTATCTCGGTCTCTAACCAGGATATCAAACTGCCAGGCATGGGCTCGTACATTGCCGCCGCGATCCAGGCGCAAAACCTGACCGCCATCGGCTGGGCGATTCTGGCGATGCTGATCGGCATTTTGTTGTACGACCAATTGTTCTTCCGCCCGCTGCTGGCTTGGGCAGACAAGTTCCGTTTTGAAGAAACCGGCGGTGGCTCGGCTCAACAGTCGTGGTTGCTGACCTGGCTGCGTCGTACCGACCGAATGCAAGGCACCGTACGCTGGGCGCTGACGCTGATTGACCGCAGCTTCAAATACTTCCGTAAAAAGCATGACGGCACATCGATTATGGCGCGGGTGTCTACCCGTAGCTCCACCGCTGAACGCGTGTTCGACGCCATTATCGCCGCGCTGAGTTTGTTTGCAGTGTATCGCCTGGGTTACTTCATTCTGGGCGAAGTGGGTATCGGCGAAGTGGGGCACGTGTTCTTGCTGGGTATTTACACCTTGATCCGCGTGATGATCCTGATCGCGCTAGCTGCGGTGGTGTGGGTGCCGATTGGGGTGTGGATAGGCATGAACCCACGCTGGGCTGATCGCTTGCAGGCGGTAGCGCAGTTCCTGGCGGCTTTTCCGGCCAATCTGGTATTCCCGCTGGCGGTGGTGATTATCGTCAAGCTGAACCTGAATCCGGATATCTGGTTGTCGCCGCTGATCATTCTGGGCACGCAGTGGTACATCCTGTTCAACGTGATCGCCGGCGCGTCGAGTATTCCGACCGAGTTGCGTTATGCAGCGCAAAATATTGGTTTGAGCGGCTGGCTGAAATGGAAGCGCTACATGCTGCCAGCGGTGTTCCCAAGCTTTGTGACTGGCGCCATTACCGCCAGTGGTGGTTCATGGAACGCCAGTATCGTGGCCGAATACGTGAGCTGGGGCCATACCACGCTCGAAGCGCATGGCTTGGGTAGTTACATTGCCCACATGACCGCCGTGGGGGACTTTCCACGTATCGCGCTGGGTATCGGCGTGATGTGCGTATTTGTGATGGGGCTGAATCACTTCTTGTGGCGCCGCCTGTATCGCATTGCTGAAGAACGCATGCACTTCTGATGCACTGGCGCGCCAGCAAGCAGGTATTCCGAATTTGAGTGGCCAGCGTCGGCTGGCCGCCTGAACTGACAAAGCGTACTAACCCCGCGCCACCAAGCAGGCGTAGAGGAGAAAAGAATGGCGAATGCATTGATTGAACTGAAAGGTGTCGGCAAGTCGTTTCGTTCTGCCGACGGCTCGCAACGCGCGGTGCTGGAAGACGTGGATTTTGTCCTGCAAGAGGGCGAGATCGTGGCGTTGCTGGGCCAGTCCGGCTCGGGTAAGTCGACCCTGCTGCGCTTGATGGCCGGATTGATTTCTGCCGACAAAGGCGATGTGCAATATCGCGGCCAGCCGTTGTATGGCCCAACCCGTGGCGTCTCGATGGTGTTTCAGTCGTTTGCCTTGTTCCCCTGGTTAACCGTGCAGCAAAACGTCGAATTGGGTCTGGAAGCACGCGGCGTGCAGCAGGAAGAACGCGAAAAACGTGCTGAAGATGCGATCGAGCTGATTGGCTTGTCCGGCTTTAACGGCGCCTTGCCGCGCGAATTGTCGGGTGGCATGCGTCAGCGTGTGGGCATTGCGCGGGCGCTGGTGGTTGAACCCGATATCCTGCTGATGGACGAAGCCTTCTCCGCACTGGACGTGCTGACCGGCGAGCAACTGCGCGACGATATGCTGGAGCTGTGGGAAAGCAAACAGACGCCCATGAAGGGCATTCTGGTGGTGTCGCACAATATCGAAGAGGCCGTACTGATGGCCGACCGCGTACTGATTTTCGCCAGCGATCCGGGCCGGGTGCGCGCCGAGTTGCGCATCTCACTACCGCGTCCGCGTAATCCGGAAAGCGTCGAAGTGCGCAGCCTCATCGATGAGGTCTACGCCTTGATGACCGCTCGCGCGCGCGCTGGTCGCACCACCGAGGGCACGCACGAATTGCCGTTGGCCTACCGCTTGCCGGAAGCCGACGTCAGTCGCATGGAGAGCTTGCTGGAGCTGTTGTCCGAGCCGCCATTCAATGGCCGTGCCGACTTGCCAGCGCTGGGTGAAGAAACCGAGCTGACCGATGATGAGTTGCTGCCCCTGGCCGAAGCCCTGCAATTGCTGGGGCTGGCGCAAGTGGCGCATGGCGATATCGCCATTACGCCGCTGGGCCATCGTTACGTGCAGGCCGAAAACACCATGCGCCAGGAGATTTTTGGTCAACAACTGCTGACGCATGTGCCGCTGGCCGCGCATATCCGCCACAGCCTGGAGCAAACCGAATCGGGCGAATTGCCAGAACAGGCTTTCCTCAAGCTGCTGCGCGAATCGCTGGATCAGGAGGAAGCCGAGCGCGTGCTGCAAGTGGCCATCGAGTGGGGCCGCTATGGCGAAGTCTACGAATACGGCTTCCATACCGGGCTGATCGCTTTGCCTGAGCAAGACGAAGAAGAAACCAACACTGCGGATTCCTGATGCAAAGATCGGACCACCCGCTTGAGAGTCCCGGCCTGACCAGTGAGTTGCGCCAGGCCGTGGCATCGCGTACATCCTGGGTTAGCGCCTGGGTGAATCTGGTGTTAGGCGCCGGGCAGATCGTGGTCGGCGTGTTCGCCCACTCGCAAGGTTTGATTGCGGATGGTTTGCATTCGCTGTCCGATCTGGTGGCCGATTTTGTGGTGCTGTTCGCCAACAAACACAGCCACAAAGCCGCCGATGACGATCATCAGTACGGCCACGCACGCTTCGAGAATGCCGCTTCGCTGGCGCTGGGTGTGATCTTGCTGGTGGTCGCAGCAGGCATGCTGTGGGGTGCCGTTGGCAAAATCCAGAATCATGAACTGATCCCCAAGGTGCATGCCATTGCGCTGTGGATCGCCGTGATCGCCATCGTCACCAAAGAGTCGTTGTTTCGCTACATGCTGCGCGAAGCCAAGCGAGTGAATTCGTCCATGCTGGTCGCCAATGCCTGGCATGCGCGCTCCGATGCGGCTTCTTCCGTAGTGGTGCTGGTGGGCGTGGCGGGCAATCTAGCCGGTTATCCGGTGCTGGACCCGTTGGCCGCGGTGATTGTGGCGGTGGTAGTGGGGCGCATGGGCTGGTCGTTCAGCTGGGATGCGCTCAATGACCTGATGGACCGCGCTTTGCCGCTGGATGACGTACACAAGATTCGCCAGGCGCTGGAAACCACGCCCGGCGTGCTGGATGTACATGATCTGCGAACCCGAAAAATGGGCGATCAGGCGCTGGTGGATGCCCATCTGGAAGTCGCCCCGCGCATCAGCGTGAGCGAAGGCCACCACATTGCGGTGCTGGCGCGGCAAGCCGTATTGGCGCATTTTCCGGTGCTGGATGTGCAGATTCATATCGATCCGCGTGAACAGACCGAATCCATCGACCCCAGACTACCTGCCCGTGAACAAGTGTTGGGCGTGCTGGCCAGCGCACTGACGCAATTGTCGCCCTGCGATTGGGATATCACCCTGCATTATGTGGACGGGCGCTTGAGCGTGGCGTTGCAGTTGGCAGCAGAGGGGGCAACAGTGGATGAAATTGCCCTTCGTACTTATCTGAACACAACTTTGGGCGTGCCGGTTGATCTGACCGTCTGGCGCCGCGAGCCTGTAACTCACCCGGTGCAATAGGCTGCGTTGCGAGTATTTGCCAATAACCTGACCACAACGTGAAAACAGCCCCTGCAAGAAGGGGCTGTTTCTGTTTTTACGTCAGCAGAAGCTTAAATCTTGAGCCGATCCACGATCTGGCCTTTGACCAGATGGGAATCGACGATCTCATCGATATCTTCTTCGTCCACATAACGGTACCAGGTGCCTTCCGGATAGATAACCAACACCGGGCCGTCATCACAGCGATCCAGACAGCCCGCCTTGTTGATACGCACCTTGCCCGGACCATTGAGCTTGAGTGCTTTTACGCGATCTTTGGCATAGGCCTGCATCTGCGAAGCACCGCAATCATTGCAGCTGCTTTCACCTGGACCACGCTGGTTGGTACAGAAAAACACATGATGTTTGAAAAAGCTCATGGGGTAAGTCCCTCAGTCAGTGCGTTCAGGTTAATGATGCGCCGCTGGTGCAATGTGTGCGGTAACAAAGAACGGCAGTTCGCCAATGCGGTCAGGCTGCACGGCGTCGATAAAACGCAGGTCATCCACGTGGCACTCGGCAAATAGCTCCCGGGCAAAGGCGACCACTTGTTCGGTTTCGTCCAGCGGCGCCAATGGCCAGACGTAACCTTCCCAACGCTCGCTGTCTTCTTGCGCGCTAAAGGTAATGCGGATTTCACCGGGCTCATGCGCGGCAATGGTCACCACCGGCGTGCGACCTGCGGTGCGAATGCTGCGCAGTGCGTTGCTGGCTGCCACCTGCAAACGGGTTTCCAGTTGCGTGATCCGACCGCTTTCCTGCGCTGCCAACCAGGTTTGCGGCACCCGTGGAATGGCAAACAGGGTAACGCCAGCGGTTTGCAATTGTTTACCCAGTTCCTGTGCCAGCGGCACGCCCCAGGCACTCACCTGACCACCCAGTTTGACGGCCGGAGCCGCTGTTTTCTTCTGGATCGCAACGCCTACCAGGTAGCGCAGAAACACGCCTTCATCTTTTAGTGGCACTGGCGCTTCGGCAAAGTTCACCGGCAAACCGCCACTGGCGTACTGCAATTGATCGCGCCAGCGGGTCAGTTGCGCCGGGTTGATTTCTGCCAGTTGTTCCGGATGAGCCAGCTGCGCGGACAGCCATACATCGGCATCTGTAGCAAAAATGTCATGATTTTTGAGAATTTTGGTGACCGTATCCAGGTCATTCAGCTTGCCTGGCAGGTTGGTTTGACCCTTCACGCCAGCGACCAGAACCACCGGAATCGCAAATGGAACTGCCCATTGTTCGTTGTAAGACTCTGGCTGTTCAACGGCCTTGCGCAACGATTCCCATAGTATGCTGTAAGCATATTGTGACGGTGCCTGCGTCAGGGCAGCATGCAGGGCGCCGTGGTCATTTGCCTGTAAAAGCTCACAAATCAAGGCGTCCAGCGCGCCGCGTTTCAGTTTGACCTGTTCCGCGTCACGTTCGGTTAACAACGACATCAGCGCGCGAATGGCCGGGTTGTTGGCGTTCACGCGAGGGTACAACCGGGGGTCTGGCAGCGTCATGGCGGTATCTGGCAAAAAGACAAAATTATACGCTCTTGCTGTAAATTACTGGTCTTGCAAATCGGTTTTTCCATGCCCTTGAATTGTTTGACAATCCAGGCCAATTTCGATAGATTCAAAGGCCTGTTGGGATGCAGCAGCTGCGTCTTGATAGTTTCTCCTTTGTAGATGTTGTTGGTGGACCCGGGGCTTAACGTCCCCGGGTTTTTTTTCGCCCGGAGTTTATCTGCCATGTCTGACGCTGTTTTGATCAATCAAACCATGTTGGCCGAGCTGGCTGCCCAAGCCGCTGCCGCCCCGCGCTTGCGCAAGAATCTCAACTTTCATGCGGCCAATGAAACGCCTTGCCACCGCCTGCTCAATGCTTTGCAACCCGGCACTTACGTGCAACCGCACTGTCATCTGGACAGCAGCAAAGAGGAATCCATCATCGCGTTGAGCGGCCGTTTGGGATGTCTGATTTTTGACAGCAACGGTAAGGTTTTGTCGACCTGTGTGTTGGCACCGGGCAGCGACGTCGTGGGGATCAACATTCCACCGGGCGTTTTTCATAGTCTGGTGGCGCTGTCAGCGGACTCTGTGTTTTTTGAGAGTAAACAAGGACCGTACGTACCAATTGCCGTTGCAGAAAAATCGACCTGGGCGCCAGCAGAGGGCGAAGCCGGTTGCGCGGATTACCTTGAGTTTATGCTCGGTCACTTCAACTGAGCTGACGCGGGCAGATTTTCCCGCGCAAAGCGGAATGGCCAACCGGTAGCGCCGCTAGTTGCTGGCGCGCTCGGTAAAGGTGTCGATGCCTTCAATCACGCCGGGCTGGATATCCAGCCGCGCCACGTTGGCGTTAGGTGGGCCGTGGCTGGCCCAGTCCACCATTTCATCCACCGCATTGGCGTTGCCTTCGGCATGGATCTCCACCGTGCCGTCATGCCGATTGCGCACCCAGCCATACAGGCCCAGCCGTTTGGCTTCAAGGCAGGTGGCAAAGCGAAACCCCACTCCCTGAACATGTCCGTGGACCAGCAAGCGTTTGGCAACGGTCATTGTTCCGGTTCCTTTGCGCGGGCAACACAACTGTGGAGTGGCAGTTTGCGGGCAGGCTTAGTGCGGGATGTGTCCGCCAAACAAGCCGATTGCGCCAATGATGATGAGATAGATCGCCACAATGAAATTGAGCAAACGCGGCATGATCAGAATCAGGATACCGGCGATCAACGATACCAACGGGGCAAGATAGAGCTGGATATTCATGCACGTGCTCCTTGAAGGGCTGTCGGTTTTATAAATGACACCAGCAAGAACGGCAAGTTGCGTTGTTGCAAATCTCTTATACATGCATTGTGTTATGGGTAGCATGCTTGTAATGCAAGATACCTTGTTGTATAAAGCTCTCACGAAATCGGTGACGGCTGCCGAAGGGGAATAAACCAGGAATGAAGACGCAACTCAAGAAGGGCGCATTGGATATGTGCGTGCTGGCCGTACTGGCGCAGGGCGATAGCTACGCGTGGGCGATTGTTAACCAGCTGGCTGCCAGCATGGAGATCAGCGATGGCACCATTTATCCGTTGATGCGGCGGCTGCAGGATGAAAACTGGGTGTCTACTTATCTGGTTGAATCCAGCTCTGGCCCGTCCAGAAAATATTATCGGCTGACTGATGCTGGTCTGGAAAGCCTGGGGCAAATGCGCCAGGAGTGGAATGAATTCGTTACAGAAGTAGAAGGCGTCCTGAACGCCGCGCATAACGGGAGAGAACGCGAATGAACCAGAAAACGTTTTTGCTGCGGCTACGCGCCGGGCTCCAGCGTTTACCGGCGAAAGACATCAACGAAATCGTCAGTGATTACGAAGAATTTTTCCGCGACGGCACGGCAGAAGGGCATACCGAAGAAGAAATCGCCGCACGGCTGGGTGATCCGGAGCGCATTGCCCGCGAATTGAACGCGCGCTCGCAGCTGCAGAACTGGGAAAAGCGCAAATCGTTCCGTTCGCTGTGGGGCGTGGTTATGGCCTATGCCGGGTTGGGCGCGCTCAATTTTGTGCTGGCTTTCCCTTTGTTGTTCTGGCTGCTGCTCTTGACCTGCGGGTTTATCACGGCGGGCAGTCTGCTGCTGGCTGGGCTGATCTGCACCACGCTGGGCGTGACTCAATGGGCCTTTGGCTGGCCCGATAGCGAAAAAGTGGTGGTTTCGCACAAGCATCAGAAAAACATGGCTTCGGGCTCTGCCTCGATCATCATTGGTGACTCGGGCGTTGAAATCATTGGTAACGATGCGCAGGCGGTAAAGAACGCCGTCGACAAGGCCAGTGGTTCGGGCAGTTCGGTCAAAATCATTGCGGACAAAAAGAGCGGCACCGCATTGATTGATATCCAGGACAAAAATGGCTCCGTGCATATCTCTACCAGCAAACTGGCGGTAGATAGCGCTGACGATGCTGCCGATGCTGCTGCAGACAAAGCTGAAGCCGCAGCCGACAAAGCGGCCGAAGCGGCGGATCGTGAGGCAGACAAAGCAGAAGAAGCGGCCGATAAAGCGGCAGCAGCAGCGGATAATCCTGGCGACAAGCAAGCCGTGAAGGCCGCTGCCGATGCCGCGCGGGCCAAAGCGGCCGCAGCACACGCGGTGGTAGAAAAAGTGGCGGCCCAGCGTGAAGCCGAAGCCAAGGCACAACAGGCTGCTGCGGCGGCAGATCGGGCGGCGGCAAACCTCAACAAGTCGGCCAGCGCTGCCGATGACGACGAGGATGGTCCTGAAGTCGTCAAAAAAGTGCTGCATATTGGCAACGATGGCTACGACAAAAAGCTGTTGCCGATTGGCCTGGCACTGTTGCTCAGCGGTGGTTTGGGCATTGTGATCGCCGTGTTGCTGGCACGCTGGACTGCGCGTCTGGTCAGCCGTTTTATCCGCTATCAACTTGATTTGCTGGGCGTAAACAAAGCGGAGCAAACCGCCTCCTGATGATTGCGCCAGTCTGATCGCCTCGCGGGCCGGAGCCTATGCTGATAGAATTCCGGCCTTCGCAAGGTGTCCACAGCAATGTGGGTGAAACTGGGAATCAGGTGCGCCGTATCGATCAACCTTTGTAACGGGTTGATTTCAAATCGCTAATCCTGAGCTGCCCCCGCAACGGTAAGTCGTATCGAAAGCGTTCAAACAGGCCACTGACTCTTCACTAAAGAGTTGGGAAGGCGAACGCTGGAGCGACCAGCCCGGAGACCGGCCTTGCGTTAAAACGCACGCAATGTGCGCAACAAAGGCGGAAGGCGCGGGGTGCGGCTGGACGATGATCTGGCTCGGGCTAATCCCGGCGCTGCCGATCGCGTGTCTTCCGGAATATATTTATCGCCTGCGTGGGGCAGGCATCAGGAAGGCACCATGTCCACATTAAAAAAACATCCACTTCGCTTCACGCCGCTGGTTCTGGCGCTGGCCGCAACCGTCGCTTTTGCTGACGACGCCAGCGTACAACCCGTCATGGTCGTGACCGCAACGCGCATCGCTGCCAATCCGGACACACTGTCTAGCGACACCACCGTGCTGACCGCTACGCAATTGGCCAACAGTGGCGCGCAAACGCTGGGCGAAGCGCTGGCCACGGTGCCTGGTGTGCAGTTCTCCCGCTCTGGCGGTTTTGGCCAGCCAGCCAGCTTGTATATCCGCGGTGCCAATGCCAACCAGACGCTGGTACTGGTCGATGGCCAACGCATGGGCTCGGCGACCCTGGGTGGCACATCCTTTGATTTGATCCCGATTGCCAGCATTGATCACGTGGAAATCCTGCGTGGCCCGGCATCCAGTTTGTATGGCTCGGATGCGGTCGGCGGCGTGGTGCAGATTTTCACCAAGCGCGGTCAAGGCGCACCGCATGTGTGGGGTGGTGTTGAGTACGGCACCGACAGCACCTGGGGCGCCAACGCAGGTTTGTCGGCGTCGCAAGACGATACCCGCATCAGCCTGGGTGTGAGCCACAAGGAAAGCGAAGGCTTCAATGTGACCAAGCCTGCCAACACCTTCTACTACGAGCCGGATCGCGACGGCTGGCATCAAACATCGGCCAACTTCGATCTCTCGCATTTCTTTGGCGAAAGAAACGAACTGGGTATTCGCGGCCTGTATGTACAAAGCGACTCGGCATTTGACTCCGGTGGCCTTCCGCCTAACCCGTGGACGCGTGAAACGCAGACTAATCTGTCCGTTTACAGTCGCAACCAGATCACCGACGCCTGGAAGAGCACGCTGACGATTGGCCAGTCGCAAGATCAATCGCATGCGAATTCGTTCGACTACAACACCTTCCTGCCGTACACCAGCCGGTTTGATACCCGCCAGAAGCAAGTGAGCTGGGAAAACCGCATTGATAGCAGCGTGGGTAACTGGCTGCTGGGTCTGGAATACCTGAACGAATCGGTCACCAGCACCGCAACTTATGACGTCAACAGCCGCATCAACCGCGCCGCGCTGGCCGGTTGGCAGAATGACTTTGGCGATCATCATCTGCAAGCCAATATCCGTGCAGAAAACAACTCGCAGTTTGGCGATCAGACCACCGGCAATATCGGTTACGCCTGGAAGTTTGCCAAGCAGTGGCAATTCACCGCCAACGCTGGCACCAGCTTCCACGCGCCGACCTTCAACGATCTTTACTTCGATTGTGGCTACGTTTGCTCCAACCCGAACCTGCAGGCAGAAAAAGGTCGCTCGGCTGATCTGGGCTTGCGTTGGGATGCGGCGGGCTGGAACACCACCCTGGTCGGCTTTGAAAACCGCATTCGCAACCTGATCGTGCTGGATGCCAACAACAACTACATTCCGGAAAACCTGAGTGAAGGCAAAATTGTTGGTGCAACGCTGACCACCCAAGGCAAGCTGGCCGGGCTGGATATCGGCGGCAGCATTACGCGTCAGAATCCGTTTGATGCCGATACCGGTTTGTTGTTGCCGCGCCGCGCCAAGTTGTTTGGCGATGTGACGGTAGCGCAAAGCATTGGTATGTGGCGCTGGAATGCCGATCTGCAAGCGTCGGGCCAGCGCTATGACGATGCAGCCAATACCGCTGCCAACGAAATGGGCGGATACGGCATCCTGGGCTTGGGTCTGGATTACAAGATTGCCAAAACCTGGAAGGCCGGCCTGCGCGTCAACAACGTGTTTGACCGCGACTATGAACTGGTTAAAAACTACAACGTGCAAGGCCGTGCTTACTTTGTCACGCTGTCGTATGACGGTGCGGGCTTCTAAGGCGCACGCCACCGCTTGACGCAATCCGTTGTGTTTTAGCGATACCCGTAGCCCGGAGGATGAATCGGTTGCAATGCCGATAGCATTTCCGGGCTACAGTTTTATCCATTAGATGGCAGGTTGGGGCTGTGCCAGCCGCGTCAGTGGCCAGTCATCGTGCAATTTGTTTTTTCTGCCAATTGCAGTGCTGATTGGCGCAACCTCAGGACAACCATAAAAATCATGCTCGCCTTTGATATCTCGCCACTTGATGCTGACTTGGGCTTGGCCCTGCAACACCGCTTTGATCGCAAAACCAAACCGCTGGGCAGCTTGGGGCAACTGGAGAAACTGGCGGTACAACTGGGCCAGATCCAGCAGCGGCTTGATCCGCAAATCAACAAGCCGGCCATGCTGGTGTTTGCGGGCGATCATGGGCTGGCCCAGGCTGGTGTGAGCCCGTATCCGGCGGAAGTCACACCCCAAATGGTGCTGAATTTTCTGGCGGGTGGTGCGGCAATCAGCGTGCTTTGCCGCAGCAACAACATGAGTTTGCAAGTGGTGAACGCAGGCGTGAATGCCGAGTTCGCACCACATCCGTTACTGATTGATCGTCCGGTGGCCAAAGGCACCGCTAACAGTCTGAATGATCCGGCCATGAGCCGTGAACAAGCGCTACTGGCGATCAGCACCGGTGCCCGCATCGTCACCGAACAGGTTGAGGCGGGCAGCAACGTGCTGGGCTTTGGCGAAATGGGCATCGGCAATACCTCTGCCGCAGCACTGATCATGGCGCGTTTGACGGGCGAGCCCATCGTGGCGTGTACCGGGCGTGGCACGGGTCTGGACGATGCCGGTCTGATACGCAAGATTGACGTGCTGCAGCAAGTGCTGGCCAGACATGAGTCCGTCCATGACCCACTGGACGTATTGGCGGCGTTTGGCGGCTTTGAAATTGCCATGCTCACCGGCGCCTATCTGGCCGCCGCCAGCCAGCGGGTTGCCATCGTGGTCGACGGCTTCATCGCCACTTCTGCACTGCTGGTGGCCAGTCGCATTGTGCCGGGCGTGCTGGATTACTGCATTTTCAGTCACTGCTCCGGCGAAAATGGTCACAAGCTTTTGTTGCAGCACCTGGGCGTGCAGCAACCGTTGCTGGATCTGGGTTTGCGGCTGGGCGAGGGCAGCGGTGCAGCACTGGCATTGCCGCTGGTGCGCGCCGCAGCCGACTTGCTCAATCAGATGGCATCGTTCGATGAGGCCGGGGTGAGTGAGCGCGGTGCGTAATACGCTGCGGCATTTCTTTTGCGCTCTGGGTTATTTCACCCGCGTGCCGATCCCCGCGTGGGTGGGTTATCAGAGCGATGATCTGGATCACGCCGCCCGCTATTTTCCGCTCGTGGGTTTATTGGTAGGGCTGCTAGCGGCCGGGGTCTGGTTTGTCGCTCACCTGGTGCTGCCGCTGCGCGTGGCTATTTTGCTGAGCATGATCGCCACCATCTGGCTCACCGGTGCATTTCATGAGGATGGTCTGGCTGATTCGGTCGATGGTCTGGGCGGCGGTTATACCCGCGAACGCATGCTGGAAATCATGCATGACTCGCGCATCGGCACCTTTGGCGCGGTTGCGCTGTTGGCCGGTTTATTGCTGAAACTGGAAACGCTCGCCGCGCTGCCCGTAGCGTGGATCGCCCCAGCGATGATCGCCGCGCATGCCTTCAGTCGCCTGGTGGCAGCGAGTTTGCTGGCAACGCTGGATTACGTTCGCCCGGCGGGCAAAGCCAAGCCGGTGGCGACCCGGCTGGCGGGCGCGGGTTTGCTGGTGGCATTGATCTGTGGCGTGGCCGCGCTGGCGCTGTTGCCGTGGCAATGGGCGCTGGCGGCGCTTGTTGCCTGCCTGGTGCTGCGGACGTTGGTCGCTCGCTATCTAGCCCGAACATTAGGTGGTTATACCGGTGACACGCTGGGCATGACGCAGCAGCTGGCCGAACTGCTCTGTTATCTGGTGTGGTGCGCGTGCGCCTTTATCTGATTCGACATTGGCCAGTGCACGGGGGCGAAGGCATCTGTTATGGGCAGCTGGATTTGCCGCTGGCCCAGCCGCTCCAGCCCGAGATGATCGCCGCGTTGCGGCGGCAATTGCCCGCTGCAGCGCCGGTATTCAGTAGTCCCTTGCAACGCTGCCGCCTGCTGGCGGAGCGACTACATCCGGCGCCGAGACTGGACTCACGTCTGCAAGAGCTGGATTTTGGTCGCTGGGAAGGTCAACCCTGGCAGAGCATCGGCGCTGCAGCGCTGGATGACTGGATCGCCGGTGACTACAACGGAACGGCGCACGGCGGCGAGAGTCTGGCGGTGATGCAACAGCGCGTTTGGCAATGGGCCAACACAGCGGCGCAGCAGACTGATTCGGCCGTAGTTGTCACCCACGCTGGCGTGATTCGGGCGCTATGGTCGCGTCATGCGCCGATAGCAGATTGCCTGAAGCAACCTGTACCGCACGGCGAAATCCTCATACTGGACTGGCAATAAACAATGAAACAGCAACAGCACGCGGTGAATGGAGCACGGCCACAACCATGAGCACGACATTGATTCTGGGTGGTGCCCGATCTGGCAAAAGTGCGTTGGCGGAGCGACTGGCCGCGCAAATCGGCGCACCCGTCACTGTGATTGTGACTGCCCAGCCCCAAGATGCTGAAATGAACGAGCGCATTGCGCAGCATCGCGCCCAGCGCCCCGCGCATTGGAAAACCCTGGAAGCGCCCTGTGCTCTGGCCGAAGCGATTGAGCAGACTTGTACTGAAGGCCGCGTGGTGATTGCCGATTGCCTGACCTTATGGCTCAGCAATGTATTGTTCGGTGAGGGCGATGACTGGACGCGAGTGCCAGGGCTGGATTTGCCGCAATTGTTAGCGCAGGAGCGAGCCTTGTTGCTGCAGAGCTTGGGCTCGGTACAAGGTACTTTGCTGTTGGTCAGTAATGAAGTGGGTCTGGGTGTGGTGCCGCTAGGCGCTGGCAACCGGGTTTATGTGGATGAAGCAGGGCGCTTGCATCAGGCGCTGGCCGCGCAGTGCGACAACGTGATCTGGACGGCGGCGGGTTTGCCGCTGATCATGAAAGGGCAAATGCCTGTGTGAACCAGGCCTGGCCAACAGGCGGCACGCAAAAGCTTCGCGCAAAGAAAAAGGCCGCTTGCGCGGCCTTTTAGGGCTTTTTCCGAGGTCAAGAGGAGAGTCAGAATCCCTCGGCTTTTGCCAGCGCTTACAGTACCGGGGTCACGGCACGTTGGGCATAAACTGCAAAACCGGTGGCCGAAGTCTTTTGTACTGCCGCCTTGGTTTGTGCAGTTTGGGTGGACGGGGCAGCGTCCAGCTTGCTTGGGGTTACAGCGCGGAAAGCAAATTGCGCCATACCTTCTGTCTGGGTTGCAGCAACCGGAGCCGATTGGGTAACCGGAGTCACGGCGCGTTGTGCATATTGGGCCAGGCCATCAGCGGCTTGTGCGGCGCCAACTACACCAGCAAAGGTCAAAGTAACGAAAGCGATGTTTGCGAACTTGTTCATGATGTTTCTCCGATATGTTGTTTGATATGCGGTGCTGCTTCTTGGTGCTGCATCCATGAACGTCATGATATTCATTGCTCGCGTGTGGATAAATATCAATACTGTAGTTTGATAGTTTCCTGATAGTTAACAATTACCCCCTTGAAAAGCCGAATTCCAGGACGGGTGGGTAAAATTGTTGCCCGATATCGGTGCAATCGAATGGCGCGATCAATGCTTGGGTCGGGTTGGATGGTTTGAAAACTTTGGGGAAGGCATGGATACACTGGTAAGCATGAAGGTGTTCTGTCAGGTAGCTACGCTAGGTAGCTTTGTTGCCGCCGCCGAGCGCAGCGGGTTGTCCACGGCCATGGTCAGCAAGCATGTAAAACACCTGGAGACCCGACTGGGCGTGCGCCTGTTGAATCGCACCACGCGCAGCTTGAGCCTGACTGGCCCGGGCACCGTGTATTTTGAGCGCTGCCAGCACGCAATCAATGATCTGGAAGATGCCGAGACCTTGCTCAGCCAGAGTGCGGTCAAGCCACGCGGCACGCTGAAGATCAGCGCGCCTGCGGTATTCAGCGTGAACTACCTGGCGCCCGTGCTGGCTGACTACTACGCCCGCTACCCGGAGATGCGTATCGATCTGGATCTGAGCGACCGGGTGATTGATCTGGTGGAAGAAGGATTCGATGCGGCAATCCGTATTTCTGCCTCACCGCATCCGTCGCTGGTAGCGCGGCGGCTGGCGCAAATCAACTTGCTATTTGTGGCTGCACCAGAGTACCTGGCCAGGCACGGCGCCCCGCGCTCGGCCGATGAACTGGTCAATCATCAGTGCATTACCTACACGTATTCCAACAACGGTAATGCCTGGGTGTTCGACGGGCCGGATGGCAAGTTCTCGGTGAATATCACGCCGCGATTGCGAGTGAATAACGGGGAAATGGCCGTGCGGGCGGCGTTGCAGGGCTTGGGCATTACCGTGCAGCCGACCATTCTGATCCAGGAGCATATCCACGCCGGGACACTGGTGCCGATTTTGCTGGATTACCCGCGGCCGCCGATTTCGATTTACGCGGTTTACCCCAGTCGCACCTTTATCTCGGCCAAACTGCGCACCTTTATTGATGTACTGGTCGAGCACTTTGGCGATACCCCGCCGTGGGAAGACGAATCGCTCAAGGCGTATATCAAGTCCAAAGTGCGTGCCCGTCCGCCGATGGCTGAAAGCAAGGTTTGAACTGCTGCTGACCGCTCCAAAAACACTTTGCCCGCTACATATCTCAGGTAGCGGGCAAAGTGTTTGGGCGATGCAGAACGCTGGCGCCAACCGCATTTATTTGAGTGGCAGCACCTGTCCACGGATTTCACCGCCAGGGTTGGCGGCGGTGTGGACATTGAAGTACCACATGCCAGCCTGCAGTTCTTTGGCTTGATCATCGGTGAGTGTTGCCGTGCCTTCAATCGGGCTGACTAGCGCACCTTTCACCGGCACAGCCACACCCGCGTTGACACCGGCTGCGGCCGGGCCATGAAAGTGGGCAGCGGTGGCCGGACCGGTAAGGGCGCTGTAGTTCACCGTGTAGTTCATGACTTTGGTGTCGGTATCGTAGTTGACCTGAACGATACCGGTGCCGTTGCTTTCTTTGGGGGGCACTTCGGTGGCCGCGTTCAAGGTTGCGCTAAATGTCAAAGTGGCGGCAAACGTCGCGCAAGAGGCCATTGCCAGCAGGGCGGCGAGCAGAACAAATCCTTTGCGATACATGACGATTCTCCTGGACAACAAACAAGGTCGGGTTTGATTGTGTGGTGACATTGCCTCGTGGGCTGGCCTTAGCATAGTCCGCTTTGGCACATTGCCAAGCCGCGGACCGATGTTCACGCCGGTGGGCGGCATGACCACGCCTGAACTAGATCGCCTGGCGCGGGGTAAGCGGGGGCGCTGCCAGGAAAAACCGCTGGGTAAAGGCAAAGCCCGCCAGTACCGGCAGGACAGACAACACCACGGCGGCCATTAACATGCTGGTGGAAGTGGCAAATGGCCCGGTCAGATCGTGATAAACCCCAACCGCCAGTGGCAGTTTGTTCTGGCTGTTCAAGACCACAGCGGGCCACAGATAGTCGTTCCAGGAAGTCACAAAGGTAAGTACGGCCAGCGCCCCGATCATTGGCAAGGTGAGTGGCACGGCTACGCGCCACAGCACTTGCCATTCGCTGGCGCCATCAACCCGCGCGGCATCCAGCGTCTCGCCGGGTAAATCTTCAAAAGCCTGTTTGATCAGAAAAACGCCGAAAGCACTGGCGATATTGGGCAGCATTGCCCCCGCGTAACTATCCACCAAACCCAGCTTGATGCAGGTGATGAAATTGGGAACCAGCATGGTTTCGCTGGGCAACATCAACGTCACCAGCAGCACGCCAAACAAGACCTTGCGACCCGAGAACTGCATTTGTGCCAGCGCGAAACCACAGGGAATGGCCAGCAGCAATACGCCCAGCGTGGTGCCTCCTGCCAGGATCAGCGAATTGCGCAGATAGGTCATGAAGGGGATGGCAACCACCACGCGTAAAAACCATTCCGGCGTGATCTGATGCGCCAGAAATCCTTGCGGAAAACGCCACATAAAACTGGTATTGCCGGACAGCGCCACAGCGGTTGCCCAGGCAAAGGGAAAGATCGCAAACAGCGTAAACAGGGCGATCCCGACGGCGCGGCTACTTTGTAGTCCCAAGTGCTGCGTGTGTGTCATGGTCAACCTCCGCGTCGCAGCCAGCCTTGGGGGCCGAACACTCTGAATTGCACCGTGGCCAGCGCCAGACAAATCAGCGTGATGACCAGGCCAGCGGCGGCAGCCAGACCAAAACGCTGGCCAAAAAAGGCGGCCTTATACACAAACAGCAATGCCGTCGTGGTGTCGCTGGCCCCGCCATGAGCCAGCAGTAGCGGCTCTTGCAAGACCTTGAGCGCGTAAATGGTGGATAACAGCGTGCTCAATAGCACCACCGGTTGCAGCGCAGGCAGGGTAACGTGCCACAGCCGAGCCACGCGGCCTGCGCCATCCAGAATGGCGGCTTCGTGCTGATCCCGCGGCACGGACTGCAAGCCGGCCAGATATAGCACCATGTAAAACCCGAGGTTTTTCCAGAACGAAAAGAAGATCACCGCGCACAGGGCCAGATTGGGGCGACCAATCCAGTCGGGCTGCAGGTCTGCCGGAATCAGGTGCAGGGTTGCCAGCATGGCGTTAAGCAAACCGTCGTAATGAAATATCTGCTGCCACACCACGGCACTGATCGACATGGCGATAATTACCGGCACATAACACAGCGCCCGAATAGCCCCGGCCCCAGCAAACGGGCGATGCAGCAGCAGAGCCAGCAGCAATCCGCCAAGCTGCAATAACGGCACCAGCACCAGAAAGATCAGCGAGTTTTTGAGCGCTGCGCCGAACTCGACCTCATGCCAGGTCAGCATCACAAAATTGGCAAAGCCGTTCCATTGGGTGTGGCCGGTGCGGATGAAGTAATCGGTAAATGCCAGCCAGGCATTGAACCCCACCGGCCAGAGCGTAAAGACCGCGAACACCGCAAAAAACGGCGCAACAAACAGCCAGGCCGTTTGCGGCCGGACACCAGGCAAAGCCATGTTTGAATCCTCTGGAACGGGTCGATCTGCTGCCGACGCCGGTAGAGCACCATCTTATGGGAATTGTTGGTGGCTGCTTAACCCACTACTTTGCCGGGCTTGCCATGTGTGTCAGCAACGCTGCGGTCGCGGTCGCAAATTACGGCATGCTCCGGTTGTTCATTAACGCAAGGGACTGCCATGCCGCGCAAAACAAGGTGGGGGCTGGTTTTGATTGTCGTGGCCGCATTGATCGGTTGGGCAATTTACGCCTGGTTACCGCCCGCCATGCCCAAACCGGGGCAGATTGCCGCCAGCACGCCCAAAGCCCGGCAATACGTGCGCACGCCGTTTCTGGATGACTGGGATCAAGCGGATCTGGCCGTCATGGCGGATCACGCACGGCTTAATCCCGATCTGGCATGGCTGGAAGGCCCGACGCATCGGCGGGTGGTGGCACTGACTTTTGATGATGGCCCCAGCCCGTACACGCCGGATTTACTGGATGTACTGAAAAAGCATCATGTGAAAGCCACTTTTTTCTGGATGGGCAAACATCTGGAAGGGCGTGAAGAAGTAGTCCGGCGGGCGCTGGCCGAAGGCCACACGCTGGGCAACCACACTTATGATCATCCGGATATCTCCGGCACTAGCGAAGACTTCTGGTGGGGCGAGCAGATCAGCCGCACCCAGGATATTTACCAGCGCATCATCGGCAAGCGCCCGGTGTTGTTCCGTCCACCCTACGGCAAGATCGACGATGGCGAAATCAAGGCGCTGGGGCAGCATGGCCTGAAGACCATTTTATGGTCGGTGGATACGCAAGACTGGAACAAAAACCGCTGGTTGTTCGGTTCGCATTACATCGAGCGCTGGATTCAGACTTATATCCACCAAGAAGCCATCATCCTGATGCATGACGGCGGCGGGCGGCGTGATCAGACGGTTGAAGCTGTGGACGAGGTGATTCCGTGGCTAAAGGCAGCGGGTTATGAGTTTGTTACCGTGGATGAACTACTTGGCATCAAGCAGGCTTATCAATAATCTGCGGAGCCCAGCTGTTGTTTATCCAGGAGAGTAACTGATGTCCGGTTCCAGGTTTGCCCAAACCCCGGTAGCACCATATTACGCAGTGATCTTTACTTCGCAACGCGATACGTATGACCCCGATTACGATGCCACCGGTGCACGCATGCTGGAACTGGCGGCGCAGCAACCGGGGTATCTGGGTGTAGAAAGCGTGCGGGATGCAGATGGCTTCGGCATTACCGTATCGTATTGGGCCAGTCAGGAAGCCATTGCTCACTGGCGCGCTCACGGTGAGCACCGGGTGGCGCAAGAAAACGGCAAGCGCGACTGGTATGAACACTACGAAGTACGCGTGGCGCTGGTCGAAAGGGCGTGGTCGAAGCGTTAATTGAATTGCGCGCAGGGCGGCGCGCCACGGAGCCCGCCGTAACAGGTACCTGGTCGATTGGCGCCGGATAGATCAGGTACGGAGCGTTTCGGATGTTTTGAGCATCTCGATCATGGATGCCACCATGGGCAGCGCCTCATCACGCAGACTGAATTGATCCGGCATGAACAACCAGTTGTTCAGTACGCCGGTAAGAAAACTCAGCAGCAGGCAGTCAGCCCGAGCGACATTCAAGCCTGCCGGCAACTGGCCTTGCAAGATCGCCTGATGCAGCAATTCCTTGCGGCGCTCGGCACCATCTATCGTGGCTTCGCGGCGGCGAACGACGACCGCTTCGATGTCATCGGTGTATTCACACTTGTTAAACAGCACGTCAAAGACTCGGCGCTGGCGCTCGTCGGTTTCGGTATCTTGCAAAACCTGGACTAATGCGTCCTGCAACTGACCTAGCGGATTGGTGAAGTGGCCAGAGGCATCAGGCTGCAGTGCTTCTTCCAGCGGCAGGCAAATGCTGTCCGCCATTGCATTGAAAACAGCTGCCTTGTTCTCAAAGTGCCAGTAAATGGCCCCGCGGGTCAGCCCGGCGGCATCGGCAATGTCTGCCAGTGAAGTGCGTGAAACACCCTTGGCGCTGAATAATCTTTCAGCGGTATCCAGCAGCAGCGCTCGTGTTTCTGCTGCTTCTTCCTTGGTTTTGCGCGCCATCGTCGAACCTTCCCGGTGTAGCGCTGTCATTTCAAACAGCGATATTTAGTTTATGTTTTAACTATTTTTTCTTGTACACTTACCGACTAAATTAATTCTCGAACATACATACATCCGCGAATGTATGTATGTTACTATTGCCACATCGATTACTCAAGCCGCCTGTCCAGGCGGCTTGTTGTGTATGGCAGCCAGATTTTTATTAGCCGCCAGCACGGGTCCGTTTCTCTGTTTTTTTTCTGTATTTCTTCAAATTTTCCATGTTGCGGGGGCGCTCATGCGTGCACACACGAACCGGTTTCCTTTACGTTTAATGACGATAGCCGCGCTTGCGGCAATCACTACGCTGGCCGCTTGCGGTGACAAAGGCGCTGCACCCGCAGCGGCTGCGGGCCAGGCGCCTGAAGTCGGTGTGGTGACCATTTCGGCCCAGAATCTGCCATTGGCGGCTCAGTTGCCAGGCCGGGTGAATCCGGTGCGCGTGGCCGAAGTACGTGCTCGCGCCGCGGGCATTGTACTCAAACAGGCCTTTGTGGAAGGCAGCGACGTCAAAGCAGGGCAATTGTTGTTCCGTATTGATCCGGCTCCGCTGCAAGCCACGCTGGATAGCGCTAAAGCCAACGCCGATAAAGCCGATGCCGCACTGGCACAGGCCAAGCTGCAAGAGTCGCGCTACCGCGAACTGGTACCGGTACAGGCCGTGAGCAAGCAGGATTACGACAACGCCGTGATCGCGGTGAAATCCAGCCAGGCCGATCTGGCCGCAGCCAAAGCCGCCGTGCAAACCGCGCAACTGAACCTGAACTACACCACTGTGACTTCGCCTATTTCCGGTCGCGTGGGCAAAGCCCAGGTGACTGAGGGCGCGCTGGTCGGGCAGGGCGATGCCACATTGATGGCCACCGTGACCCAGACCGACCCGATTTACGTCGACGTTACCGAGTCTAGTACCGAAATCCTGCGTCTGCGCCGTGCTGTGCAGTCCGGCAAACTCAAGAATATTGATGGTGCCATCAAGGTCAATCTGGCGCTGGAAGATGGTTCGCTCTATCCGCTGCCGGGCAAGTTGCTGTTCTCTGATATCACCGTAGACCAGACCTCCGGCATGGTGACTTTGCGCGCTGAATTCCCCAACCCCAACCATGATCTGCTGCCTGGCATGTACGTGCGAGCCAAGCTGTCGCAAGCCGTGCAAGACAACGCGCTGACCGTGCCGCAAATGGGCCTGCAACGTACCTCCAGCGGTGATGCATCAGTGATGGTCGTCAACGCCGAGAACAAGGTAGAAGCGCGCCCGGTGGTGGCTGATACCGCCATCGGCAATGTCTGGGTGGTGACCAGCGGCCTGAAAGCGGGCGACAAAGTCATTGTTTCGGGCCTGCAAAAAGTGAAGCCGGGTGTTCAAGTCACCACGATAGATGCCACCGCATCTGCGCCTGCCGCTGCTTCTGCGCCTGCTGCCAAGTAATAAGGGGATGTAGCTCATGGCTCGATTTTTTATCGATCGCCCGATTTTTGCGTGGGTGATCGCCATTGTCATCATGCTCGCCGGGGTGCTGTCGATCCGCTCCTTGGCGATTTCTCAATACCCGCCGATTGCGCCGCCGTCGGTTGCCATTACCGCAACCTACCCGGGCGCTTCGGCCAAGACCGTTGAAGACACCGTAACCCAGGTCATCGAACAACAGATGAACGGGATCGATAACCTGGAATACATGGCTTCGACCAGTGATTCCTCGGGTGCGGTTTCGATCACGCTGACCTTCAAGAACGGGACCAGTCCGGATATCGCGCAGGTACAGGTGCAGAACAAACTGCAACTGGCCACACCGCTACTGCCGCAAGAAGTGCAGCAGCAAGGTATTCGCGTTGCCAAATCGACCAAGAACTTCTTGATGGTGCTCGGGTTTGTATCCACCGACGGCAGCATGAACAAGAACGACTTGGGGGATTACCTCTCCGCCAACGTGAAAGACCCGATCAGCCGCGTTGAAGGCGTGGGTGATGTCACGGTGTTTGGCTCGCAATACGCCATGCGCATCTGGCTGAATCCGAACAAACTCAGCAGCTTCCAGCTAACCACACTGGATGTCAGCAATGCAATTGCTGCGCAGAACGTGCAGGTGTCGGCAGGTCAGTTGGGTGGTGCACCGGCGATTGCAGGTCAGCAACTGAATGCGACCATCACCGCACAAACGCGTCTGCAAACCGCAGAAGAGTTCGGCAACATCTTGCTGAAGGTAAACACCGACGGCTCGCAAGTGCGTTTGCGTGATGTAGCGCGCATGGAGTTGGGTGGCGAAGATTACTCGATTGTCAGCCGCTATAACGGCAAGCCCGCATCAGGCCTGGCGATCAAGCTGTCTACTGGCGCCAATGCGCTGGATACCGCCAACGCCATCCGCGCCAAAGTGGATGATCTGCAAAAGTTCTTCCCGCAATCGCTGAAAGTGGTTTACCCGTACGACACCACACCTTTCGTCAAAATCTCGATTGAAGAAGTGGTGAAAACGCTGTTCGAAGCGATCGTGCTGGTGTTCCTGGTGATGTATCTGTTCTTGCAGAACTTCCGCGCCACGCTGATCCCGACCATTGCCGTGCCGGTGGTGTTGCTGGGTACGTTTGGCGTGTTGGCTGCGGCGGGGTTCTCCATCAATACGCTCACCATGTTCGGCATGGTGCTGGCCATCGGCTTGCTGGTGGATGACGCGATTGTGGTGGTGGAAAACGTCGAACGGGTGATGTCGGAAGAAGGCCTGTCGCCCAAAGAAGCCACGCGTAAATCAATGGACCAGATCACCGGTGCGCTGGTAGGTATTGCGCTGGTGTTGTCGGCAGTGTTTGTGCCGATGGCGTTCTTTGGTGGCTCGACCGGCGCGATTTATCGCCAGTTCTCGATCACCATCGTGTCATCCATGGTGTTGTCGGTGCTGGTGGCGTTGATTCTCACGCCAGCGCTGTGCGCGACCATTCTCAAGCCCATCGCCAAAGGCCATCACGCAGTCGATACCGGCTTCTTTGGCTGGTTCAACCGCATGTTTGATGCCAGCAACCTGAAGTATCAATCCGCCGTGCGCCGCATTCTGGCCAAGTCGGGCCGCTACCTGATCATCTACGTGGGCATCATCGCCATCATGGTGTTCCTGTTCATGCGTTTGCCAACCTCGTTCTTGCCGGATGAAGACCAGGGCATTTTGTTTACCCAGGTGCAGTTGCCGGTCGGTGCGACCCAGGAACAAACGCTGACCACCATCAAGAAAATGGAAGACCACTTCCTGGTGGATGACAAAGACAACGTTGAATCGGTGTTCTCGGTCGCAGGCTTCAGCTTTGCCGGTCGTGGTCAGAACATGGGTCTGGCGTTCGTGCGGCTCAAAGACTGGAGCGTGCGTAACAATGCCGACCAGAAAGTGGGCGCCGTAGCTGGCCGTGCCATGGCTGCGTTCTCCAAATACAAAGAAGCGCTCGCCTTTGCCTTTGCCCCACCGGCAGTGCTGGAACTGGGTAATGCCACCGGCTTTGACTTGCAGCTGCAAGACCGCGGGAACGTGGGTCATGCCAAGCTGATCGAAGCGCGCAACATGCTGTTGGGCATGGCGGCCAAGAGCCCGGACGTGGTTGCAGTACGCCCGAACGGCATGGAAGACACGCCGCAATACAAGATCGAAGTCGATAGCGAAAAAGCTTCGGCGCTGGGTCTGTCGCTGTCGGACATCAACAAGACGCTTTCCACTGCGTGGGGCTCGTCTTATGTGAACGACTTTATCGACAAGGGACGTGTGAAGAAGGTGTACGTGCAGGCCGACGCACCGTATCGCATGCTGCCGGAAGACGTGAACGACTGGTATGTGCGTAACGCCAAGGGCCAGATGGTGCCGTTCTCCGCCTTTGCCACCGCGCACTGGACGTACGGCTCGCCCAAGCTGGAACGCTACAACGGGATTTCCTCGGTAGAAATTCTGGGCTCGCCCGCGCCAGGCAAGAGTACCGGTCAGTCCATGAAAGCCATTGAAGAGATGATCGCCAAATTGCCGCCAGGCATTGGCTATGAGTGGACTGGTTTGTCGTACGAAGAACAGAAATCGGGTTCGCAAGCGCCAGCGTTGTATGTGATTTCGCTGCTGGTGGTGTTCCTGTGTCTGGCCGCGTTGTACGAAAGCTGGGCGATTCCGTTCTCGGTCATGCTGGTGGTGCCGCTGGGTGTAGTTGGCGCGTTGCTGGCGGCAACAGGTCGCGGTTTGTCCAACGACGTGTACTTCCAGGTCGGCTTGCTGACCACGGTGGGCTTGTCGGCCAAGAACGCCATTCTGATTGTGGAATTCGCCAAAGAACTGCATGAGAACGGCATGACGCTGGTCGACGCCACGCTTGAAGCCGTGCGCATGCGTTTGCGCCCGATTCTGATGACGTCGATCGCGTTTATCCTGGGTGTGTTGCCACTGGTGATCGCTCACGGCGCGGGTTCCGGCGCGCAGAACGCCATTGGTACCGGCGTGACCGGCGGGATGATCACCGCGATTGTGCTGGCGATCTTCTTTGTGCCGATCTTCTTCGTGGTCGTGCATCAGTGGTTCAAGATCAAGGAGCGCCCGCCGCTCCATCCAAATAGCCAATTGCACGCACCAACGCATGCGGAGGACCATAACAATGGCTAAGCAACTGATTCTGGCGGCCACGCTGGCCGCCGCCCTGAGCGCTTGCTCGATGGCGCCGACTTACGAGCGCCCGCAAAACCCGGTCAGTGTCGACTTCCCGCAAGGTGAGGCTTATGGCACGGCCAGTGCGCCAGCTGCGACCGCGCAAAAGCAGACCTTGGCGGCCGACATTGGCTGGCATGATTTCTTTGCCGATGCCCGTCTGCAAAAGCTGATTGAAATTGCACTGGTCAACAACCGTGACTATCGCGTTGCCACGTTGCAAGTCGAGAAAGCCCGCGCGCAGTATCAAATCCAGCGCGCGGATTTGTTCCCGACTGTGAACGCTGCGGCGGGCCAGTCGCGATCGCACACCCCGGCCGATCTTTCGAGCACCGGTACGCAATTTACCGGTGGTTCGTATTCGGCAGGCCTGGGCTTCACCGCGTATGAGCTTGATCTGTTTGGTCGTGTGCAAAGCCTGAAGAATGAAGCGCTGGAATCGTATTTCTCCACCGCTGAAGCGCAGCGTGCTTCGCAGATTACGCTGGTCTCTGAAGTGGCCAGTCAGTACCTGACTTTGCTGGCCGCGCAAGAGCAACTGCAACTGGCGCAAGACACGCTGAGCTCGTATCAACACACGCTGGATCTGACGCAGAAACGCTTTGATGTGGGTGCGTCTTCAGCCATTGAACTGGCTGTGGCACAAACCCAGGTCAATACCGCGCAGGGCTCGGTGGCATCAAGCACGCTGCAAGCCGCGCAGGCAGAAAATGGCCTGGTCTTGCTGATTGGTGAGCCATTGCCAGCCCAACTGCCCGCTGCCCAAACTCTGGGCACGCAAGGCTTGTTGACTGATCTGCCCGCCGGCGTACCGAGTGATTTGCTGGAACGTCGCCCGGATATCCTGCAAGCCGAGCACACGCTGAAAGCCGCCAACGCCGATATCGGCGCCGCCCGTGCCAACTTCTTCCCGCGCATTACACTCACGGGTAGTTACGGTACGTCCAGCGCAGAACTGGGTAATCTGTTCAAGGCGGGCCAGACGGCATGGAGCTTTGCGCCATCGATCACGCTGCCGATCTTTGATGCGGGTCGCAATAAAGCCACCCTGGACGTTTCCACGACCAGCGAGAAAATCGCTGTGGCGCAATACGAGAAATCGATTCAGTCGGCTTTTCGTGAAGTATCGGACGCGCTAGCCGCGCGCAATATGCTCGATCTGCAAATCAACGCCCAACAAGCACTGGTGAAGTCAGAAACCACACGTTATGACCTCTCCACCTTGCGCTTCACCAAGGGCGTGGATAGCTATCTGGCCGCGCTCGATGCTCAGCGTTCGCTGTTTACCGCGGAGCAGAACCTGATCACGCTGCGCTTGTCGCGCCTGACCAATCTGGTGACGTTGTACAAGGTGCTGGGTGGCGGTTGGGTGGCACAGACCGGCGAAACACCGCTTTCGCCGGGTGCGGCGAGTTAAGCCAGTCGCCAGCCGTTATTTAGCGCATTTAGCTGTATGAAAAAGTTGTATGAAAAAGCCTCGCCAGAAAAAATCTGGTGGGGCTTTTGTTATGTCGCTCGGTAACGGGATCAACCGTCGTGCACGCAATCAGTTAGCAACACTCACCGGTTTGCCGGCTTTCCAGTCTTCCAGTGCTTTCAAGGTGTTGGCGACGTGTTTGTCCGGATTCAGGGCCTGGTATTCGTAGATGATCTTGCCGTCAGGCGTAATCACAAACGATACCCGATCGGCCATCGACGTCTTGAATGCCAACACGGCGTCATAAGACTTCATGATTTTCTGATCGGCATCGGACGCTACCGGAAACTTGCTGCGACATTCGGAGACCGAAAACTTGTTCAGCGTGCTGATGTCATCTTTAGAGACACCAATCACCGTGGCACCCAGCGCCTTGTATTTATCCGTGGCATCGGCAAAGTCGTGAGCCTCAATGGTGCAACCCTTGGTGAACGCGGCAGGGTAGAAATACAGCACGACCGGGCCTTTCTTGAGTTCTTCGGCCAGCGTGTAGCTATAAACCTTGCCGCCTAGCGATGCCTGCGTGGTGAAGTCTGGTGCAGCTGAGCCAACGGGCAGGGCGGCCAGAGCGGCGGTCGAAAACAAGGTGCCGAAGACCAGCATGGCGATACGGTTTTTCATCAAATATCCTTTGCGGTCTTGGGCCGCGTTGATTCAGCACTATATTAGGCTACAGTAGCGCAGCGAAGTTGCCTGCCACTGTTACGATCGCGATGATCGCCCTATAAAAAGAGTCACTGCACAATGCCGCTGCCCGCTCAGAAATCCAGACCGTACGGACCGAAGGTTGAAATTGCGTCGTTGATCCTGGCTGGTTTGTTCATTGCCGGATCGCTCTTGTTGAATCTGATTCCGGCATTGTTCGCCGGCATGATTACCTTTGTGCTGATCCACACGCTGGCGCCGGTGGTTTCTCGCCTCGCCAATGGTTCGCGTGGGCGACTGCTGGCGGCTCTGTTACTGGCGACGGTGGTGATCGCTGCATTGGTTGGGTTGTCGCTGGCGGCATCTGCGTTTGTGCGCAGTGAAACGGGTTTGTCTGCGTTATTTCAGAAAATGGCGCAGATCATCGACGATGCATCCGACACCTTGCCCGACAGCATCGCCGCCTACCTTCCCTCTAACGCAGAAGAGGCGCGGCAGATGACAGTGGATTGGCTGCGCACCCATTCCACCGAGATGCGTCTGTTCGGCGCGCAAGCCAGCAAGGTGTTTGTACACGCCCTGATCGGCCTGATCATTGGCGCCATGGTGGCCATCAACGACATCATGCCGGAAGAAAACAGCAAGCCTCTGGCCGCCGCGTTACGCTGTCGCACTCGCATGTTTGGCCGCTCATTCAAACAGGTGGTGGTCGCGCAGGTCAGGATATCGGCACTCAACACTCTCTTTACCGGCATCTATCTGGCGGCGATTTTGCCCGCGTTCGGCGTGCATCTGCCGCTGACCAAAACCATGATTCTGGTGGCGTTTATCGTCGGGCTGCTGCCGGTGATTGGCAATCTCATCTCCAATACGGTTATCTTTGTGGTGAGTCTGTCGCACTCGCTGCCCATCGCTGTGGCCTCGTTGTTGTTCCTGATCGTGATACACAAGCTGGAATACTTTCTGAATGCGCGCATTGTCGGTAGCCGCATTCATGCCAGCGCATGGGAGCTATTGCTGGCTATGCTGATTGGCGAAACCATGTTCGGTATCGCCGGTCTGGCTTCGGCCCCGGTGTTTTATGCGTATATCAAGAGTGAGCTGGCGCTGCGGGATCTGGTTTAGCTCAGTGCTTTTTTTCGTAGCCCGGATTCGCGCAGCAATCTGGGGTACTGCCAAGGGGAATGCAAAGCGGGTGGTCGCGATATTCGCCCGCATTGCAACCCCGGATTCTCGCTACCCCGCGGCAACCGCCATAAGTGATATCTGATGGCTTTGTGGGAGTACCCCCGTGGGCTCGCTTCATCCGGGCTACGAAGCTGCGATTTCAGCGGGATTCCAAACTCAAACGGCAACGGTTTGGGCGTTCCGGCAATGCTCCAGCGTTTGCCGCAGAATCCGCAAACCGTTGCGAATCTCTACCTCCGTGCTGTTTAGCGCAGGCATAAACCGCAAACACTGTGGCCGTGGCGAGTTCAGCAGCAAGCCGTTGCGCCGGGCCGCATCCACCACTTGCGGGCCGATGGGCGCGGCCAGTTCCAGCGCCAGCAGCAAACCCGCTCCGCGCACTTCGCCAAGGTCCAGATCGTGGCTGATTTGTTGCAGTCCATCGGTTAGCTGTTGGCTGCGCAGTTCAATGTTCTCCAGGAAACCCGGTGCGATCAGTGCATTGAATACCGCTATGCCGACCGCCGCCGTGAGCGGGTTGCCGCAGAACGTGCCGCCCTGATCGCCATGTTCAAACACGCAGCAATGCTGCTTTGCCAGTAGTGCAGAGATCGGCACGCCGCCGCCCAGGCCTTTACCCAGCGTCATGATGTCTGGCTCGATGCCGTACTGCTGATAGCCAAACAGCGTGCCGGTACGTCCGCAGCCGGTCTGGATCTCATCCAGAATCAGCAGCAGATAGTGTTCATCGCACAATGCCCGCAGACCACGCATGAACGCCAGACTGGCCGGATTAACGCCGCCTTCACCCTGGATGGGTTCGAGCATGATCGCCACGGTTTGTGGGCCGATCAGCGCTCTGACGCTGTTCAGGTCGTTGAGTGTGGCCTTGGGAAAGCCCGGCACCTGCGGCGGAAAATAAGTGTCCCAACCCGGCTTGCCCGAGGCGGACATCATGGCGATGGTGCGACCATGAAACGCCTTGCCGAAGGTGATCACTTCAAACGCGCCTTGCTTGTGCAGCTGTCCCCACTTGCGCGCCAGCTTGATCGCGCCTTCATTGGCTTCGGCACCGGTATTGGCCAGAAACACCTGATCCATTGCGCTGTGTTGTACCAGCAAGCTGGCCAGCTCGGCGGCGGGCAGATTGTGAAACGCCGGGCTGGAGGTAATCAGCGTACTGGCCTGGCGCGCCAGCGCCGCGACGATGACATCCGGGGCGTGACCCAGACAATTGACCGCCCAACCTTGCATCCAGTCCAGATAGGCCAGCCCGGCCTCGTCGTACAAATACGAACCGGCGCCGCGAGTAAACACAATCGGCGGGCGTTCGGTAATGGGCATGAGATGCGTGGTGTTGCGGGTCAAACCGGTCATCATCTTCTCCGTGCAAAGTAGTTGGGTCGTCGATCGGGTAAAAGGGGCGGCGCAAAACGAAACGGGCCGCGAGTTGTTAAGCTCGCGGCCCGTTGTCTGGTCTTGTCTTCAGTAACGCTGGTTAGTCAGGGGACTGCTCCAGTGTTGTGAGACACGCCCATGGCAACGCGCCACGGCCCGCGATTGAGGCTCGGCGGGCCGCGTTGTTGCGTCGGAGTTGGGCGTGGTGGGAATTCATGTTTTTTATCCTGCCGGGGAAGCGGGGTTTATGTCAACGGGGTAAGCAGGAATTTTTCTGCGGCGCAAACGGGCCGTTGGCCATGACGTGGGTCCAGCACCACATCATGGCAAAGCCCGTTGCCAGGCAATACTCAGAGAGTGACCTTCTCCCGCGATCCACCCCAAACCGCCAGCAGGGCGTCGCTTTCCGCAATGCTCACCGTTTCAGCCAGCGCAGCGCGCTCCCAAGCTTGCATTGCCGGGTGCGCGAGCATGGTGTCGCGATACTGCGCGGCGACGGCGGGCAAGGGCACGTTGTAACAGTAAAAGCGCCAGACCACCGGGGCGTACATGGCGTCGGCAATGCTGAACTCGCCAAACAGATAAGGGCCATCAGTCGTCGCAAAGCGGGTGCGGGCCTCTTGCCAGATGGCGCAGATGCGATCGACATCGGTCTGGATGTTTTCTGGCAAGGGTTTGCCGACAGCGCGCAATTTGACGTTCATCGGCATATTGCCGCGTACGTTGCCAAAGCCAGCGTGCATTTCAGACGAAATGGCGCGGGCAAAGGCGCGGGCGTGTTTGTCGGCAGGCCAGGCTTGCGGGTATTGCTCGGCAATGTATTCACAGATCGCCAGGCTTTCCCAGATACGGATATCACCTTCATGCAGACAGGGCACCAGACCGTTGTCGGAATAGGATCGGTGACTTGCGTTAGGGCCAAGCCCGCTGACCTGCACCGGAATCTCCACAAACGGGATACCCAAGTGCCGCAACAAAATCCAGGGCCGCAGCGACCACGACGAATAGTTTTTGTAACCGATATACAGCGTGTAAGCCATTAGATAGTCCTGTCAGGAGTCAAACAAATCGCGGCCGCAATACGCGGGCGGCGGCGCAGATGTCGCGCCAGAGTGAGCAAGCCACGGGCACTGGCCAACAGCAGCCGGTAAGCCCAGCCAGGAGGGGTAGGAATGATCTGCAACTCGCCATGGCCTTCGATCAGCGCAACGCCGGGTGCCAGTTGGGCGCGCTCTTTACCATGCAAAATAATATCGCGCGAAACACCGGAGATGGTGATCCAGGCTTCGCCAGACTCACAGGCGACGCTGTAGTGCTCGTGCCGGTCTAGCCGCAGCAATTCGCCGTTTTGCAAAATGATTCTGGTTTGCATGATAGCCCTCTTCAGGTAATGACATTTACATGAGGTTGACTATATCCGCAGAATTGCTTGACAAAAACCGATATATTTTCGATCTTTATGTGAATAAAACTAACGGACCGCGCTGTGAACCCCCTTCCTCCTCTTCCTGCATTGCGGGCTTTTGAAGCGGTATCGCGTCTGGGCAGCGTGGTCCAGGCTGCCGATGAGCTGTTTGTTACTCACGGCGCCGTCAGTCACCAGTTGCGGGCGCTGGAAGAATTTCTGGGCGTCGCGTTGTTTGAGCGCCAGGGAAAGCGGCTGATTTTGACCGATGAGGGCCGCGTATATGCCATGCAGATTCGCATTGCGCTGGGCGAAATCGGTGAGGCAACGCAATGGGTGCAAGCCGGCCCGCGCCCAAATGAACTGGTGATCTCGGTACTGCCTTCATTTGGCTTGCACTGGCTGGTGCCGCGCTTGCCAGACTTCAGCCGCCGCCATCCGGAATACCGTTTGCGCTTGCGCGCCGGGCTGGCCGTAGACGATTTGCGGGGCGGTCTGGTGGACGTGGCAATCCGCATGGGTAATGGCCAGTGGCCGGACGTCAAGCAACTGTTTTTGCTGGAGGACCGTTTGCTGGTGGTCGCGGCCCCGCACTTCAATGGTGGCGATTTACCGCAGACCGCAGCGCAGGTAATGCGTTGTCCGGTGGTGCGCTCGGTAGAGAACTGGCGGCCGTGGTATATCGCGGCGGGTATCGACGGCCCCGAGCCCAATGGCCTGAATTGCAATGACTCCAATTTGTTATTGCAGGCGGTGAAACTTGGGCAGGGCATAGCACTGACGCGACTGTCGCTGGTGGTCGATATGCTGCGAACCGGCGAGTTGGTGCAGCTGACTGATATCTCGATGCCTTATCCCAATCGCGGATACTGGCTGGTGTGGCCGTTGCGCACCGAGGGCACCCGCAAGTTGCAGGATTTCTCGGCCTGGCTGGTGGAACAAGTGGCGCAATATCTGGCGCAATTGCCCGCATCGTTGCAAGGGGAGTCAGCTGTCGCCACGTCGTGAATCGGCAATACAGCAGCGGAAAATGAGGTTGATTCGAATGCGGATATTTTCTGTAATTGGCATATTTTTGGTGCAATTGTCGGCAAGTTGACGTCATTTTCAGTGCTGCTAAGTGATCGCGGAAGAGAAACTCCCGCCAACGTGGAACAAAACCGGGTTTTACCTGGTCGAGCATTGCACTGGCCAATATGTAGCCGATCGGCAGATCAACCACCTGGCGCCAACGGTTAGACGCCGCGCATAATAGCCAGCCCGCAGCGCTGCGCCGTTTTGAATCGGCGCATCAGCCCTTTCCCCGAATACAAACAAGCTGAGCGTGTTGTTTGCGCAGGTAAATACCAGGTTGATTTCGGCAACGAATAAACCGCCAACGATGGATTTATTGTTCATTTATGAGAACAAACGACTGGAATGACTGGCATTGTTTTGTGAGCGTGGCGCGGCTGGGCGGCTTTACGCGTGCCGCCGAACGCATGGACGTACCCAAATCGACGGTAAGCATGGCGGTTGCCCGGCTGGAGCAGCGGTTGGGCGTGCGTTTGCTGGAGCGCAGTACCCGCCGCATGCGCCTGACCGAAGACGGTGAGAGGCTGATGCAGGAAATCGGGCCATTGTTCGAACGGCTGGAAGATATCGCCGATCATGTCGATGCCGGTGATGCCTCGCTGGGCGGCGTATTGCGCATCGCCGCGACTTACGAATTTGGCAGCATGCAATTGGGTGACGTCATCACGGAGATGATGCTGCGCCATCCCAAATTATCGATTGAAGTGGACGTGGTCTCGGGCATTGTCGATCCGCTGGCCGACGGTTACGACATTGCATTTGTGGTGACAGCGCTGCCGCTGCCCGATTCTCGCCAGGTTGCACGGCGGGTGTTTGATGCCCCGCGCGGTTTGTATGCTTCGCCAGAACTGGTGGCGCAATTGGGCCAGCCCAAGATACCGGCGGACCTGGCCCACTGGCCGCAGATTGCCGCTCCCTACGAGGGGGAGTGGACCTTCTCCAGCAAATCTGAGGCCGACGAAATTACGCTACCGTTGCATCCGCGTTTGCGTACCGCCAACGCGTGGCTGCGAGTGCGTGCGGCGGTCTCGGGTTTAGGCGCCACCGTGCTGGCTCGCAGTTTTTGTGAGGACGAATGTGATGCGGGCCGACTGGTGCCGCTGCTGCCAGATTACGAGCCGCATCCCTTGCGCATCTACGCATTGCTGCCTGCGCGCAGCCTGATGCCTGCCAAGAGCCGCCATTTTCTGGATGCTGTAGAAGCCTTGCTGACCGACTCGCCACTCAGCAAAACCGCGCCATGGGTTACGTTGGCCGCAAACCACGATTGATGAGGATTGCGGGCGAGTCCGTTCAATTCAAATGTCGCTCACGAGCCAGACTGTTGATGCAGCCATTCGTTAAAAAACGGCAGATCGCCGATTTCCGCAGATGGTTCTCGCGCCAGGAATACCGGCCCGCGCTCGGGTTCATCTGGCGGTAAACCCGCTGCCACCAGCCAGTCATGCCAGCAGCGCAAAGTCAGCCACAACATGGGCAATCTGGGTAAATCGGCCAACTCAAAGTTTGGGTATCGCGCCAGCAAACCTTGGCTGGCCACTGCCACCACGCGGTCGTCCAGTAGCTTGTGGCTATGAAAACCCTGTTTGTGGATACGCTGATGCCACATGCCGATATACCGGCCAGGGCAGAGATTCGGGTCGTCATGTCAGCAAATTTTACTCACATTGGTGGTCGAAAGCTTTCGTTCGCCAGATTGACTCAAAGCCCGGACAATCGTGTCCTGAATGCATTACCGGAATCTGATCATGCCTGCCGCTTTGCGTGTGTTTTTCTTGTTTGCCCTAGGCTATTTTGTTTCGTACGTTTATCGCGGGGTAAACCTCGGTTTTGCGCCGTATCTGACGCATGAACTGGGTATGTCTGCTGCAGATCTGGGGTTGCTGACCAGCCTGTATTTTCTGGGTTTCGCCGGTGCGCAATTGCCCGTCGGCATTCTGCTAGACCGCTTTGGCTCGCGCCGCGTCACCGCCGTGTTGATCCTGGTGGCAGCAACGGGTTCAGTGGTCTTTGGCATGGCCACCAGCAAATCCGGTTTGATGTTGGGCCGTCTGCTGATCGGGATCGGTCTGGCTGCTTGCCTGGGCGCGGCGTTCAAAGCGCTAGCGCAATGGTTCGACTTCAAGCGCCTGCCGTTACTGAATGGCCTGACCATGGCCATTGGCGGGCTGGGTGGTGTGGCCATGGGTTCGCCGCTGCTGTGGCTATTAAGTCTGACCGATTGGCGTTCCATCTGTTTTGGTCTGGCCGGCTTTTCGGCACTGGTGGCGCTGGGTATCTGGTTTGGCGTGCCCAAAAGCCGCGAAGTTGCGCACGAGGCTGACTTCAAAAGCCAGTTGCTCGGATCGTGGCATGTGCTCAAAAGCCCGGTTTTCTGGAAGGTGGCCGCGTTTTCTTCAATGACCCAGGGTGTGTTCTACGCCATGCAATCGCTATGGATGGCGCCGTACCTGCGCGACGTCAGTGGCCTCGCGCCAGCTCAGGTAGGCTCGGTGATCTCAGTGCTGGGCGTAGCCATGATGGCCGGTAGTGTCGGCTTCGGTTTCCTGGCGCGGTCATTGGAGCGTCACGGTATCAGCGTGCGTTTGTTTTCCGGCTTTGGCATGTTGTTGTTCATGCTGATACAAGGGCTGATCATGGCGCAGGTTGCCGTCCCTTTATGGCTGCTTTGGGCCGCCTACGGTCTGGTTGGTGGCTGCGGCATTCTCAGCTACGCGGTGCTGGTCGAGCACTTTCCCATCCAGTTGATTGGCCGTGTAAACACCAGTCTGACGTTGCTGATTTTTGTGTTGATCTTTTTGTGCCAACTGGCCGTGGGATCGGTGCTAAGCCTGTGGCCGGCAACGGATGGCCATTACCCGGCGGTGGCTCATTTGGTGGCGTGGGGGATTTTGCTGGGGTTGCAGGTTATGACTGCCGTTTGGTATTTCTTTCCGAAGAGGAAGGTGATTTCGCTGGCGGTATATGGGTAGAGAGCTTGTGACGCGGCGGTAGCAAGGGTTTGCAGTTGCAGTTTCTGCAATCGGCTAACAATGCCGCAAACCACGCCGACCGAGAGTCGGAGACCCAGGGTCCGACTCTCGGTCGGCGTGTTTTACAGTACTGCTTGCCACCGGCAAAACAGCTTGGTGCTCATGCCGCTAGCCAGGCCACGCCAGCATGGCCAAACACTCACCCGTTATTCCGTGGATCTGCCTCACTCAACAGCGCCAAAAATCCCTGCAAGCGCCCACGAATATCTGCCAGTTCTTCCAGTGACATCGGCAACGCGCACAACAACGCCGGTGGCACGGCTTCGGCTTTGGTGCGCAGGGCGCGACCGGCTTCGGTTAGATCGACTATCACGCGACGTTCATCTGCCGCATCACGCTGGCGGGTCACCAGGCCGTGTGTCTGTAACCGCTTGAGCAGCGGGGTGAGGGTGCCGGTGTCCAGATACAACTGTTTGCCCAGCTCTCCCACGCTGCGCGGTGCGGTTTCCCACAGCGCCATCATCACCAGATATTGCGGATAGGTCAGCTCCAGTTCTTCCAGCAACGGCCGGTACAGGCGCGTCATCAAGTTGCTGGCTGCGTAGAGCGGAAAGCACAGTTGCTGGTCCAGGGTGAGCAGATTGGGAGTGGTCATCAGTGCGTATCAAGTGGAGTTGGGATCAGCCCGCAGCGGGGCACAGACGCCAATACGATAGCATGAGCGGCTGCCCATGCTATCGCAGGCTTGTTGCACGATCCCGCCTGCTGGCTCACTTAACCAGCGAAAGCCTGCACGTTCACCACGATATTGCCGCGGGTGGCGTTGGAGTACGGGCAAACTTCATGCGCGGTCGCGACGAGTTTTTCGGCAGTCGCTTGATCCACGCCACCTACCGTAGCCTTGAGCGAGACTTCCAGCTTGAAGCCGCCTTCGGCGCGCGGACCAATGCCGACTTCTGCTTCAACCTGAGTCGCCCCAATTTTCACTTTGCCTTGGCCGGCCACAAACTGGATTGCGCTTTCAAAACATGCGGCGTAGCCAGCGGCAAACAGTTGCTCTGGATTGGTGCCCACTTTGTTACCGCCGCCCAGTTCTTTGGGCATGGCCAGCTCCGCCGAGAACAGGCCGTCGGCAGATTCAACCCGGCCATTACGGCCGCCGTGGGTAGTCGCTTTGGTGCGATAAAGAATGGTCATGGCAGTTTTCCTTTGTAAAAGACTTTGCAAGAGAGATTAGATGTTGTCTGGTCTTTGTTTGTGAAACAATACTATTGCGCACAATATAAATGTGCAACGCATAAAATAAAAATATGGATGAACGGTCATACGGCCCAGCCCAACCCATTCGGCATATCTGGTAAAAATTGATTTAAAACAATAAATAATGGAACGGTTGACCGGCGTTTGGAGATTCCGGATTGCGGAAAGTAGTTACGGCGGGGCGACTACAAGCTCTGGATAATCGATCATGTCAATCCATGTACAAGGCAAGCGGCAATGGCTTCAGCTTCTTCTTCGACGCAGACACCGGCAGGTGCGGTATTCCGGGTGGTTAGCGGTAACTTCCTCGAAATGTATGACTTCATGGTGTATGGCTATTACGCCGCAGCCATTGCCAAAACGTTCTTCCCGAGCGGTAACGAATTTCTCTCGCTCATGCTGGCACTGGTGACGTTTGGCGCCGGTTTCCTGATGCGCCCGCTGGGTGCGATCGTGCTGGGCTCCTATATTGACCGCCACGGCCGCCGCGCCGGGCTGATTCTTACTCTGGGTCTGATGGCCTGTGGCACCTTGCTGATCGCCTGCGTGCCGGGCTATGCCTCCATTGGCATTGCTGCGCCCTTGCTGGTGGTGGCGGGGCGTTTGCTGCAGGGTTTTTCTGCCGGGGTGGAACTGGGTGGCGTCTCGGTTTATCTGGCTGAAATTGCCAGCCCGGGTAACAAGGGCTTTTACGTGAGCTGGCAGTCGGCCAGCCAGCAAGTGGCAGTGGTATTTGCGGCGGTGCTGGGGGTATTGCTGGCCTCAAACCTGTCCCATGGCCAGATGGATGCCTGGGGCTGGCGCGTGCCGTTTGTGATTGGCTGTCTGATTGTGCCGTTCCTGTTCATCATCCGTCGTTCGCTACAGGAAACCGAAGAGTTCCAGCAACGCAAACACCGCCCGACGCCCCAGGAAATCTACAGTTCCATTATCCAGAACTGGGGCATCGTCATTCTGGGCACCTTGCTGGTGGTGATGACTACGGTGTCGTTCTACATGATCACGGCCTATACCCCGACGTTTGGCAAAACCGAACTCAAACTGGGGGATATCGAGACGCTGGTTGTTACGGTGTGCGTGGGGATTTCCAACCTGTTCTGGCTGCCAGTCATGGGCGCCTTGTCTGACCGTATTGGCCGCAAACCATTGTTGATTACCTTTACCGTACTCAGCCTGCTGACCGCGTACCCGGCATTGGCGTGGCTGGTGCAGTCGCCGTCCTTCGGCCATTTGCTGGCGGTAGAACTCTGGCTGTCCTTCATTTACGCCAGCTATAACGGTGCCATGGTGGTGACGCTGATTGAAATGATGCCGCCGCATGTGCGCACCACCGGTTTCTCCATGGCGTATAGCCTGGCGACGGCCATCTTCGGTGGTTTCACCCCGGCGATTGCGACCGGCTTGATTCACGCCACCGGCAACAAGGCCATGCCTGGTTTGTGGCTGACGTTTGCCGCTGCCAGCGGCTTGATCGCCACGTTGATTCTTAGCCGCATGGGGCGCTTTGACCAGTCCCCGGCCGTAGCGCCCAAACTGGCCCGCGCCTGATCTCACCGTTTCAGCAAGGTTGACCACAAAGGCTCCTCATTGGAGCCTTTGTTATTTCTGGTCCGCACGGTGATATAACGGCCAGTTTTTTTATTCAATAAAAATATATAAACATCATTTAATATTCCTTCTTGTTAATAAGTCGCTTTGTTAGATTGGTCGCATCACACCAAAGCAACGCTAAAACAAAGGGATTCGAGATGACCAAACTGCACTCCTGGAAATGGCTGGTACCGATCATTGCACTGGCCGGACTGGCTACGGCAGCTCACGCTGAAGACGTCACGGTGGCCTACCAGACCACAGTAGAACCGGCCAAGGTCGCGCAAGCCGATGGCCTGTATGAAAAAGCCACCAACAGCAAAATCAACTGGCGCAAGTTTGAAAGCGGCGCCGAGGTTATTGCGGCGGTGGCTTCAGGCGATGTGCAAGTGGGTTATGTCGGCTCCAGCCCGCTGGCTGCTGCGGCCAGTCGAGGTTTACCAATCCAGACCTTCCTGATTGCCGTGCAGATTGGCTCGGCTGAAGCACTGGTAGTGCGTAACGGCGCCACCATCAACAAGCCGCAAGATCTGATCGGCAAGAAAGTCGCCGTGCCGTTTGTCTCCACGACGCACTACAGCCTGCTCGCAGCACTCAAGCACTGGCAGATTGACCCGACCAAAGTGCAAATCCTGAATCTGCGTCCATCCGAAATCACTGCCGCATGGCAACGGGGCGATATCGATGCCGCCTACGTGTGGGACCCGGCGCTGGGCAAGGCCAAAGAAAGTGGCAAGCTGCTGGTGACTTCGACCGAAGTAGGCAAATGGGGCGCGCCAACCTTTGATGCCTGGATCGTGCGCAAGGATTTCGCCGAGAAGCATCCTGAGTTTGTCGCCAACTTCGCCAAGGTCACACTCAAGGCTTATGCCGATTACAACGCCAACCCCAAAGCCTGGCTGGCCAACACTGCCAATGTGGACAAAGTATCGCGCCTGACCGGTGCCAAGCCGGAAGAAATCTCCGGTCTGCTGGAAGGCAACGGCTACCCGGATGCATCCGAACAAGCGAAGTTGCTAGGCCCGCAAATTGCCCAAGCCATCGCTCAGACTTCCTCCTTCCTCAAGGAACAAGGCAAGGTCGACAGCGTGCAGCCAAGCTACGCACCGTATGTTGATGGCAAGTACGCGCAGACCGCCGCCAAGTGAGCGCAACATGAGTCTTTGATGCGCCCGCAGGTGCGGGTATGCAACAGAAGCGGGCGGTCGCAAGTCGGGGCCGCCGCTCCGGATTTCAGGAATACCGCAATGACGACAGCTTCAGCAAATAGTGACAGCCTGATAGTGGATCGGGTCAGCGTGCATTTTCCGGGCCATGCGCGTAACGAGGCCGCATTGCAGGATGTGTCGCTCCGCATCAATGCGGGCGAACTGGTCGTCGCACTTGGGCCATCCGGCTGCGGTAAAACCACACTGTTGAACCTGATCGCCGGCTTCCTCAAGCCATCGGCGGGCCGGGTGGAATTTGCCGGGCAGCAAGTACAGGGGCCAGCTGCAGCGCGCGGCGTCGTGTTTCAGGACAACGCTTTATTGCCATGGCTGAATGTGCTGGAAAACGTCGCCTTTGGCTTGAAACTGCAAGGCGTAGCGACCGCTGAACGCAATGCGCGAGCCACCGAGGTTTTGCGGCAAGTTGATCTGGCCGGATTTGAACAGCACCACATCTGGCAATTGTCTGGCGGCATGCGCCAGCGGGTCGGCCTGGCGCGGGCCTTGGCGGCAGGGCCAGAAGTCCTGTTGATGGACGAGCCTTTTGCCGCGCTGGATGCCTTTACCAGGGAACAGATGCAAGAGCTGGTCCTGTCGTTATGGCACCAGACCGGCAAGCGCATTCTGCTCATCACTCACGATATCGAAGAAGCTGTTTTCCTGGCTTCAGAACTGGTGTTGATGTCCCCGCGCCCGGGTCGGATTGTCGAGCGGCTGCCACTGGACTTCAGTCGCCGCTACATTGCTGGCGAGTCAGCACGCAGTATCAAATCTGATCCGGCGTTTATTGCCACGCGCGAACATGTATTGAGCAAGGTTTTTGCCCAGCGTGGCAAGGAGTGGGCGTAATGGAACAGACACTTGTCAGCACCGAATTACCCTTGCTGGAGGCGGCCAGTATTGAGGCCGAACGCGAACAGCTTACGCCGGATCCAGCCCGCAGCAATCACGGTTTGCGGGTTAGCCTGCTGACCATTGGCGTCCTGGTTTTGCTGTGGTGGGCGATCACCACGGCGGGATTGATCCAGCCGCTGTTCTTGCCATCACCTCAAGCCGTTGCCAGGAAGTTCTGGACGGTGTCGACCAGCGGCTTTGTCGATGCCACCTTGTGGCAGCATCTGGTTGCCAGCCTGACGCGCGTGTTGCTGGCGTTGGTCGCTGCGGTGTTATTTGCGGTACCGGTGGGCATTGCCATTGGCCTGTCACCGCGCATACGCGCTGTGCTGGACCCGTTGATTGAGTTCTACCGGCCCATCCCGCCGCTGGCCTACTTGCCGCTGATCGTGATCTGGTTCGGGATCGGCGAACTTTCGAAAGTCCTGCTGATTTACCTGGCCATTTTTGCGCCCATTGCCATCTCCACCGCTGCTGGCGTGCGTTCGGCTGACCAGACGCGCATTCGCGCTGCGCAGTCACTGGGCGCCTCGCGTTGGCAATTGATCCGCTACGTGATTTTGCCCGGTGCGTTGCCAGACATCCTCACCGGTGTGCGTATTGGTCTGGGCACGGGTTGGTCAACGCTGGTTGCCGCCGAACTGGTTGCCGCAACGCGGGGATTGGGCTTTATGGTGCAATCGGCAGCACAGTTTCTGGTGACAGATGTCGTAGTACTGGGCATTGCCGTCATTGCCGTCGTCGCGTTTGCGCTGGAACTGGGGTTGAGGTGGATACAGCGCAAGGTCACGCCCTGGACGATCGCCAGAGGTTGATTCTTGGGCGAAGTGGTGATGCAGCGCAGACGTAGCCCGGATGAAACGTAGTGAGAATCCGGGGTTGCCATGCTGCAACGGGCAACTGGTTTGAGTTTTCCAATATTGTGGCCCCGGATTCCCGCGTTGCTTCATCCGGCTACGAGTGTGGGCGTTGCGGATATGGATACATAAAGAGCCAGGAACATGACTACATTGCAATTCACCCCAATCGGCGCCGCGCTGGGCGCCATCATCGAAGGCGTCAATCTGGCCGAGCCATTGTCAGACGGGCATTTCGCTGCCCTGAAAGACGCGCTGTTGCAGTACCAGGTGTTGTTCTTTCGCGAACAGCCACTGACTCCACTGCAGCAACGCAACTTTGCCCGCCACTTTGGCGATCTGCATATTCATCCGATCTACCCGAACGTGCCAGACACGCCCGAAGTGCTGATTCTGGATACTCATGACCAGAATCTGCCTGATAACGACAACTGGCATACCGATGTCACTTTCATTGAAACGCCGCCGCTGGGAGCGATCCTGGCTGCCAAACAGTTGCCGCCAACGGGGGGCGATACATTGTGGGCGAGCGGCACGGCTGCTTACGAGGCGCTCTCCCCACCGCTGCAACACTTGCTGGATGGCCTGACGGCTACCCACGACTTTGGCAAGTCTTTCCCGGAAACACGCTTTGCCGTGAGCGAAGAGGTGCATGCGCAATGGCATGCCAGCCGCGCCAGACACCCACCGATCACCCATCCAGTGATTCGCACTCACCCGCAAACCGGCAAGAAAGCGCTGTTTGTAAATGATGGCTTTACCACCCGTATTAATGAATTCAGCGCGCGGGAAAGCCAGGCACTACTGGACTTTTTGTTTGCGCATATTGCCCGGCCCGAATTCACCCTGCGTTGGCGCTGGCAAGAAAACGACGTGGCTTTCTGGGATAACCGCATCACCCAACACTATGCAGTGGCGGATTATCTGCCGCACCGGCGCATCATGCATCGCGCCACCATCCTGGGTGACAAGCCGTATTGAGTTTCTGGTTACTTTTTTTGGGGGGATGACGCGAAGCGATGCGAACTCAGGCGTAGGGTTTGACGCCAACCAGCTGGTCGGCGGTCACGAAGTGGTAGCCGCGGGATTTCAGGCTGGGCACGATCTGGTCGACCACTTCCACCACGTTATCCAGTGTCACCGGCCCTTCGTGCAGTAGAACAATCGATTGCGGATAAGCCTGACGTAACACTTGTTCGGTCACTTCAATGGCGCGTTCGGGTGCTGTCGGGTTTTCCCAGTTTCGCGGGTCAATGGACCAACCCATGACCCGGAAATCGTGCTCCACCAGAATACGCAATTGTTCTGGTGTCAGTTCGGCATAGGGCGGCCGAAACAGGCGTGGGCGAATGCCGGCCAGACGCTGAAATTCATCATCAGTCCGCTGAATTTGCTGCAGCCAGAAGTCCATCACCGACAGGGATTCGGCATGCGGGTGATCCCACGACAGATTGCCAATGGTGTGCCCGTCTGCCAGCGCTTGGCGCAGTAACTGGTGATTACGGGCCAGTTGGTCGCCTTGCCAGAAGAAGGTCGCAGGAATTCGATGCACCCGTAGCATATCCAGCAGCGCCGCGGTGGTGGCAGCGGGGCCATCACTGAAAGTCAGTGCTACGCCCAAGCCACGGCCTCTGCCCTGATAAAAACAGTGGGCAGGATATTGCTCGGCAAACCGGCGCGCACGGGCGAGATCCAGTTCCTGCTGGTACATCTTCTTGCGTCCTGATGGTCTTGATCGCTGAGGTGCTACAACGTTACGTACGGGCTTGCGAATACCCGGGATGCATCCGCAAGCCGTAAAGGCGACAAACGGTGTTTTGTTATGCAGGCCGATGCGGTGGTCAGACTTGTTTTGCCACCGGCAGAGTCAGTACGGCGACGGCACCGACAGAGCCATTTTCCAATCGTAGCTTGCCGCCATGTTTTTGCGCGATATTGCGCGCAATCGCCAATCCCAGCCCGACTCCCCCGGTTTCACGGGAGCGCGAATTCTCAACCCGAAAGAACGGGTCAAACACGCTTTCGAGCAGATTGGCCGGAACGCCCGGGCCACCGTCGCTCACCCGAACTTCCACCTGTTTGCCGACCAAGGTGGCTTCTACCCTGGCGTATTCGCCGTACTTGACCGCGTTATCCATCAGGTTGGCGATACAACGCTTGAGCGAGCTCACGCTGGCTTGCACCGTCGCGCCGGTGTGCCCGGCAAAAGACACGTCTTGCCCCGCGTCGGCGGCGTCGGCGCAGAGCGTTTCCAGCAAGGAATCGATATCAATGTTCTGGAAGGTCTCGACCGAATTCATGCTGCGGGCAAAATCGAGGCCTTCGCGCACCATTTGCTGCATGGCGGCCAGGTCGCCCAGCAATTGCTTGCGCAGGGTTTCGTCATTCACCTTTTCCAGCCGCAGTCGCAGCCGGGTGAGCGGCGTTTGCAGGTCATGCGCAATGGCTGACAGCATGAACATGCGCTGCTCGATATGCCGCCGAATCTGTACTTGCATGCCGTTGACCGCAGCAATGGCGTGGCGGATTTCGCTCGGGCCTTCTTCGGGCAGTGGCGGGCGATCGATATTGCGTCCCAACTCTTCGGCCAGATAGGTCATGCGGCGCAATGGCTTGACGATCATGCGCGCACCCAGATACGCCAGCAGGGCAATCAGGCTAAAGAACACCAGCCAGTGCCAGGGAAAATTGGTCCGTGGCGGCGGTGGCTGTTCGCCAGGTGGCGGCGCGGACCAACCCAGTGTGAGATGCAATGGCGTGCCATCACTCAACGTCAGGTCAATCAGATGGCAGCTCTGGTGTTCCGGCGATGCCGGTCCGCCACGAAAGAAGCCTGGCGCCATGGTTTCGGGGCGGCGGCATTCAGTATTGGCGCCAGCCTGCCGTAGAACCACGCCTTTGGGCAAGCGGCTGCGTAGCAAGGCGATCAGTGAATCATCTTCCTGTGCTGCCATCGGTTGCGGCGGGCTCAGCGTGGCGTGCAAGCCGATTTGCATGCCTGACTGGGCAATCTGCGTGCGCACACCATCAGGGACCGATTCCATTAATCGCACAAATTGCGCGACGCGCTCGGCTTCGTGCTCGTTACGCATGGTTTGCATGGTTTGCCGGTCTTCGCGCATGGCCAACGAGAAGGTGACAAAAATGGCTACAACAATGCCCAAAGCCAACAGCAGAAATACGCGATTGGTGATCGAACCGAAAAAACGCTGGATCAGTTGCATGCGGACTTTCAATGCTCTACCGCGACACTGGCGGACAGCACGTAGCCTTCGTTGCGCACGGTCTTGATCAGTTGCGGAGCGCGGGCATCATCGCCCAGTTTTTGGCGCAAACGGCTGATTTGCAAATCAATGGAGCGTTCAAACGGATCGGCGTCGCGGCCTTGCGTCAGATTCAGAATCTGGTCGCGATTAAGGACGCGTTGCGGGTGTTCCAGCAAAATCTTCAGCAACCGGAACTCACCACCTGACAACATGACCAGCACGCCGTCATGTCGCACCAGATGGCGCGCGCGCAGGTCCAGCGTCCAGCCGGCAAAATTCATGGCAATGGCGTCCGGCGCATCCAGATTGGGCGGCAATGCCCACGTCCGGCGCAGCACGGTCCGTACCCGGGCGACCAGTTCACGCGGTTCAAACGGTTTGGTCAGATAATCGTCGGCACCCATTTCCAGTCCCAGAATGCGGTCGACCGGATCGCCGCGTGCGGTCAGGATGATCACCGGCACGGCCGACGTTGAACGCAGATTGCGGCACAAGGTCAAGCCGTCTTCACCGGGCAGGGTGAGGTCAAGCACCACCAGATCAACTTTGCTGGTTTCCAGGGCCCGCTGCATGGCAGTGCCGTCTGCCGCCATCACGGTGCGAAAACCGTGGGAGTCCAGATAGTCGGCCAGCAGGGTACGGATTTCCTGGTCGTCATCGACCACCAGAATGCGCGAAGGGTTTTGGGTTTCCATGGAGGGCCATTATGTCAAAGCTGCACGGCGGCACACGCCAGGTTTGTATCTTCAAGTATCAATTACGCCAATTTTCGCCCGCTGATACAAAGCGGGCTGCAGATTGCAAGCGCTGATACAAAATACTCATTTGTCATATTTCGGATGGTGGGACTTCCAGCTTTGCACCGTGCAATTCACGGGTTTCACCATGGCGCAGCACAAAAAACTCGCCGGGAGCCAGACCTTGTTCCTCGCAAGCAATCGCCAGATCGGCTCTGGGTTGGTCCAGCGGCTCATCGGTTAGCTCAAAAGTGCCCCAGTGAATGCCCATGGAGAGGCGCGAGCGCAATTCACGATGTATCCGCACCGATTCCTCCGGATTGACGTGCTGGTTCTGCATAAACCAGCGCGGCTCATAGGCGCCTACGCCAATGGCGGCGAAATCGAAACCATCGAAACGCTCGGCGATATCACCAATGTCTTTTGAATAACCCAGATCGCCCGAGAAAAAGAAGCGAAAGCCGTCGACTTCGAGCACCCAGGCGCCCCACAGCGTGGCGTTGCGGTCCAGCGGCGTGCGGGCACTCCAGTGCTGCACCGGGACGAAAGTCAGCGTGGCTTTGCCAGCTTGCGCGGTTTCCCACCAATCCAGATAGATCAAACGCTCGGCCGGTAGGTGTGGCAACTTGCGCTTCATCCAGGCATCCATGCCCAGGGCGACGGCAAAGGTGGGCGGACCGCCAGCCTGGCGTGACAAGGCCATCACACTGGCGTGATCCAGATGGTCATAGTGGTTATGCGAAATCAGTACCAGATCAATATGTGGCAGCTCGGCCAAAGCCACGCCGGGCGGCTGATGGCGCTTGGGGCCTGCAAAGGGCACCGGCGAACAGCGTTCGGAAAACACCGGGTCAGTCAAAATATTGAGCCCGGCTACCTGTAGCAACAGCGTGTTATGGCCGATCCAGGTGACGGCAGGGGCGTCGTGGCGCTGGTGGATAAAGTCCAGATGCGGCGCGATAGCGGACAAATCAGTTGTGGGAGGTGGCGGCAGATTGTGTGCTTTGCGTTCGGCCCGCCAGCGCCGCAGATCATCGGCAGAAGGGCGGCCGTGCGGGTAACGGTTGCGAAATCCCGTTGGCGTATGATGTGGTTTGGCCGGGTCGAAATGAATATTGCGATGCGGATTGCCGGTTAGTGCGGTCAACGCCAGTGCCAGCGTTCTTCTCATCCATGTCATAGGTGGCGGCCTGCTCCAGCAGTGGTGGTTTTGGGGCGGGCCTATAAATATCCGGCCTGTGCCCCGATCTGTAGTTGGGCGCATTTCGCGAAAAAAGTTCGCGGCCAGCATCGCGTTGGCCTACCCAGAGTGACTTGCATTGCAAAACCGATGAATTATCTTGCGCATCTTTTACTTGCTGGACCGGCACCGGCCTATCGGCTGGGTGGGCTGCTGGGCGATTTTGTCAAAGGCCCCTTGCCGGGTCAGCTGGCAGAGCCGCTTGCGGCAGGGGTTGCCCTGCATCGCAGTATTGACGTATTTGCGGATGAACCCCCGGCTTTTCTGGCCAGCCGGGCACGGGTAAGCGCGCTACGGCGGCGCTACTCGGGAATCATGGTCGACATGTTTTATGACCACTTTCTGGCCGCGCGCTGGAGCGAATTCAGTGATCAGGCACTGCCGGATTTTGCCAACGACACTTACACCTTGCTGCGGGCGAATCAAACCGTACTGCCGGAAAGGCTGGCGCAGATACTGCCCCATATGCAGCAATACGACTGGCTCACGTCGTACCGCGAGGTGGCATCGATTACTCGCGCTATCGACAATATGGCGACGCGGCGTTTGTCCCGGCCTAATCCCATGGTGGGCGGCGGCGAGGAACTCATCGAGCAATATCAGGGGTTTGAAGCGGATTTTCTGGCGTTCTGGCCCGACGTCTTGCACCACAGCGAGCAGTGGCGGCGGGCGTACACTCGCAACGGGCTGCCACTGTAGGCGGTGCAATCCGCCGCCATCAGTGCTGTTACAAACCCTTGAACGTGGCCTGCAGCAACAACAAATCGCGCCACGCCTTGGCTTTGTCTGGCAAGTTACGCAGCAAATATGCCGGGTGATAGCTCACCACTACCGGTACGCCTTGATAGTGATGCAAAGTGCCGCGCAAAGAACTGATCGGCGCGTCGGTTTGCAGCAAGGTCTGGATGGCAAAGCGACCCACGGCAAAGATCACTTTGGGTTTGACCAGTTCTACCTGGCGGCGCAAATATGGGGAGCATTGCGCCACTTCTTCCGGCAACGGGTTGCGGTTGTTGGGCGGACGGCATTTAAGCACATTGGCGATATACACCCGTTCGCCGCGCTGCTCGCCTATGGCCTTGAGCATATTGTCCAGCAATTGCCCGGCAGCCCCCACAAAAGGCTCGCCTTGCAGGTCTTCTTGCTGGCCCGGTGCTTCGCCAATCACCATAATGTCGGCGTTGGCGTTACCCACACCATAAACCGTGTTGTTGCGACCTTCGCATAGCTTGCAGGCGGTACAGCCTTTGACGGACTGCTGCAGCGCATGCCAATCCATCTGGCCGATTTCCAGACTGCGGGCATCGGGCTCGGCTGTGACCAATGGCGCGGGTGCGGCGCGGGCGCTGGTTTCGGGTACAACGGGGATGGATGGCGCTGCGCGGACCGGTCGTGCAGATTCTGCAACAGGTGCTTGTGGTTGAGCCTGGGTAACAACTGGCGCAGCGTGCGTGGCGGTTACCGGCGTATTTGCCGATGGCGTGACGGCAGTTGGCTGCAGGGCAGCGGTGACTGCTTCAGCTGCTAATGCGGCTTCTTCCAGTTTGAAGGCCTGCAGTCGTTCGCGGTCTACCCAAAGTGGCGTAAAGCCCATTTCGTGCAGAATCTGTTCACGCCGACCCATCAGGCAGCTCCGGTTAAATCAAAAGTATAGAGTACCGCATCTTCGCGCCCGCCACCGGGTACCGGATAGTAGCCTTTACGCAAGCCAGTGGCGGTAGCACCCAGCTTTTCGTACAAAGTCCGCGCGGGTTGATTGCCCACGCGCACTTCCAGAAACAGACTGCGCGCACCTTTGGTCTTTAGCTGATCAATCAATCCGCCCAGCAAACGCTGGCCCAAGCCCTGGCGTTGCTGCCATGGCGCTACTGCAATCAGCAACAGTTCGGCTTCATCCAGCACCAGGCTGGCCACGGCAAAGCCAGCGACTTCGCCGTCCGTTTCCAGTACCAGGCAAGTGTGATTTTCCAGCGAGTCATGCCAATGCCCCAATGCCCATGGGTGGGGATTGGTTTCGGCATCCAGGGCCAGGATGGCATCCAGATCGGCATGATGCAGTTTGCGGATATTCAAGGCTTGGCAACCCGTTCGTGGGTTTTCAGCGCTACTTTGTCGCGCAGGTATAAAAGTTCAGCCTGATCGGCGGGCAAGCCTTTACCGGCATCAAACAATGGCGTGGCCAATGCCAGAATCTCCCGTGCATGCGGAAAGCGATCCGGCACGATACTGGCTATGGCATTGCCCAGTCGCGGCGCCAGTAACGAGCCATAAGCGGCAAAACCGCTACCCAGGCCAATCCAGCCTTCGCCTTCTGGCAGCGGCACTGCATCCGGGTCACAGACCGTCGCGGCCACGGTTTCCAGCCACTGGCCGTCTTGTTTGCGATAAGCCGCGCAATAAACCTGGTTCATGCGCGCATCCAGGCAAACATAAGCTTGTTCGCCTTCACATTGAGCGGCCAGCGCTTGCAAGGTGGAGACACCCAGCAGCGGGATATTCAAACCGAATGCCAGACCCTGGGCGATGCCACAACCGATGCGCAGGCCGGTAAACGAGCCCGGCCCCATGCCGAAGGCGATACCGCTGATCTCGCTACGCTGTACACCGGTATCTGCCAGCAATTGCTCGATGGCTTGCAGGGTCAACTCGGCATGGCGCTGGCCGACATGCCAGTCGCGCACGGTCAGACCTGCTGCGCCGCCGGATAAAGCGAGCGACAAATGTTCGGTAGAAGTATCAAGAGCAAGATAGGCGGGCATGGATTACGCGCAGGGTGAGCCACGCATGCTGGATGGGCAAGGGCGCGATTTTACCACGCGCAGCCTTTATGCCGCAGGCTGTTGGCGGGGCGGTTTTTTAGGGTGGGGGCAGTTCGGCAAATTGCGGCAGCTGGTCGGTAATCTGATGCCACGGCGCCTTGAATGCCACGTAAATGTGGTGATCCGGCTGACGCGATGGAGTGTCGGTCAGTGTACCGATGCGCACGTGCACATACTCACGGCCACGCACGATTGAAAACAGCGGCGACAGGCAAAGCGCGCAATGGGCATCGTAACCCTCGGCGCTTTCATCCTGGTGGCGTACATGTTCCGCGCCTTGGGTTAGCTGAAGTTGGCCGGTTTTGATACCGGCATAGGTGTTGAAGGCCGATCCGGTACGGCGCCGGCAGCGGATGCAGTGGCAATAACCGGCGTATTCAAAGGCGTCTTCAACGGTGTAATGGACTGCACCACATAGACATTGGCCATTGAGTTGCATGCTGAATGCTCCCGGATTGCAAAGCTCGATCGGTAAGATTCGGTTACCTGGCGTGTCAGGCCAGCTCAGCCTGTTTACCCAGGGCAATTTCATAGCGGACATAATCCGTACGCGTGGCCACCTTGTCGTACACCGCCTGCGCCGCTGCGTTGCCAGCATCGGTGATCCAGTAAACGCGAAACCAGTGCTGGGCAATACCCAATTGGCGCACATGCTCAATCAGCGCCGAAGCCACGCCAAGACGGCGCGCGCTGGCGCTGACAAACAAATCTTCCAGATAACAGATGGTTTGCGCACTCCAGGTATGCGGGTGGCAAACAAAGTGGCAAAAACCCAGCAGCTCGCCGGAGTCGTTCACCGCGGCCAGCCCGTGGATGGGCGCATTGGCATCCAGAATGCGCTGCCATGTGGCGGCGGTGACTTGTGGGTCCAGTGTGGCGTCGTATCCGCCGCAATAGACCTGCCAATGAGCAAGCCAGGCGGTGTGATCAGACACTTGAAGCGGGCGAATCTGCATGTAAGGACACGGCCGTTTGGGGTAAACGCATACGCTACCCGAGAAGCATAAACCCGGTCAAACGGCCGATGATGTGGGTGTTACTTGATCAGCGTGACGGGTACCGGTGCCGTCGCGGCCACTTGCGCTGCAACTGAGCCGAGCATGAAGCGATCCAATCCTTCGTTACCACGCGTGCCCATCACCACTCGCTGGCAATCGTGGTGCGAAGCCTGTTCGCAGATCACGCTGAACGGTTTGCCCAGACGCACTCGCGTGGAGAAGGCGACCCCTTTGGCATTGAGCCATTCGATATAGGGCGCCAATACTTCTTCGCCTTGCTGGTGCAGCAGTTGGGTCATCGGTTCCATGCCTTCGATGCCTTCCAGCACCGAGGCATACAGACCCGGTTGCTGCACATTCAAGAGACGCAGTGCCAGATTGGGGTTATGTGTCACCAGACTAGCTGCATGTTCCAGTGCGCGCTGGGCGTTATCCGAGCCATCGACTGGAACCAGAATATTCATATTTGCCATAAGAGTTGCTCCTTGGTCGATAGCGATCAGTTCACCAGCGTGACCGGTACATCGGCCAGATGAACCACTTTGCCCGCCACCGAGCCCAGCAAGAGTGCCGCTGCCGCGCCACGACCGCGCGTGCCCATGAATATCTGGCTGGCGTCGACTTTGTGGCTGGTTTCGATCACGGTTTCGGCCACCGGCCCGATCATCAAGCGTTGCTCCAGGATGACTCCGGCCCGCTGCACCAGATCAATGGCCGCTGCCATGGCCTTGCGGGCTTCATCACGGGCAATGGCGTACAAACGGTCTTCGCTGATCAGCGCCCGTACCCGGCCTTGCAATGGTGGTTGCACATTGAGTAGTACGACGCGGGTAAATTTTTCGGTATTGCTGAACGCCAGCGCCGCCTGAACAGCGCGTAACGCTTGCGGCGAGCCATCGACTGGAATGAGAACGGTAGACATGCGGCCTCCTGAGCTGGAGATGAAGCTTTCAATAGCTCATCATATAAAGATGCTGGCTTGATGTCGCGTCGTTACTTGGGCAAAAGTGTTGGCAATAGTCGCTTGACGTTCTTGTAATCAAAGAGAAAAAAATGGATAAAAAAAGACCCGCCGAAGCGGGTCTTTTTTGATGCTGTCGAAGATGCTGGATCAGCGTTTACTGAACACCATGCTGCCGTTGTCTATATCCACGGCGATGGTGTCTTTGGCCCCAAACTCGCCACTCAACAGCTTTTTGGCCAGCGGGTTTTCGATATCGGTCTGGATCGCCCGTTTTAGTGGGCGCGCACCATACACCGGATCGAATCCGGCATCGGCGATCATGTCCAGCGCCGCATCGCTCACTACCAAGCCCATCTCCATTTGCGCCAACCGCTGTTGCAGTCTGTCTAGCTGTACCCGGGCGATATTGCGAATCTGCAATTGGTCGAGCGCGTGGAACACCACCACCTCGTCAATCCGGTTCACAAACTCGGGCCGGAAGTGCAATTTGACCTCAGCCATCACCGCCAGCTTCACCACCTGGTAATCGTTTTCCGCCATCGCCTGGATTTGTTGCGAGCCCAGGTTGGACGTCATCACGATCACCGTGTTTTTGAAGTCCACCGTGCGGCCCTGGCCATCGGTCAGGCGGCCATCGTCGAGCACTTGCAGCAAGATGTTGAACACATCCGGATGCGCCTTTTCGACTTCGTCCAGCAAGATCACGCTGTACGGTTTGCGCCGCACGGCCTCGGTCAGATAACCGCCTTCTTCGTAACCGACGTATCCCGGCGGCGCCCCAATCAAGCGCGCCACCGAGTGTTTCTCCATGAACTCGCTCATGTCGATGCGGATCAAATGATCTTCCGCATCAAACAGGAACTCGGCCAGCGATTTGGTCAGCTCGGTTTTACCGACACCAGTTGGCCCGAGGAACAGAAACGAACCATAAGGCCGGTTCGGGTCGGCCAAGCCAGAGCGCGAACGGCGGATGGCGTCGGAAACCAGTCGCACGGCTTCGTTCTGGCCGATCACGCGTTTGTGCAGCACGTCTTCCATGCCCAGCAGCTTGTCGCGCTCGCCTTGCATCATGCGGCTGACCGGAATGCCGGTCGAGCGGCTGACCACCTCGGCAATTTCTTCCGCGCCTACTTGCGTGCGCAACAAACGATTTGGCTTATCCTGGCCTTCGGCTGCTTCGGCGACCTTCAACTGCGCCTCAAGCTCGGGCAGCTTGCCGTATTGCAACTCGGACGCTTTGTCCCACTCGCCCCGGCGGCGGGCGGCATCCATGGCTAGCTTGACCTGTTCAAGCTCCTCACGAATCGACTGGCTACCCAGCACGGCGGCTTTCTCGGCTTTCCAGATTTCTTCCAGATCCGAGTATTCCTTACCCAAGGTGCCGATCTCGTCTTCGATTAGCGCCAGGCGACGGCGAGAGGCTTCGTCTTTCTCTTTTTTGACGGCTTCGCGTTCAATCTTGAGCTGGATGATACGGCGGTCGAGCTTGTCCATCGACTCCGGTTTGGAGTCGATTTCCATCTTGATCTTGGCCGCAGCTTCATCGATCAAGTCGATTGCTTTGTCGGGCAAGAAGCGGTCGGTGATATAGCGGTGGCTCAGTTCGGCTGCCGCCACAATCGCCGGGTCGGTGATCTCCACCCCGTGGTGAATCTCATATTTCTCCTGCAGTCCGCGCAGGATGGCGATGGTGTCTTCCACGCTCGGTTCATCGACCAGCACTTTCTGGAAGCGCCGTTCCAGCGCGGCGTCTTTCTCTATGTATTTACGGTATTCATCCAGCGTGGTCGCGCCAATGCAATGCAGCTCGCCGCGAGCCAGCGCGGGCTTGAGCATATTGCCCGCGTCCATTGCACCTTCTGCTTTACCAGCGCCAACCAGCGTGTGCAGCTCATCGATAAAGATAATCGTCGAGCCTTCATCTTTCGCCAGTTCGTTCAGCACGGCTTTCAGGCGCTCTTCAAACTCGCCGCGATACTTTGCGCCAGCCAGCAGGGACGCGAGGTCCAGCACCAGCAAGCGCTTGTGCTTGAGCGAATCGGGAACTTCGCCTTCGATGATCCGTTGCGCCAGGCCTTCCACAATGGCGGTCTTGCCTACGCCGGGCTCACCGATCAACACCGGGTTGTTCTTGGTGCGGCGTTGCAGAACCTGAATGGCGCGACGGATTTCGTCATCGCGGCCAATGACTGGGTCCAGCTTGCCTTGGCGGGCGCGCTCGGTCAGATCCAGACAGTATTTATTGAGCGCTTCGCGGTTCTGTTCAGCGTCGGCACTATCCACCGAACCGCCGCCGCGCACGGCATCAATCGCCGCTTCAATGGCTTTCTTGTTGCCACCTTGTTGCTTGAGCAGTTTGGCTGCATCGCTCTTGTCATCAGCCAGCGCCAGGATGAACGAATCACTGGAGATAAACTGATCGCCGCGTTTGCTGGCGGTTTTGTCGGTCAGGTTCAGCAGGTTGGACAGATCTCGCGAGACGGTGATTTCGCCGCCGTTGCCTTCCACCTTGGGCAGACGATCAATCGACTCTTGCAGCGCTTGCTTGAGCGGCTGCACATTGGCACCAGCGCGGGCGAGCAGGGCGCCGACGCCAGATTCATTGTCGTTGAGCAAGGCCAGCAGCAAATGCTGTGGCTCGATATAGCTGTTGTCGTTGCCGAGCGCCATGCTTTGGGCGTCAGCGAAGGCTTGCTGAAATTTGGTTGTGAGTTTGTCAAAGCGCATGGTGGCCCTCTGTAAATGTGCGTTATTGCACAAAAGATGGGCACCAATAACCTCATTTCAAGCGCGGCGTGATGCGGAATTTTTTTCCGCTGAAAGGCGGGGCAGTATTGAAAAGTTGTTGATAGGAAAGGGGTTGTGGGCACGTTATGCAGGCTATCAAATATAGTCACGGCATCGCATTCAAATCTGGCTGCCGCTTCAATATTTCCCGGCTCTCTGCTTCATTGATTTTTTCAATATCAACGTTGTACAGCAACGTTAGCACGATACGATGCCCGGTCGTCACTGCTTGGGCCAGAGCCCTATGCGATGCACGAAATCCATCTGGACTGCCTTTACGATATGGCTTGTTCGCCAATAGATTTGCGACATTCCTACGATAGTGCTTTAGCGGTCGGCTGCTGCCGCCCTTCGCTTTTCCTACATAGCTGTGCAGCAATTTTCCTGTATCCAGATCAATAATTTCCCAGAGATAAAGCAGCGGTCTTGTCTGATCAACATTTTGAGAAAGAAAGACAAAGTCCATTGCAAGTCACTGAAATAAGTTAAATTTTAAGATCGAAAGGGCGGTGCGGTGTTGCTTATCCCACTTCAAGCTGCTCTTGTATTCTTCAAGCTTGGCTCTTGCGCCAGGCCAGCTTATCCGCCAGCGTAACCACGTTCCCCACGATGATGAGGGCAGGCGGCTTGATGCCTGCGGCTTCAATCAAATGGGGCAGGGTACTCAAGGTGCCAATCACTGTTTTCTGCTGCGGCGTGGTGGCCTGCTGCACGATGGCAACGGGCGTATCCGCGGTGCGGCCGTGGGCAATCAGTTGCTCGCAAATGCGGGGTGCCTGTTTGACGCCCATGTAAATCACGATGGTCTCGTTGGGGTTGGTCAAGCGTGGCCAGTCCAGTTCAATTTCGCCAGCGCGGCGGTGGCCGGTGACAAACGTCACCGACTGCGCGTAATCACGGTGGGTCAGCGGAATCCCGGCGTAGCACGATGCGCCGGCGGCCGAGGTAATCCCTGGCACCACTTCAAAGCTCACGCCGTTTTCGGCCAGTTCTTCGATCTCTTCACCGCCACGACCAAAGATGAACGGATCGCCCCCTTTCAGCCGCAGCACGGTTTTGCCTTGCTGCGCCAGCTTGACCAGCAGGCGATTGATTTCTTCTTGCGGCAGCGCGTGGTTGTCGGCTTTCTTGCCCACGTAAATGCGTTCGGCATCGCGCCGGACTAGTTCCAGAATCGCCGGAGAGACCAGATTGTCGTAAAGCACCACATCGGCTTTCTGCATCAACCGTAAAGCCCGGAAAGTGAGCAAATCCGGATTGCCCGGACCGGCGCCGACCAGGTACACCGCGCCTTGTTGCAGGCTGGCGCTGTCGGCTGCTGCCAGCGTGGTTTGCAGGCTTTGCGTGGCACCAACCTCATCACCGGCCAGCGCGCGTTCTGCTGCGGGTCCGTCCAGTGCGACTTCCCAAAAGCGCCGGCGCGCACGTTCGTCATCACCAAATTTCTGTTTTACGGCATCACGCAAATTACCCGCCAGCCTGGCCAGCGTGCCGTAGCCGTGGGGCAACCATGCTTCGATGCGCGCACGGATCAAGCGGGCCAGCACCGGGGCCTGGCCGCCGGTGGAGATGGCAATCTGCAAAGGCGAGCGATCAACCATGGACGGCACAATAAATCGGCACAGCGCCGGGTCATCCACCACGTTGACCAGAATGCCACGTTGCTCACAGGCATCGAACACCAGGCGATTGACCGCGCGATCATTGGTGGCGGCGATCACAACGCGGTGGCCGATCACATCGTCGGCCAGGAAAGTACGTGCCGTGTGCATGATTTTGTCTTCAGCCGCAAATTGCGCCAGTTCCGCGACCAGATCGGGCGCAATGACGTGTAACTGCGTGCCAGCGGCCAGCAGCATGCGGGCTTTGCGTAACGCGACTTCACCGCCGCCCACAATCAGGCTGCGTTGCTGGTGAAGGTCCAAAAACAGGGGAAAGTAATCCATGGTTTACCCGGGGCTGGTTCCGGTCGCAGGTTTGGTAGCGACATCCATTCAATCAGTACAATCGCATACTGATCGGGGTCAAAGTGCAGCTATAACTGCTGTTTTAGCCTGCACCTGCGTAATTTGTCAGTACATCACAATTTTTTTGATATTGAGCTCGGGTTGATCTTTAACCCGTAGCCTCTAAACTGCGGCGCAAGAGGCTGCAGTGGCGTTTATCCAGTATCAAGCCCTTTAGTTTAACCCTGAAACCGCCCGTGCCGTGCCGGGTAAAAGGAATCACCATGCTGATCCGCAGTGCGCTTGTTTCCCTTGTTTTGTTCGCGCTGGCCACGCCTGCGCTTGCCGTGGACCCACAAGACCTGGCCAAGAGCAAAAACTGCTTTGCCTGTCATGCGCTGGATAGCAAGCTGGTCGGCCCTGCCTGGAAGGACGTGGCGGCCAAGTTCAAAACCCAGAAGGGCGCGGCAGACATGCTGGCAGGCAAGATCAAAAACGGCAGCCAGGGTACTTGGGGCGCCGTGCCAATGCCGCCCAATGCGGTGAGTGATGCGGAAGCCAAGCAACTGGCACAGTGGATATTGACCCGCAAATACTGAGGGCGACGAGGAGTGAGGCGCTGCATGCCTTCCTGGTTCGTCATCCCCGCGCAGTCGGGGATCCAGTGAGGCCTTCGAGGCAGTCATAGTGAACGAAGCTAAAGTACACCCTCCTGAGCGGGACTGAGGCAGCATTCAGTCATCATCACCTGTAAACAAAAGCCGGACGCTCTTGCATCCGGCTTTTTTTATTCGCGTCGGCCCCGCCAGGCGTCCCTACCAGGGAATCGGCGTGCCGTCGTAATTGAAAAAGTTGCCGCTTTCGCTGGGCTGTGTCTGGTGAATAACCCGCCGCATACCGGCCACGGATTCGGCTGCGGTCACCGAGGCGCCCGGGCCGCCCATATCGGTTTGTACCCAGCCAGGATGCAGCAGGATAACCGTATGCCGCGGAGCCAGATCCAGTGCCAGGCTTTTCAGCGCAGCGTTGAGCCCGGCTTTGGCGCTGCGATAGTGATACGCGCCGCCGGAGTGGTTGTCTTCAATGCTGCCCATCTTGCTGCTGAGCGTGGCAATTTTTGCGCCGGGTTTTAGGTGCGATAGCAAGGCTTCCACCACTTTGATCGGGGCGATGGTATCGGCGGCCAGCGTCTGCAGCCAGATAGCGACATCGGTGCGCCCGAGTTGTTGGCGCTCGCCGCCATAAAAACCAGCGTTATTGATCAGCAAATCAATCCGCTCGTCGGCAATCGTTTGCCCCAGCGCCGCGACTTTGGGCCAATCAGTGATATCAAGCAGTAACACGCGCAACTGGTCTGGGTAGCGGGTCTGCAGTTTGGCCAGCGCGGGTGTTATGGTTCTGGCAGTGGCAATGACGCGCCAGTCGTCTTGCAAGAACTGGGTGATGAATTCAAGACCTATGCCACGGCCTCCACCAGTAACGAATACAGTGTTCATGACAACCCCGTGTGTTGTTAACGAAGATTCAAAGCAGACAACAGGATGGACCGCGGCAATGGACAAAGGTGCACGCACGATGAGGGCTGGCCCTCAGAACCGGAATGGTATGCCGAATCTGGCCAGCTACGCACTCGCCTGTGTTTTGCTGGGTGCGGCGGCCTCTGGCCAGGCCCAGGTATACAAATGTGTGGATGATCAGGGCCGGGTCAGTTACGGCGAAATGCCGTGCAAAGGGCAAAAGCAATTGCCATATGCAGCGGGCTCGGTGACGACCATTGAAGGCATCAAGCCTACCCCGACGCCAATTCCGACCCCAGCCCCGCCAGAGCCGGTGGCTCAGGCAAGGCAAGATGTTCCAGCAGACAATTTGCCCCAGCCCACACCGGACCCCAATCTGCCGGCCGGCGTTAACTGCAATGTAGACAATCCTGGCTATGACTCGGCGTTTTGTTCCCCCCGAAACCTGCGGGGGTTATATGGACCACCGGTGGTCAATCCATTGCGGGGTCGGCGTTTGTCTCCCTGATTGGCTGGAACCGTTTGCGAATTTACGCGTCAGCTCACTTGCGGGCCGCCAGGCGGTTTGGGGTGAGCTTTTTTACTGTCAGCACAGCCCCACCACGGGTAACATCGCAGCCTTCGGTTTTATCCAGCTATTGAATCAGTTGAATCAGGAATTTTGAATATGCCGTTGTCGCAATTGCAACCGGCGCTGTTGTGGCGTCATTTCCAGACCTTATGCAGTTTTCCCCGTCCTTCCAAACATGAAGCCGCTTTGCGCGATCATTTGCGTGCCTGGGCCGCGGCGCAGGGGCTGGCGCATGAGGTGGATGGAACCGGCAATTTGCTGATCCGCAAACCGGCGACGCCTGGCTTTGAAGATCGCCAGACGGTTGTGTTGCAGGGCCACCTGGATATGGTCACGCAAAAAAATGCAGATACCGCTCACGACTTTTTTAATGATCCGATTCGTCCGCGTGTAGAAGATGGCTGGGTTAAAGCCGATGGCACTACGCTGGGCGCGGACAACGGCATCGGCGTGGCCGCTGGTCTGGCCGTGCTGGAAAGCAAAGACATCGAACATGGTCCGATTGAAGTCCTGCTGACGGTGGATGAAGAGGCCGGCATGAGCGGCGTGCAGGGCCTCAAGCCCGGCTGGCTGACCGGCCAGATGCTGTTGAATCTGGATACCGAAGACTGGGGCGAGTTGTACGTGGGCTGTGCCGGTGGTGTGGACGTGACCGTTAGTCGCCCGTTGGCACAAGAGCCGATTCCAGCTGGCATGCAAGTGATCAAGCTGGCGATCAAAGGTTTGCGCGGCGGCCATTCCGGCGTGGATATCCATCTGGAACGTGGCAACGCCAACCGTATTCTGGCACGTGTTATCAATGACTTGCTGGCTCGGTGCGCCTCGCGTCTGGTGTCATTTGAAGGTGGTACGTTACGCAACGCGCTGCCGCGTGAAGCATTTGCCGTGCTGGCTGTGCCGGAAGCCGAGAGTGACCAGATTCAAGCCGTGGTGCGTCGCTGGCAACAACGCCTGAGCCGTGAACTGGCGCGGGTGGATGAAGGCGTGAAACTGAGCGTGGAGCCCGCGCTGGCCGAACACGGTCTGTCCGGGCAGGCCAGCCGCCAGGTTATCGACTTGCTGCAAGCCTTGCCACACGGCGTGTCGCGCTGGAGTCAGGCGGTGCCGGGCGTGGTGGAGTCATCCAACAATCTGGGCGTAGTGCGGGTGGGCGAGGCTGGTTTTAGCGCGGCGCTGCTGGTGCGTTCGCTGACCGATGAAGGCCTGGACGACGTGGCCAGCCGCATTGAAGCGATTGCCCGCATGGCTGGCGCGCAAAGTGAGCGACATGGCGCATACCCAGGCTGGGCGCCGGATCCGTCGTCTTCTGCATTGAAATTGCTGCAGGATGTCTATCGCGAGCGCTATGGTAAAGAGGCCGTCATCAAGGTCATTCATGCCGGGCTGGAGTGTGGACTGATTGCGGGCAAGTATCCGGCACTGCAAATGGTGTCGTTTGGCCCGACCGTGCGCGGTGCGCATTCACCGGATGAACGCGTTGAAATCGAAACTGTGGGTTATTTCTGGAATCTGCTGGTCGATGCCTTGAAAGCGGTGCCGAAACGCTGAGGGTGAGCGCCGGTTGGTACTGTTGAAGTTTGTTTGCGTGTTTCTGTACATTCCTGGAGGCAATAGCCATGCCATTTGAAGACAGTAAATCCAAAGCAGCAACGGCGCCAGCCGGTCATTCTCGTCGTGATTTTCTCACCGTCTCGATAGTGACTGGTTTTGCGCTGGCGGTGCGGCCGGTGGCAGCTTCGACCATCATTACCGATTCAACCGGGTTGCAAACCGGGACGGTGACCATTGCCGTAGCCGGTGGCGATATGCCAGCTTATCGCGCGCAGCCAGCGGCGGCCAAAGGCCCTTTGCCGGTAGTGATCGTGGTGCAGGAAGTGTTTGGTGTGCACGAGCACATTCAGGACGTTTGCCGTCGCTTGGCCAAACTGGGTTATCTGGCAATCGCGCCGGAGCTTTACTTCCGGCAGGGTGATCCACGCAAGTATCCCGAAATTGCCGATCTCTTGAAGAACCTGGTTTCCAAAGTGCCGGACGAGCAAGTCATTGCCGATCTGGACGTGACCGTGGCATTTGCCATAGCCAACGGTGGCGATGCTGCCCGCGTGGCGCTGACCGGCTTTTGTTGGGGCGGACGCATTGCGTGGCTGTATGCGGCGCACAATCCGCGCTTGAAGGCAGTGGCGATTTGGTACGGCCAGGTTCTGCAGCCAACTTCGGCCAATAGTCCGAAAAATGCGCTTGATCTGGTCGATAAGATCAACGTGCCGGTGATTGGATTTTTTGGCGGCAAGGATCAAGGCATTACCCAGGAAAACCTGGCCAAAATGCGTGCGGCCATGGATGCTGCCAATAAAACCTTCGAGCTGCATGTTTATCCTGAAGCGGGGCACGGCTTTAATGCCGACTACCGGCCTAGCTACAACGAGGCAGCAGCCAAGGATGCCTGGCAACGCATGCTGGGCTGGTTTCACAAATACGGTGTGTGAGCGCTCAACCACCCACGAAAGACGGCCACACAGGTGGCCGTTTTTTATTGCGCGTGAGCCAGATATGAAAGCGACTCAAGCTGACCTTGCGGCCATTTTTTCCAGTGCCTCACCGGTAACACGGCAGATGCGCCAGTCCGGCATAACGGTCGCGCCCAGGCCTTCATAAAAAGCGATGGCGTTGGCGTTCCAGTCCAGCACGCTCCATTCAAAACGACCGTAACCGCGCTCGCGGGCAACGCGCGCCAGTTGCAGCAACATGCTTTTACCCACGCCCAGACCACGCGCGTGCGGGCGCACGTAAACGTCTTCCAGATACAGGCTGCGACGGGTGAGAAAAGTGGAATAGCTCTGAAAGAAGAGGGCAAACGACACCACTGAACCTTCCAGTTCGGCAATCAGACATTCAATCAGCGGGCGATCACCAAACAGATCATTAGTCAGGCGTTCGGCGCTCATATCCAGCACGTGAGTCAGTTTCTCGAATTCAGCCAACTCGGCAACCATGGCCATGATTTCAGGAACATCGGCAGGTGTAGCGGGGCGGATATGCAAAGCTGAAGACATACAGATAATCCTTTGAATCAAATCATTAATACATAGCAGGGTACTGAAAATACAAAAACAAACGGGCGGTTAAAGCCGCCCGTTTGTTTTATGACTGAAACTGATTTGAATCAGTTCAATCTGGCAATGATGATCACTTGGCGTGATTGATCATGTAATGCGCAGCAGCACGGAATTCATCATCCGAGCCGGTATAGCCGCCTTTAACTGGCATCTGGCCATTGCCGCTCTTCAAGACTTTTTCGATTGCTGCATCGGCGTTGCCACCCAGCTTGGCAGTCCAGGCTGCTTTGTCGCCAAACTTGGGCGACCCCAGCAGGCCAGTGCCATGACATGCCGAACATGTGCTTTCGAAAATCTCTTTGCCTTTGACTTCCGGATCAATTGCGCCACCGGCACCACCGGCTGGTTCCGGCGCCACAAACTTGGCGCCCGCATCGTCGGCCATGTAGGCCACGGCACGTTTGACTTCGTCATCGGTCAAATCGGTCGAACCGCCACGCGCTGGCATGGCGTTAAAGCCGTGAATGGCGTGAGTCCACAGGGTTTCAAAGCCCTTGGAGATACGCGGCGCCCATGCGGCGGAATCGCCAAATTTCGGCGAGCCCATCAGGCCCGTGCCATGACAGGAAATACAGACGTTTTCAAAGACCATCTTGCCGCTGCGCGAACCGATCGGGGCGCTATCGACCACCTTGCTGATACCGACCGGTTGCAGGCGCGATTCGATAGCTTGATCGGTCATGGTCATGAGGCCCAGATTCACTCCGCTACCGGAGGTGAACAGCTTGACCACCATGAAGATGAAAAGCGGCACACCTACGAGCGCCGCTACGATGAGGCCAACAAAGCTTTTAACTCCGGAAGCGTTTGAACCACTCATGCTGCCATCCCTTTTAATATCGTGTAGCGAGGTAAATCGTGAAATTGGGCCGAATTATACCGGCAAGGCGGGTGGCGGGAAAGCTGCGTAGACGCTCCGCGGCAAACACGGTATTATCCGTTTCCTCGAAAGACATGCGCCCGTAGCTCAGTTGGATAGAGTATTGGTTTCCGAAACCAAGGGTCACAGGTTCGATTCCTGTCGGGCGCACCAATAAAATCAATTACTTGGCTGGTTTATAGCGCGTTCTGCAGCTAATCCGGGCAAGCCTTTTTCTCCCTCTTTCTTTCCTTATTTTCCCGTAAAAAAATCTATTGTGGCGTGTGCCTTAAATGCCTGAATCAGGTGCGTTTTTGCGCGATTGTGCCCGCTAATCCGGTTTGCTGGCGAGTTTACTTGCATGCGTAAAGGGTTTTGGCTGGTGGCCAAAGAAAAATGCCCGAAGCGCAAACAAACATATTGCGGTTCGGGCATGGTTTGCTAGCGGGTTTAATGCGTAGCGGCGGCCGACTTGGCAGCTACACCGGATGCAGTGTTGGCAGTTTGCTGCTTGGCCGCGGTTTCCCAACCGCCGCCCAAAGCCATAAACAGATTAATCTGATCCATGGCTATCTGACTATCTGACGCGGCTAATGCCGCATCGGCGTTGGCCAATGTGCGATCTGAATCCAGACTGGACAAAAACGGCGCCCGGCCGGATTGATACAGTTGCCGGTTTTCTTTGGCGACTTGCTGTGCCTTGTCGCGCGCGGCTCGCAGTGCGGCGTTGCGGTCCAGATCATGCGTATATAGCGTCAGTGCGGTTTCGGTTTCCTTGAGCGCGTTCAGCACAACGCCGTCAAAGTGGGCGAGGGCGCCGTCGGCTCCGGCTTCGGCCGCATGGATGCGGGCACGTGAGCCGTTGTCCGGAATGCGCCATGAAATCAGCGGGCCGATGCCCCAACGTTCGGTGGCAGGGTGGCCAATATCTTCCAGGATACCGGTGAAGCCAGCCGATGCCCCAATCACGATATCCGGATACAGCTCGGCGGTGGCTACGCCAATGCGGGCGGTGGCACTGGCCAGTTGGCGTTCGGCTTCACGAATGTCCGGGCGGCGCTTCAATAATGCGGCACCATCTCCGACTGGAATCGCCTGATGCAATTCCGGTTCGATATTGCACTGGATATGGGCGGCAACGATTTCTGTTGGCGTTTTGCCTACCATCACTGCCAGTTGAAACAGTGCGGCATCATGTTCAGCCTGAAACCGTGGCAAATTGGCGCGCAACAGATCGGCCTGAGCTTGCGCCCGCAGCACGTCAGTGGAACGCCCACGCCCGGCGTTCGCCAGACGTTGGGTTACATCCACGCTGCGATTTTGCAGGTCCAACTCATGCTGTGCCACGGCCAGTTCGTGCGATGCGGAACAACCTTGCACATAGGCACGAACGGTCTGCGCCACGACGTTGACGCGGGCCAGATCCAGCGCGGCCAGGCTGGCCTCGGTATTGGCATGGGCGGCTTCTTCGCCACGCGCGAGCTTGCCGAACAGGTCCAGGTCGTAAGAAATGGCAAAACCGACATCACCTTCATTGAAGACGGGTAGCTTCTCGGTCAGCAGATAGGCTTCACCCGATTCTTGCGCCCGTTTGACTGCGATATCGGCCGAGCCATGAAAGCCTTTCTCGGCATCCACTTCACCGGCCAGCGCCACGGCCCGGCGCAAATTGGCGGACGCCACACGCAGACTGGCATTCGCGGTGAGCGCTTGCCTGACCAGATCATTCAGAACCGGATCGTCATACAGCATCCACCAGTCATCCGGCACCGGTGCGATCGATACAGCCGGGTTGTTGGCGCTGACAAACGCGGCACTGGCCGTCGGGTTTTTGATGGTCGCTGCGTCGGGCACCCGATAGTCGGGGCCAACGGTGGTACATGCCAGCAAGCCCTGCAGCAGAGCCAGTGCCAGCGTGGTTTTCAACAGTTTCACGATTTTGCTCCTGCCTTGGCGGCAGCGGGTTTGGCCTGTTCTTTGGCCTGCTCCAGTACCGACACCGTGGCTGTACGGCCGGCAATCAGGCGGACATCAGCCGGGACGTCATCCAATGCAATCCGCACCGGAATCCGTTGCGCCAGGCGTACCCAGTTGAAGGTCGGGTTCACATTGGGTAGCAGTGAAGCGCCACTGGTGCGGTCGCGGTCTTCGATCCCGGCGGCGATACTTTGAACGTGGCCGTGCAGCGGTTGGGATTCGCCCATGATGCGGATCTCGACCGGCTGGTTGATCTGTACGCCGTGCAGCTTGGTTTCTTCGAAATAGCCCTCTACATGGAAGGATTGCGCATCAACAATCGACAACACCGGTTTGCCAGTGGCTACGTAATCGCCAACGCGCGGCAGACGGTCATTCAGATAACCATCAACCGGGCTGACTACGGTGGCGCGCTGCAGATTCAGCTTGGCCACGTCCACCGCGGTTAGCGCCTGGGCGAGAGCGGCTTCACCTTGCTGCACTTTCGATTCGCTTTCTTCGGTTACTTCTTTGGCCACCAGATCGGCTAGTCCACGGTTACGTGCGGCCTCCCGACGGGCTTGCGCCAGCGTAGCTTTTTGCGCCGCAACAACGGCAGCGGCTTGCTGTAGTGCGAGTTCAAAGCGGGCATGGTCGATTACGAACAAGACCTGGCCGCGTTTGACCATCTGGTTATCCAGCACTTTGACGTCGGTAATCGGACCGGTGACATCGGGCGCAATTTGCACCACATCTGCGCGCACGTGGCCATCACGGGTCCACGGGGCGATGGTGTAGTAGTCCCACAAATGTCGGCCAACCAGAACGGCGGCGATTACAAAGATCAGGGTCAGGATGACCGGCCCGGCCAGGCGAACGATTTTTTTCATGATTGCAACCAGTGGATCAGGGATACAGTGCCGCCGAGGGCGATCACATAAAGGGCCAGATTGAACAACGAGCGATGCCATACCAGCTTGTAAAAGCCCAGGCGGCCCAGCACAAAGCGCAGGCAACCGGTCACTACAAACGCAATCAGCATCCAGCCCAGCAAACTGGGTATGAATACGCCGTAAACATCAATCTCGCCGCTCATCGGGGTTTCTTTCTCTTCGGGTTTTTCTTGCTGTGGCCATATGGCCACGGAAGTTCAAGCAATCTTTATCAGCAACAGTTCAAGTCGCCTCGCTACCGCAACTCTTGAAGCCGGCAGCACCAGGAAACAGGCTTACGCGCAATTCCACCAGCGCGTTAAGTGCTTCACGCGAAATCTGGTCTGCCTGGGTCAGGGTGTAGCCGATGGCCATGTCGATACTGCTTTTCAACGCTTCAGGCGCGTGCGGCGCATTTGGTTTGTCGACACAGTCCTGGTAATGCTGCGCGATGCCATCCAGCACTTGTTCGATGGCGCCGTGTATATCACCAGATAATTCCAGCTCATCGCGTTGCAGTTCCAACGCGCTATAACCTACGCGCAATTCTTTGAAACCATCGGTCTGGCGATCATCTGCGTTGGCGGCCAGACGTGGTACCAACTGCCCCAAGCGATCCAGCATGCGGGCGCTGAGTCGCGCGTAGTCTTTGGCATCATGTCCGGCGGCGGTATTGGCCAAGTCTTGCCAACTGGAATGCACCAGGCGATGTGTCGCCAGCTTGGTACCAAAAGGACGGGTGACAAGAGTCCATGTCAGCGCAAATACCGCACCGGCAGCGCCGGCGATGTTGCCGTTAAAAAACGAAGTGAAGTTGGCGTCGTATGCCCCTTGAATGCCGAGGAACGTTGCTGTGTTCACGGACATCAACATGGCAATCATGTTAAAGCGCGGCAGCGGAATAAGCGTGCCGATAATCAGAAACGGAATCGCCAGCATGGCGACCAGTGTTTCAAATTCATGTGCGGCAGGGATGATCAGGAACATCAGCACGCCGGACAACGCGATACTGACCAGAGTCCAGGTAAAGAACATCCGGATCATTGGCGCGGGTTCATCCATTGCGGCAAAGAAACAAGAGGCCACGGCACCCAAGACCACTGCGCCCGCACCGTCTTCCCAGCCCATACCGATCCAGATCATGCAACCGGTAAAGACAGCCAGCGCGGCAGAAACGGTGGAAAACAGCATCATGCCGTGATCATAATGGCGGCCACCACCAGCCACTTCACGGCGTTGGTAGACCGGCGCCCAAGCCTGAGCTTTGGGATCATTGGCCAGCAATTGCTGCAAGTGCAGACAGTCTTGCCATAGATCGACCAGCGAACGCAGGCGCGAGTGGGCATTGATGCTCAGGGTGTCGTGCCAATCCAGATCTGTATGCAAAACCTGTTCGGTGGCATTCAAGCGCGCCCGCAGGTCGTCCGCTTCATTGAATGCCGGTAAGGCCGTTTGCATCCACGCGGCGACATCGCGCATCAAGCCTTGCAGGTCATCAGACAACCCACCTTCCTGGCGACGCAATGTTTGTGTGATTTCGGTGAGCGACGACAGCACTGGCAGCAGCATGCTCATGCGCCCACGCAGTTCTTTGGCATAGCCGACGGTTTCGGTGGTTTCCGGGTCATAAGCCAACTGGCTGATCAGTTGATCCAGCGCGAGAATGTCAGCCGCCAGACGATGCCGGCTGGCCGGGTGGGCTGCCCCATCCTTCATCGGAGAAAGGGCATCGGCGGCCCAACTGGCGGCATCACGCAACCACGCACCAGTACGCGCACTGATTACGGGTGCTACTTTGCCGGGGAAAACCAGCGCGGCGACCAGACTGGCGCAGACTATCCCCACCAGTATTTCCTGGGTACGGGCGCTGGCGATATCAAAAACGGCTTGCGGATTGTTGACCGAGGGCAGGGCAATCATCGGCAGCGTATAGGCTGCCAACATGAAGACGTAACTGCGCGGGGTGCGATCCAGCAACGAAAAATACAGCAGCGCGCCAGTCCACAAACCAATAGCGGCAGACAGCAACACCGGCGCATTGACCAGCACCGGCACGATCACCACTGCGGCGCTCGCCCCCAGCAATGTGCCCAATGCACGGTACAAAGCCTTGGAGCGGGTAGCGCCAGTGAGCGGATGAGAGACAACGTAAACCGCTGCCATCGCCCAGTATGGACGAGGCAAACCCAAGGCCAGCGCTACATACAACGCCAGCATTGAGGCGAAAAAAACCTTGAACGAGAACAGCCAGTCTCGTGGGGAGGGCCAGTGGTTCATGGTGATCGGCTATCGCGAAGACGAGGTTTCGGATTGGGCCGCGGCAGTTTCAATCGCGTTGAAAACCCGCAGCGTGGCCAGGAGATCTTCGCGACTGATGTCGCTGAGCACTTCGGCCCGCAATGTAATCAGCGCTTCTTCGATCTTGTCGCTCAAGGCACGGCCTTGTTCGGTGAACCACAGGGTATTGGCGCGGCGATCCACCGGATCGACTTCGCGCCGAATCAGGCCAGCTTTGGACATCTGGTCCAGCAAGCGCACCAGCGACGGGCTTTCGATGCCGACATAGTCTGCGAGCACAACCTGCCGCACTCCCTCGCCCAAGCGGCCAATAAACAGCAGGGGCGTCGCGCAGGCGGCGGAGATACCGTAAACGGTAACCACGTCGTGCGAAACCTGGCGCCAGTGGCGGCCAACCTGCAAGAGTGAACTCGTCAGGGCGAGTCGCAGTGTGTCTAGATCATCCATCCGTAAAAGTTACCATAGATACTATTCGTTAGCAAGCTAACTATATTATCCATTTGGCATTGCTGCTGGACGGCTAAGTTCACGTTAGCCGTTACGCCAGTAAAAATGAGCGGATGAAGGGGTTGGGTAGGGTCAGTGGTCAGCCCGTCAATCGAGGGGTTGGTCCGGAATGTGCGAACTTAACGCTTGCACCATGTGGCGAGTTATCTTGATCATGTCCGCTTCACTGCGCTCAAGCCCATATACCGTTAGCGGGAAATTGAGCGGCTGCTGCAATTGCCAGATTTTTTCATGCTCGCTAGCAGGCAGAATCTGCGCTGGTTGGCCAACGGCTACCCAGCCGATCGGCACCACTGCGCCAGGCGGGACGTGGGTCTTGATGTGTACCACGGCGTGGATGCGCACTTCGCAGCCTTTGCCCAGATCTGCCGCGTGAAAAACGGCGGCGCCAGTTGCTACAAAGACTTCATCCTCAATCGTACAACCCGCAACGTGCGTACCCGGGCCAATCAAACAATTGTTGCCGATAGCCAGCGAGTGCAAGGCAGTACTGCGCAGGACAGCGTTTTCCATGACGATACATTCGCTGCCAATCACGATGTTGCCGCCTTCGGCAATGATCTGTGCGCCAAACAAAATGCGGCAATTGGGTCCAATCACCACATCACCACAGACAACGGCGTTAGGAGCGACATAGGCGCTGGCGTCGATACGGGGAGATTTGCTGGCATGGCTGAGCAGCATGGGTCACCTTGAGGGGGAAAATTCTGAGTAGCCGCCAACATGCGGTTGGCAGTGTGCAGACTAACTCTAGCCAGGATGCAGGAAGGACGTATAACGAAGAGGGAAGGCGTGTTGCGCGAATGGCGCAGCAGTGGGGTAGTCCAGAAAACAAAAAACCCGACGTGTGTCGGGTTTTTTTACTTCAGCGCTGTATGAAAATCACAGCACTTGAATGTTCGAAGCTTGCTTGCCTTTTTGGCCGGTGGTCACATCGAAGCTGACCTTCTGACCTTCTTGCAGCGACTTGAAGCCGCTGGAGTTGATCGCCGAGAAGTGAGCGAACAAATCTTCGCCACCATCATCAGGGGAAATGAAGCCGAAGCCCTTAGCATCGTTGAACCACTTAACCGTACCGGTTGCCATTACCTATGTTTCCTATGTCTTAAGATGAGCAGACGCTCAGTGAACATATAATACGCAAGGCAGGGGGCTTGCACAATTCTTTACTGAGTGAAAGGCGCGTTTCGGGCCACTTTTTTTTGAAAAAAACCCGAAAACCGCCAAATACGGCCTGTTTTGTGCGGTTTTCACGCCACATTTTTGAGGCGCGCGGACAGATTTCTGCTGTTTTTCTGCCTCAGGTGGTCAGGCCAAGGACATAAACGGTGGTACTTCGGGTCGCTACCAACTGCGCGTTTGTACTTCCCGGCAACAAAAAAGCCCGGCTTTTAATCGGGCTTTTTGCATGGGTTCTCGCATCACGGCGTGACGCAATAAGGCCGTTGTTTATTCTTGCGGTGTTTCGCCGGTGGCATCCGCTACGGGAGTGGCCGCTGCAGCGGCAGCTTTTGCGGCGGCAGCTTTTGCCGCTTGTTGAGGTTTGGCCGCCTGGATAATGCTGGCAGCGTTTTGTTTTTCCGAATCCGTAATCTCGCCGTCGGGCTTGCCTTTGAGATTGAAGCGCTTGCCGCCACGGGCCAGTTGCTTTTGATAGGTCAGGCGGGCGCAATGCTGGCTCAGCGCGCGTTTAACTACCACCGCATCAAAATGCGGCAAGGCAGCTACCAATACATCCAGAGTCCCGATGGCCAATGGGCGGTTTTCCCGCAGTACCGCAAACCGGCGGTACATCTCTTCATTGATCATTTCGAGCTGTTTGCGTTTGCTCTGGGTGCCAATGGCTTTTTGCAGGGCATCGCTGAGGGAATTGGAAGACATGTTTGGCAATTTCAGGTTCTTGATTGGCGGCAGCATACCGCGCTGGCCGCATGGACTCAATGTTCACGGGCTTATGGCACGCGGTATGTGGTGAATTTCCACGCTTTTGTGGCAAAACGAACAAATCGTCTTTACAGGGCCCGAATCATGGCGCATTACGGCTCAAGGCCATTTGACGCAAATCTGGTCCAGTACTGGATTGTAATAGATAAAAAGCGGGGTCAGTCCCCGCTTTTTATCTTGATAACTGCCCGGCAGTCTGATTAACACTTTCGTGTTTGAAATAAATCAGACGGCAGCTGCCGTACGCTGTGGATGAAAATGTTGTGCCGCTGCCAGAAAGACGTCAAAGACCTGCCGCGCTGCGGTTAACTGTGCGGGGAAGTGATCCGCGTCGATCTGGTCCAGTTGCTCGGCAAACGAGGTCCATAACGGCAACTCTTCGTTATAAGTCAGGTAAGTCGTTGCCGCATGCAATTGCGGATCATCTGCCGCGAGGACATGCCGGGCTTGGGCACGGGCGCTTTGGCGCACGATTTCCAGCACATAAACCGCGCCAGCAAGGCCTTCGGGATCAATCGCGGGAATCTCGATGGCCGGTGGCGTGTTTAGACCCAGCGTACTCAGGTCTTTAGCCAATGCGGCGCGGCGGGTACGTTTAGACCAATCCGGTACCAAACGGCTGACACCGGATGTTTCCAGCCGTGCTTCCAGCGGGAATAGGGCTGCTGCCTGGGCTCGCAAAAATGCCGTGTAACCGGGCAGGGTGGTAATGGCAAAGCCGGCAAAAGCCTGGTCTAGTGCTTCGTGCCGGTCTGCGGTGGCCAACTTCAGATCGATTCTGGTAGTCATGTCGTCCTCAGTGCGCATCCGACTGATTGCAATGCAACAATCGGGGTGGCGGGGGACTAACACTATAGTCCAGATTTCGGATATTGATCACATTCCCATTAAAAAGCGTATACAAGCTGCATCAGTGGTGTTAATAGCGCGTATAGATTAAGAGGATGCAAGTAATTAGCCAGGCGCCAATACTCGTGCTGCGCGTGGTTTGCGAAACACCAGCCAGTTGCCAGCCATAACCAGCAATACCCCAGAAATGGCCAGCGGCGTCCAGCGGTAGCCTTCCATCACCGCCGAAACATTCAGTGCCACTAGCGGAAACAACACCGTGCAATAGGCGGCTCGTTCCGCACCCAGGCGCCCAACCAGCATCAGGTAGGCAGTAAAGCCAATCACCGAACCGGGAATTGCCAGCCAGAGCAACGCTCCGATATAAACCGGCCGCGTATCAAAAACAAATTGCTGACCTGACAGCATGCTGGCCAACAACAGCACCAATGCGCCAAACAGCATTCCCCACGCGTTCGTATAAAGCGGCTTCAATCCTTGCGACTGCAAGCGGGCGGACAACAAGTTGCCAGCAGAAAAACACAGCGTGCCAGCCAAGGCCAGACCTAGCCCGAGCAATGTTTTCATGCCGTCGTGGTGGGCCGAGAACTCTGGTGAGAACAACGCAACCAGTCCCATCAAACCGACCATCCCGCCGGTAATCACGTTAGAAGCAATGCCTCGGCCCATGAAAACGCGGGCGTTGATGGCATTCCAGAGTGTCGAGGTAGAAAACACCACGGCTTCAAAGCCGGTCGGGATGTAGCGGCTGGCATTGTAAAAGCACAGGAAGTTGACGCAAAAAAGGCATAACCCCTGGATCGCGACCAGCCCCCATGCATTACGCGGCAGGGGTTTGAGTTGCTTGCGCCAGGCCAGAATTACAATCAATACCAGCGCGGCCAATCCAAAACGCCAGGCAATGGATAGCGCCACGGGCGATATGCCCAGTTGCAGTTTGATCGCGAACCAGGTGGTGCCCCAGATCAGAACGACGGCCCCATACAGCAAGATATTCATTAGATAAGTGTCCAGCTCAACCAACAAGAATGCCTCCAATTAAACCGGCCAGTTGGTCCGACTGCTTGCATAATCTTGCGGTTTTGTTGTTGCCCGAGAGCGCGTGCGCAACGCTTTGCGTAAACTGGCGAAATGGACTCCCCAGCGTTAACCCACAATGTATTTGCCACACTGAGCCGCTCGCGCGCTGCGCTGGAGCGTTCTGGCTCGCTGGGTGACGGCATGGCGGTTGCGCAATGGAACAACCATAACGATGCAACTACCTATCGCGGGCCGGGGCACCACACGCTGTCGCTCTATCTGGCTGGCGGTTATCAAACCTGGCGGCGAGACAGGCCCGGAATTTATGGCGCACCCGGCAAGTTGTGTTTGTTGCCGGATGAACACGAGTCCGAATGGGTGATCGAGGGTGATCTGCGCTTTGTGCATTTGTACTTCAAGCCCGAGCACTTTGCCCAAGCCACGGTGGCATTGCTGGATCGCGAGCCGCGCAGCCGGCAATTGCGTGATCTAACCTATGCCGATGATCCGGTCCTTGCCGCGTATTGTGCGCAAATCGTGCAACTGAACTGGCAAGACACCGCCAGCCATTTGGCAGCCAACGAACTGGCACACGGCGTATTGGCCCGCTTGATCCTGGAACACAGCGGTCCGCGTGCTTACCTGCCTAAAGGCGGTCTTTCTGCTGGCGCACGGCGGCAGGTGATCGACTATATAGATGGTCATCTTGATGGCAACATCACGCTGGGTGACTTGGCGCGCCTGGCCGCGTTATCCGAGTTTCATTTCGCTCGCGCATTCCGCGACAGTTTTGGCATGCCTCCACATGCGTGGTTGTCCGCTTGCCGTTTGCAGCGCTCACGCACACTTTTGCGGGATAGCAACTTGCCTTTGGTGGACATCGCCGCCGCCTGCGGCTTTGCCAATGCCAGTCATTTCAGCAACCGCTTCCGTGCTGCCGTGGGTGCCAATCCCTCGCAATACCGCGCGGTCCTGCGCAAGTAACCTGCCGTTTCCTCCAGCAAATTCCCGCGAAGTCTCCAACCTGACCAGGCTTGAGTTCAGTTTGGCGTATTAATTTCATCTGCAACCTTACCAACCGTTCGTCATATTTGGCATACGTGTTTAGCTATGTACCTTGCAAAGAAAGGTACGTGGTTATACGATCTACTCAATGTATCGTGTATTGCACGGTAGGCCGGAAAAGCGAATAGCAAAGGTCCGGCAGGAGAGTGGGGTAATCGACTGGTGCTGTATTAATCCGGTTGATATCGCCCAACAGGATTAGCACATCAAGTCAGCGTGAACTGGAGCAAAAAGAAAATGAACCAACAAGCATTCATGTCGCAACTGGAACGTAGTCTGGCCGGTCTGGCCCAAGCCGATATCGAACAGATTCTGGCGGATTATGCCGAGTACTTTCGGGCCGCAATCCAGTTGGGGCGCCGAGAAGAAGACGTCGCCGCCAGCTTGGGTGATCCCAAACGACTGGGGCGCGATCTGCGTGTGCAGAAGCTCTATGGGGCGTGGCAAGAGAAACGCACCTTTAGCGGACTTGTCCGCACCGTGGCCGCGATTGCCCGACTTGGCGTGCTTAACTTCTTGCTGGCTATCCCGTTCATGATTTATCTGTGCGTTCTGACAATGGGGATCTTTGTTAGCGGT